>NZ_JAPCIN010000012.1:0-618911 GCF_025910025.1 Priestia sp. JV24
GGTTGGGTTTTTTTTCAACCCGTGGGGTGGCCCCCCCCCGGGGGGGGGCGCCTCAAAACCGTAGTTAAGGTCAAAACCGTAGTCAAAACCAAACCTATAGTGCTCTTCTGAATTTCAAAGCTGTATGTTCCTGTTGGGGGTTCTCGTTCTTAAGGCTGATTGTTTTTCATTCTTTGTTAGGAAGCTGTTTGGTGTGAGATGGCTTATAGTAGTAGAAAAGGATGGAGGGAAGGCTATGATTAAGAGTATTTATGAGACGCATGTGCATGTGCGGAGTTTGGAGGATTCGATTGAATTTTATAGACGTCTTGGGCTGACGTTTGTTCATAAAATTGAAGAGAGGCGCTGTGCTTTTTTCTTTGTTGGGGAACAAAAGCAGATGCTTGGACTTTGGGAAACCGATGAAAAAGAGTTGAAAAGTAGTCATTTTGCTTTTGGAATTGAAGCAGCAGATATTCATGAAGCGTTAACGTGGCTGCGTTCAAAAGGCATTGAACCGGAAGAGACGTCGTTTGGAAAGCCCCAAACAGAGCCGATTGTTCATACGTGGATGCCAGCGGCTTGCGTTTATTTTAATGACCCTGACGGCAACCGCTTGGAGTTGATTACGCTTTTGAATGATAAGCCCGTTATATCTAAGGATTTTCCTTATTTAAGTGAATGGAATAAAGAAACCGGGACGAAATTATTTTAGCTCAAGTGAAAAACGCACCATTGATCAACGTGTTTGATTAGCGGTGCGTTTTTTTTGTTATGGTTAACGTAGGTTTGATCTGTTTTGTTCCTTCTAGCAGTTGATTGGAGTCATTTCGTTATGTCTCCATCTTTTTATGTATCATAAACGTAGAATTGACATATTTATAAACATATAATATATTTGTTTATAAATTAATAAACAAAATAGAAAGGTGTCTATTTATATGGTAAACGATTTGTTTTGGGAATCATCTTTTGAAGAGATGAAGAAAGGGTACGGGGAAAGCGAAGATCACTACCACTGCTTACTGTGCGGTGAAAACATTGAAAAAGGCATTATTTATCCGGTGGAAGGTGTTTTTTATGAAGCAAAACGCTATATGAAGCTTCATGTGGAACAGCAGCACGGGTCTGTATTCCATCATTTAATAGGGCTAGATAAAGAGGTAACGGGTCTTTCTGATCATCAAAAAAATTTAGTGAAGTTTTTTAAGGAAGGAAAAAGTGACAGCGATATTCAAAAAGAAATGGGAATTGGCAGTTCATCGACCATTCGAAATCACCGCTTTACGTTAAAGAAAAAAGAGCGTCAGGCAAAAGTGTTTTTAACGCTGATGGAACTGTTGAACGACGGAGAAGAAGAGAAGAAGCTACCGGCATCCACTGCAGCGCCTAGAAGAAGTCAGCGCTACAGCGTCAGTGATGAAGAGCGTGAAAAAATTTTAGCGAAGAACTTTCCGCAAGGTTTAAACGGACCTCTTCGCACCTTTCACTTGCAAGAAAAACACCGTCTTGTTGTTCTTGAAGAATTAAGCGGACATTTTGAGTTTGGCAGCACGTATACCGAAAAAGAAGTGAACGATAGGTTAACACCTTTTTATGACGACTACGCCGTGCTGCGACGCTATTTAATTGAATACGGTTTCTTAGAGCGCAGCGCAGACGGAAGCAGCTACTGGAGAAAAGGAGAGACAGAGATGAGTATGGACTCAAAAGACTATAAAAAACAAATGAAGCAGCTAGCGAAAGAAGTAAAAACAGAAGGCGGCGTGTATCAAATTAAAAACCTTCACAATGATAAGATTTACATTGGCTCTACGCCTAACATCAAAACGTTAAACGGCGTAAAGTTCACGTTAAAGACGAACACTCATCAAAATAAAGAGCTTCAAAACGAGTGGAATACGTACGGGGCGGATGCTTTTTCAATTGAGATGCTGGAAACGATTAAAAGAGAAGAAGAAAAAGCACTTTCAAAAAAGGATTTGCTGAAACTGGAAGCGAAATGGTTAGAGAAGCTGCAGCCTTACGGCGAAAAAGGCTATCATTCGCCGAAAGCTGATACAAAGGAGAAATAGGTGTGAAGAATCAAGATGTTAAAAGTGAAGTAGTGGAATCAGAAAAATCCGTCAGTAAGCTGATGCTTGTGTTTTTGATTCCGCTCATGTTAAGTAACGCCATGCAGTCAGTTGGGCAGCTGGCGGGAAGTATTATTGTCGGAAGAGCGCTTGGAGTTGATGCGTTAGCCGCTATTTCTGCTTTTTTTCCTCTGTTTTTTCTGCTCGTGTCGTTTTCGATTGGAATTGGTTCAGGAAGTTCCATTTTAATCGGGCAAGCGTACGGGGCACAAAACGAAAAACGAGTCAAAGAAATTATCGGTACCACGCTCACGTTTACATTTCTAGTCGGAATTGTGCTTGCTGTTTTGGGAAGCATATTTGCTCCGGATATTCTTCGGATTATGGGAACGCCGGCTAATATTATTGACGTAACGGTTCACTACGCGCGCATTTTGTTTGTGGCGATTCCTGTTTTGTTTTTATACTTTGTTTATACGACGTTTATGCGCGGAACCGGAGACTCTAAAACGCCTTTTTACTTTTTAGTTGTGAGTACGGTCTTAAACATCATTTTTCTTCCGATTTTAATTTTTGGATGGATCGGAGTGCCAAAGCTTGGAGTGTACGGCGCTGCGTATGCAACGGTGTTTTCAACCGTATTAACGTTCATTATTATGATTATCTATTTACGCAAGAAAAATCATCCGTTAAAGTTTGACTCATCTATTTCATTAAAAATGGACGGAACGCTTTTAAAGCTGCTTATGCGTTTAGGGATTCCAGCGAGTATCAATATGATTTTAGTTTCTCTTTCTGAAATTGCGGTTATTACGTTTGTGAACGGGTTTGGCTCAGACGCTACAGCAGCGTACGGAGCGGTGAACCAAGTGGCAAGCTATGTACAAATGCCGGCAATCAGCTTAGGAATTGCAGTTTCTATTTTTGCGGCGCAGTCGATTGGTGCCAATAAACTTGAGCGTTTAAAAGAAGTTATCCGCTCTGGAATTATGCTGAATTACGTTATTGGCAGCGTATTGATTTTACTTATTTATCTCTTTTCCAATCAAATTTTAGCTCTGTTTTTAACAAGTCAGCATACGCTCCGTATTGCCGAAGAGCTGTTAGTTATAACACTTTGGAGCTATTTGATTTTCGGTCATGCGCAAATTATTACCGCTACGATGCGAGCAAGCGGTACGGTGCTTTGGCCTACGGTCTTTAGTATTATGGCTATTTGGTGTGTAGAAGTGCCCGTAGCTTACGTGCTGTCGCAGTTTACGCCTCTTGAAATTAAAGGGATTTGGATTGGGTATCCAGCGGCGTTTGTGGTTAGCTTAATCCTGCAGTACAGCTATTATCAATTTGTATGGAAGAAAAAGAAAATTGAACGTCTTGTCGGATAAAAAGCGAGCGGAAACGCTCGTTTTTTATTTTTTCTAATTAAAACACCCTTAGCTAAAAGTTTTAATAGGATAGTGCATATAACTTTTTGATGAAAAGAGGGTATGACACTATGAGTAAATCTGGATTTGTGCCGGATAATTCAAATATTAAAAAAAGCTCAGGAACGCCTAATCTGTCAGTAAACTATAAGCAAAATGTCCTGTTCAAACGAAATGACCAAAATATAGCGTATCAGCTAACCTCAACTCAGCTGCCTGCCATGCTCGGAGGTGCGTTTGTTGATTTATATATGACGAAAGGGCATATGAGAGAACCGCACTGGCATCCAAACGCGTGGGAATTAGATGTCGTCGTTTCAGGTGAAGTGCAGGTGTCTGTCTTAGACCCTGATACAAGCAGCATGCACAATTACCGAATAAAAGAAGGCGAAGTTGTTTTTATACCGATGGGCTGGTGGCATTGGATTGAACCGCTATCGGAAGAAGCGCATCTGCATCTCTTTTTTAACAATGATCAATTTGAGTCTACAGAAGGATCCGACGTGCTGCGCTTAACGCCTCCCATTGTGTTTCAAAAAGCGTATGGAGTAAGTGCAAGCGAAGTAGCAGAAGCCGTTGCTCCGATTACGGATACGGTTATCATTGGGCCGCCTAATAATCATTCTTTTTATCAAAAGAGCTGTTTTAAAGATGAACGTGATGAAAAGGTTGTTGTTAAAATAAACGAGAAAGTTGTGCCTGCTGAAGATAGGTAGCATAAAAAACCATTGAGCCTGGGGCCAATGGTTTTTTTTGATAAGTTTTATAAAAACAGCTCTTTGCGTTCTAAGTGCTTATACAGCCGCGTTGTGACTTGTTTTTGATTCCATTCGTTTTGCGGAAACTGCTGCTTGTCTACGTGAGAAACGGCCGGTTTGTAGGTTTTTTGAATCCGTTTGATATCATTAAAGGGTGCATTGGTTTCAATGTGATCAGCGAGCGTAAATACAAGAGAATGCAGCTTTGCAACATTGGGAATCGTAGCTGCTTGGCTGAAAATGGCTTTTGCGACGGACAGCTGTCTTTCATGTGCAGTAAAGATGTCTTGCTCATTACGCTCCTTTAAAAAAACAAGTGCTTCTTTTCCGTTAAGGCGAATCGATCCTTTTGGAAAAACAATGTTGCTGTGTTCAAAAGCACGCTTGTTTGTGACGATAATGCCGCCTAATTTATTTACAGCATCGACGACTGACTGCTGATCCATTTTGACATAATAATCAACAGGAAGCTTTGCATACGTTTCGACGTTCTTTACGACAGCATTCATATTTCCTCGATGATAAATGGTTCGCAGTGTTTCATTGCCGAGCTGAGTTGACCCTGGCAAGTGGGTCATTTTTATTGATTCATGCTGTTTATTAACAGTCATATATACAAATGACGTATTTTGATGGTTCTCTTGAATTAAAAGCAGGGAAAACGGTTGCCCTTTTTTTAAATTAACGTGTGTTTTGTTCCCATGCTCAAGCGGTACATACGTTTGTTCAACGGCGGCTTTCACCGTATGATAGCCCGCAAATGTGATGCTGACAAAACTGACGAGTAAAAATAGTACGAGACCGCCAATCCACTCTTTTTTTGCTTTGCTGCTCATCGTCTCACCTTTTTCTATCGAAGTCGTTCGTAGTATTGCCATCTTAAAAGGGGAGTAAAACAAATGAGCGCTATTTTTATTGCTTATCTCGCTTTTTCTTGGCGTAGGTTTTGAGCTCTGTAATTAAAATCGCTTGTTCTTCCGCATTGTTAAATGCTTCAATGCCATAAAGGTATTCGGTGTGCCGTTTTTCTTTCCACACGCAAAGTCCGGTAATATGAATGGGTTTTTCATTTAAATAAAAGCTGATTTTTAGCTGAATTTGATGGTTGAAAATAGGTAAATCAAGCGGCGTAATTATTTTGATTCCTTTTGGTGAAAGGTCGATAACGGACAAAGGACGTGGCTTAGAATCGATTTCTTTGTTGTCGTATTTAGCAATGGAAAACGTTCCAACAATGGGAGTCTCAAATAAAAAGCGAAATGGTTCTTCACGTTTAAGATGCATGTATCATCAGTCCTTTTCGTAATCTAAGTTTGTTAAGTAAGTATTCGATGAAAGTCCAAAAATTCCTACACGTTTTTCCCCATCACACATATAATGTTTATCGGTGTAGAAAATCTACCATGGCCGGTCTTTGGCCATGGCAGATTTTCTAGACCTAATCGTAGGCGATCCCCCTTGGTTGATCGTCTACGATTAGGTGAACCTTTGCGGGAGGATTCAAGCTTTATTAGTTATCGATTGCCGATTATAACTGCTTTTATAGTATCGGAAGTTTTGTTTGAAACTTTAAAAGGTGAGGAAAAGGTTTTGAAAAAAGCGCTACGCTAGAGTTGGATTGTATGTTAAAATTAAACTTTGTGAAGTAGCTGTATTACAAGTCAGCGTTCCTTCAACTAATTAGGAGGTGAGATGAATGGGCACTGATGACCCCATTTCGATGAAGGTTACTGCAAAACAAGATAGGGGCAACAAAGGTGTATGTGTTCCTCTCATTTCAACGAAGGAAAATACTCCTTAATGCCTCAATGATGTGAGGTGAAAAATCAATGATTAAAACATACTTATATGATGATGAAACAAAAGAAATGGTAACGAATCTTGATTTAGGAGACGTGCATGAGAAATTGCGCAATCCTGATAATTTGCTGTGGATTGATTTGTATGATGTCCACGGACAAGAGCTTGCTCAAATTGCTAAATTATTCGATTTTCACCCATTGGCGATTGAAGACTGCTTACACGACAGTCCTCGCGCTAAAATGGATGATTACGAAGACTATAAATTTTTCGTTTTTCACGCGCTTCGCTATAATGAAGAAAGTGATGACGAGATTACGACGCTTGAGTTAAATGCCTTTGTCGGATCAAATTACGTAGTAACAATTCATAAACATAAAATGGGCTGGCTTCGCAAAATGGATGCTGTGTGCTCACGTTATCCAAAGTTTATGAACCGCGGCGCCGACTTTTTATTATATGCTTTGATTGATGGCATCACGGACGAATACTTCCCGATTTTAGACCGAATCGACATGCGTATTGATGAATTAGAAGATGAAATCTACAACAAAGAAGTGCGCGGAGTGACGGAAGAGTTCTTGGCGTTAAAAAGAACGATTATCTTAATCCGTCGCGTTATTCTGCCTCAGCGCCGAATTTTCTTAACGGTTAATGGAAAGTGGAAATTCGATATACGAGAAGAAAATGTTCCTTTCTACATTGATTTGCTTGACCACTTAGAGCGTATTGTAGATTCTGCTGAAACGTTTAGAGACCTCGTAAACAGTGCGCTTGATACGTATTATTCTATTACCAATGCAACTTCATCTGAAAAGCTGAATGTCTTAACGCTGATTTCAACGATTATGCTTCCGCTAACGTTCGTAACCGGATTTTTTGGAATGAACGTACCGATTCCATATCAGAATTCCCACTGGGCTACTGCTGTTATTATCGTTATGTTAATTGTGTTAACGTGGGGAATGTGGAAATACTTTAAAAACAAACAGCTGTTATAACAAAAAGGCACTTGGCCATAAGCCAAGCGCCTTTTTTCTTTATTTTGTCACCGTTTTTGCTGTTGCTTTACTCGTATTGTTCGCTTTGTCTTTTGCGGTTACGCTTAAGACTGTTTTTTCTTTTTGCTTTTTAATTTTTACTGAGTATTGTCCTTTGCTGTTAGCAGCAGCAGAGCCAATGCTTTTTTTGTTGACTGTTACCGTTACGGTAGCATTTGCTTCTGCTTTACCTGTTACAGCCGTGCTTTTTGTTGTGACAGCATTTACGCTTGGTGCAGCAGGAGGAGTTTTATCGCTCACTTTTACAGTCGTAGCTTTACTTGTGTTGTTGGCTGCGTCTGCTGCTGTTACGCTGATTGCTGTACCTGCTTTTTGTTTTTTTATCGTAATGCTGTACTGACCTTTTGCATTGGCTTTTGCTTTGCCGATTTCTTTGTTGTTCACTTTCGCTACAACAGATGCATTTGCTTCTGCTGTTCCTTTAATAGCTGTATCCGCATCGCTGACTGGATTTACTTTAGGTGCATTTGGAGCAATAACGTCACGCACCGTTACTTTTACTTCTTCACTTTCTTGTTGTTGGCTGTTTGTAGCCGTGATGTACAAGACTGTGTTTTCTTTTTGTTTTGGAATTTTTACTTTGAACGCGCCTTTTGCATCAGCCTTTGCTGAAGCAATCACTTTCTTAGCGCTGTTTTTAACATTTACCGTAAAATTCGCTTTAGACGTTCCTGTTACATACTCATCTTTATTCGTCACCGCTTTTACCGCTGGTTTGGCAGGTGCTTTTTGAACAACTGCACGAATGCTCGTACTTGCTTTTCCGTTTGTGACAACTACTTGTAAAACGGTATCAGCTTTTTGAGCTGGAATGTTCACAGAGAACGTATTTTTTGCATCAGCTTTAACTGTGCCAAGTGTTTTTGAACCGTTCATTACTTTAACAGTTGAACCGCTTTGAGCTTTACCTGTAATAATTTTTTGCGTGCTGACAAATGGATTTACCTGCGCTTGCAGCTGCTGTGCACTTACAGCGCTGTACGCATTTAAACGTCCCCATCCTGATACGTAATCGTAGCCTGGAGCAGGGGGTTCTGCTGGACTTTCTTCATCATCGTATACAGGAGCATCTTTTTCATCAAATTTAATATCTTTAGCTGTATCGGTTAGGCGTTTTTCAACGTCTTTTGGCTTTAAGCCTGGGTTTTGGGATAGCAATAATCCCGCAACGGCTGCCACGTGAGGTGTTGCCATGGATGTTCCGCTTAAATAAGTGACGTTTCCGTCTGGAACAAGACTTGGAATATCAGAGCCAGGAGCTGTAATATCTAATCCTTTTCCATAGTTTGAGTAGTCAGATACGATATCTAAACGGTTTGATGCGCCTACTGAAATCGCATAGGCAGATGAAGCAGGGTAAGAAAGCTCTTCCATACCGTCGTTTCCACTTGCAGCTACAACTGTTACGTTATGGTCGTATGCATATTTTAATGAATATTCAAGCACGCGGCTGTAAGATCCGCCAAGGCTTAAGTTAATGACTTTTGCACCGTGATCAACCGCGTATTTAATACCGTACGCAATTTGTTCTGTATCTCCGCTACCAGATGCGTCTAGAATTTTAACCGGTAAAATTTTCGCATGAGAATTAATGCCGGCCATTGAATAGTTATTGTTTGCAGAGGCTGCGATAATACCTGCTACGTGAGTTCCGTGTCCATTGTCATCAGTTGCATTTGACGAACGATCCACGTAGTTATAGCCTGTTTTTGTATCCACCACGCCTTTTAAATCAGCTAGTGATGAATCGACACCCGTATCGGCAACGGCAATAACCGTATCTTTTAACTTTTGACCGTTTAGTAATTTTTCAAGTGATTCGTATTGAATATCGGCATGCTGAGTACCGTCATTTTTACCCGTATTGTTTAATGACCATTGATACGGATATTGTGAATCCATTGAAAGAGCGTGGTACTCTTGAACCGGCTCGATAAATTCAGTTTCAGGAAGTGCCTGAATTTGTTTTGCCGTCATTTTACCTTGAGCAGATGACGTGCTGAAGCTTTTTCCATTGCTGTCATCTAATTGAATAACAAACATATTATCAAAAGAAGCAGCTGATTGTTTTAATGGATTAATAGATTCAATGCTTGCTGATTTTGACTGTGCTTTTGTTTTAAATGATTTAGCATTTGCACCATCTTTTAATTTAACAATATAGCGAGTTTCAGCTTTTGTTGAAACGCTGTTTGCGCTGACTAACTTAGCTCTTACTAATACAGACGATACGTTTAAGTCCGTTACGTCTTTTAATTTGGTCTGTGCTGCTACTTTTTCTAAATCTTTCTTTAAAGCAACCGGAACAGATTTGTATGCGATGCTGTATAAATCATTGATTGCTTTTTGATCAGCACTTGTAATCATGTACGTGCTTGATGCGCCGTTTTTCGCTACATCTGTAAATAGACCTTTTAGCTGAACTAAATCTTTGTATACTTGTTCGCGCATCGATTTATCAATAATCATTTTAGAGCTGATAAACGGAGCGGCTTTGTAATAAAGAGAAGAAAGGTCTTTTCCGCTTGCTGTTTTTGAAAGCACAGCGTCACGAATCGTACGCAAATCTTTTAAAATACCTTTTCCGTTTTCTTTTTGGCTTGTACTTAATTCAGCCGGGCATTCTTCTGCCTCCATTTGAGAAGGGGGAAGCGAAGCGCCTTCATAGCTGATTGTGTAAGGAACTTCTGTTTTTAATTCCGGCTCAGGTTCCGAAGGAGTTTGTCCACCTTCTTCGGTATCATCTTCAACAATAAGATCTCCATCTCCGTAATACTCAACCTTTACATAATAAGGGCCAGTCCAAGCGATTGGAAAATCTAGCTGAGCAGGTTCATCTTTGTAAGAGTATCCCATATAACGGTCAAATGCCACGTTGTTTTTGGCATTTTCAAGACTAGAATAAACCGTGATATTTACTTCATCATCACTTTGAAGCTTAATTCGGTAGTGTGAAAACTTTGCTACCTCTTGCTTAGAAGGATTAATTTTGTACCAATGTGCTTGTTCTGGTTCTGTAAATGTTCCTTTTGCTGCTTTACCAATGCTTAATGTTTTTTCATTAGCAGGAGGATTGCCTGCCGCTTGTGTTTTGAGTAAGCCGAATTGGCTAAAACACAAGGTGAACATTAAAGCAAAAGCAATAAAACGATAAATTGACCCTTTTTTCATGTTAAACCTCCAAAAAAATATAGTAAAAAACAGGAATTACATACCTATTAAACCATAAAGTTTAAAAATTTGTAAATAATTACTGTTGCTTATTTTAGTATTTTGTCAAGTTATTAATCTCGCATAAGAAATGGTGAGATAAGTCCTAGTTGCAAAAAGTAGAAAAAATTGGAATAATAAAGATTGAGCCTGTTTATAAGAGGCGAGAGTAAGCTGAAAAGGGAAGAAGGGAATGAGAATTATTTTTCAAAGCAGAATTTACTGGAGAAAATCTGATCGGTTTCTTTTTACCTGTGTTTATAAAGAGGAAATCGGGCTATATAAATAAAGATTGGAAAAATTTTCAGTCTAATTAAGTTCATTTGTAGCATATAATACGAGCTGGATTTCTTTTATAATAAACAAAAGCAAAGAAAGAGCAAATGGTGAAAAGGAGTGAAAGAAGTTGTCAAATGTGATGCAACGACAGGAAAAACGAATGAAGTTTGATGCCGAACAGCTTGCACCCCTTGATATTGATGAAGAGATAAAGAAGTTGCTAACAGAAAAAGGATTGCCCAAAGAAGCTTCACCATTTCTAGAGTTCGTTTCATCCAAAGGAAAGCTAACAACGCTATGCGAAACATTTGAGTTATCATCTCGCTATCAACAATACTGGTTTTTAGGAACAACAGGCGCTGGAGATCCAATTTGTCTTCACCACCAAAACGGTTCTGTTGTACTGCTCGATACGTCCAACGATGACTGCGAGCGCTTTATTAATACAACTTTTCCACAGTTTTTAGCATGCTTAGATGTGTTTGAAGAACTAGTAGAAGAAACGATTCAAGCGAACGGAGAATCTGCATACTTAGAGCGACACATTCCTGCTGAGGTGCTTCAGCGATGCAAAAAACGTATGAATGAAATTGATGAAGCTTGTTTAGCCCCTTATTCTTTTTGGTTCAAAGAACTTTCTTTTTAATATAGTAGAAAAATAGACATGGCCATTTTGGTCATGTCTATTTAGTTGTGGCTGCAGGGCTAGTAATATAGATAGAATAAATAAAAATGATAGTATATAATGGATATAAATTCCTTTTTTGGAGGGGGAGGAGGGTGTAAATGATTTCTTTATTTGGATTAATGGGTGCCTTCTTTGTGCTGCTGTTTGGTGCGTCGTACTTCTTCTATAGAAAGAACTCGCCCGTGCAGTACGGGATTTCACTTAGCAGCATGTTAATAAGCATATTTCTATTTCTATATAGCATGTTTGGAGTTGGTGGCTTTGAAGGAATGGGTCTTGGTGCTTTAGCGTCTGCTTTGTTTGGAGCATCGGTTCTGAGCTTGTTCGTCAGCGTTCTTTTTAATATCATAAATAGACACGGGAAAGGTGCTGTGTGAAATGGGAGAAATAACCTTTAGAGAAGCAGTGCGGGAAGATTTAGATCAAATTGTTGGAATGCTTGCTGATGATATGCTTGGAAGCAAACGAGAGCGCTACGAATCACCGCTTCCAGCCTGTTATGTTCAAGCATTTCAGGCAATTGATGCGGATCCAAACAATGAACTGATTGTCGCATGTAAAGATAGTAAAGTAATAGGTGTTCAACAAATAACCTTTACGCCCCACCTTGCACGACAAGGCGGGTGGAGAGCAACGATTGAAGGAGTTCGAACCGCTTCATCACAGCGCGGAAAAGGGGTTGGATATCAGCTGATTACATGGGCGATTGAACGAGCGAAAGAACGTAATTGTCAGTTAGTACAATTAACAACCGACAAGGAACGGTCAGAGGCATTGCGTTTTTATCAAAAGCTTGGATTCACAGCTTCTCATGAAGGATTAAAGCTCCATTTGTAATTCGCTGTTAATGGGTGTAGCCCTGTGGTAAGAATTTTTTGATTAAAGTAAATTTTTTAGTTTAGTTCAATTGAAACGTGGTATACAAATAGTACAGAGCCGATAGAAATTTTTCTAAGGCTACTGTGAAAGGTAAATACTTAGCTTCATGAAGGGACTGGTTTAGTTTTGGAATACTTAACAGCAACTTCAGCAAACGTATTACCTCACATGAAAAGCAGATATTCTGATCTCACAATGGGTACTCTCGTTATGAACCGATATACGTAGCGAAAGGGCCTCACAAGGGCAAATGAACATGAAATGCAAATGAACATGAAATAATTAGCATGATATGAAGGGAAGAAGCTGCATCAGTTTTGATGCAGCTTCTTTTTTGTGAGATGCGGCAGGAAATCGTATACAAAATTTTGGCGGAAATTTATATGTAAAATCTATAAATTAAGTATAGTAAATTATTTTATCATCACGGATGAAATCATACATACAACAATTATGAAAGAAGCTAAAAGGCAGCTGGAACATTACCGCAAAAAAATCTTCAAATGAATGCACTACGAAATTTCTTATAACTTATTTGACACCTAAGGTATAAAAGAGTATAATTATGTTAAACATAGTAATTATGTCGGATAAGTAGGTTATGGTGCTGTGAACAAGACTTCTACTGATAAAGAGGAGATCTAGTCCAAATCGTACAGTCCGACTTTGATGAGATGCTTTCAAGCATCTTTTTTTTGTGCAAAAAAACAGCCGCAGGGGCTGTTATAGGGCAGTAATTCTTCCTTTGTAAGCATCAATCAACCGCTGGTTATGTTCATCTGAACCTTCCATGTTACCGCTTAAAAAGACAGGAGGCGTAATGCCACGGCTGAGCAGTTTTTGGATGGCTTTAGATAGGACATCGTTTAGGATAGCGCCTCCGATTACAGTAGAACCAGAAGCGAAAGAAATGTCTTGCTGATGAAGAAGAACGTCTCCTTTTGGAATGTGATTATTAATAACAAGATCCACGACATCATGAAGGTATTTTCCGCTTTTATGCCGCGAAGCCCGGCTCGTGGCATAAGAAGGAGAGGTAAGCCCGATCACAAAGGCGCCTTTTTCTTTTGCAATTAAAGCCACATCAATGGGAACAGGATTTACGCCTGACGTAGAAATGACAATCATAATATCGCCTGGTACGATATCTTCTTTTTCCATAAAGGTGGAGGCATAGTCGTTTTTACGCTCTAGCTGTGAAGAGCGCGAAGCTCCTTTATGAAGCATCAGTTCTTCTACAAAAATAGGATGAATCGGCGCAAGCCCTCCGGAACGGTAAAACACTTCTTCCGTTAAAATATGAGAATGACCGCACCCAAATAAATGAATGAGGTGGTGAGAAGCTAATTGCTGTGAGATTTTCTCGGCTGCGGATTCCATTGCCTGCTGTTCATGCGCCTCCACTTTAGCAAGCAGTTTTGTTAGTTCCTGTAGATATAAACTAGACATAAAAAAACTCCTTAGTTAAGATCGTGTCATGTTAATCGTAAACTTATAGCGGTCTGCTCGGTACGAAGACTTCACCACTTCAAGCGGCGTGCCGTCTTGCAAATACGTATTTCGTTGAATCAATAGAACGGGTGAATATGAGCTGATTCCAAGATGCTTCACTTCGGTTTCAGAAGCTAAAATGGATTCTAACGTTTGGTTGGCTTCGCCAATTTTCAGCCCGAGCTCTTCTTCAATATAGCGGTAAAGAGAGTCGTTAACAATGGATTCTGTTAATCCTTTGACTAAGTTAGCGGATACATACACGCTTTCAAGCGCCATTGGCACGTCGTCAGCTAAACGAATACGCTTGATTTCATAAACGGGCGCATGAAGAGAGATTTGCAGCTGCTCGGCAATTTTCTCTGAAGCTGCAATAATTTCAAAGCTCAGCAGCTTACTGCTTGGTACCATTCCACGCGCTTTCATATCTTCTGTAAAACTCGTTAATCCAACGAGCTGCTGCTCCAGTTTTTTTTCAGATACAAAGGTGCCGCGGCCTTTTTGACGGTATAAATAACCGTCGTTTACTAAATTGTTAATCGCTTGGCGAACGGTCATTCTGCTGATTTCAAATCGTTCTGCAAACTCTCGTTCAGAAGGAAGCGAATCATTTGGTTTTAACTCTCCGTTTTCAATTTGTCTTTTCAACTGTTCTTCAATTTGATAATAAATCGGAAGAGGTGAGCTTTTATCAATCACTTAAGTTCTCTCCTTTATGTAAACCTCCTCATCTAAAAAAGACGAGGAGGCTATAAATTAAACCGTAGTCGATACTTTAGCTAAAGCTTCTTGGTCCGCAATAATTGTAACACAGTGATGCTTCTTTAAAATAGAAGCAGGGAAGTCTTCTGTGATTTCTCCGTTAAGCAGCTGATACATCGCTTCTGCTTTGGCTTCCCCGGAGATAAGCAGTAAAATTTCTTTACTTTTCATAATCGATTCAATTCCCATCGTAATAGCCTGAGTAGGCACTTCGTCAAGAGAATTAAAGTAGCGCGCATTGGCTTTTCGCGTTGACTCTTCTAACGTCACAATATGAGTAGGAGAGTTGAATGACGTACCAGGTTCGTTAAAGCCAATATGTCCGTTTTGGCCGATTCCAAGAATCTGAAGGTCAATCCCTCCGTGATTTTGAATCATTTCATCGTAGCGGCGGCATTCTTCTTCAGGCGTATCAGCTAGGCCGTTAGGAACGTGCGTGTTGCTTACGTCAATATCAATATGATTAAATAACGCATCTGCCATATAGTAGTGATAGCTGTTTGGATCTTGCGGCTTCATACCGACATATTCATCTAAGTTAAAGGAAGTAACGTGTTTGTAAGACGTGCCGTGCTCTTTATGATCTTGAATTAAACGATCATATAATCCTTTCGGCGTGCCTCCCGTTGCAAGTCCCAGATTCATATTTGGCTTTTCATGAAGTTTGCTAATCAGCATATCAGCTGCTTTTGCACTCATTTCACTGTAATTTTTCACTTGGATGATATTCATTGTTAGTCCTCCTTTTTAAAGCTCAATGTGCCTCGGCAAAATGTCATTTCAACATCTAAATTTTCATTTAACACCACGATATCCGCATCTTTTCCAATTTTAAGGCTTCCTTTTGTATCAAACAGGTTAAGCTGCTTTGCTGGGTTTTCAGCGGTCATTTTTACGATGTCTTCTAATGAGCAGTTCGTAAAGCTCATCGTGTTTTTAATCGCATCGTTCATCTTTAAGATGCTACCCGCTAACGTTCCGTCTGCAAGGGTAGCCGTTGTGTCATTTACGTGGACAGGCTGTCCGCCTAAATCATACGTACCGTTTTTTAGCCATTTGGCACGAAGAGAATCCGTGATAAGAATCATGCGTTCACTTGTAATTTGATCGTACGCAAGCTTGACCATTTCAGGTCGGCAGTGGATGCCGTCTGTAATGAGCTCTACAAATAATTCATCTCTCAAATAAGCGGCGCCTAATACGCCCGGCTCTCTATGGTGAAGGCCGCGCATGCCGTTATATAAATGCGTAATATGAGAAGCTCCTGCTTCGATGGCTTCACCAACTTGATCATATGTGCTGTCAGAATGGCCAATAGAAGCGACGACGTTTGTTTCTTTTAAATAAGAAGTAAGCGCTAAGCCGTTTGGCTGCTCGGGAGCTAACGTAACAAGTTTAATATGTCCTCCGGCTGCTTTTTGCCACTCTTGAAACAGTGCTACATTCGGATCTTGAATGTGAGTAGGCGGCTGTGCACCCGCACGTTTTGGTGAAATAAACGGACCTTCTAAGTGAATACCAACTACTTCAGCATCTGCATCTGTTTGTTCTTCTATATAAGCCCCCGCATTGCGAAGCGCTTTTTCAACTGCTTCATTCGACTGCGTCATAGTGGTTGCTAAAAAGCTTGTTGTCCCTTCTTTTGGGAGCGTGCGCGCCATTGTTTTTAATGCTTCTGCTGTACCGTCCATCGCATCGGCATTGTTAACGCCATGAATATGCACGTCAATGGCACCAGGAATCACTTTATAGGAAGGAGAAAGCTCAATCACATGATCATTCGGCTGACGTAGGTATTGATGGATCTCTCCGATTTCAGTAATTTTCTTGTTCGTTAGTTTAATATACCCGTTTTTTAATGTCTGATTTTCACTATAAACGGTTACATTATAAATAATGATGGATGAATGTGTATCCATACATACACTCCTTTGCTCGTTGTATTGATTTAAGTGTAACGCTTTTTGGAATAGTTGTCTAGACCAGTTGTTTCTTTTTTGTGAACTAGAAAGTTTTGTAAGGGCTTTTAACATTGATATAGAGAGGTTTTTAAAAAGAAAATTGGTATAGACAACTATATATTTTATGTGCTAGTATGAGTCCATGCAGTAAAACCGCCGTTATTTCAGCTGATGATGTAATCATAGGCCGGGGATGAATGCGGTAACTTGTCATCCGATAAATATTGTTACGAAAATCCTTGCTCGTAACATCGGGTTAAATACGTTATACAAAGGGGATAGAAACATGCTGAATTTTTTACAACGTATTGGTAAATCGCTTATGCTGCCAATCGCAGTATTACCTGCTGCGGCATTGCTTCTTCGTTTGGGTCAAAAGGACTTATTAGATATTCCATTTATGGCTCAAGCCGGAGATGCGATTTTTGCGAATTTAGCACTACTGTTTGCACTCGGAATTGCTGTAGGGCTTTCAAAAGATGGAAGCGGCGCAGCAGCACTTGCCGGAGTCGTTGGTTATTTTGTATTAACAAAAGGAACTGTAGCTATTGATAAAGATATTAACATGGGTGTACTCGGCGGGATTGTCTCAGGGGTAACGGCCGGTTTACTATACAATCGTTTCTCAGCGATTAAGCTGCCCGAGTGGCTTGGCTTCTTTGCAGGAAAGCGGTTTGTGCCGATTATTACGTCAGTCGTTATGCTTGCGCTTGCAGGAATCTTTGGCGTTATTTGGCCGCCGATTCAAGATCAAATTAACAACTTAGGAACGTGGATTACAGGAGCAGGAGCGCTTGGGGCAGGTATATACGGATTTTTAAACCGTCTATTAATTCCAATTGGGCTGCATCACGTGTTAAACAGCTTAGTGTGGTTTGTATTCGGAGACTATCACGGCGTAACGGGAGACTTGAATCGCTTCTTTAAAGGAGATCCAACGGCAGGAACCTTCATGTCTGGATTCTTCCCGGTTATGATGTTTGGTTTACCGGCAGCTGCGCTTGCGATGGTTGCAGCAGCTAAAAAAGAAAAGCGCAAACAAGTCAGCGGTATGTTAATTGGGCTTGCGGTTACTTCTTTTTTAACAGGAATTACGGAACCAATTGAATTTTTATTTATGTTCGTAGCACCGCTACTATACGTTATTCATGCCGTTTTAACAGGAATATCGATGGCTTTAGCCGTTGCTCTTGGCATTCACGCTGGATTTGGATTTTCAGCAGGGGCCATTGATTTCTTCTTAAACTACGGAATTTCACAAAAACCGCTGCTGTTAGCGGGAATTGGAATTGTATATGCAGTGATTTACTTTATCATTTTCTACACGCTGATTAAAGCGTTAAATTTAAAAACACCGGGACGTGAAGATGATGAAGAAGTAGACACATCAAACGAAACGGTTGTAGCAACAGGCGATAAATATGTGGATATGGCATCGTATTTTATTGAAGATCTAGGCGGAAAAGAAAACTTAACCGTGATTGATAACTGTGCGACTCGTCTTCGCTTACAAGTAGCTGATGCCGGCAATATTAATGAAGCTGCCTTAAAGCGCCACGGAGCGAGAGGAATCATGAAGCTCAGCAAAACAAATGTTCAAGTCATTGTCGGAACAGAAGTAGAGTTTGTTGCAGACGCAATGAATCAATTAGTTAAATACGGCACGGCGTCAACCGGTGCACCTGTTGAACAACAGGCTGTTCAAGCAGACGCACACACAGAGTTTGTTTTACCGTTTGAAGGCGTTGTAAAGCCGCTTAGTGAAGTGGAAGATCAAGTGTTTTCACAAAAAATGATGGGCGACGGCTTTGCGATTGAACCAATTGAAGGAACGCTCGTATCACCGATTAACGGTGAAGTCATGACCGTGTTCCCAACAAAACATGCGATTGGCTTAAAAACAGCAGAAGGAATTGAAATCCTCATTCACGTTGGATTAGATACCGTGAATTTAAAAGGCGAAGGATTCGAAGCGCTTGTTCGAGAAGGTGACAGCGTTCAACAAGGGACGCCGCTTTTACAAGTGAATTTAGACTATGTTAAAAAGCATGCACCGTCTATTGTGACACCGGTTGTATTTACCAACTTGCCAGCGGATAAAGAAGTGAAGCTGTTAAAAACAGGCTACCAAAAGCAAGGCACAAAAGACGTTATTACATTTTAATAAAAAGGCTGGAACAAATGTGTTTTAGAAAAAGATCCGAATGATTCATCGTTCGGATCTTTTTCTTTTCTTCATAATTGCAAGAATTTTATGTTAAAATTTAGTGTGTTTGATACAGCTAGTGCAGAGCAGAGAGGAAGTAGAACAAATGAAAACAGAAACGGCATTATTCAAAGTAAAGGTGACAGCATGTTTATTATAGGAGCATTAGTAAATGGACTAGCGATTGTTGTAGGAACATTAATGGGCAAGCTTGCTCACCGCATTCCTGAAAAAGTAAGCGTGACGGTGATGCAAGTGATGGGGTTATCCGTTATCACGCTTGGTTTACAAATGGGTTTTAAAAGTCATCAGTTTTTAATTGTGATTTTGAGCTTAGCCATTGGAGCAGTTATTGGTGAGTTCATTGATTTAGATGAAAAGCTAAACCTTCTAGGCAATATAATTGAACGAAAATTTCAATCACAGCAAAATGACAAGCAAACATTCAGTATGTCACAGGGCTTTGTGACAGGAACGCTAATTTTTGTTATTGGAGCAATGGCAATCGTAGGAGCATTAGACAGCGGAATACGCGGCGATCACAGCGTATTGTTTACAAAAGCGGTGATGGATGGGTTTATCTCATTATTATTAACGACTACGCTTGGAATAGGCGTCATTTTCTCAGCTGTGCCCGTGTTTCTATACGAAGGCATTATTGCGTTATTTGCCACGCAAATTAATGCGGCTGTGCCGCAAGATTTAATGAATAGCATCATTGCCGAAGTCACAGGAGTAGGGGGCGTATTAATTTTAGCAATTGGGATTAATTTATTAGAAATTATTAAAATTAAAGTTGCGAATTTATTGCCTTCGATTTTAATTGCGGTTGTGATTGTAGTTGTACAGCATACATATTTTTTATGAAGAAAAAGCTTGTGAATAGTATTCGCAAGCTTTTTGTATCTATGAGCAAAAGTTAAGGGAATAGCAGGTATAAAGCGATGCGTGGATAATGGTATAAAATGAACCAAAAGCAAAAAGGAGGATTAAAAATGCCGAGTCCTGTTTTCAATAAAATGAATACGGTATTTATCCACGTAGCTCATTTAAAAACTTCGGTAAAATGGTATAGCGAGTTATTAAATCAAGAATACAAGATCAGCGAAGTTAAGAACCCAGTTTATAATCTTAACATTGATGGAGAAACAGGATTAACGCTAGACGCAGGTCCTGAAGGAAAAGAAAAACAAATAGCGGTTAGTCTCCATCCAATTTTTAATTTTCATACTGAAGATATTAAAGAAGCGTATGAATTTGTTAAAGGGCTGCACTATACGATTGATTCTCCGATTACTTCTTTTGAAGATTTTTCGTTTTTTACCATAAAAGATCCGGATGGACATGTGGTCATGATTTGTACAGGTTAAGTCGTTAGCTCCAAAAGTTTAAGGTATAGTATACTAAGAAGAAAACCCTAATGAGATGAAGTAAGGAGAAATACTGCTTATGAAAGACAATCAACAGATTACAGCTCTTATTGCTGCACAAGTGGAAAAGTTAGCACGTCAATTTGGCTATGACTTTTTATCTGAAAAACAAGGGAATCAAACGCTTTGTCAAATTCTTCAGCGAGATGAAGACGGATCTATTTTGGCAACGCCGCTTAGTTTTCATTTACATATGAATGAAGACAAAGGGACGGGAGATATTATTTACTACCATGAACAAGGAGAATTTAAGCGTCAGCAAGTGAATGTATATGAAGAAAACAGCCTTGTGAACGTGTTGTTATTTATCCAAGAGCGCTTAAAGGTCAATCGATAGAAGCGAGTTTCCTAACATATGCAAGAAAAAAGCAGGGAGTTAGTTCCCTGCTTTTTTTCTATGAATTGATATAGCGCAATCCTACGCGGTTATTAAAAATTTGGTTGTGATTTTTGAAGATAAAAGCACCTGCTGCGTGATCAATCACCAGCTCGTTGTCGTACACTTCTTCCATGTCATCATCAACAATAAATTCTAAGTCTTCAACCGTTACAACTTTTTCATAGGATTGAAGGCTGCGCTTTGAGATGATCTTCATTTCATAAATTGTATTAACAATATCGCAGCTTCCTCGATCAAAAGAAAGCTGAATCATTTGATTTTGTTCTACGTTCCGCAACGCTTCTTTTGCAGAAGGAGTGACGCGTATATTCATAATGATATCCTCCTTTTTCTATCCTCAAATTAAATTGTGTAAAATGTATTTAGCAATACTTTACTCGATTTTTATATCACCGGCAAGAAAAAAGCTTTCTTATATTATTTCCCTTTCGAACCAGAACAAAACGCTGCTTTTTTATCATCTTTCCATAAAGGCGTACATAGATATCACCTGTATATGATGAAAGGAAAAAGAATCGACTATAGAAAAGTGCCGATTCGTAATTCTTAGGTGTAAATGCTTAAAAATAGGAATATATTGTAATAAAATAAGAAGTTAAGTCATTTACCTATTTTAATAGTTATTGAGATAGTTTTGAATAATTGGTTTTATTTTCAATATATTGGGTACTTAAGTAGAGTACTTTGCACACGGTATTGCACCGAAAGACATCGGTTTATCGGACTAATTATTGTCTTATTTTGTCGAAGTAGTAGAATTTATGGAAACCATTCCTTATCATGTACAAAGTGACTAACAAAATACATAGGAGGTTCTGGTGTAGATGAGTGAGAAAGATCAAAACAGAACAACAGACGAAACAGCGGCTTCGCTAGAAACAGCGCCCGCTCCCAAAAAGGCACCGGCTAAATGGATTATCATTTTAGCAGCTTTAATTGTGATTATTGGAGGAGCAATTACATTTGCTACGGTATTTAAAAAATCTCCTAAGCAATTATACTTAATTTCTGAAGTAAATACGTATCAAAAAGCAGCTGATGAATTAGAAACAAAGTACAGTGAAACGATGGCTTATCAGGAAAAAGCGATGAAGCAGCCTTCTACTACAAATGCTACTATCAAAGGCGGCTTTAACATGGATTCACTTTCCTATGATCCAAGCTTTAAAATGATTCAAGATCTTATTAGTAAAGCGGAAATTAAAATTAAAGCGGAACAAGATCCGAAAAAAAGTGAAGGATACGGTTCACTGGCTCTTAATATCGGCGGTTCAAAAGCGCTTGACCTAGAAGGCTTTCAAACAAAAGAAAGAATAGGTTTTAAAGCCCCGATTCTTGCAAATGAATATTTCTATTTAAACTTAGACGAATATGGACAGGTAGCGCGTAAGTTCGATCCTTCTTATTCAGGTCCTGAAACGCTTGATATTAACACAAGCAACGTGAGTTTAGAAGACTTAAAGTTAACGGAAAAAGAAAAGACCTACATTGCAAAAGAGTACGGAACGTTCATTTATGATGAGCTAGACAGCGATTATTTTACCAAAGAAAAAAATGTGGATTATAAAACAAATGGCAAAACGCTTCAGTTAACAAGCGTGACGCTTAACATGTCTGATAAAGAAACAAAACAATTTATGGATAAGCTTATTGCGAAGGTAGCAAAAGATGACAAGCTTCATACCATCTATGCAAATCATGTATCTAAGCTGTTTAAATCTTCGGCAGCAACGAATCCAGAATTAAAAGATATGGCGGATCCAAAAGAATTGAAAAAATCAGTAAAAGAAAGTCTTCAAGACTTCCAAAAAGAAGCAAAAGATACGACTTACCCTGGCGGTGTTAAATCAACTGTGTACGTTCAAGATGATGTTGTGGTAGCTCGCGATATGAACATGGGCGTAAAAAATGCTTCTAACGATAAAGGCAAACTTAACGTAGTAACTAAAAATATTCCGTATGAAGATAACAAAACGGCTAAGCAGTTTAAAGCAGTTTTAGCGGATAGCACTACCGATGATGCGTTTACGTTTGATATGAAAAATAACGTAACAACGGAAAGTGAAAAACGAAAAGAAAACATGTCTATTCATTTGTTAACAAAAGATTCAAAAGATGAAGACACGAATATGACGTTTAAAATGAATTCAGTAATTAACGGTAAAACCGATGCAAAACAAACGGCTGACCGTACTTTCTCTTTAGACTTAGGTGATCAAGAAGATCTAGTAGTAAACGGAGAAGTAAAGCAAAATCAAGCAATAAGTGCTTCAAAAGGAAAAGCAGATTATTCGTTTGATATTCGTACAAAAATAGGACCAAAAGCAGATCCGGCAAACGTTACGTTAAAAATCGACTCTGCTTCTCAATTAAAAAAATCAGCCACTATTCCAGAGCTTGATGCGTCTAATGCAACAAATGTAAAAGATGTAACGCCTGAAGATATGCTGTCGATTCAAGAAAATTTCGCTAAAAATGTTCAAGGTCTCATGATGAATATGGGAACCGCTGGTTACTAAAAGGTGCAAAGCAGATGAAGATATATTTCTCTTTGACTCTTTTTACATGTAAAGCTCTATTGAAAAATATAAAATCTCTCATACTGCTAATAATGATCCCTGCTCTGTTTTTACTTGGAGCAGGGATCATTATTAGTCAGACCATGCAAGGTGAGGAGAAAGTCAATCGGTTTCCCGTGGCCATTGTGGATAAAGATGATACTGCACAAACGAAGTACGTCATCGAACAGCTGACTGAAGGTAAGCTTAGCAAGATTATGAAGCCTCTTTACACGAATGAAGAGAAAGCTAAACAGCTGATGCAGCAAAATAAAGTGGCAGCCATTGTAACGCTGCCAAAAGGTTTTAGTCACGATATTGCTCATGGAAAAAATCAGCCTTTACACGTCATTGGAAACAACAATAAGCCGCTTCAGTCACAGCTGTTTCGCTACGTGATGGAAAGTGCAGCCGACTACACGTCAGCCGCTCAAAGCGGTATTAATACGGTTGATACCTTTTTAGAAAAAGAAAATGTTTCCGATGAAAATAGACGCGCAGAGTTTAAGAAGAGCTTGGTGACGTTTGGGCTTCACGTGTTAGATAGAGGAAGTTTATTTGATGAACAAATAGAAACGAGTTTCTTTCAGCAGGATATGAAGCAATATTATGTCCTGTCTTTTGCTGCTTTGCTGCTTATGATTTGGAGCTACGGCGGATGGCTGCTTGCTAGTGAAACGCAGACTTCTCCCGTGCTGGCTCGAATGAAAACAAGAGGTGTATCGTTTGTCCACATTTATTTAGCGCAGCTGACGGCTCTGTTTGTTCTTTTGCTACCGGTATCTGTCGTTTTGTTTGGAAGCCTCATTAAAGGACTGAAACTGCCTGTAACCGGTACGTACGGAGAGCTTTTTTTAGGGGTAAGCGGAAGTTTGGTTGCTTTTTTATGTTTGTTTTTACTGCTTCGGGTTCTTTTTTTATCACAAAAAGCTTATCAAATAACCGGTTTGCTGTTTATTTTGCTGAGTGCGATGTTAAGTGGACATGTTGTGCCGATCGTCTATTTACCGGACTGGGCGAGTGGTTTTCAGAAATGGTCACTCAACACCCGTGTCTTGGAGCTGTTATTTTATGAATTTGATGGATATAACACAAACGAAGCTTTTCTTTACCTTAAGCCTATTCTCATTACGGCAGCAGGAAGTTTTGTTCTTGCCGTTGGCTACGTGATGATTATGCAAAGGCGGTGGAGAAAATGATCAGTGAAAAAATAAAGCAGCTGCTGAAGCGTCCTATGCTTATTGTCATGATTTTCTTTTTACCTTTAATAGGAACGGTCATCAGCAGCTCGTTTTTAGCAAAAGTACAAAGTGATTCAAAAATACCTGTTGCTCTTGTCGATCAAGATCATAGCAAAATGTCTAAACAAGTGGTGGATCGACTACAGAAAACAACAGAAATTCAGTTTATTTCCCTAAATGAAGAACAAGCGAGAAAGCAGCTGGCCAAAAATAAAATTGACAGCATTTTTATGTTTCCTAACGGATTTCAACAAGAAGTAGAAGCGGGGAATTATCAAGGAGTCATTGATTTGCTTACGCTGCCTTCCTCAGTTGCCACAGAAGCGGTTCGAGAAGTCGTGGCGAGTGAAGTGACAAGGTTAACGACAAATGTTAAAGCGGCAAATGAAGTGCGTTTTTTATATAGAGTTTATAACATTCATGCAGGACCGGATTTATGGAAAGAAGCGTATCGTTATACCGATAACCAGTGGAAGCCAAAGCCGCTGATGACAATTGATTACGAGGCGCAAGGAACGAAGCATACGAAGCAAGGGAGCGCTCAAGTGACCGGATACGTGCCGCTATGGGGATTCTTTACGCTTTTACTTTGCTGCCTCACATCAGATTGGATGATTAAAGAGAGGAAGCATCTTTTCAAACGAATGAAAACGATGCAAAAAGGGCTTTATGGTTATATTCGAAGCGTCAGCGCTGCTTATGCTGTGCTATACGTGTTTCAAGCTCTCATAAGCTTTGCTCTATTTAAATGGCTGTATGGAGTAGAGTCTTACAGTGTGCTGCTGTATATGTGTATCTATGTGATTGTGTGCGTTGCTTTTAGCACGTGGCTTGCAAGTGAAAGTCAGCGAGTTGGATCTTATTATATGATCAGCGTTGTCATGGTCACAGGACTCAGTATAATAGGAGGGAGCTTTTTCCCGGTAGGAGAGCTTTCTGCAACGATTGAAAGAATAAGTCAGTGGCTTCCGCAGCATCTGCTTCTGTATCAGCATGCACTGCCGCTTACGTTCATTTGGAAAGAGATAGCTGTTTCCATTGCATGTATATGTTTGTGCGCGTTTAAAATAGTGTGGAATGTGAGGAGCATCAAATGATTGAAATTAACAACGTTAGCAAAACATACGGAAAAAAACGGTCGTTAGCAAATGTTACGCTGACCGTAGAAAGTGGAGAAGTCATTGGCCTTTTAGGACCAAACGGCGCTGGTAAGTCGACGCTTCTGTCTATTTTGTCTACCATTACGGCTCCTTCAAGCGGGAATGTCACGATTGGGGGCTTATCGCTTAAGAAAAATCAAAAAGCGATTCGAGAAGTCATTGGCTATGTTCCACAGGACATAGCGCTGTGGGAAGAGCTTAGCGTAAAAGAAAACATGAAAATGTGGAGCAAAATGACTTCACGCTCTCTGTCGAATGTACAGCTTCAGTCTCTTTGCTCAGCTGTACAGCTCGAAGGAAGATGGAAGGAAAAAGTGAAAAATTTATCAGGAGGCATGAAGCGAAAGCTAAACATAGCCGTTTCACTTATTCATGAACCGTCCGTTTTGTTAATGGACGAGCCGACGGTCGGAATTGATTTGCAGTCCAAGCTTGAGATCATTCGTTATATTAAACAGCTGGCGGCAAAAGAAAAGACGATTATCTATATTACCCATGATTTGAATGAAATATTAGATGTATGTCATCGGTTTGCGGTCTTGAAGGAAGGAAAGCTGGAATTTGTCGGCACGATGGACCAAGCGAAGGAAAAGACTGGGGAAGAGGCAGAAGAGAACGTTGTGTATAAGCTGCTGCATGATTAAGATAAAGTAATGATAAAGTAATGATAAAAAAGAGCCGCTTCATGAAGAAGCGGCTCTTTCTATTATGCTTGTGTAACTTCTTGTTCTGGTGAATGACTTTCAGGCTGCACGCGTTCTTCTTCAGGAAGGGCACGTACTTCTACTTCTTTCATTTGGTGACCGTCCATTTCTTTTGCAATAAACTCGTATCCAAAAAGTTTGAACGATTCGCTTTCCTGGATATCGATATTTTGCATTAACATCCAGCCGCCAATTGTATCGATATCGTCGTTTTCAATTTCGATATGAAGGACTTCGTTAACTTCTTCAAGCAGTACTTTTGAGTTAAAGACAAAGTGCTGATCGCTGATTTTTTGAACAAGCGGCTTTTCATCTGTATCAAACTCATCTCGAATTTCTCCAACGATTTCTTCTAAAATATCTTCAACGGTAACGATACCAGCCGTACCGCCGTACTCATCAATCAACACAGCCATATGCGTACGTTTCTTTTGCATCGAGCGCAATAGGTCTTGAATCGCTACGGTTTCAATTACTTGAATAATAGGATTCATATAAAGCTTCACGCTTTGCTTTTTTAACGCATCGTTAATTACGACATCGTTTAGAATCTCTTTGACGTTGACTAAGCCGATAATGTTATCTTTGTCTCCGTCAACGGTAACAGGGTAACGAGTGTAGCGATCTTCTACAGCAAGCTTTAAGAAATCTTCAATGCTGTCGTCTTCAGAAACAGCTGAAATTTCTGTTCTTGGTACCATGATTTCGCGAGCAACACGGTTATCGAATTCGAAAATGTTGTTCACGTACTTATATTCAGACTGGTTAATTTCCCCGCCTTTAAAACTTTCTGATAAAATAATGCGCAGCTCTTCTTCACTGTGCGCAAGTTCATGCTCTGAAGCTGGCTTTAATCCAAACATTCCAGTTAATAAACGGGCAGAACCATTTAGTAACCAAATGAAGGGGAACATAATTTTATAGAATAAAATTAACGGACGAGCAAACAATAACGTAACGGTTTCAGCTTTTTGAATCGCAAATGTTTTTGGCGCTAATTCACCAACGACTACGTGAACAAACGTTACAAGCGCAAATGCGATAATGAATGAAAGAATATGTGTTAAAGATGCAGCAACACCCATTTTTTCAAACAGGGGTTCTACAATCTTCGCAACAGTCGGTTCTCCTAACCAACCGAGTCCTAAAGCAGTAATCGTAATACCAAGCTGACACGCAGATAAATATTCATCTAAGTGTGTCGTCACGGTTTTAACCGCATTCGCTCCTTTTTTTCCTTCAGCAACAAGTTGATCTACCCGTGAACTACGAAGCTTCACAATTGCAAACTCTGAAGCAACGAAAAAAGCAGTGAGTACAATTAAAATCGCAAAAATAATTAAGTTAATGGTTATCAATGAATATACTTACTTTATAATGCTATAAAGTAAGTAAACACCTCCTGTAAATAATAAATTTACGACAGCAGCAGCAGTAAAGAGTGCAAAAGAGTGACGCTTTCTGGTGAAAGCCGATTCATCATTACTTTTCGATCTTCTTCATTAAGCTTTTCCATAAGCGGTGCAACTTCTTTTAAACTGTCGTTTAGTACGTAAAATTTGGATGCTAATTCGTCTTTGGAGTGGCTATTCTCGGATTGCTCTATAGAAAATAGAGAAGAAATTTCTTCAAGAGAACGGCCTTCGCTTTTTAATTTTTCAATTAAGTAAAGACGTTTCAGCGCTTCTTCGTTATAAAAGCGATAGTTAGAAGCAGAGCGTTCTGCTTTTAACAAACCAATGTTGGTATAATAGTCAACCGTGCGTTTCGTTACATGTGCCATCTCTGCAAGTTCGCCAATTTTGTATGTCGCAACCCCATCAGAATACCACCTCCTTTAACTATGTCAACCATCACGTGATGGTTTTTATCTGTGTAACTATTTATCTTTTATCCTATCGTAATTAAGTATACGCGCGTAAGATCAAAAAGTTTCATTTTTTTATTAGCATTCAGTATATCTCAAAATAAGGTAGTTTGACAAAGATTTTATAAAAAAACTCGCTTATATTAAGCGAGTTTTTTAGTAGGATGACGTACGATAATGTGCATGCGTTCATACACATATTGAATACGTTCAGTATAATCTATGAACTCAGGGCTCATTGGAGATAGCTGATCAGCAATACGGTGCATAATAGCAGCTTCTTCTTTTAACGAATCTAAATTTTGAGTTCGGTCAATTCTTGCTTTAAATGTTAACGAAATCATGTTATTCACCTCGTTGTTATGTTACTTGTTATGAGGAGCTATGTCCGTGACTTTTATCACTCTCGTCAAAGGTGATAACGTAATTATTTGATGTTTGCCGGCATTTTGTGTAGGATGATTAGAAAAGGGTTTTTATGGGAGAATGAAATGAATTTAAAACGAATGCACCACGTAGCCATTATAGGAAGTAATTATGAACGTTCAAAAGCTTTTTATGTAAATGTGTTAGGATGCAAGATTATAGAAGAAACATATAGAAAAGAAAGAGATTCATATAAGCTAGATTTAGAAGTAGCTCCTGGCTATCAAATTGAGTTGTTCTCGTTTCCAAATCCGCCACGGCGTCCTTCAAGACCTGAAGCGTGCGGCTTACGCCATTTAGCTTTTGCGGTTGAAAGCGTAGAGGATTCCAAGCGTGAACTAGAGCAGCAAGGGATTGATGTGGAATCTATTAGGGTAGATGAACTAACGGGAAAAAAATTCACATTTTTTGCTGATCCGGATGGGTTACCGCTAGAGCTTTATGAAGAGAAAGAGGGGGAATAAGGAGTATGTGCAATTATTTATTTGTATACGGAACGCTTCTTGAAGGAGAAGGTAATCACGGATTGCTGCATCATGCGCGCCCTATTGCCAAGCAGGCAAAAACAAAAGGGAAATTATATGACACAAAGCAAGGCTACCCTATGCTTGATATCGACAGTGAACATATTGTGTACGGAGAAGTATATGAAGTGACCGATCAGCTTATGTGGAAGGCTCTTGATGAATTAGAAGGGTACATTCATGAAGGTCATAAAGACAATGAATATGATAAAGTTGTGCAAACGGTTGAAACGGACCAAGGTGAATTTGAAGCCGTTGTGTATGTGGCAAGCGATCGTTCGCTGCTGCACGAATTTATCCCGAGCGGAAACTGGCGCGTGTGGAAAGAAGATTTATTAGAAGGTATGCTGTATTTTGCTTACGGTTCATGTATGGATAACGATCGTTTTATTAAGCACGGGGTAGATCAGCATTTCCAAGACTGTCTCGGCAGAGCTGTTTTCAAAGGCTATACGCTTCGATATAACCACGTTATTCATGACGGAGGACGTGCAGACATGGTTGAAGAAGGCGGAGTCGTTGAAGGCAAACTGTACCGCGTGCCGCCTGAAGCAATTACGTACCTGTATGGCAGAGAAGGCGTAGATAATAACGGCTATCGTCCTGCTATTATTTCTGTCGAGCATGAAGGTAAGATGGTGGATCATGTTCTTACTTTTTTTGTGTTAAATAAAGAAAAAGAAGTCGCACCTCCGGATCATTATTCGACTGAAATTATTCGAGGGGCAACAGGTGTACTCAGCGAAGAATATGTTCAGAAGCTAATAGAACAAGTCCATGCGCTAAAAAATAGCGATGTTGTAAATAACTAATATAAAAAAAAGCAGGGACAAAAGTAGTTTAGTTGAAGAAAGCTCCGAACGATTACTCGTTCGGAGCTTTTTATTGTTATGGTGAACGTAGAGTTAATCTATTTAGCTGCTTCTAGCTGTTGATTGAATTGGTTTTGTTATGTGTTGAATTAGCTAAAGGAAACAGAGAATTCTGTTTGAAATACACCGTCTTTTGATAAACGGTTGATGCCTAATTTTTCTTTGAAATTTCCGTTGTGATCATGCGTATCTGCAATTCCAAACCAAGGTTCGATGCAAAGAAAAGGAGCGATTGTATGATTTTCTGCATCATACTTTGACCAAATACCGACATACGGGAAATCATTAAACTGAACGTTAATTTGATTTTCATTAACCGGCGATTTAATCGTAATTCCGTCAATATGACTAAAAATTAGCGCATCATTTGCAAATAAATCTGCGCTTAGCGGCAGCTGATGCAAATTTTCTGCAGCTCCTTTTTCATGAATAAGAGCGTCTTTTAATATAAATTCCTTCGGCGTAGTTTTAGAAGGCTCTATTTCTAAAAAGTAATCAGAAATCTGCTCGTTTTCACGTAACGGAATACGAAAAGCAGGGTGGGCTCCAATTGAAAAATACATATCGTCTTTATCTTCGTTCACTACTTTCCACTGAAAAGTTAATCGGTTATTTTCCAGACGGTAGCTGATTTCAACTGAACATTCAAACGGATATACGTCTTTAAAGCGGCCGTTTGTAGCAAATTGCAGCCGTGCCGTTTCGTTTGTTTGTTCGATCACGCTGAAAGCAGAATCACGTAAAAAACCGTGCTGTGGCAAAGAGTATTCGCGCTGATCAACGGTATACTGATCATTTTTTAATCGGCCTACGATTGGAAACAATACGGGGGATACTCGTCCCCAATAAGCGGGGTCTCCGCTCCACATGAACTGCAAGTCTTTTTCTTTATGAAATACTTCTACAACTTCCGCTCCTTTTTCTTGAATACTTACTTTCATTTTACTATTTTCTAGTACAATCATTACAACATCTCCCAAATCATTCTTGTACGCTCGAGCAGCCTCAAATGTACTGGCTTTGCCTATATTATACCCTTCTTGGCAAAAAAGGTATTAATTTCCCTATTTTTGTTCAAATTAATATAGAAAAAGGAGGGTTCAAATATGAATCATGCAACATTATTGCTCATTAAATTTGCAGCGGCACTTATTGCGTTTGGTATAGGCCTTGATTTGTTTTTTGATGCAACCATCGGAGACATTATTTCCTTTAGCTTGCTAACGACAGTTGTGACATATTTAGTAGTGGATCGAATTGTACTGCCTCGAGTGGGCAACCGTGATGCCATTATTGTTGAATTTGTTCTAACCTATATGAGCGTATGGATTTTTGGAACATTGTTATTAGACAGCTACGTTCAAATTGCTTGGGGAAGTATTATTTCTGCAGCTATTATTACATTTGCCGAGGTTTTTGTTCACCGCTACTTATTCAACCATATTGAAACGAAACATACAGCGAGAACGCGTCCCGCTTTTAAGCGAAAACTAGCGTATGACACAGAATTTGCAGAAGAACAGCATGTAGAAAACAAGGAAAATCCAAAATAAAAAGAAAGCTCACTTTTGAGCTTTCTTTTTTATGTGTTAATGCATAAGAGTCATTTCCTTTAAAGGCCAGTATTTCATATTGACTTCTCCTATGATCGAAGAAATCGGAGTGAGGCCAAAATGTCTGCCATCTCGGCTAATGCGTCTGTTGTCACCTAGCACTAATACGTATCCATCGGGTATCGTGCCGTCTTGAGACAGTTCGTACGTGGAAAAATTTTCAGTAAATCGCTCGTAAGCGGGTACTTTGGATAAATATTTATGAAGATGCGGTTCTTTTCTGACTTTGTTATTTATATACAGAACATCATCTTTGTATTCGACCGTTTCTCCTGGTAAGCCGACGATGCGCTTTACTAGAAAATCACTGCTATAGGGAGCTTGCAAAACGACAATGTCAAAGCGCTCCAGCTTGCTGTGTTTGTTAATAATAATTCGATTGCCTTCGTGCAAAATAGGCTTCATAGAATCGCCTTTTACAGTGTAGGGCTGAAACCAATAGTGCTGAACGACAACAGAAAGCAAAACAGTGCCGAGGATGACGCTTGTGTATGTAAGAATTTCACGCTTTAGTTTTTTATTGACCATAATGGATGAACACCTTCTTAACGGTAAGACTGTCAATTTAAGTTTTTCATAGAGATATAACAGTGTTGATTGTACCATTCAGAACTAAAGTTTTCCATATCTATATCTATCTGTTTATGCGTGTATGCCAAAAATATAAAAATATGCATGAGGGAACAAAAAATGAAAAGAGCCGTTATTCTAGGGAATAACGGCTCTTCTTTATTATAAGTGAGCGCGCTCAGTTCGAGTAGCTGGTTGATTTGGTTCTTCTTCCACAACAGGCTCAACAGGCTTATGCAGCTTGATTTCTTCTTCCAGCTCAGCAATTCGCTTGTTTTTCTGCTTCACTTGTCCTCTTAGTTGAACAATTTTTACAAAGCTCAATGAAGCAGCAACAACTCCTCCAAACACGGCCGTTGTTAAGATAATTAAAATAAGAGGCCATTTTTGTGAACCAAATACATAGTTAAATTGTACAGGATCGTTGTTAATTACAGCTAACACAGCAATGATAAGAGCAAATATAAGTCCTAAAATAAAAAAGCTCTGTCCTTTCATAAGCTGCACTTCCTTTCTTTACATGGTCATTACAACTTTTACAGCGTAACCACTCATCTTAAGTGTTTGCTATCTTGCTTATAGGTATACGTATCCACATTTAAACAAAATCAAACATTTTCTTGATTATATGTATCTTTCTTTTAAAACACAATATATCGATTGGTGTAGCAACTTTGACATGTCCAAAGACCTGGTATGTCGAATTTTTGGAATAAAGAGCTCGCGTATCCTTTTTGATTAAGCAGATTAAGCAGGGGGTGAGAGACTTCCATTTAAATCATATATGTACAAAGAGGCTGTGACATAACTGAATGAATCCAATCTAAAGACGAACAAATGAGATCCATGAGCTGAACCGCTTATGACACTGCAGTTGATTTCCATGCAAGACTTCGCTTTCCGCGGGCGGCCGCTGAGCCTCCTCGTCGCTTGCGCTCCTGCGGGGCCTCATCTGTCACGCTTTTCCCGCAGGAGTCTTCGTTTTACCCTTCAATCAACTGCTAGAAGGAACGAAACAGATGAAGCAGTATTCAAGTAACAAAAAAACGAACCACTCATCAAACATGTTGATCAATGGTTCGTTTTTCACTTGGGCTAAGATACTTTTGTCCCAGCCTCACTTTTATTAAAGCGGTTATATGAACTCAAGCTGAGACCTTGGCTTAATTGCATTAAACTATTTCATTATCTATCGCCCGGAGCAGGATGATCTACACCTTTGACATGATGCCGATGCTGGTTGTCTTCACTGGTATAAAAATCATAATAGTGAACGTGCATACCGTTGCCAATGGGAATAGCAGGGCCAGAGTAGGCTTTGTAATGATGTGTATGTCCGTCTTCAAAAACAACATAGCCTTCTGTATAGTGAATGTGGCTTCCATCCTCGCTTTGAATTGGAGGAGACGTTACATCGAGGCACTGATGGACATGTCCTGACGCAACAGAAGTGTAGTCGACTGAGCCATGATTATGATGAGGAACAAACCCTGAAATAAAATCATCTTTTCCTATTTTTTTCATTTTACTTCCCCCTACAAATTCAATTTTAAAAACTGTTTAAGTAAATTCTTTAAATTGGCATTTGAATTTCTCTTTTTAGTTAAATTCAAAAATACATGCTATTGATATGAACAAAGAAAAATAAATATGACTTTTGATAATCTGGATTTATAAAATAGGTAGTCTTCCTGTGTGTTTGCCGTTTCTACTTGATAACTTTCACATATATTTATTAAGAAAGGACAAGTTATGATACGAAAGGAAGTCAGCATAATGAGTTGGGAAAATAAAAAGAGTCTGTGTCAGGAGTTTGCGAGAATTCTAGGTGGACAAGGCAGTTTAGATGAAAATGGCGTTTGTTTGGTACAAAAGTTTCGGACGATTCGTTTTAAAATTTTAGGGCGTCCAACACGCTCTCCATTAGTTACTCCTCAATTTTTCACTTTTGAAGATTTAGATAGCAAGGGAAGAGCGCTAAATCTAGGTGAAACCGTGCTTTTGCAAGAAGAGGTAAATCCATTATTAACGGAGCTTAGAAAAAGAGATATTAAGGTTACAGCCGTTCACAACCATTGGCTATTTGAAGAGCCGAGAGCAATGTATATGCATTTTGAATCCGTAGAACCACCGTTAGATTTTGCACGAAAAGTAAGAGAAGCGTTTAGAGTATTAAAAGGATAAGAATCAGTTTTTTATAGAATCAGTTTATTCTTACTTACTGCTTTTAAAATTAGATTAATAAAACTTTAAACATGTATATTATATATTGGTTTATAAACTGCGCTTGAATGAACCTATCAGGTTAACTAATTTTTGAGCAGTGAGATTATTCGAGTACTTCTATCCAAATAAAAAAAGCACGCGTTCGCCGCGTGCTTTTTTTATGTATAAACTTAAAATGCGTTTAGGGTGTTATCGCTTAACCACTGTTTGCGTTCAGCTGCATCTTCGAATAACTCATCTGCATTTGTAAATTGAGAAGCAATGACATATTCAATTGTTGCAAGAGGAGCTGTTAGCAAACGCCAGTTTAATACGATTGTATTATCTTGAGTCGTAGCGTATTCTTCACCTAACTCGTCCCACTTAACAGATTCAGGAGCATTGTCTGCTGCTTTTTTAACAGATTTCAAAGCTTCTTGGAATTTTTCACCTGCGCGGCCTTGGTACCATTCTGTTAATAGTTGTCCAATACCTTCATTTGTTTGCTGCTCGTTCCAGCTTTCAGGTACTGTAGCAATGAATTTTGCACGGAATGTCATTTCAGCCTTTGCTACATCTCCACGAACGATGTTTAATCGATATTGACGTCCTAGGTAAGGGAATTTGTCTCCCTCTTCAAAAGAACCAGTTTTAGCTGCAGAAGCTGCTGCTTTAGGAGCCTCTTTTTTAGCTGTTTCTTTTTTTACTGCTTCTTTCTTTGGAGCAGCTGGCTTTTCCTCAGCTGGCTGTGAACCGTTTAGTTGTTTTAAAATCCATGTTGCTTTGCGTGCGATGATTGAACGCACATTGTTTTCATTAAGACCTCTTGGGATAATAACTTTTACCCCTTCTTTGTCACAAATTTGCACCGTGATATCGGTTCTATTTGGAACGACTTCAATTTTGTAGTCAATTGTTTGATTGCCTGTTTGATACGTATACATAAAATTTTTCGTACTCCTTTCTACAAATCTTCATTTTATAAGCAAAGGTAGAGTTTGGTCAAATGAAAGAATAATCAGACAGTTATCAACTGCTGTTGCAGCGCCTTGCAGAATGATATGTATTCCAATATTTAGTGGGAAAGCGCCAATAATAATTGCTTCAATTCTTCTTTAGTTTTTACAAAAACATATAAAAATATGCCGATACTACTAATATAGATTAGACATTCTATGTCTTTAGATGGTATAGGGAATGAAAAATAAAAAAAGCGTTTCAAAGTTTACATGTGAAATGCTATATATGATGGTCATAACACTTACTGTAATTGAAGTGACAAATTATTATCTTATTATGAAACAAGAGCAAGCAGCCTCGATTATGCTAGTGATTACATTTCTGTTTGCTTTTCTTACAACTACCGTGTTCTATTTTATCATACGTCGCTCTATAATGGCGGTTGAAAATTTAACGAAAGTAATGAAAGGGGTTTCGTAAGGGGATTTATTGATATTTGTTCAGTATAATAAACTGTAAGTATTGGTTTTTATGATAGCTTTCATAGAAAGAGATAATGAAAATTGACACGTTATAAAAGCAGTTGTATAGTGAGTACGCAAGGCGGCAGTCTGTCTTTTTTAATTCTTAGTAAACTTATAAGTTAAATAAAATATTTATACATAAGGAGACGAAGGGATGAAAAATGAATTCCGTTTGGCAACAAATGACGACGCAGATAACTTATTGAACTTAACTCTACAAGCATATAAGCCTATTCGAGAGATAGGCATTCCTTTCTTAGCAGCTACTGCTGATCTTGCCCTCGTTAAGAAAAATATTTCTCAAAACCTTTGCTATGTATATGAAGAAGAGAAAAGAATCGCTGCAACTGTGTCTATACGAATGCCTTGGGGAGAACATCCAGGTCCGTTTGCTGTTCCGCATCTTTGGTGGTTTGCAGTAGACCCGTCGTTTGCCAGGAAAGGCATTGGATCTAAGCTGCTGCATCTAGTAGAGGAAGAGATAATAAAAAATATGTTTAAATCACCAGGTGTGTCTTTAGGAACAGCAAAAGAACATCCTTGGTTAGTTGAGATGTATGAACGAAAAGGATATGTTCAAGCTAAAGAAAAGCACCTTGCAGAAGGTTATACGACCGTATTTCTTTATAAAAAATTTAATAAGGTACACTCTTTGTCATAAAAGATAGAGAAGTTCTCCAAATTAAGAAATGTGAAAGAGTGATAAATATGACAGATCAATTACTACTAAATACGCTAATAGACATACGCCGTGAGCTGCACCGGTTTCCAGAGCTTTCAATGAAAGAATATGAAACAACTAAACGTATTAAAAAGTGGTTAAAGCACTATGATATTTCTATAGCTGATGCATTCCAATTAGACGTAGGAGCAGTAGCGGAAATTGTGGGAGGAAAGCCGGGACCTACTATCGCAATTCGAGCTGATATTGATGCGCTGCCAATTGAAGAAAAAACCAATCTGCCATTTGCATCTGAAGTAAACGGAGTTATGCACGCATGCGGCCATGATTTTCATACAGCTTCTATAATCGGAGCAGCCACTCTTCTTAAAGAGCGTCAGCAGGAGCTTTGCGGTACGGTACGGTTTATCTTTCAACCGGCTGAAGAAACGGCTTCAGGGGCAAAAATGCTAGTTGAAAAAGGTGTGCTCGAAGGAGTAGAAGCGATATTTGGGATGCATAACAAACCGGATCTTCCTGTAGGAACCATTGGCATCAAATCGGGAGCTTTAATGGCAAGCGTTGATCGTTTTGAAATTGACATCAAAGGAGTAGGAGGTCACGCGGGCATCCCTGAAAAAACAGTAGATCCGATTGCTGCTGCTGGTCAAATTGTTACTAGTTTACAAACCATTGTCAGCCGTAATCTCAGCCCCTTTCAAAATGTTGTTGTCAGCATAACTCAAATCCATGGAGGGAGCTCGTGGAACGTCATTCCTGACAAAGTAACGCTTGAAGGAACGGTGCGTACCTTTCAAGAAGAAGCGAGAGAAAAAATACCGGGTCTTATGAAACGAACTGCTGAAGGGATTGGAGCAGCTTTCGGGGCTTCAGTAGACGTTAAATGGTATCCATATCTTCCTGTAGTAAACAATGATGATACGCTGGAAAAACTGGCTATTAACGCTGCAGAGAATCTTAGTTATCAAGTCGTAGAAGCTGAACAATCGCCTGGAGGAGAAGACTTTGCCGTATATCAGCAGCATGTACCAGGATTTTTTGTATGGATGGGTACAGCTGGAGAATATGAATGGCACCATCCTTCTTTTTCATTAAATGAAGAGGCATTGCTTGTAGCAGCTTCTTATTTTGCTAATCTAAGCTTTCATTTTTTGAATTCATTCCATTACCGAAAAAATTAAAATATTTTTATTTTTCTATTTACGGGGATGGAATTGTTTGATAAAATAAATTTTAAATTAAAAAGTTATCACGAGTGGACGAGAGATCTGGCTCTTTGACTCCACAGCAACCTACGAATGTAAGGTGCTCCTACCAGCAAAGCATGTGCTTTGGGTGATAAAACGGGTGAAAAACTCATTTTGCATCAAAGCAAAATGAGTTTTTTTTATTTTTCTAAAAGGAGAGGGTTTTATGAGTCATACAGCAGTTGCAGCACATACAGGAGAGAAAGCATTAAAGGAAGCAGTGAAATTATTAGGAAAGCATTATCAAGTAGCTTATCGTGAGTTAGAAACATTTTATGAAATTGTGGTCGAAAACCATGTTCGTACATATGCTGTAGGCATAGATATTAAAGATATACAAAAAGCAAATGAACTAGAAATTTATTCATCATGCTGTTCCAAGCTTGAGCGAGTAGGCTGTCTTTTATAGAAGAAGTCTGCTCGCGCCTCTATTTTTTAAGTGTTTTTAAATAGAAAGCATGGTTTTTGACAAGCAAAGAATCTGGTGGGTATAATCAATACTCAATAGATTTTAAAATTAATCATAAATTGTCGAAATTTTTACACAAATTAAAGGTTACATTCGAAATGAATTGTGGTATGTTATAAAACAAGAATATTTTATGAAAGGAGCATTGAAATGGAAATGTCTCTTGAACACGGAAACGATGCAGGAAGCGAACAGCTTATTGATCGTATCCTAGACTTTTTAGAAGATGACCAAAAGTAAAAAAAGAGTGTGCGGTGCTATCCCTAGCCGCGCACTCTTTTTTTATCATGTGCGTAAAGGCAGCGCCATACTATGATACATAGGGATAGAATGAAAGGGTCTCTGTCAAAGGGATTGACGAATGGTTTTGTTTGATAGAAAATTTAGAAAAAGGAAAGAGATGAAGGGTATGTCGAACAAAACATCTTTGTATCAAACAAAAGCACAGTTAAAAAAACTTGTAAGCGAATTGGTTTCTATACCTAGCGTGACAGGAACGATGGCAGAAGTGGAAATGGCTGAATCGATAGCGTCGTATTTATTGAAGCTGCCTTACTTTCAAAAAAACGAGCAAGTCGAGCTTCATTCAACAGGAGACGGGCGATCGATTGTCACAGCTTTTGTTCAAGGGAAAATTACGAATAAAACAGTTGTACTAGTAAGTCATTACGATGTAGTGGATGTACAAGATTATGGACAGTGGAAAAAGGATGCTTTTCACGCTGATACATTAACGAGTACTTTTTATAACCATATGGAACAAGTTCCGGCGCACGTACAAAAAGATATGATAAAAGGAGACTGGCTTTTTGGCCGAGGAACGATGGACATGAAAGCAGGCATTGCCCTGCATATCAGTATGGTTGAACGAGCATGCAACGGGGAGTTTGACGGAAACATCCTGCTGCTGTCAGTGCCGGATGAAGAAGTAAATTCGCTTGGGATGAGAAAAGCAGTGCCTGTTCTTTTAGAACTTGCCCGCAAACATCAGCTGGATTTTTCTCTCATGCTAAATGCAGAACCGGTGTTCAGCCGCTATCCTGGAGATCAAACGAACTATGTGTACTCAGGATCGATTGGAAAAATCATGCCAAGCTTTTTGTGTTATGGAAAAGAAACTCATGTAGGGGAACCGCTAGCTGGTTTAAATGCTAATTTACTAGCTTCTTATTTAACAAAAGAAATAGAATTAAACGTTGATTTTTGCGAAAAAGTAAGAGATGAAACGAGTCCACCTCCTACGGTGCTGATACAAAAAGATTTAAAAGAAGAGTATTCAGTTCAAGTTCCGCACTCTGCCGTTGTATTATTTAATTTATTTATGTTAAATCGCTCTCTTAAAGAAGTAACAGATCTGCTGTTGAAATCGGCTGACAAAGCGGCTTTGAATGTAAAAAAACATTATAATAAAGCCGCTAGGCAGTACGCTGAGGGAATGGAGGGTTCATCTCGTGATGTGAACGTATGGACGTATGAAGAACTTTATACTCATGCAGTCAAACAGCACGGCGAAAAATATGTGCACGAAATGGAAGCAGCACTTTTGGCACAAGAGGAGGATGACAGAAATAAAACCATTAAATTAGTAAACTCTTTAGCTGGTTTATGTAAAGAAGCAGCTCCGATGATGGTCTTATTTTTTACGCCGCCTTTTTATCCGGCCGTTTGTTCACATGATGATCCATTTGTACAAGAGATTTTGTCAAACGTACAGGCAACTGCCAAAGAGCAATTCCAATTGGAGCTAGTTGAACAAAGTTATTTTGGCGGAATTTCGGATTTAAGCTATGCCAGCCTGCAGCATCCGCTTCATACATTTAACACGTTAGTAGCCAATATGCCCCTATGGAATAAAGGGTATCATATCCCGCTAGAAGAGCTAGAGGAGCTGAAGATGCCGGTGCTGAACATTGGACCGCTAGGAAGAGATGCGCATCAATGGACCGAAAGATTAGACGTTCAGTATTCCTTTGAAATTTTGCCTCATTTCATTTATCAAGCTATAAAAGAAGCACACAAATAAACATCCGTCCGCGGATATTTATTTGTTGAATTTAAAAGAAGCTCCTTGTACGGTAATTTGTTGCGGTGTTAGAGCGTGATCCAATTCAACCAAAAATGGACGTTCTCCAACTTTTTTTAATGTATCATGGACAACACCTTGTGTTCCGCTGCAAAAAATAAGGTTTCCTCCATTGACATATAGTTTTTGACAACGTGCATCAAGTAAAGAGTCTTTGTAGCTTTCGCCAGACTGAACGTCCAGCAGTTTCGTCCACTTGCTGATGGATTCTTCGAGGTTATGTACAGCACAGTAAATATTTTTTAGCTGCAGCTGACCAGCTTGGTGGGAAGAAAGATCCGCTAGCTTTGGCTTGCGTTTTTCTTCTGGTTCACCCCATTCAATAAAAAAAGGAAGAGGCAGGGAATCGTGGTCAGCTTCAATAAAACACATTTTCCATTGAAGTCTTTCTCCATCATTGGTTTGGCGAGAACCCGCTACAGGACCTTTTACAGTGACGTTCTTGCTTTCCAGCTCTTTTATTAGCAAATCCATATCATCTGTACGAAGTGCAAATCGGCCAAAATGACCAAGCGGTGTATGTTCGTTAACAAGCTGCTGAATAAGGTCATTATCTGTAACGTTTTGAGCTAACGCGATATCTCTAAGCCCAAGCCATTCAATATAGCTGAGGTTAAAATAAGCCAACGTGTTAAAAGTGCCCCATTTTTCATGGATGCCGCCTTTAATGACATTTATTCCGTATTCGTTTAGTTCTTTCTGAGCTTTAATAGGATCAGGTGAAAAATGAACAAGATGATCAAAAGATAAGTGCATGGATAGGCCTCCTTTTAAGAGAGATTCTTTCCCATTATTATACGTTGTTTTCCTTTTCAAGAAGAGTAAAACGAATGATTATGTAAAATAAAAATCTTAAAAAAAGCAAGCCGCGTATGTTTTAAACTCGACTTGCTTTAGATTTATTTAGCGACCACAGCCATGCCCTTTAAAGCAGCAGCCAAATGATTTATTAAACCATGGATATGAGCAGCAAGGTGAACCGCAGCGACAGCGGCGACGGCTAGAACGGCGAGTAGAACGGCGAGTAGAACGACGAGTAGAACGACGAGTAGAACGGCGAGTAGTACGACGAGTAGAACGGCGAGTAGTGCGGCGAGTAGTGCGACGAGTAGTGCGACGAGTAGTGCGGCGAGTAGTGCGGCGAGTAGAACGGCGAGTAGAACGACGACGAGAGCGTCTGTGAAGAGCAGTTGGCTCTTGGTACATAAACGTTTCAAGCTCAGTAGAAGCAATCGCTTCTGTTGCTTCTCTAATTCTTTCAGCAGTGATATGCATATAAACACCTCCTGGCTAATTCGGTACATAATACAATATGTACAAGGAAGGCGTTTGGATATAGTGAAAACATGGAATTTGTCTAAATTTGTGAAAGAAATGGAGTGGTTTTCATGCTTCAAATCCTCGAACATCAAAGAGTGGATATCGCTCTTCAAATAGTAGCTGTGCAAGTAGAAGCTTATCAAGAAGAAGCAAGGCTCATTGGTTTTTCAGATATTCCTCAGCTTACAGAAAGCAAAGAAGATATTATGAAAAGCAAGGAAGTGTTTATCGGAGAAATGATTGAAGGTAAGCTAGCAGGAGTGCTGTCGTTTGAAAAAGAAAATGAGCGATTAACGATTTGCCGCCTCGTTGTGCGTCCTCGTTACTTTCGAAAAGGAATCGGAAGCTGTCTTTTAACACATGTACTTCAAAGATATTCTGAATGTGAATGTATAGTGTCTACAGCCGAAAAAAATACACCTGCGATTAAGCTGTACAAAGCACATCAGTTTTCAATTATAAAACACACTGCAGCTGCTGATAACCTTGTGTTAGTAACGATGAAAAGAGATTAAGACATCGCTAAATTAATCTAAAGGCCAACAAATGAGCTACATGAGCTAGTAGGAATCGACTGTTGATTTCCATGCAAGACTTCGCTTTCCGCGGGCGGCCGCTGAGCCTTCTCGTCGCTTGCGCTCCTGCGGGGTCTCATCTCTTCCGCTATTCCTCAGTAGTCTCCGTCTTGCTTTCCAATCAACACAGCTAGAATACTCATAACAATAAAAAAATCCGAACGCGTTGATTCTCCATCAAGAATCTCGATTCACCGTTCGGATCTTCTTTCGACTAAAATAATGTTGTCCCGGCCTCTACGATGAGAGTGTTTGCTCAGAATAATCTAGAGCTGTATGACGCTGAATCAGCAGTAAAGCAGCTAAAGTGACAACAGCTCCGATAATAAAAGGCAGCGTCATATTGAGTTTAAAGGCAAATGCACCAAGCAGAGGGCCAAAAATACGCCCTAAGCTATCCATTGAGGCGGTCAGCCCCGAAGCAGAGCCATATCCTACTTTGGTTCTCATTGTAATTAATGAGAGGACACAAGGACGAATAAGGGCATTTCCTGCTGTAAATATGCACAAAAATAAGGTAGCATTAACGGCACTAGAAGATAACAAAATAGACGTAAATCCTATTGCTGAAACTAATAAGCCAATGGCCATCAGCTTTTTTTCATTTCCTTTTTTAAATCGCTGCAGCACACCGCCTTGAATCAGCGCTTGAGTTAAACCGCTCGCCATAAACATCCATCCGATTGTCGTAGGAGTAGCATTAATTTTCGCTATTTGAAAAAATTGAAAAGTAGCTTCTAAACCAGCGAGCGTAAAAGTCGCTAAAAATGAAAGAACATATAAATACTTCATAGCTCCTTGAAAATCTGACGTGAAGTCATGCCATCTCGATGTCTGTACTTTATCAGCAGATTCTTTTCGTAAAGATTCTTTTAACGTAAAGAATGAGAACGCTGTCATAATCAGTGACAAGATACCAGAGATAACGAAGGGAACAAACAAGCCGAAAGATGAAAGGACGCCGCCTAATGCCGGTCCAAAAATAAAGCCTAAGCCAATCGACATTCCTAACAGTCCCATTGCTTTCGTTCGGTTTTCTTCATCTGTACTATCAGAAGCATATGCAAAAGCACAAGGAATAACAGCTCCTGCAAACAAACCTCCGATGATGCGCGACGTATACATTAAAGTCAGAGAGTTTTCTGCCACCGAAAAAAGAAAAAAGCTTGCGCTAAAGCCGAGTAAGCCCCAAAGTAAGATGGGACGCCGGCCTTTTATATCGGAAAGCTTCCCCCAAAAAGGTGCGGTAATAAAAGATGCGATCGAATAGCTAGCCATTAGTATTCCTAAATTGACCGTGCTTGCACCCGTGGCACGAATAACTTCAGGTACGATGGGGATGATCACTCCAAAGCCGACAAATACCATAAAAATAACAAACATTAACGTTCCAAGCTGTTTGTTCATATGCAATTAAGCCCCTTTCTCTGTAGAACATGCCGTGAGTTTAGTATACCAAATACAAAGAAGTTTTTTACGTATATTTGGTAAAAAGCGTTTTATTTACAAATGGATAACTATGTTAATATTTACCTGTTGTGCTGAGGATGATACAATTAAAAGAAAAGGGACGTGAAGTGATTGCCAATATGGATTGTATTTGCTGGGATCATAGGCGGTCTTTTAGGGTTTGGGGCGCTAGTGGATTATATAGCTAAGAAGAGAAGTATCGAATTAGATCCAGAAGAAGGAATAAAGAATGCTTCTGATGCAGAACAAATCTATGTGGAAAATTATCTTTATCAAACAAAAGAAAATAACAATCACTTTCAATAAAAAAAGCTTGGAGACGAATCTCCAAGCTTTTTTAATGCGGTAAAAAGATGAGCTGATAGAGGAATAAAACAGCAAAGACATACACAAGCGGATGGACTTGTTTGCCTTTTCCTTTTACCAGCTTCATTAACGGATAAGAAATGAAGCCAAGCGCAATTCCTGTTGCAATACTTGATGTAAGGGGCATCGCTAGAACAACTAAAAAGGCAGGGAACGCTTCATCAAAGTCATTCCAATTAATTTTAGCTACAGCGCCCATCATCAAGCTTCCGACAATAATTAATGCAGGTGAAGTAATAGCTGCTACGCCAGAAACCGAGCTTACAACCGGACTAAAGAACGCTGCCACAATAAATAAAATGGCTACCGTCACACCCGTTAGACCTGTACGTCCGCCTGCTGCTACACCAGATGAAGATTCAACGTAAGCCGTTGTTGGGCTTGTACCAAATAAAGCTCCAATCGTTGTACCAAATGAGTCAGCGAGCAATGCTTGACGTACGCGAGGCATCTTATTACCTTTCATAAGACCGGCCTGTTGAGCTACTCCTACCATTGTACCTGTTGTATCAAAAATTGTAACAAGTAAGAAAGAAAAAACAACTGTGTACAGATCATGATGAATAACATCTCCAAAAGCAGCAAAAGGATTTGAAATCATTAAGCCGTCTGGAAGGTGAGGAGAAGCAAACAAGCCTTTATCAAATGAAAGCTGTCCTCTAAAGAAAGCAATTAACCCCGTAATAATCATACCGAAGAATAAAGCGCCGTTTACATTTAGCGTATATAAAATGATTGTAATCGCAAGTCCAATCAGTGTTAAAACTACTTTTTCAGACTGCAAATCACCAAGTCCAATTAAATTTGACTTATTTGCAACAATAATACCGGCTGAACGAAGCCCGATAAAAGCAATAAATAAACCGATACCAGCACTAATCGCGTGCTTTAAATTGTTTGGAATAGCTTCAATTAATTTTTCACGAAACGATGTTAACGATAGGATGATAAAGATAATGCCCGCTACGAATACAGCTGAAAAAGCAGTAGCATAGTCGATACTTCCATTTGAACCAACAACTAAAGCAGCAAAGTATGCATTCATTCCCATACCGGGAGCAATAGCGATTGGATAGTTAGCTGCAAGAGCCATCCATAGCGTAGCTACGACTGCTGAAATAATAGTAGCTGTAAATACTTGATCAAAAGGAACGCCGGCGCTGGACAAAATAACTGGGTTCACAATGACGATATAAATCATGGTTAAAAACGTTGTAATACCAGCTAAAATCTCCGTTTTAGCATCCGTGTTATATTCTTTTAACTTAAACATAAGTAACCTCCAAAAATAACGAACATTAAAAGCAACATGATATATAATATTCGTTTTTTACTTGAAATGCAATAGATTTGCATATAAAAAATCAAAAACTAAAAAAGTGACGATAAAAGAGCTAAAACAAGTGTGAAATATTTCTTTTTTTCGGTGCTTTTTATAGTGTGTGCGTATAGAAGAGGCTCATACGAAAAAAAGCCGCTTGGGCTGCGGCGGCTATGTTGCTTGTTTTGAGGAAACGACTATTGGAAATTTTATTTTAATGGAAAGAGTTAAATCGTTATACGTATATTCCAAGCGTCCGTGGTAGTTGGAAACAAGTTCAGAAATGATCCACGTGCCAAGGCCTTCGTGGCGTTCTTTCTTTTCTGTAACATGAAAAGAAGTAAACAAGTGATCTTGACGCTCTCGTGATAAAGGAGCAGTAGAATTGCTGACTTCTAAAATGTAAATGCCACTTCGGATCATACTCGAAACGGTTATCTCTTTTTTCTCAGAAGAATGAGCGGCTTCTAAAGCATTATGCAGTAAATTCATAATGAGATTCATTTGGTCAAGGTGCTTTAAAGGCAGCTGTGATAACGGTGAATCTAATTGAACATTCATATGTATTCCCCACGTATGTGCTTGATTCTTGCTTTGATGTACAACAGAAGCAACGTGCGAATGTTCACCTTGAATATATGAATGGGTATCATTCAAAGCTTCAACGTAATCTTGAATGTACTCTTGTGCCTGCTGTCTTTGATTTGTTTCTAGAAGATAGGATACGGCGCTGACATGTTTAATAAAATCATGTCTTTCAGCCCTTAACGCTTGAAAAAGCTCATTGTTTTTTTGAATTTCACGTGAAGCACTGTTTTCCCGGTTGGTTACGAATATGTATTGTTGATAAGAGGAAAACATGTCGGTCATGTAACCAATCATTGCGATAACGGTTAGGGCAATGCTAAAAGGTGAAGATAGGCTAAATAAAAGCAGGAAAAAAGACGTCAGTACGATTGCTTTTTTTATCGTTAGTGGAGGAGCCGTTTGATATTTCTTTCTCCATATAAAAAATGAACCAATTATAAAAGAACAAAGTAGGAGATGTAAACTAACAGGCAGGTCTTTAAAAAAGAGGAGCACGAAAACCGTTAGTAAAACTAGTGTGTAAAATAGTTTCATTTTAGATAGTCCCTCCTTTAAAAGTATTCTTTTTGCAAGATGTCTAAATTTGTTTTCGTGATTAAAGCTGTTTTTTCGGTGCTTTGAAACATCACTGAGTAGGAGTGCTTAGTATACAGGGAGAAATTTTGAATATAGGAAATGTTGATAATAAAAGCTCGATGAGACCTTAGAAAATGACTCGCTGTTAATTCTTTTTCAATTTCGTTTAATGATTGATAAGTACTAAATTCTCCATGTATCGTTATGATTGTGGTAGAGCGACCTGTTCGTTCTGCAAATATAATATCTTGTTTGTTCAGCACTTGCATTTCGGTTTTTTGTTTTAAAATAAGCTTATCTCTTGTGTCAGTTGATTGTTTTTTTTGATGAAAACGCTGAATACCTTTTAACAGACGCTCTTTAGAATAAGGCTTCATAATGTAGTCTAAAACGTTGAGTTCAAATGCATGAACGGCAAAGCCGCTGTGCCCAGTGACAAAGATGACTTGAATATCAAGTGCGTAAGCATTGATAAAGTCTGCAAGCTCATAACCTGATAGCTTTGGCATTTCAATATCTGTAATTAATAAATCAATTTCATTTTTTTTAATTTCGTTATAAGCTTCCTCCGCGCTGCTAGTCGAAAAAAGTATGTCTATATCATCTTCTCTTTCTAAAGAAATCCTCAATTTTTCTAAATCATATGAATGATCATCCACTAATCCTACTTTCATAAATAAAAACCCTCTTTGTTTCATTCTATTGGATATTACCACACTATTTTACCATGATTTACAAGATAGAAAGGACGTTTCGCGACATAAAAAACCCTCTTTATGACAAGATGGAAGATGCTGTATGAAAAATAAGCTAAGATAGATTCAATCACAGTAAAAGGGGAGAGCAGATATGATTGAAATCAAAGGTGTGACGAAATATTTTAAAGAGAAAAAGCAAACAATTGCAGCTGTTCAAGATATTCATGTAACCATCGCACAAGGAGAAATTGTAGGACTATTAGGTGAAAATGGAGCGGGGAAAACAACTCTTTTACGTATGCTGTCGACTGTACTTGAACCATCGGAAGGTAATATGTTCATTCACGGAATAAACATTCATAAACAGCCTGATAAAATAAAGAAAAAAATCGGCGTCCTTTTTGGCGGTGAAACAGGTTTATACGACCGTTTGACTGCGCGTGAAAACTTAGCTTATTTTGCTAAGTTTTATGGAATGAGCAAACATGAAACTAAGATAAGGATTGAGGAACTGGCCAAACGTTTTGGAATGAAAGACTACTTGGATCGCCGCGTCGGAGGCTTTTCAAAAGGAATGCGTCAAAAAGTAGCCATTGCACGCACTATTCTTCATAACCCGGACATTATCCTATTTGATGAGCCGACTACAGGGTTAGACATTACATCAGCAAACATGTTTCGTGAGCTTATTAAAAGTCTGCAAAGAGAAGGAAAAACGATTGTTTTTTCCAGTCACATTATGGAAGAAGTGGAGATGCTGTGTCAGTCTATCATCATGATTCATAAAGGAAAAATGATTTATCAAGGAACAAATGAACAGCTTTATAAAGAAGAGGAAAGCACAGACTTAAACTACATCTTTATGTCGCGTATCGTGAGGGGGGCTTAATATGATTTGGCATATTTATAAAAAAGAGTTAATTGATTGTTTGCGAGATCGAAAGACGATTATCTTTAGTGTGTTGATTCCTATTTTATTAAATGTAGGGATGCTGTTTTTTGTAGATAGAATGATGTCTAGTAATCAACCTGATGGTATGTCCATAGCTGTTGAGAAAGGCTCAGATACAAGTGTAGTGGAATGGTTAAAGAAAGATAGAAACCTTCAAGTTGTGGAAAGCGAAGATCCGCTTCAAACAGTGGAAAAAGGCAAAGCATCAGTAGCTTTAAAAGTTGATAAGAAATTTTCTGATAAAATTCTCCATATGCAATCGCCGGACGTAATGATTTATACAAGTCCAGATAGCGTAGAATCTTCACGTACAACAGAGTACGTTACAGCTATATTAAATAAACAGAGAGACGGCATTATAAAAGAACGTTTAACACAATTAAATATTAATGATCAAACAATTCAGCCCTTCTATGTCAAGGAACAAAGCCTTTCAAATAAAGATAATAGTTCATTAATTATGGTGGCAATTTATGCTCCTATGATTATTGCTATAGGGGTGTTAGGTGGTATTGTACCTTCCGCTAATGATATTTTCGCAGGAGAAAAAGAGCGAAAAACGATGGAAGCTCTACTCATGGCTCCTATTAAAAGACTACATTTACTAATAGGGAAGTGGTTTACTATTTCTACATTTGGGGTCTTAAGCGGAGTGCTTTCTACTATTTCATTTGTGCTTTTTGTACGCTACTTTACCGTGACGTTAAATGATGCCTTGAATCTAAATAATCATCTCATTGCTTTTAGCGCTTCATTACTAGTGGCTATCACTTTGTTTGCCTTATTAGCAGGGCTAATTCTTTGTATCTTTAGTCTCTTAGCAAGTTCGGTTAAAGAAGCGCAAAGCTATACATCGCAAATTGTTACAGTAGCGATACTGCCATGCTTTTTACTGATGGGAAAATCCGTACACGAACTGCAGCCAAGCGGATTCTTAATTCCTATTTATAACGTATTTGCACTTATGAAACAGCTTCTCTACGGTGTCTATGACATGCAGAGTCTTGCCTACACAATAGGAAGCTTGTCGGTTTGTACAGTTGTTTTATTTACGATTGGTTATACGATGTTTACCAAAAGCCGCTGGGTGCTTGGTAAAGGTTAAGAGACTGGGCAAAAGTAGTTTAGTTGAAGGAAGGTCCGAACGATAAGTCGAGGTTCTTGATAAAGAATCCAACTCGTTCGGATTTTTTCATTGTTATGATTATCGTATGTGTAGTTGTTTATCTCTAGATTCAATTGATTTCGTTATGTCTCAACTGTTTGTGTAGGGAAAGAGCAATTAAAAGAGAATGTAGGAAGAAAGGAGAGTGAGACAGTTGCATCCTATTATAGTAGAAGAAATTCCTGACTCTATAAAAAAGTATGTGAAACAAATCGAAAAAGTGACGTTTCCAAAGCAGGGATGTACGTCGGATGTTGGTATCCTTCATACCGCTAAAGGAAGGTATGTTTTAAAGCGGACAAAAGGGGAAAAGTACAGAAAATGGTTATATAAGGAATATTATGTATTAAAGAATATACAAGCACTGGCAGAATGTCGAAGTCCGATCGTTTACAAATTCGTCAAAACAGCAGAAGAGAGCTGGCTGCTGCTAGAATTTTTTGAAGGAAAAACTGTAAGAGAGTATTTAGAGAAAGAAGATAATGAAGAAAAGCGCGAGCACATTGTCTACGAAATGGGGCGTCTTCTTGCTCGCATTCACGATGCGAAGTGTCCAGAACAATTAGTGAGTAAGCAGCTGTGGATCCACCGAATGCTGCAAGAGGCAGAGTACAATTTAATCCACTATAAGGTAGACGGAAATCAACAGCTGCTAAAACAACTGCAGAAGCAAAACATGATATGCAAACAAGAGGTGCTTATTCACGGAGACTACACGATTGATAATGTACTTGTGCACGACGGTCGGATAACAGCTGTTATTGACTGGAGCGGAGGAACTTGGGGAGACGCTCGTTATGATATGGCCCTTGCTGTTCGCTTTGAAGACGGAATTTTTACAGGTAAAGAGCGCGCGTGTTTTTTTAAGGGATACGGCAAGGGGATTTCACAGCACGAATTTTGTTATTTTGCAGAAGGATTGTACGAGTTTTTCTAAGCAATAATGACATCATTTTCTTCATTTGTTGAACGTCCACTTTCTTTGACGAATTCCTACTAGTTTTGTCACGTATGAAGGGATTTAAAAATTTCTCTCGAAATGGCTAGTAAATGAAAAAAATGGAGGGATGGAACATGACGATGAAAACGGTAGATGTGGCAAAAGCGCTAGGAATACATCCAAGTACGGTATTAAAGTGGGTCAAAATGGCAGATATCGAGCTAGAGAGAAATGAATCGGGACACTGTGAGTTTACAGAAGAAAATGTTGAAGCACTTAGAAACTTTCAAAAAAACCGCAATCGTCAAGCCGTCGTCAAAGTGGTAGAAAAAGTAGTGGAAAAAGAGGAAGTCGTTATATCTGATGAACGTGCACAAGACATGCAAAAGCAGCTTGATCAGCTTTTTTTAAGGCTAATTGAAAATGAAAAGCGTACAGAAGAAAAAGCGGGAGAAGTAGTGACTTTTCAAATTTTAGAGCATCGTTCAGAAATCGATCGATTAAATAAAGTTATTACGAAATTAGAAAATCGAGTAGTGGAACTTGAAAGTCAGTTAAAAAGTGAAGACAGCTTAAAAGGTAAAAAGCCTGTTCCGAGATGGAGAAGCTTTTTAACCGGTATTTTTAGCTATTAGCAGCGATTTACCATAACGGTAAATCGCTTTTTTTATGGAATTTTATGAAAAATACATCAATTTGTACAGAATTGTGGAAAAAAATCTCAATAATAGTTGACGAAACGCTTAGTAATTTGATAAAACTAATTAAGTTAAGAAAGTGAAATACTTTCGTAAATACATATTCGCTATCAGGCGATAGCGTTAAGGAGAGTGACAAGTGAAAAAAAGAGAAGAGCTCGTTCAAGAAATGGAGACGCTGTTTCGCTTTGTGTTCAGACAGCTACGCCAAGAAATTAATGAAGTATACAATTCAGAGCTATCAACAAATGAATTTATGGTGCTTCGTATGCTGGTTGATTCCGGCAGGCAGCGATCAACTGATTTATCAAAGTATCTTCAGGTTTCAGCAAGCCACATTACCGCGGTAACCGACTTGCTTTTATCAAAAGGCTACATTGCACGCAAACGGTCTGAAAACGATCGGCGTATTATTGATATCGAACTGACCAAGGAAGGACAGGATATTTTTAATGCTATTCAAGAGAAGAAACGAGCCTATTTCCTTGAGCGTTTTGAGCACTTTACAGATAAAGAAATTGAAACGGTGAATAAACTGTTTCACAAAATTAAAGGCGATCAAAAATAAAGCGCTTTAAATGCGGAAGAATAATCAGCGAACATGGCTTTCACTGATTATTTTTTTGTCTTAAAACGCAAAGAGTATGAAAGGCAAGTTAGTTGGTGAGAACATAAAATCAGCGTATAATAATAGAAAGAACACATGAAGGAGGTCATCTTTTTGACAGAACAATATGAAGTAGCAACTTTTGCCGGCGGCTGTTTTTGGTGTATGGTGAAGCCCTTTGATGAACAGCCAGGCATTATAAAAGTTGTATCTGGCTATACAGGCGGTCACAAAGAGAACCCGACGTACAAAGAAGTATGCTCAGAAACAACGGGCCACTATGAAGCGGTCCAAATTACATTTAATCCAGAGGTTTTTCCATATGAAAAGCTTTTAGAACTATACTGGCCTCAAATTGATCCAACTGATGCAGGCGGACAATTTGCGGATCGAGGCGATTCATATCGAACAGCTATTTTTTATCACAATGAACACCAAAAGGCACTAGCTGAAGAATCGAAGCAGCAATTAGAAGCAAGCGGTCGTTTTTCTGAGCCGATTGCTACACAAATTCTACCGGCAAAACCGTTTTATGAAGCGGAAGAATACCATCAAGGTTACTATAAGAAAAATAAATTCCGCTATGCTATGTATCGACGCGGGTCTGGACGTGATCGTTTTATTAAAGAAAACTGGAAAGACTTTGGACGCGACGAGCAGCTGAAAACGACATTAACGCCTATTCAGTATGAAGTTACTCAAAATGACGCAACGGAACCTCCGTTTCGCAATGAATTTTGGGATCATACAGAAGATGGTATTTATGTAGATATCGTATCAGGAGAGCCGTTGTTTAGTTCAACTGATAAATATGATGCCGGATGCGGATGGCCGTCTTTCACAAAAGCGATTAATAAAGATGAAGTAAAAGAAAACATGGACGTTAGTCATAATATGGTTCGTACAGAAGTACGAAGCAAGACGGCTAACTCTCATTTAGGTCATTTATTTGACGATGGTCCGCAAGATGCAGGCGGCTTGCGCTACTGCATCAACTCAGCAGCTCTTCGCTTTGTTCCGAAAGAAGATTTAGAAAAAGAAGGATACGGGGAATACACGGTTTTATTTAACAAATAAAATAATATGAGAAAAAGAGCGTGATTCAACTTAAAGTTGGCTCACGCTCTTCTTTTTGTGCTTTCTTTTGTTTTATTTTGGCTCGAATGAGGCTATAGAGAAAAAGGAAAGGAATGTAGCCATAAATAAAGTAAAAGCCGGTCATGGATAATCGTGTATTAAGCTGATCGATGGTTTCCCGATCATCAAAGAAAATAGAGAAACCAAGAAGAGCAATAAGAACGAATATGAGAAAAATCGTAGGCGGCTTATTAAATGTTTTACTAAATCCACGAATGGTACACCATACGCTGACAGCAATAGTAGGAAGAACGACTAAAAGCCACAGAGAAATTAAAATATATTCAAAACGCTGTAAAAAGGGGATTTCAATAATTTTGGCCATCGTTAAAGTTGGCCAGATCGTATGCATTAACTGTCCCTGGCTAAAGTAGGCAAATGAAACTAATGCTGTGCACAAGTATAAAAAAGCACTGAACAAAATCCCAAGCTGCCCCCATTTTTGGCTAGTAGCGCCGTTTTTTATAAAAGGATAGAAAAAAAGCACGGATTCAAATCCCAAATTCTCAAAAGTCATCATTTTAGTTGAAATTAAAAATTCCCATATCGTGTGGTCAAATAAAGGAAATAAATTATTAAGATGCCCATATTTTAATGGATAAAGTAAGGCAAATACGAGCGGCAAGGGAAGCATAACTCCAAAAAAAGCAATTCCAGTAATCACACGAAATCCACCGGAGACTGTATAGTAAATAATAGGTAAGTAAACAAGTGATACAATCCATGTTTCCAGCTGCGGAAACATCCATATTTGTAAAATTTCTACGTACGTCCGGTAAATGGTTAACGCAAAAATAAAATAATAAGCCGATGCCGCAAGAGTGAAAGCTCCTCCAAGGTATTTCCCAAAGTATAACCGGTGAATATCGACAATATCGCTGTTTTCACGGGTTAAGATATTAAAAATCATCGCTAATAAAATACAGACGCTGATCGCAGCAAGGAAGATAGATATCCACGCTTCATATCCAGCACCTTTAATAATATAACGCTGAAATCCTAGTATTCCAACGCCAATCTGAGTAGAGTGAACTAAGAAAAAAAGAAAAGAAGGGGAAACTTGATTTTCTTCTTTAATTGTATTGTGCATCTTTTCTTCCTCCTAGTTGCTAATACCGGTTTGAATAAGATGAACGCGAGCTTTTACTTCAATATTCATATCCGGATATTGCGCTTTGAATTTTTCACTGTTAAACCCTCGCGTTTTACTTCGAACATAATCTGTAAAACAAATGGGGTCGATTTTGTGCCGCTGAAGCTTCTTAATAAAGGCATCCCCGTCTTTTTCAATATCTTTTTGAAGCGTTTTTTCAACCATTTTAATACTAGCCGGGTCTGTTAAATCTATCCATCCAGGAAACTCTTTTACAAGGCCATTGATAGTTAAGTGCGCAATAATACTTGGATGTTGATGATTTCCTTTAATTTCATACTTTGTTTTGGTGCGCAAGTTTTGCAGTATAATTTCACCTTTACGGTCACTTTCTTTAATTTTTACTGAGTAGCGACCGTGCTTTGCTCCGCTTGTTAGCAGCTTAAATAAAAATGTTTCTTTCATTCCGATGGTTGTAACGACTTTTTGTTTTTTGAAAAGCGCCAGTCCCTTTAATTTAATGGCATCTTTTTGCTGCGCTAAAACAGGAAGATAAGGGTCGCGGTCGTCGCTAAAAAAACTGAATAAAAAAATTTGTAAATTGGTGTTAGGCAAATTTTCTGTGCGGATATTTTGTTCGATTAAATTAGAAATAAACTGATAGTCTTTAATTTTCTTTTTCGTAACAGAGCTCAATAATTCATGTGCGTTACCATCTGCAATGCTTAATTTAATATTACGTCCAAGGTCTGGATTTCTAGCAATTGTGTTTACTAATTCATCCACACCATGTGTTGCAAATTCTTTTCCCATGACGATGCTCCTTAATTGACCAAAAGCGACCGGAAGAGATGATTTATTGTTTAAACGAAGCGGAATATCAAAGGATGAATTAGCAGTAGCCGCAATAATACTAGGTTCTTCCGTTGGCCCGTACTTATAAATAGGGTATAAAATGGTTCCTCTGACTTTATTGCTTTGAGGAATATAATCATATCCGATGGAGTTGACTACTTGAATTTCGTCAATTGTTTCACGGTCTGCACAGCTTGTTAAGAAAGTAAGGCAAGTGCATAAAATAAGTATTCTCTTCATGACGTTTCCCCGCTTTACTCGTTATCTAAATTACTTTTTCGTTTAGTCTTATTCGCTTTATTAGGGTTATAGCGGAAGCGTTCTAAAGGACGCAAGTAGCTTGGCCGCTTTGCTGTATGACTATAGGGCAATCGCAGAAAGGTATCCCTATACTCTGTTGGACGAAACGGAAAAAGCGGAACAAGATAAGGCATGCCCAAAGATTTTAAACGAAGCAAATGAACCAGTAAGAAACAAAAACCAAAGGTAATGCCGACTAAACCAAACGCAGTAGCAAACAAAATAAACGGAAAACGTAATAAACGGATGGTGTTAGACATTTTAAAAATAGGCGTTGTAAAAGAGGCTAAAGCTGTCAGTGAAACAATAATAAGTAAAATATTGCTTGTTAATGCCGCTTCTACTGTTGCTTGCCCAATAACAATCCCTCCTACGATTCCCAGCGTTTGACCTACTTTTGTTGGAAGTCTGGCTCCGGCCTCTCGAAGCAGTTCAATGGTTATTTCTAAAAAAAGTACTTCGATGACCGGTGGAAAAGGAACGTTTGTCCTTGAAAAAATAATAGGCCCGAGCAAATCTTTTGGAAGCATCTCATAATGATACGTAACAATGGCTACATAAAGAGGCGTAGCAAAAATAGAGAAAAAGACGCCTAAAATACGAATAACTCGGAAAAAAGATCCTAGAACCCACGGCAGATAGTAGTCTTCAGGTGAAACAAAGAAGTCAAGCAGCGTTGACGGCCCCGTAACTGCGTAGGGTGAACCGCTTGAAAAGAAGGCAGCTTGCCCGTTTAACAGACTAAACAAGACTCGGTCAATCCGCTCTGTTGTTAAAAAAAGCGGAAACGCCGTAGAAGAATTATCGGAAATTAATTGATCAAGCATTGTACTATCAAAAATGACGTCGAAATCTATATCTTCAAGGCGCTGCGTCATAGTCTCTACGTGCTGAGGGTTCGTTACGCCTTCTAAGTAAACAAGAACGACGCGCGTTTTCGATTTGTTTCCTACGGTAAGTTCTTTAAAAATAAGATTTTCGGAAATGACCGTTTTTCTCATTAAATAGAGATTGACATCTAAATCCTCTACAAAACCAATTTTAGGACCAACAACGCTGAACTCATTTTCCGTTTCATTTTCTTTTCGAAAACCTGTATCAAAGCTTTGAACTTTAATAAGCGCTACTAGCTTATCGTCTTTATGTAATTGAAACATTACGTAGCCGCGCAGCATCTTTTCTAAAATCTCTTTTGTATCTTTTGTAACGGAAATATCTTCGATTGGCAGAACGTTTTCGACTTCTTGCACACTGCTTAACGTGAAGTCTAGTTTTTGAAAGGGCTCGAGTATTTTATCTTCAACGCTTTGCATGTTTACGAGCTGCTTAAAATAAGTAATGATGTATTTTCGATGCTGTGAGCCAATGGCTAATGTCATAAAGTCACTTGATTTCTTAAACTGTTTAATCAGTTCATCCAATGATTTTTTGGGCTGATCGTCTGCATTCTTTTTTTTAAATAAATGTTTAAACATAACCGTGCCCCTCACTTGACTTTCTATTACTGGTAGTTTGTTCATGTACTTCCTTTTTATTCGACTATTTTTTCTCAAGAAGAAAGGAAGAATATAAAGACAAACTTTACACTCTTTTACAGTGGGTAAACAGTGGATTTACGTTTGAATGGTAACTTTAGACATGTCGAAGATAATGAAATAAAGGAGCGGGTACATTTATATGAAGAAAAAATTAGCAGGTATTACACTGGCAGGAGCCGTAGCATTGGCCTCGTTTGGTGTAGGAAACTCACTTATTCAAACGGAAGCAAAAGTGGAGCACAAGTCAGCTAAGAAACCTCAAAATGTCATTATGATGGTAATGGACGGGACGAGTTCAAATGCTACTACACTCGCAAGATGGTACAAGGGAAAACCGTTACATATGGATCAGCTGATGGCCGGGGGAGTACGTGCGTATTCGGCAGAATCTGCTATTACAGATTCCGCTCCGGCAGCTACTGCTTTAGCAACAGGAAATAAATCAAATTCAGGCTATGTAGGTGTGCTTCCTTCAGTAGTGAATACACCTGGAATTAAACCCGTAGAAAAAGAAGATCAATTTCGTCCCGTAGCAAACGTTCTAGAAGGAGCAAAGCTTTCAGGGCGCGCGACAGGAATTGTGGCTACTTCTGAAATCCAGCACGCCACACCAGCTGGTTTTTCAGCCCACAACTATAACCGTGATGATTTTCAAACGCTAGCGGAGCAGCAAGTGTATCAAAACATTGATGTAGTGCTTGGAGGAGGTAAGCAATCTCTTCTTCCGGGAAAAGAAGAAAAAAGCCGGAAAGATAGTGAAAACTTAGTCAATGTATTGAATAAAAGAGGATATGACTTTGTAGAAAATAAAAAGGAATTAGAGCAGTCACGCGCCAAAAAAATCTGGGGGAGCTTCGCCGACCGAGACTTAGCGTATGATATGGACCGACCGCAGACAAAAGCAGAACAGCCAAAGTTGTCCCAGATGACAAATAAAGCAATAACAACACTATCCAAAGATAAAGACGGTTTTTTCTTATTTATTGAAGGAAGCAAAACAGATTGGGCAGCTCATGCGAATGATCCAATAGGCATGATTAGCGATGTACTAGCGTTTGATGAAGCAGTAGGCAAAGCAGTAGAGTTCGCTGAAAAAGATGGAAATACGATGGTTATTGCGATTGCCGATCACGGAAACAGCGGTCTTTCAATCGGTAATGCAAATACAACAAAAGGATATGATACCACACCTGTTTCTGCTTATATTGATCCATTAAAAAAAGCAAAAATGACGTTAGAAGGTGCTACGTCTAAATTAAAAGAAGATTTGTCAAATAAAGAAGAAGTAGCTGCTCTGTATGGTTTATCAAATCTAACTTCAGAGGAAAAAGCGCAGCTGACTAAAGCAAGAGATAAAAAAGAAATCAGTGCTGCACTATCGAAGTTATTAGCCAACCGAGCAAACCTTGGATTCACAACGGGCGGTCATACGGGTGAGGATGTATTTCTGTATTCATACGGCGTAAATCGACCAACGGGGCACTTTGATAATACGGATATTGCCAAACATATGGCTAAATCAATGAATATTAACTTAAACCAGTTAACAAATGAATTATTTATTGAAGCAAATAAAGCTTTTAAAGGCTCAAAGGTAGCGGTTGACTCAAAAGACAAAAACAACCCTGTGCTGGTTGTTACAAACAATAAGCGAACGGTGCGTTTTCCAGTAAATAAAAATATTGCTATTGTAAATGGAAAAGAAATTCAAATGGACAGCGTAGTGGTACAGGATAAAAAGAATCGCTTCTTTGTATCAAAACAAGCACAGCAAATTGTAAAAAATGAAAAATAAGAAATGAATGCAAAACAGGCCGGGTTATTAGGCCTGTTTTTTTACAAATAATAGATGGTTAATTAGGTTATGTAGCCTTTATAGAGGAATGAAGCTATTTATTTTACAAATAAATAGCTTTGAACACTTAAAGAAATGGAAAGTCTTCACGTTTAACTATATGTGATTTATACTATGAAATGGTATAATAATCATAGTTTTAAAAGGAACTAGTTCGGAATACATATGTAAGTTCATACCTTTGTATGCTAGAATTTTTATAATAAAATGAATAAAAAATACATAAATTCTTTTGGATGAAATCACAAAACCATGGTTGTTAAGGACAATATGTAAGTAATTACCTTTAATAAAAAGTAAAAAAATTAACAAAAGTATGGGTGAAAGAGCGTAGAACATGTTTTAATAGTAAGAGAAAACAAAATGATTGAAAGAGCGTGTCGCCTTTATCTAAAATGTTAAATAAAGATTTTGACATGCTGATTTACAGATTATAAAAAGGGTATTAAATCATTGTTAGGAAAATAAATGATAATGGATAAACGGTTTTTATGTCTTCTTCTAGAAAACCTACAATTATTGCAATATTCCCCATGAACAATCGTTGTGTGTTTATTAACGATTAGCGTCCGTGTAGATCATTCATCTCAACATAAAAACACTATAACGATGTGTAGACATGCATAAAACAGAATGGGCAATAGTTCGTACTATACTTTAACATTGTATCCTAGGGGGAGTCAGGATGAACAAAATCAACTTAATTATTGCCGATGATAACGAAGATTCGGTTGAAATTTTAGATTATTTTATAGAACAGCTTCCGGAATTTGAAGTGATTAGCATCTGCAAAGACGGAGAGCAGCTTGTACAGGAAGTGATGGCTAAGAGTCCAGACCTTTTGCTCGTAGACATTAATATGCCTACGATTAACGGTGTAGATGCAATAAAAAAGTGCCTGCGCATTAAGCCGAATTTAAACTTCATTTTTATCACTGGTTATGATGAATTTGCTGTGAAGGCATTTGAGCTGTCAGCACTGGATTACATTGTAAAACCGATTGAAAAAACCAGGCTTTATATGGCGTTAGAGCGGGCAAAAAACTCCATTGGAATTGATAAAAATCAGTCAAAAAAGCCAGGGGAGAAATTAAAAAGACTACCTGTAAAATTTAATGGTTCTACTTATTACATTCCAATTGATCAAATTATTTTTATCGAGAAATCCGGAAAAAAATGCTTAATCTATACTCAATCACGTGTCTATGAGACATATGAAAATATTAGTGATATCTATATGTATTTGAACCCTTCTGTATTTAGTCAAACACACCGGTCTTATATCGTGAATTTACAGAAAGTTTCGCACATCACACCAAAAAACGAAACATATCTTGTTTATTTCTTAGAAATTGATGAATATGCTCATATCTCAAAATTAAAAATCCAAGACGTTCAAAAACAGCTGCATCAGTTAATGACGAATTAAGAGATGCTGCTGCTTCTAAAATAGCTATGTTGATGAAAGGACGAAGCTTATGCAAGTTTCGTCTATTTCATGTGTCTGCTTTCGGAATAAATGATAGTAATATAGTTCTTATGAGAAGAGTTAGATAGAAGAAGTAACGTTGAATTGAAAGGAAAGCAAATGATGTCAATTACTGGTCACTATAATGAATTTACCGTATTTCTTGCTGTCATTGTAGGGATTCTTGCCTCTTATACAGCACTTGATATTATGAGCAAAATGATAAAAAAACAGCGGAACAATTATTTGTGGCTTACACTGTCAGCAACTTCAATGGGGCTTGGAGTGGGGGCGATGCATTATATTGCTATGCTTGCTTATTATGTTCCTGTTAGCTTTCATTTTGATGCTGTACTTTCTGTCCTTGCTTTAATAATAGCGATTAGCGGATCATTAGTTGCGTTTTGGACATTCTGGAAATGGCGCACGTCGGTATGGTCAGGGCTTATTTTAGGAAGCAGCATTCTGGGTACGCATTACATTGCAATGGCAGCAATCGAAACAGAAGCACGAATTCATTATGCCCTGCTATCTGTTTTGCTTTCTATCATCATCGCCCTGGTCGTTGCATTTTATGCGATGCACTTGTTTTTTCGTTCGAAAAGCGTGAAGGCTAATCCGTTTCTTAAACTTGTTAGCTCTATTTTACTGGGCATTGGAATTTCAGTTATGCATTTCATCAGTATGTATGGAATGAAGCTGCATATTGCACACTCAGTTGCTAGAAAATGGGGGCAGTGGCTGCCGTATCAAGCGCCATTTTCCAATATTATTGCAAGTATCACAATTACGCTACTCATTGTCTTCCTGCTCGTTGCAGCTTTTAAGCGTCAGGAAGAAGTGAGGGAGAGTCAATTAAAAGAAGAGTATTATCAATCTCTTTTTAACTACAATCCCAATATTGTGTGTGCGGTTGATTTGTACGGCAATATTCAAACGATTAATCCAAAAGGAATCGAGCTAACGGGATACACGTTGCATCAAATGGAGAAAATTCCGTTTCCTTATATGTTTAGAGAAGCTGAACAAGCTGAAGAATATATGTGGAAATCTCTGAGCGGAGACTCTGTTTATTATGAAGCAACGCTCATTCGCAAAGATAATCAGCCTGTATATGTTGAAGTAACGCAAATGCCTATTATTGTTCATGATCAAATTAAAGGCAGTTACGTCATCGCCAAAGATGTGACGGACCGAAAAAAGGCTCAACAGCAGCTGTTGGATTTACAAAAAGATTTAAAACGCACGCTTTCACAGCAAGATGGCGCTATTTTTAAATTTGTGAAAAACGATAAAGGATATATTCATACCATGTGCGAAGGAAAGATGGTTCGTGAAATGGGATATGAGGAAATAGATGTTGTTGGTAAAACACTTGAAGAATTTTTGCCTGAATCCTACGCAAAAGAAAATAAGAGATACTATGAGAAGGCATGGGCGGGAGAGAAAGTGTCTTATGAAGTACTTTTGAACGACTTTGCTTACTATACGAAGTTAATACCTCATATCTACAAAGGAGAAGTACAAGAGGTTATTGGTTCTATAGTAGATATTACTGATCTTCACGAAGCAAGAGAAAAGCTGGCTAAAAGTGAAAGCATGTATCGCTCCGTTCTCTCTACAATGTCAGAAGGTGTAGTGTTTCATGACCTTGAAGGAAATCTAATTGCTGCCAATGCATACGCTGCTAAAATTCTAAACGTGCCTTACGACCAAATATTATCGGTTAACCCTTTTGGTTTAGACTGGGAAATTATTCATCCTGACGGTACACCTTTTGCACTGGAAGACATTCCATCTGTTCGTTGTCTTCACACAAAAGAGCCTGTACGAAACACGGTCATGGGCATTTATTTAAATGAGAAAAAGTTGACTTGGCTTTCGGTGAATGCTGAACCTCTTCAAGAAAGCAAATATTATAAAGGCGTAGTTGTCACATTTTATGATATTACGAAGCAACAGGAACAAGAACACGATTTGCTTCATTCCAATCAGCAAATGATTATAGCAAAAGAAGAAGCCGAAAAGGCAAATCAAGCCAAGTCTGAATTTTTATCAAAAGTAAGCCATGAGCTTCGTACGCCTTTAAACAGTATTTTAGGCTATGCACAGATATTGGAAGAGCAAGGGGAAAAAGATTTAACAGAAAAACAATTGAATCGTATACGGAAAATTTTAAAAGCAGGTAATCATCTTCTTTATTTGATAAATGAAACGCTTGATTTATCGAAAATTGAATCAGGCCACTTAGCGATTAATCTTGAACCGGTGTCGGTAAAAGAGGCAATTGAAGACGCGCTTAAAATTATGAAACCACTAGCAAAAGATAAGCATAGTATACTTTATACTCGCTTTCACGCATACCAAGAAGTCTTTATTGAAGTAGATGAACTTCGGTTTCAGCAGATCTTATTAAATCTGCTTACAAACGCCATTAAATATTCGCCCGCTTATCGCGATATCACTATCTATACCGACATCACTCAGCATCACGTAACTATATCGATCGAAGATAAGGGTTTTGGAATTCCAGCTTCAGAATTAAATCGGATTTTTGAGCCTTTCTACCGTGTGAATAGACTAGAAAAAGACGGAACAGGAATTGGGTTGGCGCTTGTAAAACAGCTTGTTGTATTAATGAATGGAACGTACGGAGTGCGAAGTGAAGAAGGAAAAGGCAGTACATTTTGGGTGCGTTTTCCTATAGGCCATCCACCTGTTCCTAAACGATTATCCAGTGGAGGGGAAGCCGAGTCATTCTTAGGTTTTTCCATGCCAATTTCAATTGTGTATATTGAGGATAACGATACAAATATCGAGCTTATGCAATCGATTCTTTATCCATATAAAAACGTTAAGCTCTTAGTTGCCAAAACAGGAGAAAACGGCATCGGGCTAATCAGGTCCATTTCACCGGATATGATCTTAATTGATATTGATCTGCCTGATATGAATGGTTTTGAGGTATGCACACAGCTTCAGCTGGAAAAAGAGTTGAAGCATATTCCGCGAGTCGCCCTGAGTGCAAGCGCGATGCAAAGCGATATCGATCAAGCTTTTTTAGTCGGTTTTAGTGAATACGTAACAAAGCCTATTCATATTGCAACGTTTTTGAATGTATTAAAACGCTTAACAAAAGCTTAACAAAAGTTTAGAGGGCTTTTAATTGACTTATTAGTGGACTCTTTGTAAAATAAAAACAACTTAATACATTTACTTCTTAAGGAGTAAAGGGGAGTAGCGTCAGGGAAACCTGAAACAAAGTCGTCATTACATGGAGTATTCCATCGGCTTTGTTGGCATAATGATTATGCTTAGCAAGACCTTTGCCATATTTGGCAAAGGTCTTTTTGTGTTTTATTCCGGTAATGAGGATAAATAAACTTATACAAGAAATGAGAGGGGATTTTTATGGATGCATCGCTTTTGTTAGAGTATGGATGGGTATTGTTAGTGCTGGTTGCATTAGAAGGAATTTTGGCGGCGGATAATGCTCTTGTGATGGCTATTATGGTCAAACATTTACCGGAAGAAAAACGCAAGAAGGCATTATTTTACGGACTAGCCGGTGCCTTTATTTTTAGATTTGGTTCGTTGTTCTTGATTTCATTTTTAGTCGACGTATGGCAGCTTCAAGCTATAGGAGCCATTTACTTATTGTTCATTTCCATTAATCATATTGTGAAGCGATATGTGAAAAAAGACGATCATGAAAAAGTGAAAGAAGCAGACGGAAAAAAGGGCTCAAGTTTCTGGATGACGGTTTTAAAAGTAGAAATAGCAGACATTGCTTTTGCCGTTGATTCAATTTTGGCTGCTGTGGCTCTCGCTGTTACATTGCCAACAACAAATCTTCCTCAAATTGGCGGACTCGATGGCGGACAATTCTTGGTGATCTTCGCCGGAGGAATTATGGGATTAATCATTATGCGTTTTGCTGCAACTTGGTTCGTGAAGCTATTAAATACGCGCCCAGGCCTAGAAACGGCGGCTTTTGCTATTGTAGGCTGGGTAGGAGTTAAGTTAGCGGTGTATACCCTTGCTCATCCGGAATTAGGTATTATTAATGAACATTTCCCTGAATCAAAAGTGTGGAAAATTACGTTTTGGATTGTGTTACTTGGCATAGCAGCTTCAGGCTGGTTTCTATCTAAAAATAAAGAACAAATTGATCTTGAAGGCTCAGAGAAAGAAAAAGAATCGTTAAAAAAAATTGAAAATCAATAATATAGAAAACGCGCCTTCAATGCTAATTGAAGGTGTGTTTTCTATATTGAGACAAAATACCTAGTTTGGATTGTGTAGATAAAGGGTAAAAGAACTAACTAATGTTTAATTATTTTATATCCGAATGTTTTGCTTTTTCGTTCATATTCTGTAGAGAACAGAAGCAGCCGTGAGTAATTCAGTTCAATGAAGTTTATTTCAGTTTATAAACATATATTTCAAATGTATGTTAATTGGTAAAATTGAGCTATTATGGGTTATAATAAAGGGAAATTAAAAGGAGCAGAGCGCTTCTCAACCCTGTTCGTCATCAAAAGAATGGATATTAACATGGTATAAAGCAACTGAGTATAGTAAAAGAGGTGAAGCCAATGCTCACAAAAGTTCAAACGCCTCCATCGCTTGAAACGCTTGTACTGACGATTCAGCAAGGGGATAAACAATTACATAACGAAATGATTCAACAATATAAACCGTTTATTGCTAAAGTTGTTTCAGCTGTATGTAAACGTTATATAAGTGAAGCTGACGATGAATTTAGCATTGGTCTGATTGCATTTAATGAAGCCATTGAAAATTACACCATCCAAAAAGGCAGATCCCTTCTTGCATTTGCGGAACTTATTATTAAAAGAAGAGTAATTGACTATATTCGAAAAGAAAAGAGAAATCAAACGCTGCTCTATAGCCGAATTGAAAATGAAGGTTTTATTCAAGGCAAGGTAGAAAGGGATATATCGCTTTCTAACTATAAAAGGCAAAATGAAACTTCATATATTCAAGAGGAAATGACTTATTTTTGTCAGACGCTAAAAATGTTTAAATTAACTCTTGAAGACATTATTAACACATCTCCTAAACATAAGGATGCAAGGGGAAATGCAGTGGAAGTTGCATCCTTTATCGTCAGGGAAAAAGAATTAAAAGATAAGCTGTTTTTAAAGCGGCAGCTTCCTATTCGCTTGATTGAAAAACATGTCAAAGTGAGCCGGAAAACAATTGAAAGAAACCGTAAATATATTATCGCGATGGTTATTATATTAGCGGGGGACTACGTGTATTTAAAAGACTATATTATGTAAGAAAAAGGCACACGCAGGTGCCTTTTTTTAGCCATGTTATGAAGTTATGTTTTATTTTTGTGTGCTGCCGCTTAAGTGAGCTTGAGCTTGTTGCACCAAGCGTTTTGTGATTTCTCCGCCTACTGAACCGTTGCTGCGTGCAGCAGTGTCAGAACCTAGAGTTACCCCAAATTCTTGAGCGATTTCATATTTATATTGATCTAAAAATTGTTCTACACCTGGTGTTAATAGTTTATTTGTTCTAGCCATGATTAGTCATCTCCTTTTTTTTTAGTGGTACAGCAGTGAACTGCTGTACCTGTATTATTTGTTGTTTCCTATTTTGCATACTGGTAATGGTTTGCAAGAAAGTATAAAAAAGCCCAGCTTTCAAAGAAGCTGGGCTTTTTTATATATTATTTTACAACTGCATATTGCTCAAGAGACTGAGCAAATGACTTTTGAAGAGATTTTACTTGTTCTACGTATGCATCAGATACGTGTTGGAATTCTTGGCGCGTTTTCTTTTGCTCTTCTACTAATTGTGTTACTACTTGATGATATTGTTCTTGAGCTTGCTTTACTAAAGAATAGCTTGATTTGCTTTGGTTAAGAGAAAGCTCTTGTAATTTATTTAATGCTTCATGCGTGCGGTTTGTCCATTCTTCATAAGAATCGGCAACAGCGTTTCCAGCTGTTTTACGTAAGTTTTCAACTGTTTTTTGTTGAAGATCTTCTAATTCAGCTTTCCATTGTTTGTCTGTTGCTTGAAGTTGTTCAACTGCTTTTGTTACAAATTCTTGCTGTTGCTCAAGTGCTTTTAACGTCCATTGCTCAATTTGTTTGTTTCCTTCTGCAATGTTTTGTAACCCCTTTGTCCATTGTTCCCACATTGCATCAATTACTGTATCATACTTTACTGTTGACATAATCAAATTCCTCCTTGAATAATTTGGTCTGGCGAACAGTTATCGTAATGAACAAAACGTTAAAGAAGAAATTCGTAGTTGTGTGATAAACCTAACATTCCGCGCTCGCTGGTTGACCGTGAAATTTAACATTATATTAGGAAACGCAGATGTACTGCGTGAATCCCTTTAATCGTTTTCTTCCTCTTTTGATTCTTTTGACTTTTTAGAAGAAGAAGAGCTAAAAGGGAACAACATGTCGGTATACATGTGAAAAAATGAATCTAACATGTTTTGATACTGTTCAAGTGAATTAGCCCACATGCTTAAATATTGTTCGCCGGCATCTGTTAATGAGTAAATCCGGCGTGCAGGTCCTTCAGCTGACGTATCCCATTGCGATGTAATCAAGTTGTCTTTTTCAAGCTGTCTCAGCGTGCGGTAGACATTTCCCTGATCAACTGATGTGAATCCAAAGCTCATTAGTTGCTGAATGAGCTTGTAACCATGTAGATTCCAACCTCTTAAACTTAAAAGAAGAAAAGGAACCATCAAGTTTTTTGGTGCACCGCTAATCGATTTTTCTAAGTTGTTTGAATTAGAGGTGTTATCTTTTTCACTTGATCCCAAGGTAATCACCCCTTCGAAAAAAGAGAATTTGTTTTCCATATGTGTAATTTACACCTAGATGAAAAACTTGTCAACACTTTAAAACAGGTCTTTCAAATACAGGAAAAAAGAACGATTTTTTGGATTTCGACAAAAAGCGTCAAAAAAATTCAAAAATAAACAAAGATTTAGAATTGTTTATTTTGGAAAACGTATTTATAATAGTACATGTAGGTAATTTTTATAACATTTATAATTTGTTGGTAAGTGAATTGTGAAAAGATTTACATTATCCAATAAATAAACGCAAAATTGGTTGCGTTTACTTAGAGCTTCTAATATGTCGCTTGTCACATTAAGTGTCCATATTGAAAGCCATCACTTTTAACGTACACAAGAAAGGAGATGGAGTTTTGGAACAGCAAAAAGTATTTGATCCGTTTCAAGCATGGAAAGACGTATATGACAAAACCGAATCTTACTGGGGTAAAGTTATTGGGGACAATATGAATCGTGAAGAATTTTCCCAGCTCATGGGAAATGTGCTAAATATGAACCTTCAATATCAACAAGCAGTAAATGAAGTAACGGGGCGCTATCTGCACCAAGTAAATGTACCAACAAAAGAAGATGTAGCAAACGTTGCGTCATTAGTCATCAATGTGGAAGAAAAAGTAGAATTATTAGAAGAGCAATTTGACGATCGTTTTGGTGAATTAGAAGCACAGCAAGAAAGTGCATCTGCTTTGAAAAAAGATGTAACTAAGCTGAAATCTGATGTCAAATCGTTAGACAAAAAACTCGACAAAGTTTTATCTCTTCTTGAAGGGCAGCAAAAAACCCAAGACGAGTTAAAAGAAACTATTCAAAAACAAATTAAAACTCAAGGTGAGCAGCTTCAGGCTCAGCTGTTAGAAAAACAAGAAAAATTAGCTGAAAAGCCAAAGGCAGAAGCTAAATCTGAAGCAAAACCATCAAACGCTCAAAAAACTGAGCAGCCAGCTCGCAAGTAAGGTATAGGGGATTTTATAACAACATTAACTGCTGTATTTACAGTAAAAATCATCGCTGAAGAAGCAAGGGGGAAATTTTTCATGACAACATTACAAGGTAAAGTAGCAATCGTAACAGGCGGATCTAAAGGTATCGGGGCAGCAATTACACGTGAGCTTGCTTCTAATGGAGTAAAAGTAGCAGTAAACTATAACAGCAGTAAAGAATCTGCAGAAGCAATTGTAAAAGAAATTAAAGACAACGGCGGAGAAGCTATTGCGGTTCAAGCTGACGTGTCTTATGTAGATCAAGCAAAACACCTAATCGAAGAAACAAAAGCTGCGTTTGGTCAATTAGACATTCTAGTAAACAATGCTGGAATTACGCGCGACCGTTCATTCAAGAAGTTAGGTGAAGAAGATTGGAAAAAAGTAATTGATGTAAACTTACATAGCGTATACAACACAACATCAGCTGCGCTAACGCACCTTTTAGAATCTGAAGGTGGTCGTGTTATCAATATTTCATCAATTATTGGTCAAGCGGGCGGATTTGGTCAAACAAACTACTCAGCTGCTAAAGCAGGTATGCTAGGATTCACTAAATCATTAGCGCTTGAACTAGCTAAGACAGGCGTAACAGTTAATGCAATTTGCCCAGGGTTTATTGAAACGGAAATGGTGATGGCAATTCCTGAAGATGTTCGTGCAAAAATTGTTGCGAAAATTCCAACTCGTCGCTTAGGCCACGCTGAAGAAATTGCACGTGGAGTTGTTTACTTAGCAAAAGACGGCGCGTACATTACAGGACAACAGTTAAACATTAACGGCGGCTTATACATGTAATAAATGCTGGCCCTGACTTTTGTCGGGGCTGTGCTTGTTAACTAACTACTAATGGAATGAAAGGGTGTGTATATTCGTGGCAATTCCTTACGTGCAAGAGTGGGAAAAATTAATCAAATCAATGCCAAGTGAATATAAAAGTTCTGCAAGACGTTTTAAGCGTGCATATGAAATTATGACAGCAGAAGCGGAACCGGAAGTTGGATTAACACCAAAAGAGGTTATTTGGAAAAAGAACAAAGCAAAATTATACCGCTATACGCCAGTAAAAGATAACCTGCATAAAACACCAATCTTACTCGTATATGCATTGATCAATAAACCGTATATTTTGGATTTAACACCTGGAAACAGCCTTGTTGAATACTTATTAAACCGTGGTTTTGACGTGTATTTGCTTGACTGGGGAACTCCAGGGCTTGAAGACAGCAATATGAAGCTAGATGATTATATTGTAGATTATATTCCAAAAGCGGCGAAAAAGGTGCTGCGCACTTCTAAATCTCCTGATTTGTCTGTTCTTGGTTACTGCATGGGCGGAACTATGACATCTATTTTTGCTGCATTAAATGAAGACTTGCCGATTAAAAACTTAATTTTTATGACAAGTCCATTTGATTTTTCGGATACAGGTTTATACGGAGCATTCCTAGACGATCGCTACTTTAATTTAGATAAAGCAGTAGATACATTCGGAAACATCCCTCCAGAGATGATTGACTTTGGAAACAAGATGTTAAAGCCAATCACGAATTTCTATGGCCCATATGTAACGTTGGTGGACCGTTCGGAAAATCAGCGGTTTGTTGAAAGCTGGAAGCTAATGCAAAAGTGGGTTGCTGACGGAATCCCATTTGCTGGTGAAGCTTATCGTCAGTGGATTCGTGACTTCTATCAACAAAATAAATTAATCAATGGTGAACTTGAAGTTCGCGGACGCAAAGTAGATTTGAAAAATATTAAAGCTAATATTTTAAACATTGCTGCTAGCCGTGATCATATTGCGATGCCGCATCAAGTGGCAGCTTTAATGGACGCTGTTTCAAGTGAAGATAAAGAGTACAAATTGTTGCAAACAGGTCACGTATCTGTTGTATTTGGTCCAAAAGCAGTGAAGGAAACATATCCTTCAATCGGCGATTGGCTAGAAAAACGCTCTAAATAAAATAAAGAAGCGGCTGGGACAAAATTATTTTAGCCGAAGTGAAAAACGAACCACTGATATTAGTGGTTCGTTTTTTTGTTATGGTAAACGTAGGTTTCAAATATATAGTTGCTTCTAGCTGTTGATTGGAGGGCAAGGCGAAGACTCCTGCAGGAAAAGCGGAACAGGTGAGACCCCGCAGGAGTGTCAGCGACGAGGAGGTTCACGGGCCGCCCGCGGAAAGCGAAGTCTTGCACGGAAATCAACAGCGATGTCACGAGCGTTTCAGCACATGTATCCCATTTGTTCGTCTTTAGATTGGATTCATTTAATTATGTCTCAACCTCGTTTTTTTTTGTAAACAGACAATATTGATTGACGGTTCTTTATGCGGGCTGCTGGAATATATGATATCTAATGACAAGTGAGGTGACTTCTTTTATACTAATGTAGTCACCTTCTTGAACATGGGATTTTTTACATGGATATTGCAATCCGTGTAACAATGAGTATGCTTTGAGAAGAAAGAAGAAAACTATTAGTATTATAACAAAAAAGGAATGTCAGATTATGCCGCAACCATGGAAACGACGAGTAAGGCAGATGTCTTCAGCTCAAATTATTGTTACATTTTACATAGTGGCTGTTACGCTTGGATTTCTATTACTTAGTATTCCAGAAGCTTTAAAGCCGGGAGTGAAGTTAGCATTTATTGATCGCTTATTTATTGCCGTTAGTGCGGTAAGTGTAACAGGGCTGACACCTGTCTCTACTCCGGATACATTTAGTACAACGGGCTATTTTTTGCTCGCTTTTATTTTTCAAATCGGTGGTATTGGTGTAATGACACTCAGTACATTTATTTGGATGATTTTGGGTAAAAAAATCGGTTTAAAGGAACGTCAGCTCATTATGACAGACCATAACCAATCCCGCTTATCAGGATTAGTTGACTTGATGAGAAATATTTTATTTATTATTTTTGCCATTGAACTAGTTGGCGCCATTGTTTTAGGATTACATTTTCTCCGTTATTATTCGAGCTGGACAGATGCATTTTTGCATGGTTTCTTTGCTTCTGTCAGCGCTACAACAAATGCTGGCTTCGATATTACAGGATCTTCATTTATTCCGTATGCCCATGATTATTTTGTCCAAGTGGTAACCGTTATTTTAATTACGCTTGGAGCGATTGGATTCCCTGTATTAATTGAAATTAAGCACTATTTTTTAACATTTAAAGATAAGCGTAAATTTCAATTTTCGCTATTTACGAAGCTAACGACCATTATGTTTTTTCTGCTGTTAGCAGGGGGAACAATCTTGATTCTTGTGCTAGAGCATTCAGGATTTCTAGCAGATAAGTCTTGGGATGAATCGTTTTTTTATGCATTTTTCCAATCTGCTGCCACAAGGAGCGGAGGAGTAGCGACCATGAATATTAATGAGTTTTCACTTCCTACGTTAATTATGATGAGTGCGATGATGTTTATCGGTGCTTCACCGAGTTCAGTAGGGGGAGGAATTCGTACGACGACGTTTGCATTAAATATTCTTTTCCTGTTTTATTATGTCAGAGGAAATAAGACGATTAAAATCTTTCGCCGCGAAATTCATGAAGATGACATTATTAAATCAGTAGCTGTATCGATGTTAGCCGTAATCATTTGCTCGATTTCTCTTCTTATTTTAAGTATTACAGAACATTTTTCTCTCATTGAGCTTATTTTTGAAGTGTGTTCAGCTTTTGGGACAACAGGTTTATCAATGGGAATTACGGGAGGGCTTTCGGATATCGGCAAATGCGTTATTATGATTTTAATGTTTATTGGCCGAATCGGCATGTTTTCATTTATTTTAATGCTTCGCCGTCCAACGTCTGGACCGGATTATCACTATCCGAAAGAACGTATTATTATTGGATAAAAGAGGCTGAGGTAAAAATATGTTAGTTGAAGAAGAATCCGAACGAGCTTAATTCTTAATCAAGCTCGTTCGGATTTTTTTATGATGGTAAACATAGGTCTCATATGTTTAGCTGCTTCCAGCTGTTGATTGGAGGGCAAGGCGAAGACTCCTGCGGGAAAAGCGGAACAGGTGAGACCCCGCAGAAGCATAAGCGACGAGGAGGCTTACCGACCGCCCGCGGAAAGCGAAGCTTTGCACGGAAATCAACAGCGGTGTCACAAGCGGTTCAGATGAACTCATTTATCCCATTTGTTTGTCTTTAGATTAAAGTAATTTCGTTATGTTTCAACCGCTTTTTTACAGCTTTTTCTGCTTATATTACGCATCAGAAAGTGCATTCTAAGAAAAGGAAGTTCAATGGACTTCCAAGCATAGGAGGGATATATGATGGCAAAGCGTAAAGTAGGTTACAAATCAGCACTGACTAACAATAATACACCAAAAGAGAGCCTTTCAGATGCAGAATTTGCTGCTGAATATGCTGGCGGCGAGGAGCCGGCTAAAGGCGCGAATCGCAATTCGAAAAAAGGAAAGCAAGGTAAGTAACGATGAGCAAACATAAACAAAATAATAAGCATATCGCAAGCACTGAAGCGAAGCAAAAACAGTTACTGCAAGAAGAGTTCGGAGCGGAAATGGGCGATCCCAACGCAGCTAAAATATATGAATCCCTAGGAAAGACAAAGTCTGATAAAGAGCATGAAAAGAAAAAAGAATGTTAAAGAAAAAAACCTCGGATATCCGAGGTTTTAGCTTACAACTGGAAGGCCAAATGCCTCTACAGGTGCTGAATAAAGTTTTGTATCATTTGCTTTTTGATCATAATAAGCAAGAAGAACAGATGGTTGTTCATTTATTTTTCCCGTTTGTTTATAATACATATAGTCAAATGGAAGAATCTCTAAAACAGTGTGCTTGTATAATTCTTTTTCAGCAAGCTGTTCAGCTTCAAAAGCCTGTCCCATGATAGAAGGATTAGCAAGCATTTGCTGATAGTAATGAGAGCGGACTTGTTTTTCTACTTTATCGTCCCACCAAGGTTTACGAGGCTTATGCTTTTGGTTTTGTAAATAATCAATTTTCATAAACCCTTCAATCATTTCTTCATTTGAAAAATTCTCTGTTTCAATGTACTGTCTAAGGCGTTTGAATAAATCTTCAAGCTGATGGCCGATTCGAACCCAGCCCATTTCATCCCAATACGTCCCGAAGTTTTGGAAGAAATCAAAAGGTGTATCATAGCAGTGCTCTACTAAAAACTCTATTGTTTCATCCATTCGATGGTCATTCCAAAACTTTTCTAAAATATCTTCTACATGTTTAATGCGTACGACATCTGAAAATGGCAAGACGTTATTGCTTAAAATTTCATAAGGCGACTGATCCATGTATTGATAATTATAGTGAGGCGCACTTAAGCGTAAGCCTGTGCCGCGAAGCATTTTTAAAAAGCCTAGCTGAAGCTCTTCAGGGCGAAGTGCAAATACATCATTAAACGTATTCTTAAATGAGTTATAATCTTCGTCTGGCAGTCCCGCGATTAAATCTAAATGCTGATCGATCTTTCCGCCTTCTTTTACCATTGTTACGGTACGCGTTAACTTTTTAAAGTTTTGTTTGCGTTTGACTAGTTCATTGACAGCATCATTTGTAGATTGAACGCCAATTTCAAAGCGGAATAATCCTTTTGGCGCATTATCATTTAAGAACTGAATAACTTCTGGGCGCATAATATCGGCAGTAATTTCAAATTGAAATACGGTACCTTCACGATGTTCACCAATTAAAAATTGGAACATTTCCATGGCGTAGCTGCGGCTGATGTTGAATGTGCGGTCTACGAACTTAATCGTGCGCGCTCCGTTATCCATCAAATAGCGAATATCTTCTTTTACCTTTTCTCTATCGAAATAGCGAACGCCTACTTCAATAGAAGAGAGACAGAACTGACAGCTAAACGGACAGCCGCGGCTTGTTTCAATATATACAACGCGTTTTGAAAGTTCTTGACGGTCTTCTTCAAAACGGAAAGGAGAAGGCATTTCGCGCAGATCAATTTTATTGCGCTGCGGGTTTACAACTGGTTTTCCTCCTTTTCGGAAAGCCACGCCGCTTACGTTTTCAAACTGGCGCGCTCCGTGAAGTTCGTCCAACAGCTGCTTGAATGTTTCTTCTCCTTCACCGATCGCGATAAAGTCAGCTTCAGGAATACGCTCTAGCCAGTGAGTTACATCATAGGTTACTTCTGGTCCACCGAATATAATGATGAGCTCGGGATTGATCTTTTTTAGCATTTGTGCGACTTTAATCGTTTCTTCAATATTCCAAATGTAACAGCTGAAACCAATAATATCTGGGTTGCGTTTATATAAATCCGTGACAATGTTCATAGCAGGATCTTTAATCGTATATTCGGCCATATCCACTTTATAGTCAGGCTCGGCATAGGCTTTTAAACATCGAAGCGCTAAAGAAGTATGGATATACTTCGCATTCAATGTACTGACAACAATGTTCATTCAAAAAGCTCCTTTTAACTCGTAATATGAAATCAATTTACTATTTTAGCACATTTGAGAAATAAAGTATAAATACCTTGCCACTTTTGTTGTGGAGGGGAAAGGATTTCGGTAAAATGTAACAGAAACGTAAAAGAAGAAAGAGTCTCGGTTAATGTAAACCTTGGTGAACGAAAAAAATGAGGTGGAAAACGTGGAATATAAGCGAATTAAGCCAAAAAAAATATACGAAGAAGTAGCTGAAACGCTTCTTGAGAATATAAAAGAAGGCAGCTTAAAGCCTGGTGACCGTTTGGATTCAGTGCAGCAGCTGGCGGAAAACTTTCAGGTAGGGCGCTCAGCTATTCGTGAAGCTCTTAGCGCTTTGCGGGCGATGGGGCTTCTGGAGATGAAGCAAGGAGAAGGCACATTTGTACGCGAATTTAACTCTGATATGCTGTCTTTGCCTGTAACTAGCGCTGTATTAATGAATAAAAATGATATTGAATATTTGCTTGAAGTGAGAAAAGTATTAGAAATTGGAGCTGTTCGAGCGGCAGCTCAAAAGAGAACAGATGCGGACCTTAAACAACTGTCTGATAGCCTGGAGCAAATGAAAGGAGCGTTTGGCAATGAAGAGCTGGGAGAGAAAGCAGATTTTGCTTTTCATTTAGCCATTGCCAAAGCCTCGCAAAACCCTCTTTTAGTGAAGCTTATGAATAACGTATCAGAAATGATGATTGAAACGATGAAAGAGACAAGACGCATCTGGCTTTATGCGGAAGAAAAAACGGCTGAACGGATTTATAAAGAGCATCAGCAAATTTATGAAGCTATTCTTTCTCAGCATGCAGAAGACGCTCAGCATTTTATGATGAGTCATCTTGATAATGTTGAACACGTGTTAATGAAATACATACCAGAAGAAAAATAATGCCATTTCAGGTAGAAAAGTGTGCACCAAATAACAGAAAAACTAAAATTCAAGCACCTTCCGATAATTTATGCTTGCTCTATTGTGAAAAGATTTACATAATAGAAACTAGGATTGTCAAATGGAGGGTTACAAAGTATGAAAAAGCAATATAGAGATGATAGTTTAGCTTTGCATACAGATTTATATGAACTGAATATGGCACATACGTATTTTAAAGACCATATTCATAAACGCCGTTCTGTATTTGAAGCTTACTTTCGTCGGATGCCGTTTGAAAGCGGTTATGCTGTGTTTGCCGGGCTAGAAAGAGTAATTGATTTTATTGCTAATTTCAGATTTAGCGAAACGGACTTAGATTATTTATATGAAGAATTGCATTATGAAGCGGAGTTTATCGACTATTTAAAGCAAGTTCGCTTTAGCGGTAATGTTCGTTCGGTTGTAGAAGGCGAAATGATTTTTGCTAACGAACCGATGCTGCAAATTGACGCTCCTTTAGCGCAAGCGCAGCTTATTGAAACGCCGCTTTTAAATATTTTAAATTTCCACCCGCTGATTGCGACAAAAGCATCGCGTATTCGCCTGGCCGCGGGAGAAGATAATTTATATGAGCATACGGGTACGAATCAGCTTATGGAATTTGGCTCAAGAAGAGCACACGAGATGGATGCTGCATTTTACGGAGCGAGAGCTGCTTATATTGGAGGCTTTGATGCAACCAGTAATGTCAGAGCGGGGAAAGTATTTGGAATTCCTGTGTCCGGCACTCATGCTCACGCGCTTGTTCAAGTCTATCGTGATGAGTACAGCGCGTTTAAAAAGTATGCGGAATCACACCGTAACTGTATCTTTTTAGTAGATACATATAATACGTTAAAATCAGGTATTCCCAATGCTATTAAAGTAGCAAATGAAATGGGAGATCGCATTAATTTTATCGGTATTCGATTAGATAGCGGAAGACTTCCATATCTTTCTCAAGAGGCAAGAAAAATGCTTGATGAAGCCGGCTATCATGATGTGAAAATTTTTGCTTCGAATGATCTCGATGAGTACAGCATTCTAGATTTGAAAGCGCAAGGTGCCAAAATTGATGGATGGGGAGTTGGAACAAAACTCATGACATCTTTTGATCAGCCTGCGCTAGGAGCGGTGTACAAGCTGGTTTCGATTGAAGATGATCATGGAAACATGGTGGATACGATTAAACTGTCAGAGAATCCAGAAAAAATTTCCACTCCTGGTTTAAAAGAGGTATACCGAATTGTAAATCAAGTGAACCACAAATGGGAAGGCGATTATATTACGATGCAAGACGAAATGCCGAATGAAGAGCAGCATTTAAAAATGTTTCATCCTATTCATACGCACGTCAGCAAGTTTGTCACGAACTTTAACGCACGTAAAATTCACCAGCCAATCTTTACAGACGGCAAGCTGGTGTACGAGCAGCCTACCATTGAAGAAATGAGAGCCTACTGCTTACAGAACTTAAAGCATCTATGGGATGACTACAAAGTCATTACAAAATCGAACGAAGATGTATTCCGTCCTACAGAGTATCCGGTAGACTTGAGTACAAACTGCTGGGATAACAAAATGCAAAATATTGAAGAGACTAGAAGCAAGTTACTATCTGATACCGTACTTGTGTAGATTCCGTCAGCTAGTAATGAGAGGAGAGTTTTTTTATGAAAGAGCTACAAAAGCAAATTATTGAAGAAATGCACGTCCAAAAAGAAATTAATCCCGTGGAAGAAATTCGCCGCAGCGTTGATTTTCTGAAATCCTACATGAACAAATATCCGTTTTTACGTTCGTTTGTACTAGGTATTTCCGGCGGCCAAGATTCTACGTTAACTGGAAAGCTGGCGCAGCTAGCGGTTAATGAGTTGAACGAAGAAGCGGGAGAAGAGCGCTATCAGTTTATTGCTGTTCGTCTTCCATACGGTGTGCAAGCAGATGAAGCAGACTGTCAAGATGCACTTGCTTTTATTCAACCAACAAAATCTATTTCTATTAACGTAAAACCAGCAGTAGATGCTATGCTTTCTGCTGTTGAAGAAGCGGCAGATGATAAAGTTTCCGACTTCAACAAAGGAAATGTAAAAGCGCGTGAACGAATGATTGCGCAATATACGGTAGCGGGCATGTACAGTGGAGTCGTACTCGGAACAGATCACTCTGCTGAAGCTGTTACAGGATTTTATACAAAATTCGGTGACGGAGGAGCTGACTTAGTACCTATTTTCCGTCTGAACAAGCGACAAGGAAAACAAATGCTAAAAGAATTAGGCTGTCCCGAGCATCTATATATGAAAAAACCAACGGCTGATTTGGAAGAAGATCGTCCACAGCTTCCGGATGAAGAAGCGCTCGGCGTAACGTATGAGCAAATCGACGATTATTTAGAAGGCAAAGATGTAGGTGAACATGCAAGTAACGTCATTGAAGGTCACTTCTTAAAAACGCAGCATAAACGCCAATTGCCAATCACAGTATTTGATGATTTTTGGAAATAAATAAGTAAGAAGCTAAGACAACAGTAGTTTAGTTAAAGGAAGATCTGACCGGTGAAGATTCTTGATAGAGAATCTTCACCGGTCGGATTTTTTTAATGTTATGGCAAACGTAGGTTTCACGTATCCCAATTTCTTATTTTTTATGAAAAAAAGATAGCAAACAAAGAAAGGTATTTTCGAAAAACTAGTGAAATTAGAAAAACATAGGAGTATAATAGCATTAAGTCATCTGATGACCTGTTAACTAAAAGAAGTAAAATGATCAGCTTGGAGGGAGCAAATGATGAAAGTATCTTTATTTGCCACATGTTTGATTGATATGTTTCAAACAAATGTAGGAAAAGCGACGGTAGAATTGTTAGAACGATTAGGATGCGAAGTGGATTTTCCAAAGAGTCAAGTTTGCTGCGGACAGCCTGCATATAACAGCGGTTACGTAAAAGAATCAAAAGAAGCGATGAAAAACATGATAAAAGCGTTTGAACATGCAGAGTACGTTATATCTCCGTCTGGCTCGTGCGTGACAATGTTCAAAGAGTATCCCCATCTTTTTAAAGGTGATACTGCATGGTATGAACCTGCCGTGAAGCTTGCTGATAAAACGTATGAGCTAACGGATTTTATTGTAAACGTTTTAAAAGTGGAAGATGTAGGAGCCAGTTTAAATGGGAAAGCCGCTTATCATTCTTCTTGTCATATGACGCGTTTGCTAAACGTAAAAAAAGAACCTTTTACACTATTAAACAATGTAAAGGGTCTTGAAATGGAAAACCTTGAAAACAGTCATAACTGCTGCGGATTCGGCGGGACGTTTTCGGTTAAAATGGGGCAAATCTCTGAACAAATGGTCGATGAAAAAGTGAGCTGTATAGCTAAGACAAACGCAGAGTACTTAATTGGAGCTGACTGCGGCTGTCTTATGAATATTGGAGGAAGAATTGAACGAAAAGGACAGCCTGTAAAAGTGATGCATATCGCTGAAGTGTTAAATAGCAGAATGTAAAGAAAGGAGAATACCGAATGTCTATGAAAATAGGAAACGATCAGTTTAAAAAACGCGTCGATGATGGAGTCAATAATGCGTTTATGCGCTTTGCGGTTTCAGGTGCTCAAGAGCGCTTAAGAAGCCGTAGATTAGATGCGGCAGAAGAGTTAGGAAACTGGGAAGAATGGAGAGCGCTTGGCGAAGAAATTCGTCAGCATACGCTTGAAAATTTAGATTATTATTTAGAGCAGCTCACTGATAATGTAGCTAAACGCGGAGGCCACGTTTTTTTCGCTCAAACAGCTGAAGAAGCGAATGAGTACATAAAAAATGTAGCGAAGCAAAAACAGGCAAAGAAAGTGGTTAAATCCAAGTCAATGGTTACAGAAGAAATTCATATGAACGCTGCTTTAGAAGAACTAGGCTGTGAAGTTATTGAAACGGACTTAGGAGAATATATCCTGCAAGTAGATGATCACGATCCGCCTTCTCATATCGTAGCTCCTGCGCTTCATAAAAATAAAGAACAAATTAGAGATGTGTTTCAGGAAAAGCTTTCTTATAAAAAGACAGAAAAACCTGAAGAACTAGCTCTTCATGCCCGGGAAATGCTGAGAAAAGAATTTTTATCAGCAGATATTGGCATCACAGGATGTAATTTTGCGATTGCAGAATCTGGATCTATTTCACTTGTAACCAATGAAGGAAATGCAAGGTTAACAACAGCCCTTCCTAAAACGCAAATTACTGTTATGGGAATGGAAAGAATTGTGCCAACGTTTGAAGAATTTGAAGTGTTGGTAAGCCTGTTAACTAGAAGTGCAGTAGGTCAGCGGCTTACAAGTTACGTAACAGCGCTTACAGGACCTAGACTTCCTGGAGAAGTAGATGGACCGGAAGAGTTTCACCTAGTAATTGTGGATAACGGACGATCTGCGATTTTAGGAACTGAATTTCAATCTGTTTTACAGTGTATTCGCTGTGCGGCATGTGTGAATGTATGTCCCGTGTATCGCCATATTGGAGGACATTCATATGGATCTATTTATTCAGGTCCGATTGGAGCTGTATTATCTCCTTTACTTGGAGGCTATGAAGACTACAAAGAGCTTCCATATGCCTCAACGCTATGCGCAGCCTGTACAGATGCCTGTCCGGTCAAAATTCCGCTGCATGAGCTATTGCACAAGCATCGTCAGCGAATTGTCGAAAAAGAAGGAAAAGCACCTATTTCGGAAAAGCTGGCGATGAAAGCATTTGGCTTGGGAGCAGCTTCTTCTTCTCTATATACAGTGGGCGCTAAAGTAGCACCGGCAGCTCTTACTCCTTTTATGTCAGGAAGCAGTATTTCCAAAGGGCCTGGTCCATTAAAAGCGTGGACGGAAAGCAGAGAGTTTCCGGCGCCTACAAAAGAGCGCTTACGAGATTGGTTTGATAAAAGGAGTGATGATGATGAACGGAAGCATTCAAAATAGAGACAGTTTTTTAGACAATATTGCTGCTAATCTTAAGCGAAGCAGGCGAACAAGCGGCGTAGTAAAGCCACAATGGAAGCATGCTCCTCAGCATGAGGTCTACCGCAGCTATTCGCCAGATCAATTAAAGAAAGAGCTTGAAAACCATTGCGAACGTATTCATACTCGCTATGTAGAAACATCATCACAACACTTGCCAGCTGTCCTTGAGGAAGCCGTAGCGAACTATGGAAATGGTCTTGTCTGCACGTGGAATGATCCTAGGTTTTCCGAATATGGATTGAATCTGCTGATGGAGAAATGGGAAACAAGCAGTAGCCTTCATGTATGGAATTCTGGAAAAGGCGATGAGAATATTCAACTAGCTGAACAAGCAAATGTTGGCATTACCTTCAGTGATTTGACGCTAGCGGAATCCGGCACAGTTGTTTTGTTCAGTAGCGCTGAAAAAGGACGATCGGTAAGCTTGCTGCCCGCCACTTATATTGCAATCATACCTCAAAGCTCAATTGTTCCTCGCATGACACAAGCCGCTGAAATGATTCATGAAAAAGTAGAGCGAGGAGAAAAGATTGCTTCTTGCATTAACTTTATTACGGGACCGAGCAATTCAGCTGATATTGAAATGAATTTAGTAGTTGGTGTGCATGGGCCTATTCAAGCAACTTATATTGTAGTGAATGATCGATGAGGCTGTGACAAACGTATTTTAGCCCAAGTGAAAAACGAACCATTACTCAACGTGTTTGAGTAATGGTTCGTTTTCTTTGTTATGGTGAGCGTAGGTTTCATCCGTTTCGTTCCTTCTAGCAGTTGATTGGAAGGCAAAGCGAAGACTCCTGCGGAAAGAAAAGCCTTGCACGGAAATCAACAGCGGTGTAACAAGCGGTTCAGCTCATGTATCCAATTTGTTTGTCTTTAGATTAGATTGATTTAGTTATGAGCCTCTTTTATTCATGCTTTCTTTCTAAATAGCGGGATAATGTGAAGAAATGTCGTATTTTGAATAAACGTGCCTAATTTTAAAAAGGTAAAAAGCAAATCTTGTAGAATATTAAGTCTATAGATAAAAGGTGGGGAAATGGGAAGTGCAAAAGAAAGGAGCAATGAGCATGTCACCACACAGAGAATTAACATCTGAAGCTGAGCAAAAGCAGCAAGGTGAATTACAGCAGCTACGAGCTATTTTTAATGACGTATTAGATGCCATTGTCGTATTTGATGAGTATTTTCAAGTTATAAATGCAAATGAATCAGCCTGCGGGCTGTTTGAAAAAACAAAGGATGAGCTATTAACGTATCAAATGAAAGATTTTCTGATGTATTTTCCGTATGACATGATTGAAGCGTATTATCCAGCACTCTTAGAAGAAAGCTATTTCAAATATGAAGGCGCGATGACGCTTCGAAGCGGCATGATGAAACATGTTGAATTTACTTCACACAAACATAGTCACATGTCGGGCATTATTGTGTGTACATTTCGGGATATTACGCAGCACAAAATGATGGAAAATGAACGGTTTATTAGTCATCATATGTTTATGGATGTATTTAATGAAGCGGTAGACGGAATTGTCATTTTTGATCGAACGGGTCAGCTTATCGACGCGAACCCTTCATTTTGCGAACGATTAAATTATACAAGAGCACAGCTTCTAACCAAAACATTAGAAGAGCTTGTAGAACCTACTTATCATTATAAGGTGAAAAAATTATGGAGAACTCTGCATCAAGAAGGAAAGACAAGCGGTGAGCTACCGATCAGGCTCGAAAATGGAGACGTTACTTTTTTTGAATTTACCACAACGGCTAATATATACAGTCAATACTATATGTCCATTATGAGAGACGTGACGGAAAAACGGCTGATGGAGCAGCAGCTGTTGAGAAGCGAAAAAAATTTCAGGGCTATTTTTGAAAATGCGATTGAAGCGATCTTGATTTGGAGAGATGATGGTGAAATCTTGAACGCTAATCTTGCTTCTTCGCGTACATTTGAGCTGCCGTTAAACAAATTAATTGGAAGCAATTTGTATACATTTATCGATACAAAAAGCTTTAGTGCGTTAAAGGTGCTCCAAACGTTTCAAACAAAAGGAGAAATTCGCAATCAGCTTCCTTTTTACATGCCAAATGGAGAAATCAAACAGTTGGAATTCACAGGGAAAAAAGGCATTATAGAAGGAGACCATTTAACGATTTTTCGAAACATCAGTGAACGTACAAAAATCGAACAGGAGCTTCGGAATAACGAAGAGAAATTCAGACAGATTTTTAATGGTTCGATCGATGGGTTAGTTTTATGGGACGGCAAGCGAAATATTATTGATGTAAATTCTTCTCTTTGTGATATTCTCGAACTCAGCAAAGAGGAGATTTGTGCGCACTCCATGGAGGATTTTATTTCTTCAGCGAATTTGGATGCGGTCATTGAGCATAAAGAAACGATTGAGCAAAAAGGGGAAGCTGAAGGAGAAATTACGTACGTTACGGGGAACGAAAAAGTTAAAAATATCGAATTTTCCACGAAAAAAGATATCTTACCAGGTCTATATATGACGCTTTTAAGAGACGTAACGGAACGAAATCAAATGCAAGAGCAGATTCGAAAATCGGATACGCTTCAAGTAGTCGGACAGTTAGCAGCTGGGATTGCGCATGAAATCCGCAACCCGATGACAGCTTTAAAAGGGTTTGTTCAGCTGTTAGAAAGCAGCATTCAAGAAGACCACTCTCTTTATTTTGATATTATTAAATCTGAATTAAAAAGAATTGAAACCATTATTACAGAGTTTCTCGTACTCGCTAAGCCACAGGCCGTAAAGTTTGAAAAGAAAAATCTAGCTGCGGTTGTTAAAGAAACGATTGATTTATTAAATGCTCAAGCGCTTTTAGAAAATATTCAGTTTGAACTAAGTGTGTCTCCTCAGCTGCCAATGGTGTACTGCGAGCCGAACCAGATTAAGCAAGTACTAATAAATGTCATTAAAAATGCAATTGAAGTCACGTCAAACGGAGGAAGAATTATTGTTGAAGTCTACTCTACAGAGCCGCACTACGTGACGGTCTCCATTCGAGATCAAGGGGATGGAATGCCCGAAGAGCGCATCAAGCGCTTAGGAGAACCATTTTATACGACAAAAGAAAAAGGAACGGGACTCGGTTTGATGGTCTCATATAAAATTATCGAAGAACATAAAGGGCGAATTGAAGTGGAAAGCAAAATAGGAGAAGGCACAGCTTTTCATGTTATTCTTCCAGCTTAATTAGAAAGGATAAAAAAATATGTACTACGGAGAAATGAATTTATTTTCTGATTTGAAAATTTATATTGTAGCCTCGGAAACAGGGGTTCAACATATTTGGTTTGATAGCAATGATCATAATGAGCAGCTTAAAGAACTTGTCCATGACGAGAATTATCACCATGTGAAAGAAGCGAAGCGACAGCTGCAGGATTATGCTGAAGGGCGCACGCTAACATTTGATTTGCCTTTGGATATAAAAGGAACAGACTTTCAAAAAGAAGTGTGGCTAACGCTTAAAGGTATACCTTATGGACAAACGTGGTCTTATAGTGATGTAGCGGATTCTGTTAATCGCTCTAAAGCCGTAAGGGCTGTGGGACAAGCGAATCGTCGAAATCCACTGCCTATTATTTTACCTTGTCACCGTGTGATTGGAAAAAATGGAGCTTTAACAGGTTATGCAGGCTCCCAAACTCATATAAAAGAGAAACTATTAATGCTTGAAAGAAATGTAGCAAAAGGCGCTCTGGAGTTAAAATAACTATTCACCGTCCAATTTCCAGCCTTCTCCCTGCACAAAAACACCGTCAATTTGCTGAGGAGAAGGGAGGGAATTTAGTTCTTCATCTTTGGATAAATCGAATAGCTGATAATGCTGCTTACGATTCAGCGCTTTGTTTTTATCCGTTTTTTGCTCTGAACTCATATTTACTCCCCCTTATTCAAAAAGAATCCCCTATAATATATGTAGAAAAAGAAGAGAGTACTGTTACAATTGTGTTACAAATGCAGTTGAAAACCAGTGCTCAATAAAAAAAAGCCGCATAGCAGCGGCTTTTTTTATTGAGCAGATTGCAGCAAAACTTTTTGAATGGATTCCAAAGACGGGGAATGGATAATTCCATGCTCTGTAATAATGGCCGTAATCAGTTCGCTTGGCGTCACATCAAAAGCTGGATTGTACACAGAGATTCCGTCTGGAGCAATTTGTGTATCTTCAATGTGCGTTACTTCTTTAGGTGAACGTTCTTCAATAGGGATGCTGCTGCCGTCTTGAATAGATAAATCAAATGTGGACTGCGGCGCTGCTACGTAAAATGGAATACCGAATGCTTTCGCTAAAAGAGCAAGTCCATATGTTCCAATTTTGTTAGCCGTATCGCCATTTGCTGCAATGCGGTCAGCACCTACAATAATCCCATTAATTCCTTTTGTTTTAATGGTATGAGCGGCCATATTATCCGTAATCAGCGTCACGTCCACTCCCGACTGCTGAAGTTCCCAGGCTGTTAAGCGAGAACCTTGAAGAACGGGTCTTGTTTCACAGGCAAATACTTCAAGCGGAATATCACGCTGCTTAGACAAGTGAAAAGGTGCTAAGGCTGTTCCATAATAAGCTGTAGCAATTGAACCAGCATTACATATTGTCATGATTTTATCCTTCTTTTTAAATAAAGAAAGAGCATGATCCCCAATTCGGTAGCACGTTTCTTCATCTTCTACTTGAATTTGAATAGCTTCATGAACAACTTTTGTTTTAGCTTCATTAACGGACGAAGCGGATTCAGCGCTTTTCGCTACGCGCTCCAATGCCCAAAATAAATTGACGGCAGTAGGGCGTGAGCTAGCTAAATACTGTTGATCAAGAGCTAGCTTTTTGTTAAATTCCTTGACTGAATCTGTGTCATAGCTAAGCGCAGAAAGAGCAAGACCAAAAGCCGCCGTAATGCCAATTGCAGGGGCTCCGCGTACTTTCAAGGTAGTGATAGCATCCCATACGTCTTTAATGGTTTGCAGCTTAATATATTCAACGTTGCCAGGAAGCTGCTGCTGATCTAATAAAGTAATATATGATTCATTCCATTCCACTGAGCGCGGAAGTGATAGTGTATTTGTCATGCTGATACCGATCCTTTCATTGTGTACATTATTCGTTATCGAAGTAAATGTTCAAATTCATTTGGTGAAACGTCTTGTTGGTGCAGAAGCAAATAGCGTCCAATTTTTAACGCAGTACGTTTAGCGTTAATTTTTCTTTCCTCTGAAGAAATTTCGTCTAAGTCCGCCACGTGAGCTAAGCCAATCGTACGTCGAATGATTTCACATCCTGCATATCCAACAGCATCTTGCCACGTTTGCGTTAAAATTTCATGTAATAAGCGCTCATCTTTAGCGAAAGGTTCAGTGTTTTCAGCATGCCAAAGCGCAGTAAAGGTATCTTTGAATACGTTCCATGTGTTCGTAATGTGTGCAAATAACGGTTCGCGATTTGTTTCTCGAGAAAGAGCATTTAAAAATAAATTCGCAACAAATTGCCCTAAATCGAATCCAAACGGACCGTAAAAAGCAAACTCTGGATCAATCACTTTCGTTTCTTGACTGCTAGCAAAGATGCTGCCTGTATGTAAATCACCGTGGATTAGCGTTTGCGCATTTGTTAAAAATTTATATTTTAATTTTGCTGCTTGTAGCTTTACATCACCATCATTCCACAATTCTTCTACATCAGGACGCAGCGCTTTTTCAAATTCATTTGTATCAATATCAAAAAAAGGATCTGTAAAAACTAAATCTTCCGTAATATTGCATAAGTCGGGGTTGCTGTACTTAACAACTTCTTCTTTTTTATCCTGAGGTTTTAAGGCGAAATCAGACGTTTTGAACGCAATATGTCCTAAAAAAGAACCGATATGCTGTGAGATCAGAGGATAACTTTCACCTTGAATAAGTCCGGCGCGAGAAATCGTTAAATGAGACAGGTCTTCCATGACCGTAACAGCAAGCGTTTCATCGTGGTAATAAACAGCGGGCACAAGTTCTGGCGTAAATGCACCGAATTGCTTGAGCGCATTGCTTTCAATTGTGGCACGGTTCAAGGATAGAGGCCAGCTTTCGCCTACAACTTTTGCATAGGGAAGCGCTTGTTTGACGATAATGGATTTATTGGTTTGATCATTTATGATGTGAAAGACGAGATTTAAGTTGCCGTCACCAATTTCACGGGCAGTCAGTGCTTCTGTGGCATCAAAAAGACCTAGCTTTTTCACAAGTTTGATTGCTGAAATTTCTGTTAAAGGGTGATACTTCTCTGTTTTTGTTGTTGACATCGGAATCCCTCCATAGTTTATTAAACTGATTTGTTTACTAAGTTAATAGGTTTAAGAATATATGGAGGCTTTTATAATTTTAGAAAATATAAAAGCCTCTTTCGTTAGAAAGAGGCTTGATTGTAGTGTTCAAACCTCTTATCTGCCAGAAAAAATTACTTTCTGTTGGAATTAGCACCGTGCCTTTGTAAAACATGTTTTACGGGTGTGATCCATCTTAGGATGGAATGACGGTCGGTTGCTGGGCTTCACAGGGCCAAATCCCTCAGCCAACTCTTGATAAGAGTGCGATTACTTATTCAATTTTGATTTGTTTGAATATTTTATGATATCTGGTGAAAATCGTATCATGCAAAAAAACGGCTGTCAATACATAATTAATAAAATTCTGTACGGCGATCTGTAAAGACGGGAATTTGTTTACGAATTTCTTTTACAAGTTCCAGGTTAACGTCAGCACTTAAAAGTTCTTCGCTATCGCCAGCTTCAGCGATTATTTCTCCCCACGGATCGATGACTAAGGAATGTCCGGCAAATGTGTTATTAGGATCTTGGCCTACACGATTACATGCGATTACATAGCATTGATTTTCGATTGCACGGCTAATGAGCAGGGCTTTCCAGTGGGCAAGTCTTGGAGCCGGCCACTGAGCGACAACAAACAAGACTTCTGCTCCGCTGCTAGTATGAACCCGTATCCATTCTGGGAAACGAATATCGTAACAAATAACTCCTGCGCACAGTGACTGTTCAAGTGTAAAAAGGTTTTTTGCTGTTCCTGCTTCTAAATACAGGTGTTCATCCATTAATTTAAATAAGTGCAGTTTACTGTATTGTGATACTTCACGACCTTTTCGGTCAAAAATATACATCGTATTCGTGACGCCTTGCTCTGTTTTTTTCGCGATCGAACCTCCCACAATATTTACTGCGTTCGTTTTAGCAAACTGAGAGATTAATTGCTTGGCTTGCTGCCCTTCATCATCTGCAATTTCGTCTAGCCGCGTCAAATCATAGGCTGTATCCCATAGCTCAGGAAGCACAAGGATATCAGGGTTTTCTTTCAGGGCTTCCGTCATCTTTTGTTCGATATATTTTCGGTTTTTAGTTGGGTTTCCAAACGCAATATCAAGCTGCAAACACGTAATTTTTACACTCACTTTATCATCCGTCCTTTTTTTAGTAGTTGAAAAAAATGACTTTACAAGTTGAGTATTACAATATATTATTTGTGACTAGAATTTCAAGAATTTTTTGAGAAGGTGTGCGATGATGAAACAATTTGAGCAATCGGAACTATTAAAAAGTTTACCAAAACAATTTTTTGCATCACTTGTGGGCAAGGTAGGAAAAGTAATGGCCCAAGGGCACGACGTTATTAACTTAGGGCAGGGAAATCCTGATCAGCCTACTCCTTCACATATTGTAGAAACACTGCAAAAAGCAAGTGCTAATCCTATGCATCATAAATATTCTCCATTTCGGGGGCACCAGTTTTTAAAAGAGGCCGTTGCGACTTTTTATAAACGAGAATATGGCGTTGATGTGGATCCTGAAAAAGAAGTAGCTATTTTATTTGGCGGAAAGGGTGGACTTGTTGAAATCCCGCAGTGCTTGTTAAATCCTGGAGATACGGTGCTGGTTCCAGATCCTGGATATCCTGACTACTGGTCTGGAGTAGAGCTTGCAAAAGCCAAGATGGAAGTGATGCCTCTCACGGCTGAAAATCATTTTCTACCCGTATACGAAGAGATAAGTGAACGTGCTAAAGAACAGGCAAAGCTCATGTTTTTAAACTATCCGAATAATCCTACTGGTGCAGTGGCAACGGCAGAATTTTTTGAAGACACCGTGGCGTTTGCTGCCAAGCACGATATTTGTGTGGTACACGACTTTGCTTACGGAGCAATTGGGTTTGATGGTAAAAAGCCAATCAGTTTTTTACAGACTCCTGGTGCAAAAGAGACGGGAATTGAAATTTATACTCTTTCTAAAACGTATAACATGGCGGGATGGCGAGTTGGATTTGCTGTAGGAAATGAAAGTGTAGTAGAAGCTATTAATCTTCTTCAAGATCATATGTATGTCAGTCTCTTTGGGGCCGTTCAAGAGGCAGCAGCCGCAGCTCTGTTGGAATCTCAACAATGTGTGAATGATTTAGTTAAGCGCTATGAATCTAGACGCAATACCTTTATTCAAGGGCTTCGAGAAATTGGTTGGGATGTTACATCTCCAGCAGGCTCCTTTTTTGCATGGCTAAAAGTTCCTGAAGGATATACTTCCGAACAGTTTTCAGATTTACTCCTTGAAAAAGCCCACGTTGTGGTTGCTCCTGGTGTAGGCTTTGGAACATATGGTGAAGGCTATGTGCGCGTAGGATTGCTGACGGATGAAGAGCGCATGAGAGAAGCTGTATCTCGAATAAAAAAATTAAATTTATTTTAAAAACGCATTGACAATCCTTTTTGAGTTGGCTTAATATGTAAGAAGTTAACGAGATTAATAACCGATAAATCCTAGCGGTATTTTTTATTTAGTATATAATCTACGAATTCAATTTAAATAAATAGCAACTTTCTTATTAAGAGTAGGTGGAGGGACTAGCCCGATGAAGCCCGGCAACCGACTTAACGCATGTTAAGCACGGTGCTAATTCTTGCAGCAGCAGCTGAGAGATAAGAAGAGCAACGAAAGCCTCTTCTTAATCACAGAAGAGGTTTTTTTTATTAACGATATTAAACAGCAAGGGAGTTTTTAGCATAATGAGCGAAATCGTTGCAAGCTACTTACTACATGATAATAAAGGAAATTTTCATAAAAAAGCGGAAGGAATCGCTTTAGGACTAACCGTCGGCTCATGGACAGATCTGCCGCTTTTAGATCAGCAGCAGCTTCAAAAGCATAAAGGGCGCGTCGTGTCCGTAACTGAGCTTCAAGATTGCGAACGTGTAAACGGATATTTAGGCGGAGAAATTAAGCAGGCTATTGTCAAAATTGCTTATCCAACTGCCAACTTTTCAAGAGATTTACCGGCTATTTTAGTTACAGTTTTCGGAAAACTATCACTTGATGGAAAAGTGAAATTATTAGACTTGGATTTTCCTGATGAATTATTAGCTGAATTCCCAGGACCACGCTTTGGAATAGAAGGTATCCGAGAGAAACTAGGCGTTTATGACCGTCCGCTTGTGATGAGTATTTTTAAAGGCGTGATTGGAAGAGATATGACGTACTTAACAACTCAGCTGCGTGAGCAAGCGCTTGGCGGAGTGGATTTGGTTAAAGACGACGAGATTTTGTTTGATAGTGAACGAACACCTTTTGAAGCTCGCGTTACAGAAGGAAAAAAAGTACTGAATGAAGTATACGAAAAAACGGGACACCGCACGCTGTATGCTGTTAATTTAACGGGACGAACGTTTGAGTTAAAAGAAAAAGCGAGAAAAGCAGCTGAGCTAGGAGCCGATGCTCTTTTATTCAACGTATTTGCTTACGGGTTAGACGTACTGCAGGCACTTCGAGAAGATGATGAAATTAACTTGCCGATTATGGCACACCCAGCTGTTAGCGGAGCGCTTACGCCGTCAGAGTTTTACGGTTTTTCAAATTCATTGCTGCTTGGAAAGCTATTGCGTTTAGCCGGAGCAGATTTCTCACTGTTTCCATCACCATACGGAAGCGTAGCGCTTTCTCTTGAAGATACGACAGGCATTGCCTACGAATTAACGCGTCCTGTATACAAATATAAGCAGTCTTTCCCGGTTCCTTCAGCAGGAATTCATCCTGGAATGGTACCGCAGCTTGTGAAGGACTTTGGAATCGACAGCATTATTAATGCAGGAGGCGGAGTTCACGGTCATCCAGACGGAGCTATCGGAGGAGGAAAAGCATTCCGTGCGGCGATAGATGCAGTACTCTCTCATCAAACACTAGCCGAAAAAGCTGAAGAATCAAAAGAGTTGCAAAAAGCTTTGCAACTATGGGGAACAGTAGAGGTGAAAGCATGACATCGTTAAAAATCTTTTGTGACTTTGATGGAACAATTACAAATAGCGATAACATTATTGCTATTATGAAACAATTTGCTCCTCCGGAGTGGGAAAGTATTAAAGACGACGTGTTGGCACAGCGCGTCTCCATTCAAGAAGGAGTTGGGCAAATGTTTGCCTTGCTCCCCGTGGAATTAAAAGAAGATATTATTTCTTATATTTTAGAGACATCTGCTATTCGAGATGGATTTGATGATTTTATTGCCTATACAAAAGAGCACCATATTCCGCTTTATATTGTAAGCGGAGGAATTGACTTTTTTGTAAAACCACTTTTGGGAAATCGAGTTGCAGAGGAAATGCTCTACTGCAACGGATCTGATTTTTCCGGTGAGCATATTTCCATTACGTGGCCTCATACATGTGATAAACAGTGTACAAATGACTGCGGCTGCTGTAAGCCAACGATTATTCGCCATCTTGCAGATGAAAGAGATCATACGGTTGTTATTGGCGATTCAATTACGGATTTGCAGGCTGCCAAATTAGCTGATACGGTCATTGCACGTGACTTTTTAATTGAAAAATGTGAAGAGCTATCTCTACCGTATCGTCCTTTTTCTACTTTTTATGATGTAATTCATCATTTACAAGAATTAACAGAAGAGGTGAAAGCATGAGTATCATGGCTCAGCAAAGGTTGCATGAGCTTGCGGATATAAAAGATGAGTTGGCAGAGCGCGATTGGTTCTTCGGTACAAGCGGAAACTTAGCGATTAAAGTGGACCAAAATCCGACAACTTTCTTTGTATCAGCAAGTGGAAAAGACAAAAGAAAACGTACAAATGAAGATTTTTTATTAGTTGATCAATATGGAAAGCCTGCAGAAGACACGCATTTAAAGCCTTCTGCTGAAACGCTTTTACACGTTAAGATTTACGATTTAACGAATGCTGGGTGCAGTCTTCATGTACATACAATCGACAACAACGTGATCTCCGAACTGTACGGAGATGAAGGCGTTATTTCATTCAAGGGTCAAGAAATTATTAAGGCGCTAGGGATTTGGGAAGAAGATGCGGAAATTACTGTTCCGATTATTCCGAATTACGCAGATATTCCGACACTAGCAGAAGAGTTTTCTCATCATATAAAAGGCGATCAAGGCGCGATTTTGATTCGTAACCATGGGATTACGGTATGGGGAAAAAATGCATTTGAAACAAAAAAAGCGCTAGAAGCCTATGAATTTCTATTTAGCTACCACGTCAAATTACTGTCACTTAAAGGCATTAAGCCAAAGGTGCATTTATAAAAGGAGGAAACAACAATGGCGCACATTCGCTTACATGTAAACAATAAAAGAATTGAAACTCAAGAGGAAGTATCAGCTTTTCTGGCAAACAATGAAGTTATTTATGAAAACTGGGACATTACAAAACTTCCAGAAAATCTTCGTGAAAAATATGATTTAACTGATGAAGAAAAAACAGAAATTTTAAACGCTTTTGGTGAGGATATTAAAGATATTTCGGAACGCCGCGGCTATAAAGCTCAAGATGTTATCTCGTTATCGGAATCTACACCAAATATTGATGAATTGTTAAAAAACTTTCAGCGCAAGCATATTCACACAGATGACGAAGTTCGCTTTATTGTAAGCGGTCATGGAATCTTTGTTATTCAAGGAAAAGACGGCGAATTTTTTGATGTTGAATTAGAGCCGGGCGATTTAATTTCAGTACCAGAAAACATTCTTCATTACTTTACATTAATGGAAGATCGCAAAGTAGTCGCTGTCCGAATTTTCGTGACAACTGAAGGATGGGTACCTATTTACGCATAACAACTACTTGTAAAGCATAGGTCATCATCACCCCGCTTTTACATCTAAAAGCGGGGTATTCTTTGGATTATTATAAAACTAACTATTTTTATATGAATAATAAGTTTAATGGGAGGAACATCATGAAAAAGAGTAAAAAAATGCTGTGGCCACTTACTTTGCTCGTGCTTCTAATCTTTGCGCTGACTGCCTGCACGAAAGAACAGCCAAGTCTAAACGAGAAAGCACAGGCAGCTCCAGCGCAGCAAGCGGCTTCTGCTAAGCCTGTACAGCAAGAAGGAAAAAAGGTTACGAAAGATACAAAAATTGCGCTTATTTCTGAATTTACGTCAGGCACTCACGCTGCTCAGTACATAACAGGTGTGACAAAAGCGGCTAAAAAAGCAGGAGTACAGCTATCTGTTTCTGATTCAAACAATGATCAATCTAAAATGGCTGCTTATTTAGACACGGCTATTAACCAAAATGTAGATGGTATTATGATTGACCACGGCCGGGCTGAAACCCTTGAACCCGGCGTGAAGCGCGCGATTGCAAAAGGGATTCCGGTTATTGCAACCGATGTAGAACTAAAAGTAGAAGGCGTTACAACAATTGACCAAGACGATTATATGCTTGCGCTGCAAGGTCTGAAGCAAATGATGCAGGACATTAACGGAAAAGGAAACATTGTATATGCGTTTGTTGGAGGATTTGCGCCGATGGAAAAACGCGACAGCATTTATAAAATTATGATGAATCGCTATCCAGATGTAAAACAAATTGCCACATTTGGAAGCGCAACGGACAACACCTCATTAGACACACAAAATAAAATGGCAGCTGTGTTGAAGCAGTATCCAAATAAAGGAGACATTGCGGCCGTTTGGGCACCTTGGGACGAATTTGCCAAAGGAGTCACAAGAGCGATTAAAGAAGCAGGACGAGACGAGATTAAAGTATACGGAGTGGACTTATCTGATGAAGATCTGCAAATGATGCAGGCAAAAAACAGCCCGTGGAAAGCGTCAGCTGCCGTAAATCCAGCTTCAGTAGGAGAAAAGCAAGTTGATCTGCTTCTTAAAAAGATTTCCGGTCAAGAGATCCCTCGTTATTATTCTTTTGATCCGGTTTTAGTCAAACAAACTGATTTGCCTAATCAAACGATTAATATGGATCAGCTTAGTCAATACGTAGAAGAATGGGGCAAAAAAGAGTAGAAGTGGAGGGACAGACATGACGAACGAGCTTTCAATGAAGAACATTACAAAAAACTTTGGTTCTTTTCAAGCGCTGAGCAAAGTTGATTTTACTGTTCAAAAAGGGGAAATTCATGCTTTATTGGGAGCCAATGGTGCCGGTAAAAGTACGTTAATGAAAATATTATGCGGAGCTTACGACGAGTACGAAGGAAAGATCTGCAAAGACGGAGGAGAAATCTCTATTTCTTCTCCTAAAGAAGCTAAGCGCCAGGGCATCGGCATTGTACATCAAGAAGTCGATGTAGCGCTGATTCCTTCGCTGTCAGTAGCTGAAAACATTGTGTTAGACGTACAGGCTTCTAATAAAAGTAAGGCATTTGTAAACTGGAAATCTATTTATAAGAAAGCGGAAGAAGCCCTTTCTTTACTTGGTTCTTCTTTATCCGTTAAAAAAAATGTCATTGATCTAACTCTATCAGAAAAACAGCAGGTGCTTATTGCACGTGCAATTGTACAGAATGTTGATTATTTAATTTTGGATGAACCAACCGCACCTCTTAGTGTGGAAGAGACGAAACAATTGTTTTCTGTGATGAGAGAGCTGAAGAAAAGCGGAGTAGGCATTATTTATATTTCACATCGCCTTCAAGAAGTGGTTGATATTTGCGACCGCTTAACGGTGTTAAAGGACGGACGCTATGTAGCTACAAAAGAAACTTCACATACATCAATTGAAGACGTGATTACGCTCATGCTAGGAACGTCTTCTGTAAAGCAGTGGGTCAAAAAATCAGTAGAATTTGGAAACGAACTTTTACATGTAGAAGCATTATCTCTTCCAGGGCGCCTTTCGAATATCTCTTTTCATGTAAAAGAAGGAGAAGTAGTCGGTATTGCAGGACTTGTAGGAGCGGGGAAAACGGAGCTTTGCCGAAGTCTATTTGGTTTAGAGCAATATGTGAGCGGCAGCGTTCGGTTAAAAGACAAGAAACTAAAGTTGAATAAGCAGCCGTATTATTATATTGCACAAGGTCTTTCTCTTGTTCCTGAAGAACGAAGAAAAGAAGGAATTTTTGTTCATGAATCGATTGCCGATAACTTAGTTTTGCCAAGTCTGTCCCGCTTTACAAAGTATTCGTTTTTAAAGCGAGGAAAGATCAAAGAAAAAGCGCAGAAAACGACTGGGCAAGTGGGCGTAAAGTCTCATTCTATCGAGCAGTCAGTTGGAACGTTAAGCGGTGGAAATCAGCAAAAAGTAGCAATCGGAAAATGGCTTGTTACGGACTCTGACGTACTGCTGTTTGATGAACCAACTAAAGGAGTTGATGTCGGCTCTAAGCGAGAGATATTCGACTTAATTACAAATCTTGTGTCGCAGAAAAAAGGCGTTGTTTATGCAACCTGTGAATTTGAGGAGCTGCTAGGGGTAGCGGATCGAATTTATGTTATGTACAACGGAAAAATCGTGAAAGAATTATCCAAAGAAGAAGCAACTAGTGAAAAATTATTTTATTATACAGCAGGAGGAGTAAAAGGATGAGTGCGGAGTATGTAACAGAACCTGTAGCGAAACCAAAGAGAAAAATAAGTGTTTTCGACTTTTTTTATAAATATGGGACAGTCTTAATGATTTTTGTTATTATGATTATCTTCTCCATTGCCACACCTAACTTTTTAACAGGAGAAAACATTAGTGATATCCTGCGCTCTATTTCCATTGTTACCTTAATAGCGCTTGGTGTAACGATATCGTTAACCGTCAACGGACTCGATTTATCTGTAGGGTCTACGGCGGGGTTAGCCACTATTTTATCAGCCTCTATGCTTGTTTTACACAGACAAGAAATTGCAGTCGCTATCATTGTTCCGATTATTGCATCGCTTGTTATCGGGTTAGTAAATGCTTTTTTAGTAGTGAAAGTAAAGATTCCTGATATTTTAGCAACTCTTTCAATGATGTTCATCATACAGGGGATTTTATTAACGTATACAAAAGGCTCAGCTATTTATACCAATATGCCTTTACCAAGCGGAGACAGAGCTCCGGGAATTTTTATTCCATCTTTCCTTGCACTGGGGCAAGGTCATTTACTAGGTATTCCTGTCCCGGTTATCATTATGCTGTTGACTGTGCTGCTTGTTCATATCGTTTTTTCCTATACGAAGTTTGGGCGTTTTTTCTACGTAACAGGAGGGAACATAGAAGCAGCAAGACTTTCGGGTGTACCGGTTAATCGTTACCGTATGTATGCCTATATGTTTTCAGGTTTGCTTGCTGGAATTGGAGGAGTCGTTTTAGCTGCCCGTATTGGAGTAGGAGAAGTGAACGCCGGCTCACCATTTTTAATGGATGCCGTAGCTGCTACATACATTGGCTTCTCCGTATTTGGAGCAGGGAAACCGAATGTATTCGGGACGCTGATTGGCTCTATCTTAATTGGTGTGCTGTTAAATGGGTTAACGATGCTAAATGTTCCGTATTATATGCAAGACATTATTAAAGGAGCTGTATTAGCAGGAGCCTTGGCTTTAACGTATTACCGCTCAAAACAAACATCTACGGCTGTGTAAACAGCCGTTTTTTTCGTTTGAAATCGGGAAGAATAAGGAAAAACAATAGTATAGCCTATTATTTATGTAGAAAGAGGGAGTATAGATGAAACGTGTCGTCATTATAGGAGGAGTAGCTGCCGGAATGAGCGCAGCTTCACAGCTTCGCCGGATGAAAGAAAAAGAAGAAGTGGAAATCCTTGTGTTCGAAAAAGGTGGAGATATCTCTTACAGCGCATGTGGCATGCCTTACTATCTGTCAGGTGTTGTAAAAGAAAAAGACGATTTGGTTGCTCGGACGAAACAAGAGTTTGAAGAGCGAAACATCTCCGTCCATCTTTTTCACGAAGTAAAAGAAGTAAATCATACAAAAAAATACATAGTAGTGCAAAATGTAAAGGCGCAAACGGAAAAAGAGGTAACATATGATGAACTCATCATTGCAACTGGAACAACAGCTGTTAAACCCAATTTTATGAGTGATAACATGCCGAATGTATGCACATTAAAATCATTAGCAGACAGCGAAAGAATCTATACATATCTACAGGCTCACTCCGTAGAGAAAGTCACCATTATCGGCGGAGGATATGTCGGAATGGAAGTAGCTGAAGCAATGAAGGCTTTGGGAAAAGAAGTACGGGTTATTGAACAGGGAAAGCAGATTCTATCTATTTTAGATCAAGAAATGGCAGAGCATTTGCAAAAGCAGCTAGATGACGATATTTTATTTCATTTCGAAGAAGAAGTGGAAGCATTGCTGTATTCAGATGGTTCCGTCACTCACGTTCAAACAAACAGTCAAACGTATCAAACAGATTTAGTGATTGTAAATGTAGGAGTTCGTCCGAATACGCAATTCTTAGAAAGAAACGGACTAAGGATGCTTGAAAATGGAGCTATTTTAGTAAATGAGAAGTTGGAAACCAACGTGCCTCATATCTACGCAGCAGGAGATTGTGCAACGAGCTATCACCGCGTATTAAAAAAAGATGTTCATATTGCTCTTGGAACCATTGCCAATAAGCAAGGAAGGGTTCTTGGTTACCGATTAGGGGGAGAAAAGCGAGAATTTCCGGGTGTTGTAGGTACAAGTATTGTCAAAGTGATGGACTATGAAATTGGAAAAACCGGCATTTCAGAAAGAGAAGCAAGAGAAAATTCTCTTTTATACAAAGCCATCACAGCAGAGGCTCCGAGTCATGCTTCTTACTATCCAGGAGCTGAAAAGATTGTGATAAAACTTGTTTATCATCCTGAAACAAAAGAGATTTTGGGGGTTCAAATGATTGGTAAAGAAGGAGTATCAAAACGAATCGATGTATTTGCGACAGCTATTACTTGCCGCCTGACAACAGATGAAATAACCATGTTAGATCTTTCGTATGCCCCTCCCTTTGCTACGGTATGGGATGCTGTACAAATTGCTGCTCAGAAAGCTGAATAGAAAAAGATATAGAGACAAAAGTATGTTAGCTGAAGGAAGATCCGAACAAAGTGATTCTTGATTAAGAATCAACTTCGTTCGGATTTTTTTGTGGTGAGGACGAACGCAGGCTTCATATATTTAGCTGCTTCTAGCTGTTGACTCGAGGGCAAGGCGGAAATTCCTGCGGGACAAGCGGTTCGGCTCATGTATCCTATTTGTTCGTTTTTAGATTGTATTGATTTCGTTATGTTTCAATCTTTTTTCGATTCGACAAGCAGCATCTTTTGTCGAAAAACAAGTTGTAAAAAAAAGATAAATGGTATTCCTATAGTAATGTAAGCGTTTTTAAATTCCGACAAAATAATTTTTTTGCAAAAAAAATGTCTATTATTGCGACTCTATTTACATATTTAGTAGAATTTGTAATAATGCGTTATAAGCTAATTTCTTTGTCATAGGAGAGGATTTTGTGTTTGGAGTGAGAAATAGAACGAAATCAGAGAGATTATTAGTAGAAATCGTCCAAAAAAGACAAAAGATGGTGCAGCTCGGAGAAGAAAAAGGTTTGACTAATGAAGAAACCGTTACCTGTAGTCAAGAGCTTGATCAGCTCTTACTCGTTTATCAAAAGAAGCGTTTAAAAGAAGAGGAAGAAAAGACATCGTTTGCCACGCTGATTAGCCGCTTTTTATCTTTTTCAAAGCTGTAATACAGGACAAGCATTCGGGATCGGGCAGTAAAACAATCGTGCTGCCCGTGGCCTCTCTTCCCCTTTAAAAAATGTTAATTAAAAAGATCATAAACAAAATACCAAAAATAAACGAATAAGTAGCAAATCTTTCGTTTCCATCGCCGTGGCTTTCTGGAATCAACTCTTTATAAATAATAAAAAGCATGGCTCCAGCAGCAAAAGCTAATCCATATGAAACGAGAGAATCAACAAAATTAGTTAAATAAAACCCGAGTAAAGACGTTACAATCTCAACGGAGCCTGTAAGGGTAGCAATTAAAAATGCTTTTATTTTACTGATGTTTTGCTGAGCTAAAAATAGCGCGACCAACAGTCCTTCAGGTGCATTTTGAAGACCGATTGCAAGGGCAATTAAGTTCCCTGTATTTTCAACATTTGAAGCGTAGCTAACACCAACAGACAGTCCTTCAGGAAGGTTATGCAAAGTAATAGCGGAAACAATTAAAAGTGCTTTTTCATCAAACTGAATGCCGGTTTTAGAATGCTCAAGATCAATGTGAGGAATATTCTGCTCCAAGAGTGTTAATGTTACAACTCCAAGCAGTAAGCCAATGGCTAAGGAAAAAAAACCGCCACTTTGAAGAGATTCTGGAATCAAGCTCATAGTAGAAGCTGCTGTCATAATACCTGCAGTGAGCGCAAGAAGTATATCTTTCCAGCGATGAGTGAGTTCTTGATTCAAAAACAGAATAGGCAAAGCGCCTACTCCAGTCGATAGCGCAGAAAGAATGCTTCCAATTAGGACCTCAGTCATAAACCGTCTCCTTTTACGTATTCTTCTTTTTATCCTCAATTCACATCGTTCTTTTAGTGTATGTTTTTTTGGTTTCTATGAGCATGACTATTTTAAAAGTGAATAGCTTTATGCAATAACCTTACAAAAAAGTTGAACCAGTGAAGGTTCAACTTTTTAGGTAAAGTACAGCTCCTGAACTTGGTTAGCAATGTGCTCAAGCTTATTGGAAACTTGAGGAATGCCATATCCTACATACAAAGGAGATGTGGCAAAGCGAGGAATGATTTTCGCCGCAATTTTGCCGTTTTTAAGATTATAAAAAAATAAGTTGTAGCTCGTGCAGCTACGATGAAAATGATTTAATAAATAGTGAGCAGCCGTTTGAAGATAATCTGCAAATGCGTGCAGCTCTTTGTCAAGCTGATCCGTTATCACGTTAAATTCAAAAAAGCCCATTCTAGGTTTTACAGATAAATTAAATGTGACGTGTTCATTTTGGGCAATTGTGACTCCTTCAAACTGCTCTAGCTTCACATTTTCATTTACATCTATCTCATTTAAACCAATAATTTGCATATGAGGATGTCGTAATGATCCTCCGGACATGGGGCCGTGGTTTTTAAAGAAAAGAACAGAAGCATATTCTCCGCTGTTCATCATAGATATCCATCGTTCAGTAGCGAAGTTCAGCAAGGTGTACAGATGTTCCTTTGGATAAATAGATAGCTCCGAAGAACATTCATCGGTCTCAATAATAACCGTCTGATAAGCATCTTGCAGAACGGGAAACTTATTTTTCAGCCAAATGATAGGTCCTTGTTTTTCAATAATGCCTGTAAGAGATTCTACATCGCAAAAGGGACAGGGATTTTGCCGGTTAACGATTGTTTCAGGCTTTTGTGAACCAATCGCGGAATTAAATAATAAATGGGTTGGTTTCATAATCATTCACCTTTTTATGTAATGGTCATATGTTTATTGTATTAAAAGCATATGTATAAATCCACTTATATACATTTTTTATCAAAAAAATTGTACAAGCGGAGAGAATAACCGATGAAATAAGCCTGCTTTGATTGACTTTGAAGGGAAATTTTAGTATTATCTTGATATCAAGATAATATTAAAGGAACTGATTAAAATGACGAATGATGTAACTAGAGAAGAGTTAGACCAATCTCTTAAATTATTTATTGTACTATCTCGTGCCAATCGTTCAATTAATGATCATGTGCATAAATTTATTCAACAGCATGGAATGAATCCAACCGAATTTGCTGTCCTAGAGTTATTGTACCACAAAGGCCAGCAGCCTCTGCAGCAAATTGGCGGAAAAATTCTACTCGCAAGCGGCAGTATTACGTATGTAGTAGACAAGCTTGAGAAAAAAGGCTTCTTAGAGCGCGTTGCTTGTCCGAACGATCGTCGCGTAACCTATGCAGCTATCACCAAGCAAGGTAAGGAAATGATTGAAAGCATGTTTCCGAGTCACGAAAAAAGAATTCATGATATTTTATCCGTTTTATCTAGCGAAGAAAAGGAAGTTGCCATTTCGATGCTTAAGAAACTAGGGCACTATGCAGATGAATTTTTACCGGAATCGACTAATTAATTAAGGAAAGCTCGTTTGTTTCTGTTGAACAAACGAGTTTTTTTCTATGACTTCTTTCATGACCAATCGACATAAAAATAAAAAGTGACAAAAAATTGAAATTAACAGGAATACAGCTGGATAAAAACGAATTAGGTTACATACAGACAATAGAGGAAGGAGAACAAATGATGAAATTTGAAGATTATACATATACGCGACCTGATATGAATGAAATTGAAAAGCAATTTGAAAAGGCCATTACACATTTTACGGAAGCAGCGTCAGTCAGTCAGCAAAACGAGGCAATTCGTTTAGCAAATGATGCGTATTCCCAGTACAGCACAATGGGGAACATCTGCTATATTCGTCATTCTATCGACACAGCGAATGAATTTTATAAAGAAGAACAAGACTATTTTGATGAAACACAGCCGCTTTTAGAAGGATATGTAGAGAAATTTTACAAAGCGTTAATCTCTTCGCCTTTTAAACGGCAACTAGAAGAAAAGTGGGGCAAGCAGCTGTTCTCTCTTGCTGAAATGCAGTTAAAAACGTTCTCTCCGGAAATAGTAAAAGAGCTTCAGGAAGAAAATAAGCTATCGTCTCAATATACGAAACTAGTGGCGTCAGCTAAAATTGTATTTGAAGGAGAAGAAAGAACGTTAGCTCAGCTTGATCCGTTTATGGAGTCACCTGATCGAGGAATGAGAAAAAAAGCAGCAGAAGCGAAATTTCAATTTTTTACCGATCATGAAGAGGAATTTGATGATATTTATGACAAACTTGTAAAAGTGCGGACCAAGCTTGCTGAAAAATTAGGCTATAAAAATTTCGTAGAAGTGGGCTATGCTCGTATGTCTAGAATAGGCTACGATGCTGAAATGGTTGCCGCTTTTCGCAAACAAGTAAAAGAGTATATTGTTCCCCTTACTGAAAAACTAAAAAAGCGTCAGCAGGAAAGAATTCAAGTAGAGAGCTTAACTTATTATGATGAACCGTTTCAGTTTGAAACAGGAAACGCAGTGCCAAAAGGTGATGAAAAGTGGATTATTGAAAATGGACGAGTTATGTATAAGGAGCTTTCTAAAGAGACGGACGAATTTTTTTCATTTATGCTTGAAAATAATTTGATGGATCTAGTCGCTAAAAAGGGCAAAGCAGGCGGAGGCTACTGTACGTTTATTGAAGAATACAAAGCACCGTTTATTTTTTCAAATTTTAATGGAACATCAGGGGATATTGATGTGTTAACGCATGAAGCAGGGCATGCTTTTCAAGTGTATTCCAGCCGAGATATGGAAACCAATGAGTATCACTGGCCTACGCATGAAGGAGCTGAAATTCATTCGATGAGCATGGAGTATTTTACATGGCCTTGGATGGAGTTGTTCTTTAAAGAAGACAAAGATAAATACCAGTTTTCTCATTTAAGCTCAGGCTTAACCTTCTTACCTTACGGGGTAGCGGTAGATGAATTTCAGCATGCTGTATACGAACGTCCTGAGATGACGCCTTCGGAACGAAAACAAACGTGGCGAGAAATTGAAAAGAAATATATGCCTTCTAAAAACTATGACGGCCATCATTATCTAGAAAGCGGGGGCTTCTGGCAGCGCCAGCTTCATATTTACACGTCTCCGTTTTATTATATTGATTACACACTCGCTCAAATTTGTGCATTTCAATTTTGGAAAAAAGATCGAGAAAATCATGAGCAAGCATGGCAAGATTACGTTCATTTGTGTAAGCTTGGCGGAAGTAAGCCGTTTTTAGAATTAGTAGAGGAAGCGAATTTGATCTCTCCATTCGAAGAGGGTTGCGTGCAGTCTGTAGTAGATGAAATTGAAAACTATTTAAATAGTATTGATGATAAAAAGCTATAAAAAAAGAGATTGAGACACAACAAAATCAATCCAATCTAAAGACGAACAAATGGGATAAACAATCTAGTATGAATCGCTTGTTACACCGCCGTTGATTTCCGTGCAAGGCTTCGCTTTCCGCGGGCGGCCGGTGAGCCTCCTCGGCGCTCATGCTCCTGCGGGGTCTCACCTATTCCGCTTTTCCCGCAGGAGTCTTCGCCTTGCCCTCCAATCAACAGCTAGAAGCACCTAGATTAAATCTACGTTCACCCTCATAATAAAAAAATCCCAATGAGTTTGATTCTTAATTAAGAATCAAACTTGTTCGGATCTTTCTTCAACTAACATACTTTTGTTCCAGCCTCTTTTTTTAATGATTAATTTCTTGTTCCCATAAAGGAATCGTAAGGGAAACGCGGGTTCCTTCGCCAACAGTGCTTTTAATCTCAAATGTTCCTTTATGCTGATACAAAATGTTTTTAATCACAACAAGTCCAAGACCGGTACCTGAGGGCTTCGTAGTAAAAAAAGGCTTTTGAATGTGCGTAAGCAAATGTGAAGGAATGCCGACTCCTGTATCTTTAATGAAAATAGTAAGATCTTTAGTATGCTGAGTAACGTTTAAATGAATTTCTCCTCCGCTAGGCATAGCTTCAAGCGCATTTTTTAACAAATTAATGAGTACTTGCTTAATTTGATTTGCATCACAGCAGATGTATGTATGCGGGGCTTCCACCTGCGTTTTAACTACGACATTTTTTAATACACATTCTGATTCATACAGAAGAATAACGTCATTTAAAATAGTAGAGAATGCGTGCTTTTTCATAACCGTGTCATGAGGTTTAGCGAGCAATAAAAATTCTCCAACGATTGAGTTAATACGATTCAGTTCGCTCAGCATGATGGTTGTATAAGAATGATAGCGGCTGCTGTCTTCATGAATAAGCTGAATAAATCCATTCAGAGAAGTAAGCGGATTTCGAATTTCATGAGCGATTCCCGCTGCCATTTCGCCGGCTAAAGATAACTTATCGGTTTGGCGAAGAAATTTTTCTGTTTCTTTTTCTTCTGTAAGATCGCGTGAAATACCAAAAAGCGCAACGACTTGCTGATCACGATTAAAAATAGGTGAAACAGTGATTTCTACATCAATTATTTTTCCGTCTTTTCGCTTATCTTGAGTTTCAAAGGCTACCAGCTTTTCTCCTTTTTTAACCTTTTCTAATCGGCTTTCAGCGCCGCCCTTTAAGCCAGCAGGAATGAATGGAATGGCTTTTCCGACAATTTCTTCAGCTTTCCATCCGTATATTTGCTCAAAAGCATCGTTTACTTTAATCACTTTACCGTCTAGACTGAACACGGAAATGGCGTCGCGATTGTATGTAAAAAAAGATTGTAAATACTCTTGAGCTGAGTACAGTTCATCTTCGGTTTTGTTCATTTTGACCGTCTTAATAGCAATCAGTTTTTTAGAGAAATGAGCACAATACAACAAAATAATCATTGTGATCAGCGTAAACAAAATGAAATAAACGATATCTAATTTCACGAAAGTCACAGATGTAAAAAGAGTGTTGCTTACATAAAAGTACAAAACAATTATTATGGACATTAATGTAGAAATTACAATAGCGACATAGCTATAATAAATAAAGCTAACAATAATTCCAAGAAACAAAAATAAATAATTAATAACAGCAGGTTCAATAGATGTGATGTACGCAATATAGGCATAATAGCATATAAAAAAAGAATACATAATGATAGCAGGATGAAAATGAAAGTAGTACATAGCCGTCACTACCAATAATAAAATTCCTCCGCTTATAAAAACAATCATATGAGGATCAGCTGCAATAAAGTGGTATAACACAATGTGGACAAAATACAGCAGCCAAAAAATAAGTAAAAGAATAAAATTCCGTTTTTTTATGAGGTTGTGTGATTCCATAAAAAATCCCTTTCTTAAATGGTGAATAATTTTATAGGAGAATAACTTTATAGTCAGCTAGTCGCTCGATATAGTGATATATCACTCATATTAGCATAGTTACAACTGTGTGAATAGCCGAATTGAGTACTTAGACTAAGGAAGATAGATCTAGAATACAGCTAGTCATAAACTATTAAGGAAATATGAGGGGAATATGAATGAAATGAAGGGGATGTAAAGCTTTTGTGATAACCTTGTAAAAATGAACTTTTTTCTAATTGGATAGGCTATACTGCCAGTAGAGCCATATGAATGGTGACTACATAGAGGCTCAGATGATTCGAAAGGAGACGGTAAAATGAACAAAAGTTTATTAGTCAAGTTATTTGGATCACTTCTAGCAATTATGTTAATCACAGCATGCAACTCTCAAACGGATGAAAAAGATGCCACAGAACAGCAAACAGAACAGTCGGATGATACTCAAGCGGAGGATACAACTACAGATGATTCACAGGAAACAATGAAGCAAGACGAAGCAGATGATTCATCTGGGGATGAAGCAGCTGATGATCAAGAAGAATCAACGGATAGTGCTGACGAAAAAACAGATGAAAGCAAATAAACGTAAGTATTTCTATAAAAAAAAGCGACTCAAGTAGAGTCGCTTTTTCTATTAGTTTTGTACGGTGATTTCGCTTGCTTCATTTAACGTTACGTTCACTGTCGATACGTCTGCGTCATCTAAAAGTAAGTCTGTAATTCGATCTTCAAGCTGTTCTTGAATTGCTCGGCGGAGCGGTCTAGCACCGAATGCAGGGTGATAGCCAAGTTCAGCCAGTTTTTCTTTTACTTCAGCTGCTACGCTCAGCGTGATATTTTGTTCTTGTAATGTTTCTTTTAATTCAGCAAGCATAAGGTCCACGATTTTAATCAAGTTGTCTTTTTCAAGATGATTAAATTCAATGATTGTATCAAATCGGTTTAAAAACTCTGGTTTGAAATAAGATGAAAGTGAATCTAAAACGGATGCCTGTTTAAGTGCGTCATTTTCTGCGTCAAACCCAACCGTAATTTTCTTTTCACCTACACCAGCGTTACTTGTCATAATGATAACTGTGTCTTTAAAGCTTACTGTGCGACCTTGACTATCTGTTAGACGTCCATCTTCTAGAATTTGCAGAAACATATGCTGAACGTCTGGATGAGCTTTTTCAATTTCATCTAGTAAGATGATGGAATAAGGATTACGGCGTACTTTCTCTGTTAATTGTCCTGCCTCTTCGTGACCTACGTAGCCAGGAGGCGACCCGATTAATTTAGACACCGCGTGTTTTTCCATATATTCACTCATATCTAGACGAACCATAGCATCTTTTGAGCCGAACAGTTCTTCAGCTAATGTTTTGGTTAACTCTGTTTTACCGACACCTGTTGGGCCGACAAATAAGAATGAACCAATTGGGCGATGCTTCGCTTTTAATCCAGCGCGAGAACGTCGAATCGCTTTTGCTACTTTTTCTACAGCTTCCTGCTGTCCGATTACTTTTTGAGCTAAGTGCTCTGCTAAATGCTTCATTTTTGCTGATTCATTTTCTTGAAGTTTACCAACAGGGATACCCGTTTTCTTTTCAATAATTGCTTGAATATCAGCAATATCCACATTCATTTTTTGCTGTTCTTCGTTTAGTTGTTTTTCAAGAGCAGCTTCTTCATCTCGCAGTTTTGCTGCTACTTCATATTTTTCATCCTTTAGCGCCTGCTCTTTTTCTTTTGTAATTTCTTTTAAGCGAGCGGCCGCGTCGTCTTTATTTGTAATGCCCGCCTGTAAGTTCATTTTTGAACCTGCTTCATCTAGCAAGTCAATTGCTTTATCAGGCAAGAAGCGATCTTGAATGTAGCGGTGTGATAAATTTACACAAGCGCGGACTGCTTCATCTGTATAGCTAACGCCGTGATAATCTTCATATTTACTTTGGATCCCTTTTAGAATTTCAACGGCTTCTTCTACAGACGGTTCGTGAACCATAACCGGCTGGAAGCGTCGTTCAAGAGCCGCATCTTTTTCAATGGAACGGTACTCTTTTAAAGTTGTAGCTCCGACTACTTGAAGTTCGCCTCGTGCAAGAGCTGGTTTTAAAATATTGCTTGCGTCCATTGAACCTTCCGCTGAACCAGCTCCTACAAGAAGGTGAATTTCATCGATAAATAAAATCACGTTTTTTCGCTGTTGAAGCTCAGAAATTAACTGTTTCATGCGCTCTTCAAATTGACCGCGCACGCCGGTATTAGCTACGAGAGATGCTACATCTAACAGATATACATCTTTATTTAACAGCTTGGCAGGAACTTTTCCTTCCGCGATTTTTAAAGCTAACCCTTCAACAACAGCTGTTTTACCAACACCGGGTTCTCCGATTAGTACCGGGTTGTTTTTGTTTCTTCTATTTAAAATTTCAATGACACGCTCTACTTCTTCTTCTCGGCCAATAACAGGGTCAATTAATCCCGTTTTCGCAATTTGAGTTAAGTTTCGACCGAACTGGTCTAAAAAGCCTCCGCCGCCATTTCCTTGCTGTGGCTGTTCCGGTGCAGCTTGTTCGTGCGCCATTTGATTGAATAAATCATCGATGTTCATAAAGCCGCCACCTCCAAAACCTGATGGGATTTTATGTTCTTTCATTAGTGCTTGATAACATGTATGACATAAACGATATTGAGATTTTTGGTTATTTGTTTGTACATTTAATTGAATAGATGCTTCACGTTTATTACAGTTTTGACAAATCATTTAATTAGCCTCCCTAAATGATTTTAATCGAAGATCAGCAGGTGTTTGACCTTTCTTGACCTTTCGTAATTTCATTATACTTTGACCTTTTTTGACTTTCAAGTCTTTTGCTTAAAAAATTTTTGAAGGAAGTTCCTCGCTTATGTACAAAAGGTAGTACATTAAAAAAAGATGTGTTTTATGTGTACCCGTTCTATACATGTAAAAACATAAGAGGCATTTTGTACAATGATCTGCTGGGAGAGGGAATTAATATTAATAAGAAGAAAAGTGGAAAAATGAGTGCAGAGCTTACCGTTGGATAAAATAAGTTATTGACAGCAAGAAGGATAAAAATTATACTCAAGAAGGTTTGCACTTAACTGCGTAAAAGCATAAAAGCGTTTAAGTGGAAAAGAAAGATAGAAAGGGAATACCTCATGAAAAAAGAAATTTCATTTATACAATCAATAGCGGTGATTTTGGTGCTATTAGCTATTATTTTTGTTTCATTATTTACGTTAAAGCTGCCGCCTCATATTCCGCTGATATTTGGTGTAGCATTTATTAGTGTGATTGGCTTTTTGTTGAAATATAAGTGGACAGAAATGGAGAAAGGGATTTTAGACGGTGTCAGACTGGGCATTAAGCCTATCCTTATTTTAATGCTGATCGGGATGCTTATTGCGATTTGGATGGTAGGAGGAACGATACCGACGATTTTATCCTACGGCTTCCACTGGATTTCACCCCAGTACTTTTTAATTAGTGCTTTAGTTATTACCGTATTAGTTTCAACATTCACGGGAAGTTCATTAACAACCGTCAGTACGGTAGGGGTCGCTTTATTTGGCGTAGGAACTGCTATTGGTGTACATCCAGGGCTAGCAGCGGGGATGATTGTTTCAGGAGCTGTGTTTGGAGATAAGATGTCTCCATTGTCTGATACAACAAATTTTGCTTCTGGTATCGTTGAAGTTCCGCTTCCTAAACATATTCAGCACATTACGTGGACGACGGTTCCAAGTATTGTTATTACAGCAATCATTGCACTTGTAATCGGAATCAACGGAAATCAGGAAAGCGTCAATTACGGGGAAATTCAAGGAATTCAAGACGCATTAAAACATACGTTTAATTTACATGTGTTAACGTTGCTTTCTCCACTTTTAGTTCTTATTTTTTCGATGAGAAGAGTCGATGTACTGCCAACGTTAGTTTTAGGTATTGTAACGGCCATCATTACAGGAATGATCACACAGCATGAATTTACGCTGAGTCAATTGCTAGGCGTTCTTCAAAGCGGGCCTGCAGTAGAGTCAGGAAATGAAGTAGTGGATGCGATTGTGAATAAAGGCGGAATGCAGTCCATGATGTTTTCAATTTCCCTTATCATGATTGCCTTGTCGCTAGGTGGCTTGATGAGAGCCGTTGGAATTATTGATGCTTTGTTAGAAGGATTAGCAAAACAAATTCGCCGCAGCGGAGACGTTATTTTTGCTACGCTTCTATCTTCAATTGGAGTGAACGTTATTACAGGCGAACAGTATTTATCGATTCTCTTGCCTGGACAGACGTTTAAGCCGCTGTATGAAAAGTGGAATTTAGATCCAAAAAACTTATCACGAACGCTTGAAGACGGTGGAACGGTTATTAATGCTATTATTCCATGGGGGGTCAGCGGTGCTTTTATTTCAACTGCATTAAATATTCCTGCAGCTGACTATATTCCATTTACATTCTTTAGCATTTTATGTCCTATTTTTTCAATTATTTTAGCATATACAGGCATTGGCATTGCCAAGAAAAAAGCTCAGTCTTAACTGGGCTTTTTTTTTGGAAAAAGGACAGGTGAAAAACGACAAAAAAGTATCATTCCACTTTTCAAATCTATAATTTAATAATACAATTTACTATACGTCTTTCTTGTTAATGTATTTGGATGAATTCTTATTTCTTTATTGATGAAGAAATTTGAGTTTTGCGGTATGATAAATAAGCTGTATTGGCGATGGGATGAATGCCCTTTTTAGCAAACATTTAAGAAGGGTAAAGCCAAATGAAAACACTCATTATAAAAGAGAAAAGATATTTATTGAGGAGAGGGTTTCTGTTGAAAAAATGGGGCATCATTGCATTAATCACTGTAGCTGTGCTCGGTGTGACAGCGGTTTTCAACCGAGCTGAAAGTGATGATGTAAATAAAGAAAAATTGAATTTATTATCGCCTTATTCAAATAAAGTAGATGTATATAGCATTACGTATCCTAGTGATAATTTAAAGATAAAAGGGTTTTTAGTACAGCCTAAAGACATTGCAGACAAACATTATCCGCTTTTAGTATATAATCGCGGAGGAAATCGCGAACATGGCATGATTCGCGCAAAAACACTGCAGTACTTATCATATTGGGCAAGTAAAGGCTACGTCGTGGTTGCGACTCAATACAGGGGAAATGGCGGAAGTGAAGGTACAGAGACGTACGGGGGTAAAGATATTGACGACGTATTAAATCTTATTAAGTGGGGAGAACAGCTTCCTTATGTAAATCACCAGCAAAAGGTAGCGCTAGGATATTCACGCGGCGGCATGATGACGTATTTAACGATGAAAAACGGCGTTAAATTTGATGCAGTTGTCGTACAATCAGGTATTACAGACATGTTTCAATTCTATGATCAAAGAGGGCCTGAAATGAAACAAGTGCTGCGGACGATTGTAGGAGATCCGGCGCAGTATCCAGAGAGGTATAAAAGTCGTTCTGTTGTCTATTGGAGCGATAAAGTAAATTCACCTCTTTTGATTTTACAGGGTGATCATGATCGTAAAGTTCACCACACGCAGGCTGAAAAGCTTGTGAAACAATTAGATGAGCAGGGAAAAGAATATAAATATGTACTGTACAAAAACGGAGACCATCCGCTAACTGCTTATTATGATCAATATAACGCGGAAATTGATAAATGGTTTAAAATACATTTAGCTAAGCAGTAAAGAAATTGGAAGTAGTTTTGATGAATGGAAAAGAGCAGCTTGTTTTATCCTACTACATGTAAGCATATAAAAAGGGGATGAAGCAAAATGACTCAGTCTAAAAGTCAAAAAGAGCGTCAGTGGAATGTGCGAAAACAATCACAAAACCCATCGCATGGAAAAGTGAAATCTTTTGAAGAACTATCAGAAGAAATCACGCCTAAACGTAAATCAGGTAACCACCACATAAAGGAAGACACAAAAAAGGAGAGCTGAAGCTCTCCTTTTTCTATGTTTGTTTATGGATTTGTGGACCACATGCCCGCAGATTTGATAAAAATACGCGGATGCAATTTTAATTGTGCGACCATAATTTCTGCTAGGTCTTCAGGCTGCATCACTTTATCAGGATTGCCATCCGTTAAGTTTTCTTTATACGCTAATTCCGTTGCTACTGTACTTGGTGTTAGAGCTGTTACACGAATATTGTGTTTGCGCACTTCTAACGCTAGAGATTCAGTTAAGCCGAGCACGCCAAATTTTGAAGCGCTGTAAGCACTTGTAACGGGAGCACCTTTTTGACCAGCAGTGGATGAAATATTGATAATGTCTCCACCATTTTTTTCGATTAATTGAGGTAGAACGGCGCGCGTTACGTAGTAAACGCCCATTAAATTCACATCAATGATTTGTTTCCACTCAGCTGGGTCTAGCTCTAAAAAGCTTCCGAATTTACCGATTCCTGCATTGTTGATTAAGATATCTGTTGCCCCTAATTTTGTATGTAGATGCTCAACTGCTGCATTTACTTCTTCCATAGAAGAAACATCTGCTGTTGCATAAGCAACTTGTACATCAAATGCTTCTAGTTCAGAAGCAACAGCCTTTAAATCTGCCTCTGTACGAGCAATTAAACCGATATTTACGCCTTCTTTTGCTAATTCAATCGCAGTTGAACGACCGATGCCTTTTCCTGCTCCTGTAATAAGAGCTACTTTGCCTTTAAGTGATTGTGCCATGTATAGACTCCTTTCAATGTTCCGCATAAACATTCTTCATAATAACAAAGAATTATCCATTACTATCCTATAGAAATGCACAAATGATGTCAAAAATAAAGATTATTAAAATGGCTTCAAGTATAAATTTCCTTTTCATACAAAAACTATAGAGACTAAAAAGAAGAAATTCCGTTTCTTTTCGTTCAATGTAGTGGAGGATGAACAATGCGTATAAAAAAACTATCTGAGTTAACGAATAAATCCAAAAAGCGGAAAGAAAAAGCTGATGAATCGAAGGACACTAAGGACACTAAGGATACTAGTGCTTCTTCTACACAGGAAGAGCAGAAATTATCTGAGAGGGTGGGAGATAATTTATCCCGCATGAAAAAAGCACTGGGACAGAGCACGGATTTAGTTGTACGAGAGTTTCGAATTTCGATTGAAGAAAAATTCACTTTAGGTGTTGCTTACATCGACGGATTAGTAAATAAAGACGAAGTTGAACACTATTTTGGATGTTATCTATTTTTTTTAAAGTTGTCATTGTGTTCTATGCCATTTAGTTAAGTATCGTCCAATTGTGTAATTTACGGGTGCGCAATTTTTTAAGCTTTCCTTTAGGTCTAATTATTACAGGCGTGGCGTATTACATTATTCCCAACACAGCGTACTTCAATTATTTTGAAAAATATTACTGGCCGTTTTATTTATTTGTACTAAGCGTCTGTTTTCCGGCGTTATTTATTGCTCTTTCTTATATAAAGAAAAATAAGGCAGCTAAAGGCGATAGAAGCCAACAAACATAGCATTATTTATACGCATGTGGTATAATACGATGACAATTCAAGAAGAAACGCCGTGCACGTTTGTATATGTACGGGAGAGGTTCGAAAACTCCCTCTATAAAAAACTAAGATCATCGTTGATGACAAAAGACACGGTTTTAGCGTGTCTTCTTTCACGTGCTTTTCTATCAACGCGTCTTTTTGATGTGTATGCTGGCGAGGACGTGTATCTTAGTTGCTTTTTAGGGAGATTGCTGGAAAAGAGCAGTCTCTTTTTTGTGTTATAAAATTAGTCACAAAGGGAACGAACGGTTCAATAAAGTTTCTTCTTCTTTTGATTTCAATCAAAAAGGAGACGAACAATAATGATAAAAAATGAAAAAGCTATTGTTGTATTTAGCGGAGGTCAAGATAGTACAACATGTCTATTTTGGGCTTTGAAAAACTTTAAAGAAGTAGAAACGGTTACTTTTCAATATGGTCAGCGTCATAGTCAAGAGATAGAGGTAGCAAAAGCTATTGCAGCTGATTTAGGTGTGAAGCACACCGTACTAGATATGTCACTTTTAAATCAATTAGCACCAAATGCCTTAACGCGAGATGATATTGAGATCGAGCAAAAAGAAGGAGAGTTGCCTACCACATTTGTGGATGGCCGCAATCTGTTATTTTTATCATTTGCAGCCGTACTGGCTAAAAACAGCGGAGGCCGTCATATCGTAACAGGCGTTTGTGAAACTGATTTTTCGGGATATCCAGACTGTCGAGATGTATTTGTAAAATCGTTAAACGTCACGCTTAATTTATCAATGGACTTTGAATTTGTGATTCATACGCCTCTTATGTGGATTGATAAAGCAGAAACGTGGGCGTTAGCGGATGAGCTAGGGGCGCTTGAGTATGTGCGTGAAAAAACATTAACATGCTACAACGGTATTGTTGCTGATGGATGCGGCGAATGTCCCGCATGTCAATTGCGAAAACGCGGGTTAGATCAATACATGCAAACAAAAGAAGGGGGAGAGGAATAATGCTGCAACAAATGTATCCTCAAGTATTTCATGACTATCAATACGAACTGAACAAAGATATGCAGTTTGCTGCGGCACATTTTGTTCCTCACACAGAAGCAGGAAAATGCCGTCAAGTCCATGGACATACGTATTTCGTAAATCTAACTGTTGCCGGAGATACATTAGACGAAGCGGGCTTTTTAGTAAACTTTGCGCTATTGAAAAAAATTGTTTCTGGTCAATTTGATCATACATTATTGAACGATCATTCTATCTTTAACGAAGAAAATCCAAATGATTTTCCTACAACTGAAGTTGTTGCTCGTAAAATTTATGAGTTGGTTCAAGAATATCTAGACACACTACCAAATAAGCCTTCTTGCGTACAAGTATTCGTGCGGGAAACGCCGACAAGTTACGTAGTTTACCGCCCAAAGAAGGTGAAAAAACGTGGCTAATACAATTCCAGTACTTGAAATATTCGGACCAACGATTCAAGGGGAAGGAATGGTTGTAGGACGTAAGACGATGTTTGTTCGTACCGCGGGCTGTGATTATTCCTGCAGCTGGTGTGATTCAGCTTTTACGTGGGATGGATCTGCTAAAAACGATATTCGTCAGCTAACAGCAGAACAAATTTGGACGGAGCTAAAAGAAATTGGAGGAGAGTGCTTTGATCACGTCACCATTTCTGGAGGAAACCCTGCGCTTATCAAGGCAATTGGTTCACTTGTAGAGCTTTTGCACAGTCATGGGGTAAAAGCAGCTCTTGAAACACAGGGAAGCCGTTATCAGGATTGGTTCCTAAAGATCGATGATTTAACGATTTCTCCTAAGCCTCCAAGTTCATTAATGAAAACAAATTTCGCCGTATTAGACGATATTATAGAAACATTAATAAAGGAAAAACGCATGGCGCACATAAGCATAAAAGTCGTTGTATTTAATGATGAGGACTTTGAGTATGCAGCGTCTGTTCATGAACGTTATCCTGAGGTTCCATTTTTTGTTCAAGTAGGAAACGAGGACTTAACGACAATCGATAATGCGTCGTTAACACAAGAATTGCTTAAAAAGTATGAATGGTTAATCGATAAGGCAGTGGCAGCTAAAAACATGAACGATGTAAGAGTTCTGCCGCAGGTTCACGCCCTTGTTTGGGGAAATAAACGAGGCGTGTAAGCGCATAGCAAAAAATTTACAAAGAAAAATAAAAACAGATATATACAAAATAAAAAAACGCTGTTAGAATGACAATCGTAGAAAGAGAGGAAATACAAATGAGCGGTCGAAAAGATGAAGAATTAGAAGGTGTATCACTCCTTGGAAATCAAGGAACAAACTATTTGTTTGAATATGCACCAGAGATTCTAGAAGCATTTGATAACAAACACCCAAATCGTGATTATTTTGTGAAATTCAACTGTCCGGAATTTACGAGCTTATGTCCAAAAACAGGTCAGCCGGATTTCGCAACCATTTATATTAGTTACATTCCAGATGAGAAAATGGTAGAAAGCAAGTCGTTAAAGCTTTATTTGTTCAGCTTCCGTAACCATGGAGATTTCCATGAAGACTGTATGAACATTATTATGAATGACTTAATTAAACTGATGAATCCAAGATATATTGAAGTATGGGGAAAATTCACACCACGCGGCGGGATTTCAATTGATCCATATACAAACTATGGCCGTCCCGGTACAAAGTATGAAGAAATGGCTAATTATCGCCTGATGAATCATGATTTATACCCAGAAACAATTGATAATCGTTAATTCGAACAAACAGGTTGTGTATGCAACCTGTTTTCCATTGCAAAAACAACAGGTGAGAAGGTGAAAGAATGTCACAGAGATCAGCATTAGTATTAGGTGCAAGCGGACTTGTTGGTCAAGAACTTTTAAAAATGTTATTAAGCAACAGCTTATATAACCATGTGACAGTGTTTGTTCGAAAAAAGCTACCAATCGAACACACAAAGCTACGTCAGCTTGAAATTGATTTTTCAGAGCTTGATAAGCATGAAGAATGCTTTGCAGTTGATGATGTATATTGCTGTTTAGGCACGACAAAGAAAAAAGCAAAAACAAAAGCGAAATTCATTAGAGTGGACTACGAATTTCCTTTAAAAGCGGCTAAATGTGCAGAAAAATATCGCTGCAAAAACTTTTTAACGATCACAGCAATTGGTGCTGATCTTCGTTCGCCATTCTTTTACAGTAAAGTAAAGGGGCAAGTAGAAGAAGATATCGCAAGCTTGTATATCCGTTCTACTCACTTTTTCCGCCCATCGTTATTATTAGGCAAGCGCCAAGAGTTTCGCCTATTTGAAAAGATTGGGGGATACACGTTAAAGTCGTGTTCATTTTGCCTTGTAGGAAAGTGGAGAAAGTATCGTCCAATTAAAGCGTATAACGTAGCCAAATCGATGATGAAAGCTGCTCTTGAAGATAAATGTGGGGTTCATGTACATGAAAGCCAAGACATTTATACAGGTGAATGCTATTATTCGTTTACCAACGGCAAGCGAGTATTATCAAAATAAAGAAAAGCCTCTTCATAAGAAGGGGCTTTTTTCTATCTTCCGTCACCATCCGCATCTCCATCTCCACCGCTATCTCCATCGCCATCATGATCGTGGTTAGAAGCAGTTTCACTCCAGCTTGTGTAGGAGTTAGAATCTTCTTCGGCATAATTCATGGGTTCAACGGATGTTTTTTTATTTGAAGTTTGTTTGCGTTTAAAAACGAACTGCACGATGAAAAAAAGAATGACAATAAGAGCAACGATAAACAATACAGTATCAAACATGCTAGTAATTCCTTTCGGTAAGAAGTTAGTAGTAGCTTGTTGTTATTGTCACACGAAAATAAGCCCCTTTCAAGAAAAATGGGGCCTGTTTTTGTTTCTTTAAGGAAACTTTTTTTATCTCAACCATATATTATTGTATAAAGAAACATTTTAGAAAAGAGGGAATACAGTGAAAAAAAGTTCGAAGGATGTTAAGGTGCAACAGTATATTTACCTCATGTATAAGCTGGGGATTATTACAGAAGAACAAAAGAATCAATTCTTTCAAAATCAATAAAAAAGCAACCGCTTTTGCTGTCCGGCTGCTTTTTTCCTTTACATAGCTGGATTAATGATGATGTAGTTTTTATGGTTGACAACAGTTCGCTGTTCTAAGTCTAAATCGCGGTAGTTTGTCATGTAAGTCAAATCTACAATCACGGAGTTTTCATTTACTTTTTCGACAATGCCCTGTAAGCCATTTTTAAATTCTATCAAGTTTCCTACCTCTGCTATTTTCATGATTCATCGCTCCTTTGTTTTAAATTAGTTCATTATAAATTTTTTCAATAATTTTAATTTTAAAAATAGTAAAACTAGTTAGCGTTTTCTTTTTTACAATTTTGCCTTAAAACTGGGAATTAGTAAAGGGTTTTTTGAAAAAATATAAAATAAAATTGAAAAAACAAGTAAAATGTGCTGAGAAATAAAAGGAATTGATAGCTTTAACGAAAGAGAGAAGCAGGACAGTTCCATCTTTGTTCATCTTTCGTTATAATAAACGAGGTATAATCTTGTCATAAATTATAAGAATTAGAAGGTGTAGAAATTGAAAGATACTGGACTCGTGCTCGAAGGAGGCGGTATGAGAGGCCTTTATACAACTGGAGTTTTAGATTACTTTATGGAAAGAAATCTGTACCTTCCGTATGTAATTGGCGTTTCAGCCGGCGCTTGTCATGCCACTTCTTATTTATCTAGACAAATAGGAAGAAGTCGCAAAGCTAATTTAGATTTTTTAGAGGATCCTCGCTACTTGTCGTGGAAAAATTATTTTAAAACAAAAGAGATATTTGGAATGGATTTCGTTTTTGATGAAATTCCTAATCAGCTTCTTCCATTTGACTTTGAGGCATTTGCTGAGCGTACAGAGAAGCTTGTAGTAGGAGCAACGGACTGTGTGACGGGAGAACCCGTTTATTTTGATGAATATGACCGGGACATTTTGACAGCGGTTCGCGCTTCTAGTTCCCTTCCATTTTTAGCACCTGTCGTTACATATAAAGGAAAAGAGCTGTTAGACGGAGGAATTAGTGATCCGATTCCAATCAAAAAAGCAGTGCAGGATGGATATAGAAAAAATATTGTTGTGCTAACGCGAAACGAAGGATATCGAAAAAAGAAATCAAATATGCTTTGGTTATTGAAGCGCAAATATCGTCATTATGATGGGCTGACTCGTGCGCTTGAGAACCGCTATAAATTGTATAATGAAACATTGTCATATATTGAAGAACAGGAAAGACAGGGGAATATCTTTGTGATTCGTCCGCAAACCCCTCTTGTAGTAGGGAGAATTGAGAAGAATCGTGAGCGTCTCGACGCTCTTTACAACCAAGGATATAAAGAAGCAGAAGCTCAATTTGCATCTCTGCAAAATTGGCTGAACAGTTAAAAGCGAGGTGAAACTGAATGGATGAACAAACAGCAATAAACATGTTGAATGAGTTAAGTGAAGGAAAAGTAACCGAAATTAAAGTTAAAAAAGAAGACTTTCTTGCTTTTCGCCCTTTTTTAGTAAATCGCCCTGATTTCAAACATTTTCGTGGAATAGCTGGACGCGGTGGAGATTTCACCTATACGTATCTAGAAATTCCTAGGAGCTAAACGAAATGATGGCATTATTTGATTATGCCTTATATAATGAATGTATGAGCCTGTACAGTAGAGAATATACTGTTACAAGTGCTTGTGCGTTTATTTAGTAACGTACGGTAAGAACGAATAAACGTGTTTAGTTATAGGAGGGATATTATGGATGAGTTTCGAAAAAGTACAGCACCTTTTTATTTTGCAGATCATATATGGAAAGATAAAAATGGAATGACGACTTATGGGATGCTGTTAACGAACCGGCCCGAAGATGACGGGGACTATGACCTCCATTCGTTATTAGAAGAAGCATATGTAGATCATAAAAAAATTCTAATTACTACTGTTTACGACAACAGTGAACAGCAGTTGACCGGATACGTAATACATTTATCAGATGATCAAGACGTCTTTACGTTTATGGATGATACGGGTGCTAAGTTAGTGATTGATTTCTATGATGTTGTAGAAATTGAGATCGAAGATTAAAAAGAGCTGAATGTTGATTACAACATTCAGCTTTTTTGTGTAAAAGTAGATGAATTTAAATGTTTATCATAAGAATTATAAGGGAAAAACGAATGAAGAAATTTCTGATTAAACTGAAATAAATCGGGAAAATATACCTGCATTTTAGAAAAATTACCGTGATTATGACAAAAAACAAGGTACAATGTCATAATTGTGTTCCGAACGTAATTTTGTTCATCAAACTTAAAGAAATGTAATTGAATCGTTCGGTGAAACCCCTATATAGCTATGATAGAGTAATACCATACGAAATTTCAGGAGGTATTACCTATGAAACATAGTTATATGAAATCAATGGTAGTAGCTTGTTTAGCTACTCTTTCATTTATAGGTTTTAATGCAACAGCTACGGCTGCAACTAATTATAAAGTAGTCAAAGGCGATAGTCTTTGGAAGTTAGGTAAAAGATATAGTGTAACAATTGACGATATTAAAAAATTAAACAATCGTCAAGGAGATATGATTTATATTGGTGAAACATTAGCGATTCCGAGTAAGACAAAAGTGCTGGCTGCTGAAACAACGGAACCTTCAACGGCAGCACCGGCTAATACGGCTAAGCCAGAACCAAAACCAGAAGCCAAACCCGCAGAGCAGGCAACACCTGCAGTTTCAATCTCTGCAAGTGAAAAAGATTTATTAGCTCGCTTAGTAGAAGCTGAAGCAAAAGGCGAATCTTATGAAGGAAAAGTAGGGGTAGCAACAGTGGTGTTAAACCGTGTAGATTCTCCGAAGTTTCCAGATACGGTAACAGGAGTTATTAAACAAGTTGTCGGAAAAGCATACGCTTTTTCACCGGTCCAAAACGGATCAATTAACAAACCTGCTTCAGAAGATTCGAAAAAAGCAGTAGAGCAAGCATTGACTAGAAAAGATCGTTTAGACGATTCCATTTACTTTTATAATCCAAAAACAGCTACCGATAACTGGATTCGTTCACGTGCTGTAATTAAAACAATTGATCATCATGTATTTGCCAAATAAAAAAGAGCCGTTCTGGCTCTTTTTTTTTAGTCTAAAAAAATATCTCGTTCCAAACTGCCTTCAGAACCTGTTAAAACCAGACCAATATCGGTATCAGCTTCTAAGTTCTGAACGATGGTAAAAGGCACTTTATGTTGGTTAGCCGCTTGAATATAGGGGGAGAGGTATGAGTAAGACAAGGAGCCATTTAAAAACAAATGACCGTCTTTCAATTTTTTTAAAAGAGGCTTTATTTTTGCTGCATCCTTTTTCATGACTTGCCCTTTTTTTAGCGCAAGTTCAATATTCTCACGTAGAGCAGTTAAGAAATATCTTCTTTCGTCTCTTTTTGTTTCCTTTGCTCCGTACATTCCTCGTTCTAAGTATTCTTCTAGTTGATCAGACATTGCGTCACTTCCTTTCGTTATAAACTATAAACGATTATGGCTATAAGTAAAAGGGACAGGAAAAAAGGAAAATCACTGTGCTATATCACCTGTTTTTTTGCTGAGTACAAAGAAAAACAAAAAATGTGTTGAAATTTAGCCTGAAATATTGTTTAATGTAAATAGATAGGAAATCATATCGGTTTTTTATTAAAGGTTTGTAAGCGATTACAGATATACATACATAGCAGCGTTTGGGGAGACGCTCCTATGATTTTATGTTCAAAGCGCATTGTATAAAAAGGGGATTATATAGCTTTAGGGCATATACGGTCAAGCAAAGGGTCAGATAAATTAATAAAAAATCGTTATGTATTTTCATAAGAAGAACGGTCAACATTTTTGTTGAGCGTTCTTTTTATGCGTTCATATTATGTTTATTCCTCATTGCAGCAGACAGCAGATGCTGAAAATTGTAAAGGTCCATTCCTCGTTGCATCTCTCTTATTTTACATAAGTTACATGTAGTATGTTTCAAAGCCTTAAAAAATATATGTCTCTACGCTTGTTTAATCCTAACGAGGTGGTAGAAAAGGAATATTTTTTAAGAAATCACAAAAAAAGAGGCGATCGCCTATGCAAGAAGTAGGTGAATAACATATGTAATAAAGAGAATGAAATATAATTTGAGGAGGCATGTATCATGCAAGAATTTGATATTAATGACATAAGAAGACCATTCGGTGGTTTTGGAGGCTTTGGTCGTCCAGGATTCGGTTTCGGTCGCCCAGGTTTTGGTTTCGGTCGTCCTGGTTTTGGCTTCGGCCGTCCGGGGTTCGGCTTTGGCTTTGGTCGCCCTTGGGGTTGGGGTTTTGGAGCTCCATTTCTTGGAGGATTAGTTCTTGGAAGTGCATTAGGAGGTCCAGGTTATTACGGTTATCCAGCACCATATTATCCGCCGTACCCACCATATTATCCTTATTATTATTAAAACAATGAGCGCTGATAAAGCGCTCTTTTATTATGTTCAGTCCAAGATATATATAGAATGAATGCAAGACGTTACGTTTAGAAAATGATAACAGTTTTAAATAAGGAATGAACGCTTAAGCTAAAGAAGACAAGTTTTCCTTGCAACAATTGTTGATTTTGCTATAATAACTTCGGTGGCATTTTTGGTCACTGGGTGGGCGAGGGATAGATGAAAAGAAGGAAATTAGATTGAACGCATTATTTGAAAAGTTGTTTCGTTTAAACGACCACCAAACAACTGTTGGAAAAGAAAGCTTAGCTGGGGTCATTTCATTTCTTTCCATCGTGTATATTATTGCTGTTAATTCAACCATTTTGTCTGATGCTGGTATTCCGCTTGAAGCAGGAATATTCGCAACAGTAGCTTCGGCTTTTGTAGGCTGTGTTATTATGGCTTTTTGGGCAAACGCGCCTCTTATTCTGGTGCCAGGTATGGGGATTAATGCATTGTTTACGTATACGATGGTTCAATCAATGGGGTTATCTTGGCAAGAAGGGTTATTAGCAGTAGTAATATCCGGCTTTCTTTTTATAGCATTAGCTTTCTCACGACTGTCTGCCAAAATTGTCTCTTCGATTCCGCATTCGCTAAAAGAAGCGATAACAGTCGGTGTTGGCTTATTTTTAACATTTATCGGTTTGCAAAAAGGGAAGCTTGTAGTTCCAAGCGAAAACACTTTTGTAGCACTTGGAGACTTGTCAGATCCGTTTGTGATCAGTACGCTGTTGACGTTAATTATCACAATCGTACTGTTTATCCGAAATGTGAAAGGTAACTTTTTGTTAAGCATGATTGCTGGATCAGTCCTTGCCTTCTTACTTGGTGTAAGGAGCGGTGCAGAAAAAGGACAGTCCGCTGGGAGCGTGAACGACTTCTTTAGCAGCTTTGGTACATTGTCTTTTGGAGCTATTGGAGACGTTGCGTTTTGGGCAGCTGTCTTTTCATTAACAATGGTATTGATTTTTGAAAATATCGGTTTGCTGCATGGTCAGCTAGGTATGATGAATCAAGATAGCAAATTTCCCCGGGCCTTTCAAGCAACAGCCGCCTCAGCTTTGCTAAGCGGCGTGTTTGGAACAAGTCCAACGGTGTCTTCTGTAGAAGGAGCATCTGGTATTGCAGCTGGAGGGCGAACGGGTTTAACATCGCTGATTACAGGAGTTTTATTTTTAAGTTCACTTCTGTTTATTCCATTTATTAAGCTCGTTCCAGATAGTGCTATTGCACCTATTCTTATTGTTATTGGAGCATTGATGATTCAAAATATCAAAAACATCAATTTACAGGACTTAACAGAAGGTTTCCCTGCATTTTTAATTATTGCGCTTATTCCTCTTACGTACAGCATTGCTGATGGAATTGCATTTGGGTTCATTGCGTATCCACTGCTTAAATTATTCCTTGGTAAAATGCGTGAAGTATCGATGTTTATGTATGTAAGCGCGCTGTTGTTTTTCTTGAATTTTGTGCTGCATTATATTGCTTAAAATAGACAGCTGAGTACTTTTGCTCAGCTGTTTTTTGTATTTGCGGTAAAGAATCCTCTTTTTAGATATCATACTCCGTATTTCGTGTCCTTTGGCTAACTTTCGCTTCTAAAATGACGTTTCCTGCGTAAAGTAGTACAGAAGTCGGAGGGGGATATAAGGGGGAGAAAATGATGGGAATTAAATTAATTAAAATATCAGCCGTTTATTTTGGACTTGGCATCATATTGGGGTATTATATGTCAATTGTTCACAGCTACGCTTTGACACCTGTTCACGTGCACATCAATTTATTAGGATGGACGTCGCTTACGTTAGCGGGACTTATTTATTATTTGTTTCCTGCGTTTAGCGAAAGTAAATTAGCCAAACTGCACGTATGGTTGCATAATATAGGATTACCGGTCATGATGATTGGTTTATTTTTCATGATCGTACTAGAAAACCAAGCTTTTACACCCGTAGTGGCAGCAGGAGCAACACTTACGGCTATTGGCGTTTTAATTTTCGTATGTCACATCCTTAAAAATTTGAAATCTGAACGATAAACGAAGAAGGTCGTTGACGATGACTGCTAATTTCAAAAGGAAAAAGAACCAGCTATAGCGAATATACATGTAAACAAGGTGAAAGTGTGATTTACATAAAGGTGTGCTAGGCATCTTTATAAGGAGGGGTAAGCTGCAGGGAGTTCTAGCTCTTATAAAAGCCAATAAAAGGGCTGATTATAAGTTTCTTGCGGCGGAGATACTATGGGAGAACATCAACAATTAGTGCGTGTTAGGGAGCTAGCAAATGAAATTATTCGACTTCGTCTTCAAGACCGTACGACTTATGACGAATTAGAGTTGCAAAATAATGTAGAGTTGTTGTCTCGTTCTGTGGTTGACTTAGTAAACATTATGTTAGCCGAAGATGTGGATTCGTCTACGTCTTTAAAAGCTACAGTTTCTAAAATGAAAATGGTGTATAATAACATGCATCAAGCTGAGAAAAAAGATTATTTGCATTTCTAATTGCTAGGCTCCTTTTCGCCACAAACGAAATGGAGGTGTACGAGGCAGATGCTATCGTCACTAACGACTTCTGAAGCTATTGTAGCATCCGTTCTTGCACTGGTTGTCATTGCCGTTTCCATTATCTTTTTTGCCACTCTTATTATGGTTGTTGTTCGACGAGAAAGAATCAGCAGCTTGGTTAATCACGGAGAGCATGCAGATGGAAAGCAAAAAAGCTTAGGTGAATTTTTTCGTTCTTTACGGAAAAAATAACTACCGTTTTCTTATTAAATAGATAAAAGCGGTCAATTTAAACGTTGACCGCTTTTTTTAGATGGTTTGCTTATTTTTTTCTAAAACAATACCCGCTGCTTCACTAACAGATGACACAACAGCAGAGGCGTGGCGCTGCACAGCTTCAGGAGCTGTAGCCATAGCGAAACTGTTCGGCGTTAATTGAAACATAGGAATATCATTAAATGAATCCCCCACACATGCAATTTCCTCTGGTTTTAGCTGAAGATGATTTAATAAAATTTCAATGGCATTTCCTTTGCTGATATGTTTAGGCATAATATCCAAACACTGCTTGGCGGAAATATATGTATCAATATAATCACCAAACTCTTCGTTCACTTCTTTTTGCAGAGCTACCATTTCATCATGATCTCCAAGAACCGTGATTTTGGATGGAGAAAGAGCGTGACCAAATGAATCCGTCATTTCAATTTGTTCTTCGATAGGGAAAAACATGTGGGTTTCAATCGCTTCAATAATTTCATTTCGCTGCTCTACATAATTCGTGTCGTTTGAACAGACAAGCGTAATACGGTTAGGATCTATCGTTTTTTTATAAAGTTGAACCGCTAAATCATCTTTAAACACTTTTCCATGAAGTTCTTGATTTTCTTTGGTCCACACAAATCCTCCGTTTTGGCTAATGCGATGAAATGTATTATTAATATCAGTAGAAATCTTTAAAATTTCCGTATCCATTCGTCCAGAAGCAAGACAAACCTCTACTCCTTGGCGCTGAAGTTCACTAAGTGCGTCTGCATTATGCTGTTCTACGTATTTTTCTTCATGTAAAAGAGTGCCATCTAAGTCGCTTACAAATAATTTAATAATTGCTTTAAAATTCCTTTCCTTGAAAAATTTTCCGTGATAAGAGCGTTACAAATTTATTACATTTCTTATTCTATCAGTGTTTCCCAAGAAACTCATAAAAAAAGCTCAAACCGGCGGTGAATTTAAAGAGATTAAGACATAACTACATCAATTTTTTCCGCAGGAGTCTTCGCCTTGCCCTTCAAACAGCTAGAAACAGCTACATGAAATCAAGTTCACGATCACAATGAAAAAAATCCGAACGCAGTTGATTCTCAATTAAGAATCTGGATTTACCATTCGGATCTTTCTTCAGCTAAAATCCATTTGTCGCAGCCTTTTTTTCAGGTTTGTTCACTGTAAAAAAACAGCCACGGTCTAAAAGACCGCGGCCATATTTTACAATACGTTAAAATATTTCGCTTCAGGATGTGCAAAAACAAGGGCTGTAACAGAAGCTTCTGGTTCCATCATGAAACCGTCTGTTAACTGAATGCCGATGTCTTCAGGTTTAAGTAATTTAAACAGTTTTGCTTGGTCTTCAAGGTCTGGACATGCAGGATATCCGAATGAAAAACGCTGACCTTGGTATTTGGCTGAAAAACGCTCCGCCATTGTAAAGTCAGGCGAATCAGGGAATCCCCAGCGGTCACGAATTTGCTGATGAACACGTTCTGCTAATCCTTCAGCTAGTTCAAGCGCAAGAGCTTGGAACACGTGACTCTTTAAAAACTCGCCGTTTTCTTTGAATTTCGCCGCGCGTTCGCGAATGCCTGTTCCTGCTGTTACAGAGAAGAAACATACATAGTCCATCTCTTTTTCTTTAGGTTTTGCAAAATCAGATAAGCACAGGAACTGTCCTTTTGCTTGCCGAGGGAAGGTAAAGCGTTCAATTTCTGTTTTTTCATCAGCAGGATCATAAATAATTAAATCATTTCCGTCTGCTTGAGCAGGGAAGAACTGATAAATAACCGCTGGCTTAATTAAGTTTTCTTTTAGTGCCAGTTCGAGCAGGTCATCAACGGTTTCTTTTAATTGAACAGCGCGCTCGTCTTTTTCAGCAAGCAGTTTATTCACTTTTCCTTTTAGTCCTAAGTGATGGCCTAAAAGCATCTGCCAGTTAATATACGGAAGAACCTGTGCCAAATCGTAGTGTTTGACAACGTGCCGCTTTAAATCAGCCGGTACAAAAACAGGAGCGTCCGTTGAAATGGCGGATCTTTCTAAAACAGCGGTAGCTGCTTGAGCGGTTTGAGGCTGGCGTTCTCGAACCGTTACTTTCTTTTCTTGCCGCGTTTTTAAATCTGCTAAAAGCTGAATAACTTCTTCTTTGTTCTGCAGCTTATTTGCTAACGCTAATCCGTCCATCGCATCTTTGGCGTAGAGGACCGCACCTTCATATTCCGGGGCGATTTTAAAGTCAGTAAATTTACGGGAAAGGGCAGCGCCTCCTACCATAATTGGAACATCAATGCTTGATTGTGTTAAATCCTGGGCAGTCAAAACCATTTGCTGAGCTGACTTTACTAGAAGACCTGACAGGCCAATGATGTCTGGCTTTTCTTCTTTTACTGCTTCAATCAGCTGCTGGGGCGTTACTTTAATTCCTAAATCAATTACTTTAAAACCATTGTTGCTTAAAATGATGTCTACTAAGTTTTTACCGATATCGTGCACGTCGCCTTTAACCGTTGCAAGAATAACTTTGCCTTTTCCAGAATCATTTTCAGTTGCTTCCATATGAGGTTCTAAAAAGGCAACGGATGCTTTCATAACTTCCGCACTTTGAAGCACTTCTGCTACAATCAGCTGGTTGTCATTAAACAAACGTCCAACTTCCGCCATCCCCTTCATAAGCGGTCCGTTAATAATATCTAACGGATCATCATATTGAGCTAAAGCCTGTTCTAAATCAGGAAGCAATCCTTCTTTTGTACCTTCGACAATATACATTGCCAATCGTTCTTCGAGTGTTAACGTAGAAATTTCTACTTTTGCTTCTTTCTTTTTATCACGATAAAAGTCGGTAAACGTGCTTAACGTTTCATCAGTTGTGTTAAATAATAACGCATTAGCAAGCTCAATTTCAGCTTCTGGAATAGAAGCATAGCGCTCTAATTTTTCGGTATTAACAATGGCATAATCGAGTCCAGCCTGCGTACAGTGATAAAGGTAAACCGCATTTAGTACTTCACGTCCGACTGGAGGAAGACCGAATGACACGTTACTTACGCCAAGAATGGTCAGGCAATCAGGCAGGGCTTCTTTAATCATTTTAATTCCCTTAACTGTTTCTTCAGCAGAACCAATATATTGTTCATCACCAGTCCCTACAGGAAACACAAGAGGGTCAAAAATAATATCTTTTGGATTAAAGCCATGTTTTTCAACAAGCAGATCATGTGAGCGTTTAGCAATCTCTACTTTTCGTTCTGCAGTAACGGCCATGCCTGTTTCATCGATTGTACCGACAACCAGAGCTGCACCGAATTTTTTTACTAGCGGTAAGATTGCATCAAAACGCTCTTCACCGTCTTCTAAGTTAATGGAGTTAATAATGACCTTACCTTGTGAGTACGTTAAAGCTTTTTCAATAACTTTCTCGTCGGTTGAATCGATTACAAGAGGAACCTTCACTTTTTTTACAACTTCTTGAATAAATTCCTCCATGTCTTCCATTTCTTCACGGTCCGGATCCGCTAAGCAAATATCAATAACGTGAGCACCATTTTTAACTTGAGCACGCGCAATTTCAGATGCTTCTTCAATTTTTCCTTCCGCAATCAGACGCTTGAACTTGCGAGAACCGATTACATTCGTACGTTCTCCCACAAAAAGAGGGCGCATAGAATCGTCATATACAAGTGGTTCAATACCGGTTACAGCATGGTTATGCTCGGAGCGATCAAGCGAACGGGGCGCAACCTCTTTTACCGCTTCAGCCAGTGCTTTAATATGAGCAGGCGTTGTACCGCAGCATCCGCCTACAAAGTTCAGCCAGCCTTTATCAGCAAACCCTTTAATTTTTTGAGCAAGCAGCTCAGGGGATTCATGATAATTGCCTTCTTCATCCGGAAGTCCAGCGTTTGGATAACAGCTAACTGCTGAAGTGGCTAGGTCTGAAAGAGAGCGAATATGATCCGTCATAAATTCAGGGCCTGTCGCGCAGTTAAGTCCGACTGAAAGAGGCTTCATGTGTTCCAGTGATAAGTAAAAAGATTCGATATCTTGACCAGCGAGAGTTGTTCCCATCGGCTCAATTGTTCCTGAAATCATAATAGGAACTTCGATTTTTAGTTTTTCAAACGCCGCTGTAATGCCTAAAAATGCGGCTTTTACGTTCAGCATGTCTTGACAGGTTTCGACTAAAAGCAAGTCAACGCCGCCGTCTAACAAACCTCGAGCTTGCTCTTCGTACGATTCTACTAACTCAGGGAATGTAATACCTCCGGTAACAGAGAGAGTCTTAGTGGTAGGACCGATAGCTCCAGCTACGAACCTAGGCCATTCGGGAGTTGAATATTTATCGCGGGCTGCACAAGCAAGCTTCACAGCTTCGATATTCAATTCATAAGCCAAGTGACCTAAATCGTATTCATCAAGTACGGTAGATGTTGAGCCAAACGTATTGGTTTCAATGATGTCAGCACCTGCTGCAAAGTACTCTTCATGAATGCGCTGAATCACATGAGGCGCTGTTCGAGTCAAATATTCGTTGCAGCCTTCATATTCTTCGCCGCCAAAATCTTCAGCGGTTAAATCAGCATCTTGAATCATCGTTCCCATTGCTCCATCGATGACGAGTATTCGCTTCTTTAGTTGTTGTTCGATAAGTGAGCTCATTTATATCTTCCTTTCTGATGTAACAAGTTGCTTGTCATGAATATAGCGTGTTAGAATTTCGGTCATTTCATAGCGCATAAACGGCGTAATTAAGTAAATACCGTCAAATAACTCATATGCTGTATCAATTAAGTTTTTTGCAATCGCAAGACCTTCGACTTCACCGCGGATTCGGTCATTTCCCGTTGCATCCATGCGTTCTAGAATATCTTCTGATAATTTAATTCCAGGTACTTCATGGTGAATAAATCGAGCATTTCTTGCGCTTGTTAACGGCATGATACCGATATATACCGGTGTTGTTAAATGTTTGGTTGCTTCATATACCTCTTCAATTTGCTTAGTTGAATAGAGAGGCTGAGTAATGAAATAGTGAGCCCCGCAGTCGATTTTCTTTTCCAAACGCTGAACGGCTCGGTCTAAGTGACGCACGTTTGGGTTAAAGGCAGCTGCAATGGAAAAATTGGTTTTTTGACCAAGTGGTTTGCCGGAATAAGATAGTCCTTCATTAAACTGAGCGATTAAACTAATCAAGTCAAATGAAGATAAATCGTAGACCGAAGTGGCGCCAGGGAAATCGCCAACTTTTGACGGATCACCGGTAATTGCAAGTACTTGATTCATTCCTAGCGTATGAAGTCCCATTAAATGAGATTGAAGTCCAATTAAATTTCGGTCGCGACAGGTAATATGAATAAGCGGTCGTGCTTTTGTTTCTTGCTGCATCAGTGTTGCCATTGCCAAGTTGCTGATGCGAGGTGAGGCAAGAGAATTATCAGCTAATGTAATAGCATCTACGCCGACTTTATCAAGTGCTTTTGCGCCTTCTAAAAATTTCGTGGGACCAAGCTGTTTAGGGGGATCTAGCTCGACGATAACCGAGCGGCGCTTCTTCACAATTTCATGCATATGAGGTTTATCCTGCTGCTCACGCTCTTGAACCGTAACGGCAGGTCTCATTTTAACGACTTTGCTTGTAATCGGAGGCAGGTCTTTTAAGGCAGATGACATTGCGCGTACGTGAGCTGGTGTTGTACCGCAGCATCCTCCAATTAAGCGAACCCCTTGTTCGCGGAATAAACGCGCGCTTTCTACAAAGTAGTCTTCATTTGTTTCATATTCCAGCTTTCCTTCCACATACGCCGGAAGGCTGGCATTAGGATAAGCAGATAAGAAAGCACGATCAGGAAGCGGTACTTCTTCAAGAGACTGAATCATATGATAAGGACCTAAACGGCAGTTTAGCCCGACAACATCTGCTCCCAGCGCCTCTAATTCTTTTAATGCATCTGCTAAAGGACGGCCATCTTGCAGTACGCCAATATCATGCAGGGAAACGTGGGTAATAATAGGCTTATCCGTTTCTTTTCTTGCCAGTGTAAGAACGGTTTTTAATTCTTCGAAGTCATAGTATGTTTCAAACAAAAGGCCATCCACGCCTTCATTTAAAAGCCAAAACATTTGTTCACGAATGCTTCGCTTAACCTCTTCTAAACTAATAGCGTTTTTTTGGAAAGAACGAATTCCGCCGAGTGTACCAACCACGTAAGCCTGATCTTTTGCAGCTTGTTTCGCTAATTTTACACCAGCAACATTGATGTCTTTGACTGAATCTTCTAATCCATAACGGGCAAGTTTTTGATAATTAGCAGCGTACGTATTTGTTTGAATAACGTTTGCACCAGCTTCTACATAGGCTCTGTGAATACGAGAAACCTCTTCTGGTTTGGTGATGTTTAGTTCTTCAAAACAGCTGTCGATACCGTGTGAGTAAAGGAGGGTACCAGTGGCACCATCCCCAATTAAAATTTTAGACTTTAAATCTTCAAGTAACCCCATGTCAAAACCTCCTTAAATTGTTCCGCTTCTATTTCACGAGTGATTCGTTTTATGCAATATGCCGATAAAATAGAAAAAGTCTTCTTAAGAAGAAGACTTTTTTCGCCTTCTTATCTTCCAAGCAATAAATTGCTTGCTGGATTTAGCACCATGTCTCTAACGACTGGTTGCTGAGGTTTCAAAGGGCCAGTCCCTCCACCTCTCATGATAAGAATCAATTGTATATAATTGAAACATATTTTTTTAAATAGAAAGAATACTTATTTAATAATTTATCTGATTTTTAGAAATTATACAACATTAAATTGTGAATTTCCAGCAAATATTGAGGAAAATTTAAAAGCTAAAGGGAAAATATCCGTATATTTTGTTTGGAAACGACTGTTATGTTAGGGGTTAAGGAGTTTTTTGTGAGAAATACAAAAAGAAAATGAAAAAAATAAACGAAAAGGCACAAGCGCTGGGATATGCGTAGATTTCCACGTAAAAAGGCTCGTCTTTTTTTTATCGTTTCTACATATAGTGAACTATGAAGGGTAGAAGGGTGATGGGCATGAAAAGGTGGAAACTCACGCTGCAGGTTGCTGCTACGTATGTAGGCACCGTTGTAGGAGCCGGTTTTGCAACAGGCAAGGAAATCGTTCAATTTTTTACACAGTACGGGGAACTTGGAATGGTCGGAATTTTGGTCAGCGGCTTGTTTTTTATTTGGCTAGGTTCAAAAATGATGCTGCTTTCGCACGCAATTGGGGCTTCTTCTTATCAGCAGCTTAATACATATTTATTTGGTGATGTGCTTGGAAAAGCGGTAAACGGTGTAATGATTGTCATTTTATTTGGAGTAACTTCAGTCATGCTAGCGAGTACGGGGGCAATAGGAAAAGAACAGTTCGGGCTGTGGCCTCCTGTTGGGATGATTTTTACAATTGTTTTAACTTATATATTTATCGCAAAAGGAATTAACGGTATTTTAATGGTTAATTCTCTTGTTGTGCCGATGATGCTTTCATTTGCTTTTATCATCTTTATGCCGAATATCAGCTATTTCTCACTGATTCAAACGAAGCCGGATTTAACGCTCGTCACGCAGTGGAAGTGGGCGGTTAGTCCCTTTTTATATATTTCCCTGAATCTAGCTTTGGCTCAGGCCGTTTTGGTTCCATTAGGAAGCTCGGTGAAAGATAGGAGCGTGATTAAAAAAGGGGCCGTAATAGGAGGATGTGTACTTACGTTTATGCTTGTTTCTACTCATCTTGCCCTTTCCAATTTGCCTTATTCATTTCAACTTGATATTCCGATGAGTGCGGTTGTTAAAAATATCTCAGTGTGGGTGAATGTTTTATTTACGGTAGTTGTGTTGGGCGAGATTTTTACTACATTGATTGGAAATGTATTTGGCATCGCTAAGCAGCTTCAGTCATTTCTTCCCCTCAATGACAAACAAGCTTTTGCATTTATTATCTTGGCTTGCTTTATTATTGGGCAATTCGGATATGCCCAGCTTCTTGAATTTTTGTATCCCATATTTGGCTATATTGGACTAGCTTTTGTATGGATGCTATGTATTAAAAAAGAAAAAATAAGCTAAAAGCTGGATTTTAAAGAATAGATGTGAAAAAACGAAGTTAAATGATGTGACAAGTCGATTTTACTTTGCTATAATGTAAAACAAATAAGACTATAGCAGTCGAATATATTATTATCCTTCGGGGTCGGGTGTAAGTCCCAACCGGCGGTGATAAAGCGTATGCTTTTAAGCCCGTGACCCGTTTTCATACGATGTATGTTAGCGGTGGATCTAGTTAAAGTCTAGAGCCGACAGTAAAAGTCTGGATGGGAGAAGGATCAGGAAGCACAGTTGTTTTTTTGTGTTGAATTAATAAGGGGCACGCTTGCCTTTTTTAAAGCTACCCTTGTTTTTGTACACAAAATATAACTGTTTATTTCGTATACAATTAGCGGAATTTTGCATAGATAAAACTGATTCAGCTCAGCCGACCCCTTGGACATTTGTTCAAGGGGTTTTTTATTTTCAGTGGTTGGGGGAAAGATAAATATGAAAAAAAAGCAGCTGCTATTTCAAAACGGTATAAGAAATGGGAATAGCGCCAAAGCAGGTGAAGAAAATGTTCACAGGTATCATTGAAGAAATTGGAAAAATAAAACGTATTCAAAAGGCCACAGAAGCAATTGTTCTTACGATTGATGCGAAGACCGTGTTAGAAGATGTGAACTTAGGGGACAGTATTTCAGTTAACGGCGTTTGTTTAACCGTAACGGCTTACTCTCAAAATGAATTTACGGTCGATGTCATGCCGGAGACGATTAAAGCAAGTACCCTTCAGCTTCTAACCGTTGGAGCACGTGTTAACTTAGAGCGGGCGATGGCTGCAAATGGCCGGTTTGGAGGGCATTTCGTTAGCGGACACGTTGATGGAATTGGAACCATTGTAAGCAAAACACGTAAAGGAAATGCCTTTTATTATGAAATTCAAGTCGATCCTGAACTTCGTGAATTTATGATGTTAAAAGGATCTGTTTCCGTAGACGGAACAAGTCTTACTATTTTTGATGTCAGCAACCAATCATTTACTATTTCTCTTATTCCTCACACGGTGCTTCACACAGTCGTTGGAGACAAACAGCGAGGAGACAAGGTGAATATTGAATGCGATATGTTAGCTAAATATATGCATCAGATGATGACAAATAAGTCAACTCCTGGCGCCTCGAATCGTTCAGGTAACATGAAGGATTTATTGCAGCAGCATGGTTTTACAAATTAACAGTGAGGTGAAAGAGATGTTTCATAAAGTAGAAGAAGCCATTGAAGAGTTAAAAAAGGGAAAAGTGGTTATTGTATGCGATGATGAAGATCGAGAAAACGAAGGAGATTTTATTGCATTAGCCGAAAAAACGACGCCTGAGGTTATTAACTTTATGGCTACTCATGGAAGAGGATTAATTTGTACACCTGTTAATGAAGAAATTGCGCATAAATTGAATCTTCACCCGATGGTAGCGAACAATACGGATGCACATGGCACAGCATTTACAGTAAGTATTGATCATATTTCAAGTACAACAGGTATCAGTGCATATGAACGCTCTGCTACCGTTATGGCTCTTGTAAATGAAGCGACGGTAGCAAGTGATTTTCAACGCCCAGGACATATTTTCCCATTGATTGCAAAAGACGGGGGCGTTCTGCAGCGTGCAGGTCATACAGAGGCTGCTGTTGATTTAGCAGTATTAGCAGGAGGAAAGCCTGCGGGTGTTATTTGTGAAATTATGAATGAAGATGGAACAATGGCACGTGTACCGGATTTAACAAAAATTGCAGAGCAATTTGATTTAAAAATGATTACAATAAAAGATTTGATTGCCTACCGCCGCAAACATGATCAGCTTATTAGCCGTGAAGTAGAAGTGAGCTTACCTACGGCATTTGGTGAGTTTAAAGCTGTAGGATATACAAATAAACTTGATAATAAAGAACATGTGGCTCTTATCAAAGGTGATATTGATCATAATAGCCCCGTTCTCGTTCGCGTTCACTCTGAGTGTTTGACTGGAGATGTGTTTGGTTCTGAACGCTGCGACTGCGGTCCTCAGCTTCACGCAGCTCTTACGCAAATTGAAGAAGAAGGACGCGGCATTCTGTTGTATATGCGTCAAGAGGGCAGAGGTATTGGCTTACTAAATAAGCTAAGAGCATATAAGCTGCAGGAAGAAGGATACGATACCGTAGAAGCGAATGAAAAACTCGGGTTTGCTGCAGATTTACGAGAGTATGGAATCGGTGCTCAAATCTTAAAAGACCTTGGAGTCAAACAAATGAAGCTTTTAACGAATAACCCTCGTAAAATTACTGGGCTAAAAGGCTACGACCTTGAAGTGATCGAGCGAGTGCCTCTTCAAATGCCGGCAGTGGATGCCAATAAAAAATACTTAGATACAAAAGCTAAAAAATTAGGTCATTTATTACATTTATAATTTTACACTTTTTTTCGTTATAACAAATGAAGCTAATTCATGAAAAGAAATGTAAATAACTATATATTAATACTAGCAGGAGGAACAAAAGATGAATCATTTATATGAAGGAAATTTAGTAGGCACAGGATTAAAAATCGGAATCGTGGTAGGGCGTTTTAATGAATTTATTACAGGCCGTTTACTTAGTGGAGCAGAAGATGCACTCAAACGTCACGGCGTAGCTGATGAAGATGTAGACGTGGCTTGGGTGCCGGGCGCTTATGAAATCCCATTAATCGCCAAAAAATTAGCTGAATCTAAAAAATATGATGCAGTGATCACGCTAGGAACCGTTATTCGAGGAGCTACTCCACACTTTGATTTTGTATGTAATGAAGTAGCAAAAGGCGTTGCATCTCAAAGCTTACAAACAGGCGTGCCAATTATCTTTGGTGTATTAACAACTGAAACAATTGAGCAAGCAATTGAACGTGCAGGAACAAAAGCAGGAAATAAAGGATGGGAAGCTGCAGCATCAGCTATCGAAATGGCTAACCTTTCAAAAATGATTGAAGGATAATAGATACCATTCCAGTTTTTATAAGCTGAAGAGTTAAAAGAGGCTGAAACAAAAGTATGTTAGTTGAAGGAAGATCCGAACGATGAATCGTTCGGATTTTTTTATTGGTAGGGTGAACGCAGGTTTCAGGTATGTAGTGGCTTCTACCTGTAGATTAAAAGGTCAGGCGAAGACTCCTGCGGGAAAAGCGGGAGAAGTGTGACCCCCCAGAAGCGTAAGCGACGAGGAGGCTCAGCGGCCGCCCGCGGAAAGCGAAGTCTTGCACGGAAATCAACTGCAGTGTAGAAAGCGATCTATACTGTCTCATGTATCCCGTTTGTTCGCCTTTAGATTGGATTGATGTAGTTATATCTCAAGCTTTTTTGAATAGAAGCTAGCTATGTATAATTTAGCTAAAACGTCTTACTCTAAGTAATAATTAGGTCGTAAAAGGGAGACGTCTATGCCTCATTATACTGCTTTTTTTGCATTGATTATTATCAGCACAGCCGTTTTGCTTACAGTATTCATACGTAAAAAAGATAAAAAGCTAGTCGTTTTGCTCTTTTTTATCATTGGAATGGCTTATGTACTAGAGTATGTTGTATTTGTGGTGTTTGAAAGTTACGATTACGATCCTGATTTTATGACCCATGAATATTTTGATAATTTGTTCGGATCCTTAACTTCTCAAGCGTTTGCTTTTCCAATCATGGCTATGGTGGTAGCTGCTTATCAATTGAAATTTCGCTATATTTTAATCATTTCAGCTATGTTTATGGGGATTGAAGAATTATTTTTACACTGGGATATTTATACACATCACTGGTGGAAAACAGTTTATACAGGCGCTTTAATGACTATAGGCTTTAGTATTTCAAAGATTTGGTATGTATGGCTAACAGAACGGTATATGACATTTGTGCATTACGCTACATTTTTTCTCGGAATGCTCGCCATTACTTCTACTATTATGTTTATGCTGTTAGCATATTTTCATAATAATTGGTTTTATACGGGATGGTTTGCGTCGGCTACTCATGATTCCGTAAATGCCACGATGATTTACGTTTGTATTGTTACGATTCTCCTCGTTTGGAGTGTAGCCAAAGAATTTTTTATTGGGGCTGGGATGATTATAGCGGGGCTGCGTATAGTAGATATTTTGCTGATTCACTATGGGGTGTTGCTGGTATCTGTTACCACTTCACTTGTTCTTTTTACGCTTTTACAAGCGGGTGTATTCATTCTGAGCGTTATGCTTCAAAACTTTATTATGAAAAATTGTTATGGGACGAGCAAAAAAGACGTTGCGTTTCCAGCGAAGAACTACTAAGATAATACGTAACTCAAATAGTTTAGTTCAATAATATTTGAAACAAAGAAAAATGAATTGACGGTTATGCGTATTATTTGTAAGATAGGAAAGCAAATAATAGAAAGCCGAAACAGGGGAGTGAAGGATTCGTGAAAGAGTCCTTTTTTGTAGAAAAGGTACTTAATAATAATGTATTAATTGCTAAACACCTTACCTATGATGAAGTTGTGCTAATTGGGAAAGGAATAGGGTTCAATAAGAAAAAAGGCGATGAAATCGATGCAAAAGCCGTGGAGAAAATGTTTTTGTTAAAGAGTGAAGAAGAGCAAGAACAGTACAAGCAGCTTTTAGCGCAAGTGGATGAAGACGTGATTGAAATGATGAATGATATTGTAACGCACATTCAAAAGCGTGTTAACATTCCTTTGAATGAGCATATACACATTTCATTGACGGACCACATCGCGTTTGCGATAAAACGTTTTCAGCAGGGAATGGGGCTTAAAAATCCATTTTTACTTGAAACCAAAGCTTTATATCCAGAGGAATATACGATCGCATCTGAAGTGGTAGAAATTATTAGTCGCAAAATAGGCGTGCAGCTTCCAGTAGGAGAGATTGGTTTTATTGCGCTTCATATCCACAGTGCGCTGACTGAAAAAAACCTGCTGGAAGTGAATCAAGACTCGCAGCTTATTCAAACGATTATTAATGTGATTGAAGAATCGCTTCATCTGCAGGTAGACAAAGAATCTGTGCACTATATGAGATTGATTCGTCATTTGCATTTTGCGATTGATCGAGTAAAAACAGGAGAAAAAATAGAAGAGCCAAAAAAAATTGCTTTGCTATTGAAAGAAGAATATCCCCTGTGTTACAATGTGTCTTGGAAAGTGATAAAAGTAATGCAGCAAGCGTTACATTTACCTGTGTATGAAGCAGAAGCAGTTTACTTAACGATGCATCTGCAGCGACTTATAACAAAAACGGATTTATAAAATCATTTCAATACGTGTTACTGATACGATCAGGCATGAGTGAGAAATGAAGCGATGTGTAATTGGATGAGTGTATCCATTTATCGTTTCTTTTTCCTCATGCCTTTTTTTGTTATAAGAAAGCGCAATCATTTAAAGCTTAGGCTTCAGGACACTAGGAGATGTAAGGAGTTTTCCAGTTAAAGAAAGCGTTTTATGAAAGCGCGTTAATGATTCACGTATCAAATAAATAGCTTGTTGCACACTAAATATATAAAAGGAGGTAAGCGCCATGTTTAAAAAACTTTTTGGAGTATTACAAAAAGTCGGAAAAGCGCTTATGTTACCGGTTGCGATTTTACCGGCAGCAGGGATTTTACTTGGAGTAGGGACAGCGCTTCAAAACCCTACATTGTTGGATGCAGTACCGGCACTTGGTGCAGACTGGGTTCAATTGGTTTCAAATGTTTTGTCACAAGCGGGTCAAATTGTATTTGACAACTTGTCGCTATTGTTTGCCGTTGGTGTTGCCGTTGGTTTAGCTGGTGGTGACGGTGTAGCAGGTATTGCTGCAATCGTAGGTTACTTAATTATGAACAAAACGATGAGCACAATCTTAGTTGCTACAGGACAACTAGATCCTGACAAAATGGGTGCCAATCCAGCTTACACTAGCATCTTAGGAATTCCTACGTTAGCTACAGGTGTATTCGGGGGTATCATAGTAGGTATTTTAGCTTCATCCATGTATAATCGTTATTTCAATATTGAATTACCATCTTATTTAGGGTTCTTTGCGGGAAAACGATTTGTACCAATCATTACTGGGGTATTTTCAATTGTTTTAGGTGTTATTATGATTTTCATTTGGCCGCCAATTCAAAGCGGATTAAATGCTTTCTCTACTAACATGATTGATGCAAACCCAACCTTATCAGCTTTTGTATTTGGATTGATTGAACGTTCATTAATTCCATTTGGACTTCATCACATATTCTACTCTCCGTTCTGGTTTGAATTTGGTGATTACGTTAATAAAGCAGGTCAACATATTCACGGTGACCAAAAGATTTTCTTTGCTCAATTAGCAGATGGCGTGCCTTTAACAGCAGGAACATTCCAAGTTGGTAAATTCCCGTTCATGATGTTCGGATTACCAGCAGCAGCTCTTGCAATTTATCACGAAGCTCGTCCTGAAAACAAAAAATATGTAGCTGGTATCATGGGTTCAGCTGCTTTAACATCTTTCTTAACGGGTATTACAGAGCCGCTTGAGTTCTCATTCTTATTCGTAGCACCAGTACTATTTGCAATTCACGCAGTATTTGCTGGTTTATCATTTATGGTTATGCAATTATTAAATGTTAAAATCGGTATGACATTCTCAGGTGGGGTTATCGATTACGTTCTATTTGGAGTTATGCAAAACCGTACAGCATGGTGGCTAGTTATTCCAGTAGGCTTAGTTCTAGCAGTTATTTACTACTTCGGTTTCCGCTTTGCAATCCGTAAATTTAACTTGAAAACACCGGGTCGTGAAGATAAAGAAGAAGGAGAAGAAGATGTAAAAGTAGAAGCAGCAGAGCTTCCAACAAATGTTTTAGCTGCACTTGGCGGTAAAGAAAACATTACACATTTAGATGCTTGTATTACGCGTTTGCGTGTATCAGTAGATGACGTAGGTAATGTTGATAAAAACCGCTTGAAAAAACTTGGAGCAGCTGGTGTTCTTGAAGTTGGTAACAATATTCAAGCTATTTTCGGTCCGAAATCTGACACGTTAAAAGGTCAAATTCAAGACATTATGAATGGCAAAACACCGGTTGTCACAAAAGAAGAGACAAAAACAATTGAAAAACCTGTTGCAACATCTGAAGTAGGAAGCGATAATGGTAATGATATTGTTTCACCGATTGAGGGAGAATTGGTACCTTTATCGGAAGTACCAGATCAGGTATTTTCACAAAAATTAATGGGTGACGGTTTTGCGATTATTCCGAAAACAGGCACAGTAGTTGCACCAGTGGACGGAAAAATAGTAAACTTATTCCCGACGAAACATGCTTTAGGTATTGAATCAACGACTGGACGTGAAATTTTAATTCACGTTGGTATTGATACAGTTAATTTAAAAGGCGAAGGTTTTGAAGCTTTAGTTGCCCAAGGCGATGAAGTGAAAAAAGGACAGCCTCTATTGAAAATTGATTTAGACTTTGTAAAAGAAAATGCGCCATCGACGATTACGCCGATCATTTTCACGAATTTACAAGCTGATGAAAAAATTGATATCTTAAAGCAGGGCCAAGTTTCTCAACAAGAAGCAAATATTATTAACATTTCAAAGTAAAAAGGAGATTGATTTAACATGGCACAAAAAACATTTACAGTAACAGCAGACTCAGGAATTCATGCACGTCCAGCAACAACTTTAGTACAAGCAGCAAGCAAATTTGATTCTGATATCAACTTAGAATTCAACGGTAAAACTGTAAACTTAAAATCAATCATGGGCGTTATGTCTTTAGGTATTCAAAAAGGCGCTACAATCACTATCTCTGCAGAAGGTTCTGACGAAGCAGATGCACTTGCTGCTCTTGAAGATACAATGAGCAAAGAAGGATTAGGCGAATAATGACAAAGGAAATTCAAGGCATTGCCGCTTCTAGCGGCATTGCTATTGCTAAAGCATTTCGTCTAGAAAATCCAGAATTAACCGTTGAAAAAAAATCAGTAACTGAAGTTGAAGCAGAAGTAGCACGTCTAGAAGCTGCGCTAGAAAAGTCAAAATCAGAACTTGAAATTATTAGAGAGCACGCTCGTAAAGAACTTGGAGATGACAAAGCAGAAATCTTTGAAGCTCACTTATTAGTTCTAAGTGATCCTGAACTTATTAATCCAATTAAAGATAAAATTACAAATGAAAATGTAAACGCTGAACATGCACTTGATGAAGTAGCGGCAATGTTCATTAATATGTTTGAGTCAATGGACAACGAATATATGAAAGAACGTGCTGCTGATATCCGTGATGTAACAAAACGTGTATTAGCTCATCTTTTAGGTGTAAACGTTTCAAATCCAAGCTTAATCTCAGAAGAAGTTGTCATTATCGCAGAAGATTTAACGCCGTCTGATACAGCACAGTTAAATCGTAAGTTCGTAAAAGGATTTACAACAGATATTGGCGGACGTACTTCTCACTCAGCAATTATGGCGCGTTCCATGGAGATCCCAGCTGTTGTAGGTACAAAAACAGTTATGGAAGACATTCAAAACGGCGTATTAGTAATTGTTGATGGTTTAGATGGCGAAGTTATCGTTGATCCAAGCGAAGAAACAGTAAAAGCTTACGAGAAAAAAGCCGCTGAGTATGCAGAACAAAAAGCTGAGTGGGCTAAGCTTGTAAATGAAAAAACGGTTTCAGCTGATGATCATCACGTTGAACTTGCAGCTAACATTGGTACACCAGAAGATGTAAAAGGCGTATTAGAAAACGGCGGCGAAGGCGTTGGCCTTTATCGTACAGAATTCTTATATATGGGCCGCGAAGATCTTCCGACGGAAGAAGAGCAGTTTACTTCTTATAAAACAGTTCTTGAACGTATGGAAGGTAAACCAGTGGTTGTTCGTACTCTTGATATTGGTGGAGACAAAGAGCTTCCTTACTTAAATTTACCAAAAGAAATGAACCCATTCTTAGGATTCCGTGCCATTCGCTTATGTCTAGAGATGCAAGACATGTTCCGTACACAGCTTCGTGCGCTTCTACGTGCAAGCGTATACGGTAATCTGAAAATTATGTTTCCTATGATTGCTACTGTTGATGAGTTCCGTCAAGCAAAAGCTATTCTTTTAGAAGAAAAAGCTAAACTTCAACAAGAAGGCGTACAAGTTTCGGAAGACATCGAAGTAGGGATGATGGTAGAGATTCCTTCCTCAGCGGTAATCGCAGATTTATTTGCTAAAGAAGTAGATTTCTTCTCTATCGGAACAAATGATTTAATTCAATACACGCTTGCTGCTGACCGCATGAATGAGCGCGTGTCTTATTTATATCAACCGTATAACCCAGCGATTCTTCGCTTGGTGAATATGGTAATCAAAGCGGCTCACAAAGAAGGTAAGTGGGTAGGCATGTGTGGAGAGATGGCAGGAGATGAGATTGCAATTCCAATTCTTTTAGGTTTAGGCTTAGATGAATTCTCAATGAGTGCAACATCTATTCTGAAAGCTCGTTCTCAAATCCGTCAATTATCAAAAGCTGATATCGAACCTCATTTAGATACAATTCTATCAATGTCTTCTACGGAAGAAGTTATTGAGTTTGTAAAATCAACTTTTCATATTGGATAATAAAAAGGTGTGATCATATATGATCACACCTTTTTTATCTTTTAAGCGAAAATAGTAGGCAGAAGCATATTCGCAAACAGCATTGTAAGAAGTGCTGCTACGATCATGCCAAGGCTAGAAAAAGTACCTTCAATTTTTCCAAATTCAAAAGCTCTTGCTGTACCTGTCCCATGAGAAGCTACTCCTAAAAGAAGACCTCTTGCTAGAGAAGAGTGCAGTGCGAGGAGCTTAATCAGTTTTGGAGCGACCATACATCCTACTACACCGGTTATAATCACAAACATAATGGTAATATTCGGATCTCCTCCTAGCGTCTGAGATACATTAACAGCAATAGGAATCGTAACCGATCTTGGAATCAAGCTATGAACCAGCGTTGATTGTAAATGAAACACTAATGCTAACAGCATGGAAGATATCATGGCAGCAAACGTGCCAAGCCCTACGCTTAAGCTGATTTCAACACGGTGTTTTTTGAGCAAATCAAAATACTTAAACATAGGAACAGCAAAAGCAACGGTTGCTGGTCCAAGCATAAAGCTAATAGCACTGGCACCTTGCTTATAATGATCATAAGAGCCATTCGTCACTAATAAGATGCCAATTAAAAGAATGGGGGCTAGTAAAATAGGGGAAACTAGCATAGACTTATATTTTTTATAGAGCACTTTTGTACCGACATAAACGAGCAGTGTAAGCGGAAGAGCAATCCATGTGAGTAATGTCATTTTAGCGAACCTTCCTTTCTTCTTGAAATATGTTCTGCAATGATTCCCGTTACAGACATCACAATAATCGTACTGATTGTGATAATAATCACAATCTGGATTCCGAAATGCATCAATACATCTCCATAATTGATGAGTCCAACGACGGCTGGTATGAAAAATAGTAATAGTTCTCCCACTAACAGTGTTCCACCTTGTTCAACCCAGCTTAATTTAATTACTTTAAAGTACAGTAAGAAAAACAGTAAGAAAAATCCGATGATACTACCTGGCACTGGGAGGTCAAACCATTGTGAAATACTTTCTCCTATTAAAAACAGAGCCGTTAGTAATAAAATCTGTAAAATCACCATAATCAGTTTCATGATTAGCCTCCTTTATTTATGTTTTTATTCATTCATTTCTAGTTTGTTGAGACAATAATGGAGTCGTCTATGCTGAAAAGACGACTCCATCATGGGAAAAGAGAAACTATTTGGATTTTGCAAATGGGGATACAACTTCAGTAAATGAATGCTACACACTTATCTTACAAAAAATCGACTATAATATGAAATATATAATAACTATGATAACTATTCTTTTTAGTTATAGTTGAAAGAAATCTCTTTACAAATGCGTTGGTAACCTTTTCAAAAAAGAATTTGTGAAATATAAGGTCTAATTATTTAATAAAAGAGATGGAGACATGCCTAAATCAATTCAATTTAAAGACGAACCAATCGGATAAATGATTTAGTATGAATGACTTATTACACCGCCATGAAAAAAATCCGAACGAGTTGGATTTTCTATCAAGAATCAAACTCGTTCGGATTTTTAATTAAACTACTTTTGTCTCAGCTTTGTTAAACTGTACTTTTAATATAATCAATAAAAGCCTGTGTAGCGTAAGAGATATAGCGATCTTTTTTTACGATTAAAGCAATTTCCCACGGAATAGCATTCTCGAGATTAATTACTTTCACATGCTCCAAATCAAGCTTTTCACATAATGAATAAGGGAAAAGAGCAATGCCGAGATTAGCAGCTACCAGCTCTCCAATGAAGTCCCACTGAGAGCTTTTAAAAGCAATATTAGGTGTAAATCCATTTTTTAAACATTCGTTATAGACCATTTCATGCATGGTAAAGTCTTCATGAAAGGAAATAAGCGTTTCGTCTTTTAACTCTTTTAATGAAATCGTAGAATGCTGAGCCAACGGATGAGATTTATGAACAACAAGCTGCAGTGTTTCTCGGGCTAAAGGAGTCGTAAAAAACATGTTTTCATCAACTGGAAGTAAAACTACGCCCACATCCACTTCTCCTTGTTCCACAAATTTTTGCATTTTTTTAGCGCCATATTCCACTAATTGAATATGAATCTCAGGGTATTGCTCTCGAAATGCTTTAATAATAGTAGGAAAAAACAATGTACCAATAATAGGGGGAATGCCTATTTTGATGGTTCCTCTTTTTAAATGCATTAAATCATAGAGGGAATCCGATAAATCTCGGAGAGAAGATAAAATGCTTTCTGCTTGCTCGTACACAATTATTCCTGCATCGGTAAGCTGAACTTGTTTGCCAGCGCGATCAAACAAAGGTGTGCCGAGCTCTTCTTCTAATGATTTAACCATTTTACTGAGAGAAGGTTGCGAAATATGCAGCGCTTCAGAAGCTCTTGTGAAATTTTTATGTTTAGCCACTTCTGTTAAGTAATGCAAATGGCGAACATCCATTTTGTATACCTCCGTGTTCATACATGCTAATTAATAAGATACACACATTCTACCACATTCACAATCAGCTCTATACCTTTCTTTCCTATCAAATAAAATGATCAGTAGAAGAGGCAGTGAATACAAAAGAAATTGCCAACAATATATATTTACACATTGTTTATTTTAGAAGTATAATATATAAATCAGTAGAACGGTTACATATCGATCACAGAATCAATCAATAAGGTGGTTAGAACGGTTGAGTAAAGCAGATGAAATAAGAGATATCGTTTATATTAATGGCCATGTAAATAAAAAATGCTTTATTACATATGGAATTGAATTTAAAGAGTTTTATCATTCCCTTCCTACGCCGCTTGCAAATATATTATTGTTAAAGCACGGTTTTGAAGACAGTGATTACCATTACCAAACCCATATGGACTACGTAGAAGAAGAACAAATTCATCTTTTAGCAGAAGATGATGTTTATAATTATGGTGATTTTTGTTGGATTGATTTTGAGGATGTATCTTCGTTAGATTTGTTAGAACCTCAAGATATTGCAGCGCTGCTGTATTTAGGTCATTTAAAAAAACCGCTCAATTCGCCATTTAATAATAAACTCGGTAATCAATTTGTTTATTTAGCTCATGATGATGGATTTTATAACAAAATCTATTTTCGAGACGTATATGATATGAAGCATATTTTAAGCCGAATCATTCCGTTGAAAATGTCAGAAATTAAGCAAAAAAGATTTGTATTTAGAAGGAAGAAGTTAGAATATCCAATATTGCCGCTCGTGTTAGCAAATACGCTTCTTACTTTAACGAATGACGGTTTGTTTATTGATTTTGAACACATGGTGCAATCGCGTAGAGATATTAAAATTCCTTTGTATACAATCGGTGACTTTGACGACATGAATGAAATGTATAATGATCGGTTTGAGCACAAAGAGATGAGTAAATTGCAGGCGCATCTTGTTCTCACTCATAAAGAGCTAGAGTGGAGCATTGAAGAAGTTCAATAATCTAAAAAGAGGCTGAGACATAACTAAATGAATTCAACCTAAAGACGAACACATGAGATAGATGAGCTGGACTGCTAGAAGGAACGAAACAGATAAAACTATATTCACCATCACAAAAAAACGAACCACCAATCAAACGTGTTGATTAATGGTTCGTTTTTCACTTGGGCTAAACTATTTTTGTCCCAGCCTCTTTTTGAATAGCCGTATAAAATGGATTTTTCCATTCCATTAGTACGGCGTAGTTGTGTGAATCTTCATCTTCAATATAGTTTGCTGCGAGACCAATAGGCGATCTGCCACAGCGCATTAAAAAGGTCATAACCGGGTCGTAGAGAGTTCCAGCTGATACAAGGTTCATGTATTCAACGGGCGTGTACAAGGAAGACACTGATGCGTATCCAGGGATGCGGCATCCACCAAGCAGCCTTTCTAACTTGTAATGAATCACAACTTCATATAAAGACTGCAAAAGCAGCTTCCCAAGCCCCATCGATCGATGCGAAGGAGTGACGCATACGTCCACTACATAAAGTGTATTACCAGAAGGGTCGTGCGTATGAATATATCCGCTTCCTGTTACTTCATCCCATGTGTGAGCTTCATTTCCTTCCACTGAAACAATCGCGCTTGTGATAGATCCGCATATTGTCCCGTCTATCTCCACGCATAGCGCTCCATCCGGAAAAAGGGACACATGGTTATTTAACTGATCTTTGCTCCATAATAATTCAGAAGGGAAAGGAGGGGGGAAGCTTTCTTCTTGAATCCGAATCAACTCATCGAAGTCATTTGATGTATATGATCGTACCGTACATGTTACAGGCTTATTTTGATGAAAGACAAAGCATTGCTTTTTATACACTGCTTTTTTGCCTCCTTTAAGAAATAATTTTCAGATAATTAAGTATACCATATGAAAAAAAGAAATTATTTCATATTTATTGAAGAATTTGACGAGAACGTGATAAAGTTAAAAAGATTCGAACTATTAGACGAGGTGAAAGAAATGGATGTTGAATTAAAAGGAAAAACAGCGCTTGTATTTGCGGCGAGCCAAGGGCTTGGCAAAGCGATTGCTGCCAGGCTCGCAGAAGAAGGCGCAAACGTTATGATTGCAAGTCGTTCAGAAGAGAAACTAATCCAAGTAGCGGAAGAGATTTCATACCTTGGAAGCGGACAAGTGTTACATAAAACGGCAGATGTCACGAAAACTCAAGACATTCAAGATGTTATTCAATATACAGTAGATACGTTTGGAACCATTGATATTTTAATTAATAATACAGGAGGTCCTAAAGCAGGGAACTTCCTTTCGTTAACAGATGATGATTGGAAGCGTGCATTTGAGTTAAATCTCCTCAGTTATATTCGTATCATTCGTGAGGTAGTGCCCGTTATGAAAAAGAGCGGAGGACGTATTGTCAATATTGCTTCTTCTTCCATTAAAGAGCCAATTGCTGGACTTATTCTGTCAAATACCTTCCGTACAGGAATCGTGGGGCTTACCAAAACACTTGCTTCAGAACTAGCAGAGGACGGTATCTTAATTAACACGGTTGCCCCAGGAAGAATTGCAACAGACCGAGTGAAAGAGCTAGATACCACTCGTGCTGAAAAAATGGGAGTAGACGTTTCAAAAATTGAAGAAGAGATGAGAAACCAAATTCCTCTTAAGCGCTACGGTCAGCCTGAAGAGTTTGCAAAAGCCGTTGCTTTCTTTGTCTCGGGAGCAAATTCATATATGACAGGCCAGTCGTTTCTAATCGACGGAGGTATGGTGAAATCCATTTAGTTAAATAGAAAAACCCTGCAGCCGCAGGGTTTTTTGTTAAATCCAAGTTGTAACTTGATCTAATGGTAAACGGTCGCTAGCGTGTGCTTCTTTAGCCGCTTTTCCAACTGAGATAAGCATAACTGGAATGTATCGATCCTCAATTTTAAATTCTTCTACAAATTTTTGAGCGTTAAATCCGCCCATTGAGCAAGTGTCTAATCCTTTTGCTTTTGCTGCAAGCATGAATGTCATAGATGCAAGAGAAGCATTCGTAAACGCTGCATCGCGGGCGAAAGCACCGTTTTTATAAGCGCCGTTAATTTGTCCTGACAAAATATTTTTTACGTCTTCTGTCATGTGACCTGCTTCGACTAGTGGATTGTACACGTCATCTACATTTTTATTGGCTTCTAAATCACCTAAGACAGCTACTACAGCGCCTGCTTCTGTAATTTGTTTTTGGTTGTAAGCAATTGGAAGTAGACGTTCTTTCGCATCTTGGTCTGTAATAACAACGAAATGCCAGTGCTGTAAGTTCCAAGCTGATGGTGACTTCACTGTTGCTTCTAAAAGTTCCGTTAATTCTTCTTTGGTTAATTTAGCTGAAGAGTCATATTCTCGAATTGATGTACGTTCATTTACCACATCAAAAAAATTTTTTGTCATAATAAAAACCTCCGTTAAAAGTATGTATTTCTTTAGTGAATCGATGCACATTTTATAATGATACACTATTGAAGTCAATTTATATGCTTCTAGTATACCCGCTCTTATGTGCTGTCACTCACAAAAGAATGCATACACTTCTTACCATCGGCTTAGCGTGATTGACGAGATGTAAGATAAGCTTCAATTCGATCACAGGCTTCACGCAGCGTGTTCATGGAATACGCATACGACAGGCGTACATATCCTTCCCCGTGGGAAGAAAAAGCGCTGCCGGGTACTAGTGCAACACCTGCTTCTTTTACTAACTCCAGGGCAAAATCAAATGAATTGCTGTGGAAGTTCTGAATAGAAGGGAAGATATAAAAAGCACCCGTCGGCTTTTCTACGTCAAATCCCATGTTTACTAATCGGTCATACACATAATTCAGCCTTTGTTCGTATTCTTTTTTCATATCCACCGCATCGTTTTTACCTGCTGTCAGTGCCTCGAATGCAGCTGCTTGAGAGACAGAAGAAGCACAGCTCACGTTGTATTGATGAACTTTTAATATATGTTTGGCTAAATAAGAAGGAGCAAATAAAAGGCCAATTCGCCAGCCCGTCATAGAATGAGACTTTGATACTCCGTTAATAACAATTGTTTTCTCTCTCATAGAGGAAATGGAGGCAATGGACTGATGTTTTTTATCAAAAACGAGCTCGCTGTATATTTCATCAGATAGTACAAAAATATTTTTATCGCTTAAAAGAGCGGCAATTTCTTCTAATTCTTGCTGGGACAACGTCACTCCTGTAGGGTTAGACGGATAAGGTAAGATGACGCATCTTGTTTTAGACGTCAGATGTTGTTGGATTAAATCCGCTGTTAGTCGAAATCCTGTTTCGGTTGTATCAATATGTACAGGTTTAGCGCCGTTTAACCGGATAAGCGGTTCGTATCCTGGGTAAACAGGTCCAGGTAAAATAACTTCAGAATCTTCTTCTAAAATGGTGCGAAGAGCAATGTCAATTGCTTGACTAGCTCCAATGGTCACAATCACTTCATCCGCTGGGTTATAGTGCAAGTCATATTTTTCTTTGACAAATTGAGCTGCTGCCTCGCGCAGTTCTATTGTTCCAGCATTGTGGGTATAAGAAGTTTGGTTACCATCAATTGCAGATTTTGCCGCTTCTTTTACATGCTGTGGTGTTAAGAAATCAGGTTGTCCAATTGTGAGGGATAAAACATCTTGGTATTGTGAGACCATATTATAAAATGTACGTATTCCTGATAGTTCAATTTCTTTGACACGTTTATTGATTAAGTGCTCCATGGTTTCAAATCCTTCCGCGTATTTTCAACTCATTTTATCTTATCACAATGAAAATAGGTAAAAAACCACTATTTGCGCATTTTGCAAATAGTGGTTTTAAGTTAGGCGTTATATAGCTTATTATAAGCAGTTGTTAGTTCATAAAATTGTTCTTCGTCTCTGTTATCTAACGCATCGTCGATAAGAGATTTCAAATGCTGTTTATTAAAGTTTGTACTCATAGTCGTTAAAATACGATCAGCTTCTTTCGCGTAATAGTGTTGGTAAGGTGTGTACTGAGATGAGTGAGGATAGTGATTCATATTTTTGCGATAAGAACTCATAACATAAACCTCCTTTTTTAAAATAAAACGCAGCTTCTATTACTTGAAATGTACCCTTTCTATATAGTTGTTAACCCTGTTTTTAGCTGCGAATGTGCTGAGGTATGTGTTAGGAAATCAGAGGTTCCTCGCTTCACGTTCAATTCTAGATTCAAAATAATAAGCGCATAAAAAGACCTGCATATATATGCAGGTCTTGTATATTAGTCAGTGTGTATTTGGCCTTCACGCCAATAAACGGGGGAAACGTAGCCAAAATCAACTTCATGATCGTCCAATGTTACAACGCAGTGATCAGAGCCTTCTTGTTCTTTAATATCTTGATATACAGCTTCTTCTACGTTTTCAATAATGGTCATTTCATTATCGTCATTAAAAAGAATGACGGAGCCTTTCATATTACGAACACCTTCTTTTAAGATTATTCATTCACTTTGTGTAGTATAAACCGTTTTGGCTGTAGAGTCCACAGCTATCTTCGATTTCTTGTTAAAAATTTGTGAACAGGCTTTTAGGAATGAATAAGAAACCCTCTAAATAGAAGAGTAACCGACTTGTCTATTCTTTCTTGAAGGGTAGCAGAGTCGGGTTGGTTGGTACACCAGTAAAGAAGTGTGCCAAAAAAATTAAGTATAGCAATAGAAGCCATTTCTTCGGCAGGGATATCGACTATAAGTTCACCTCGGTCTTGTCCTGTTTGAAAAACTTTTGTAAAATGAGCACGCATTTTTTCAATTTGAAGAATTTCGGATTGTTGAAAGGAACTGTTGGTAATAGCAATATGAAACCAAGAACGGATTAGGTGAGGGTTCGCTTCTTCGTTTGATTGTGCTAGTAATAAAAACAGTTGTTTAACAATGGCAGCAGTTGATTCTTCTGTTTGAAGGAGCTGTTCTAATTTGTAGGAGATACGGTTTGTAAAATTAATTCCAAGGTAGTGAAGAACTTCTTCTTTTGTTTTGAAGTAATTAAAAAATGTTCCCTTTGCTACACCCGCTTCATGGGTAATTTGAGACACAGTCGTTTTTTGATATCCCTGCTGTTGGAATAAAGAGATAGCGGCTTTTTGGATGCGTTTTTTTGTTTCTTCTTTTTGTAATCCTCTGTTCATAAATTACACCTCGTTCGAATAGGAGTAGTCGTTTGACTCAAGTTCATAAGCTAGTATAGAGAAGTAAAGTAGAGCAATTAAAAAACTGAGCAGAGGATGAGACGAAAGGGATCGGCGCTCATGTTTTTATATAGTATATAATATTCTGTTAATTCATAAAACAATATTTTATGTATATGTTTTAGGGAAAAAGGATAACAAAATAAGAAAATTTTTCTTTACGGATATAAGAGGCGGTCACTATAATGGGAAATATGGACTATTAGATAAGCAGGTGAGATGAGAGGAGTAAGTATATGAATCCAGATAAAGGAATACTGTTGGAAAGTGGTACAAACGAACTGGAAATTGTCGAATTTGAGATAGGAAATGTTTGGTTTGGCATTAATGTAGTAAAAGTTAGAGAGATTATTAATCCCGTATCTATTACACCTGTTCCCAATGCGCATTCTTACATAGAAGGTATTATAGAGCTAAGAGGGGAAGTACTTCCTGTTGTTGACATAGCAAAAGCATTAAAAATGGAACCTTCAAATACGCCGGAAAAAGATAAGTTAATTGTTACAGAGTTCAATCAGCAAAAAATTGTCTTTCATACCCATGCAGTGACGCAAATTCACCGTATTTCTTGGAAAGAAATTGAGAAGCCTTCAGATTTGTATCAAGGTTTGGAAACGCAGATTACTGGAGTGGTAAAATTACACGGTCAAATGATTCTGCTGTTAGACTTTGAAAAGCTGATTTCTGACGTGAACCCTGATGCGGGTATTAATCAGTCGAAAATCAAAAAGCTAGGGGCTAGGGAGCGCTCTAATAAAAAGATTGTCGTAGCTGAAGACTCACCGCTGCTGCGCCGAATGATTGAAGATACTCTTGCACAAGCAGGTTATGAGAACACGGAATTTTTTGAGAACGGTGAGGAAGCGTGGAACTATCTGAGCTCAGTGATCGATGAAGGTGTGGAAATCAGTGATCAAGTCCAGCTGCTTATTACAGATATAGAAATGCCGCAAATGGATGGGCATCATTTAACTAAAAAAGTGAAAGAAAATCCTCAGCTTTCTATACTTCCAGTCATTATCTTCTCTTCTCTTATCACAGAAGATTTACGTCACAAGGGAAAGATGGTAGGAGCGGAAGGACAAGTAAGTAAGCCGGAAATCGGAGAGCTTGTTGAGTTGATCGATCTCTATATTTTGTAGGATCACAAAAAAGTGCCTGAAAGCAGATTGCTCCACTTCAGGCACTTTTTTAAAAATAACTTTTACCCAGCGGTTTAAACACAGGTGCTTGCCGTTTTCTTGGAGTCGAAACAGGGCTTTTCGCCGGCTGTACGAGATGACCCGTATATTTAGATAATAAGCGCTTCGCATAAGATAATGACATAGTCGTTTTGGGATTTCGATACTGATGGTTTAAATGGCCGAGGTGTGATAACTCTTTGAAGTCTTCTTTCTTTGGAGGCATATGGAAAAAGTAGTCTCCAACTGATACAAGTACATCTGATTTTTGTTGACTTTTACCAGGGTTTGGCGAAAAGTGAAGTCCTTCTTTTTTGGCTTTTCCTTCTAAAATTAGTTGATCTAATGCAATTTTCTTTAACGTATATAACTGCTTAGGATCAGGAGCAGCTTTTGCGTGACGATTTACAGTGAAAATAGCTTGTGCAATCTCAGATACAGACGGGGTCAAAGAGCCTTGTCCATTTGCTTGAGACATACGTTCACTCCCTTTCTATCATATCAGCTGTTCAACCTATAAGGTGAAAGCTGATACGTTCATTATAGCGTGTCTTGTCCCATTTGAAAATAATTACACGAAGAAGTATTTTGGTAATTAATGAAATTTCCTATGTATAGGGTTTGTTTTGTTACGCTTCCTTATACAAGTAAAGTGGAACAGCACGCCATACTTTCTATTTTAAAAAAATGCTGCTCCCACAGTTAAACCATCATTGATTAGTAAATCCCGAACTATTGAGCCATTCGTCGAGAAGGTCGAATATAAACACCAGTCCCATTTGGCACAATTTGAGCTAGCTCATTTACTTGGGCATTATACATGCGAATGCATCCTTTGGATACGGCTTTTCCAATAGAACTTGGATCATTTGTTCCGTGAATGCCATATGACTTTTTAGACAAGCTTAGCCACATTGTGCCAAAAGGCCCCCCGGGGTTTGGCTCCCGGTTAACGATAACAAAGTCTCCAGTAGGGGTTGTGCTCAGCATTTTTCCTGCTGCAATGGGATAGACTTTTTGTATGATATTATTTCTTCGTAATTCAAGCTGCTTTTCAGCAATAAACACGTGGATCGTGTAAGGAATGAGCTCTTTATCAGGGAGGTTTGGAATGATGATTACTTGCCCAGGCTTCAGCGTACTATGGCTTACAAAAGGATTAGCCATCCACAGATCTTCAACCGGAGTCCGGTAGTCACCTGAAACGCTTTGCCAGGTTTCACCGCGCTTTACTATATATCTCATTAACTTCGCTCCTTTGATATATGACTATGTTGTAACAGTATACGGTTGAAAAAAGTAAAAGTGACCTTTGTGAGCATAAAGTTATTTTGAAAAAGGTGTTGAAATTACATTGACTTATAAACATGGACTGATTGATATAGGCTCAAATACGATACGCCTTGTTATTTATGAATACAAAAAAGGCAGAGGATTTAAGCAAGTTGAAAACGTGAAAGTAGCTGCACGGCTTCGAAATTATTTAAGTAAAGAAGGAATGTTAACGGCTAAAGGAATATATACCTTGCTTGATACGCTTAAAACGTTTGGAGTTATTATCAAGCATCAGCAGCTGCCGCACGTTACCTGTGTGGCCACAGCTACCATTCGTCAAGCGGCTAATGCAAAAGAAGTTCTAGAGCTTGTAAAAAAAGAAACGGGCTTTTCTATTCAACTATTGTCTGAATATGAAGAAGCATATTACGGCTTTGTTGCCGTTATTCATTCTACTTCGATCGAAGAAGCCATTACAATTGACATTGGTGGGGGAAGTACGGAAGTTACGTATTTTCGCAATCGAGAGTTAGTGCAGTACCACAGCTTTCCGTTCGGTGCCTTATCTCTGCGTCTGCAGTTCGTCAAAGGCAATATTCCCACTGCAGAAGAAAAAGTAAAAATCCGCGATTTCCTGATCCGGTATTTCCATGCTGTCCCGTGGCTTTTAAATCGCCAAGTTCCGATTGTGGCAATTGGAGGAAGTGCAAGAAGTATGGTGCAAGTGCATCAAGGTTTTATCCACTATCCTCTCGCCGGGCTGCATCAATATGAAATGAATTTAGCTGATATATTGCATGTGAAATCCGCTATAGGCTCATTGTCTTATCACAATCTTCAAAAGCTAGACCGCTTGTCAAAAGATCGTGCGGATACAATTTTGCCAGCGATTGAAGTATTTCAATCATTATATGAAACAGTCAACGCGACTCGCTTCATCTTAAGTCGCAAAGGCTTAAGAGAAGGGGTGTTATTTAAGGAAGCGTCTGATGCTAATATCCAGCCAATGTACCCCGATGTCATACAGCAAAGTTTTCAAGAAATAATGGAAGAGTTTGAAATAAATAAAGATTATGTCAAACAGCTTACCCGCACAGCTATTATGATTTTTCAGCATCTTAAGGAGCAGGGACCAGTTGATTTAAAAGAGGATGACTTAGCGCTTCTTATAAAAGCTGCCCAAGTGTATGATATAGGAGAGTATATTGATGCGGAATCAAGCAGCCAGCATACGTTTTATGTGCTTGCTAATCGTACAATCGATGGAATTTCACATAAAGAACGTTTAAAGCTGGCACTTGTTTCTTCATATAAAGGGAAGTCTTCTTTTAGGCAATATGTTGCTCCTTTTAAAAAGTGGTTAACAAAAAAAGAACAAAAAAAAGTCCAGCTGCTCGGTGCGGTTTTAAAAATAGCTGACGGTTTACATGCAACAAAGCGAAATATTATTCAACATATTGACATGAAAAGCGATGAAAACACAGTTACGATTAAACTATTATGTACAAAAACCTTTCGTCCTGAACAATATCAGGCTGAAAAACAGAAAAAGCATCTAGAAAAAGTAGTGGAAAAAAATATTGTTCTTGAATTTGCTAAGCTTTAGAATAACGCTGAATCGGTTAGAATATTCAGTATAGCTAACTAGATTAAATCCATTATCCTGGAAGGTGAGGCTAATGTTAGAAAGTAATCGCACTTATAAGCAAACCATACAAGTGGCTGATTCAGCTTATTACAATAATCGTGAATTGAGCTGGCTGGCTTTTAACAAGCGGGTGCTGGAAGAAGCAGTAGATACGAAAAACCCTTTGCTTGAGCGGTTTAGATTTCTAGGAATTTTCAGTTCAAATTTGGATGAGTTTTTTATGATTCGGGTAGCCGGATTAAAAGATCAAGTGAAAGCTGGATTTAGCAAACCTGAAAACAAAGCAGGCTTAACTCCTAAACAGCAGCTATTTTCTATCTCCAAACAAAACCACGATCTAATCAAGCAGCAGTATGATACGTATATTCATACACTTCTTCCCGAATTACAGAAATACGGCGTGGAAATCATTGCGGTTGAAAAGCTGGAGAAATCAAATCTAGATAAGCTTGAACAGTATTTTGACGAGCAAATCTTTCCCGTATTAACTCCTATGGCTATTGATACCTACCGGCCGTTTCCTATGTTGATGAATAAAAGCTTGAACTTAGCAGTCGTCCTTTCAGAAAATTTAAATGATGAGCAGCAAATTGCTGAAATAAAAGGAAGGCTAGCTATCGTTCAAGTACCTTCGATGCTAACGCGCTACATTGAAATAGCCACATCAGATTCTACCCGTCTATTTGTATTGCTAGAGGATGTGATTGCCTATTTTATTAAGAAGTTGTTTAAGGGATATCGCGTTTCTTCCGTTTCTCAATTTCGAATTACCCGCAACGCAGATATGACTATTCACGAAGAAGACGCTCAAGATTTACTAAAAGAAATTGAAGAAGAATTGCAGAAGCGAAAATGGGGAGCGGCTGTTCGTCTTGAGATTAAGAGTCCATATGATCAGGGTGTACTAGCGTATTTAAAGTCAGTACTTGAAATTGACGATGAAGATGTGTATGAGATCGAAGGACAGCTGGATTTAACCAGTTTATTTTCGTTTTATAGATTACTTAAATCTACGCATGAAGAGTTGGCTGAAAAAGCCTTTATTCCTAAGCTTACAACAGAGTTACACCCGGATCAAAATATTTTCGATCAAATGATTCAAAGAGATATTTTGCTTCACCATCCTTATGAATCGTTTAAGCCGGTACTCGATTTTGTTAACGGTGCAGCAGACGATGAAAATGTGCTTGCTATTAAGCAAACGTTATACAGGGTAAGCGGAGATTCTCCCGTTATTAAAGCATTAAAACGAGCGGCTGCAAAAGGTAAACAAGTGACGGTACTAGTTGAACTAAAAGCGAGGTTTGATGAAGAGAATAATGTGCAATGGGCTAAAGAGCTAGAGCGGGCAGGGTGCCACGTGATATATGGAATGACGCATTTAAAAACGCATGGTAAAATTACGCTCGTGGTGAGAAGAGAAGGAGAGCATATTAAACGGTTTGTTCATCTTGGTACTGGGAATTACAACGATGCCACAGCAAAGATCTATACGGATATAAGTCTTTTTACTGTCAACCGAAACATCGGGATAGATGCGGCCAATTTTTTTAATTACTTAAGTGGCTATACGCAAAAACCAGTATATCATCATTTATCCGTTGCACCATTTGATATAAGAAATGATTTTTTGCACCTCATTGATCAGGAAATCCATTATCATAGACGGTATGGCAATGGAAGAATCATTGGGAAAATGAACTCATTGACGGATAAAATTTTAATTATGAAGCTATATGAAGCTTCTATAGCTGGTGTGACAATCGAACTCATTGTTAGAGGAGCGTGCTGCTTGCGCCCTCAAATTCAAGGCGTTAGCGAGAATATAAGAGTAAGAAGCATTGTCGGACGATTTTTAGAGCATAGCCGAATCTATTATTTTCATCATAATAAACAGGAAAAGTTTTTCTTTTCATCTGCAGATATGATGACAAGAAATATGGTGAAACGAGTAGAAATTTTATTTCCTATCTTGGATACACATTTGAAAAAAAAAGTGTGGAAGTGGCTTGAAGTTATGCTTGCTGATAATGTAAAAGCACGAGAACAAGACCAAGAAGGGAATTATCATTACGTCATAAAAAAAGACCATGAGCTCTCTATTAATAGTCAAGAGATTTTTTGTCAATATGCTCTTTGCGACGATCAAGAATAACATAAAAAAAGCCGAGTGCTCGGCTTTTTAGTCATGTTATTATCTAGGAATGGGACCAACAGGACCGTATCCAGGTCCGTAGTATGTGTTATAAACAGGAGCACCGCCTCCATAGCCGGCACCAGGGTAGCCTCCTCCAGGAAATCCACCGCCGTAAAACGGAACTGGATAAGGATAAGGTGGTGGACAGCACCCAGGTCTGCCTCCAAAACCGCCAACAGCTAGTCCGCCAAGCAGCCCACCAGCTAAGCCAGCAACAAAAGGAAATCCAAAAAAGCGCTCGTCGCCATTTGGAATATTACGATATCCTGTATAGGGATATTGATAGTACATATTTTAACCTCCTTGTCAGTTGTCTTTGTAGTGTATGGCTGAACAGAAGTTTTTGAGCCTGGTTTATTTCTTTAAGACTAGAATTAGGCGGTCATGATCAGCTAAAAAAAGACAATCAACATAAAAACGCCCTGTAAGGGCGTTTTTATGTTGATTGCAGGGTGAAAAGCGTAATTTCAGGCGTAGCTAAAAAACGAAAAGGAATGCGAGTGGTTCCTAAGCCTCTATTCACATAAAGCTTCATTTTAGAATCTCCAACTTCGTACATTCCTTCAGGGTAAACCGTCCCAAAGGGCGGTGTAATCAAAGGACCGTAAAAAGGAATTTGAATTTGGCCTCCATGACTATGGCCGGAGAGCTGAAGATCCACTGGAAAAGGAGCTGCTTTGACAGCAACGTCAGGTTCATGAATCATAGCAATAGAAAAAATATCCGGCTGTAATTGCCCTAGTGTTCCTTCATATTGTGGATTCCCAAGCATAATATCATCGAGTCCACAAATATGAATGTAGCTTTTATCAGGCATGAATACCGTGTCAACTTCATTTACTAAAAGTCTAAATCCTGCGTCTTCAATGGCTTGTTTATAGATATTTGTTCCATATCCTCCGTGATCATGGTTACCATATATGGCATACTTTCCAAGAGGAGCCTGAAGCCTCTGTAAAATCGGGGGAATTCTTTCTGGATGTGGGTATTCATTAGGTACATCCATTAAATCTCCGGTAAATAATATAATAGTAGGCTTCAAATTATTTATGGTCACCATAAGCTGTTCTAGTTGTAATAAATCATAAGAGAGTCCAAGATGAATATCACTAAATTGTAAAATTTTTATTCCGTTAAAGCTTTTCGGAATATTTTTAGAAGTAATTGTATGACGAACAATTTGCAGACGTCTAGGCTCAATATATTTGGCATATGTATACCCAAAAGACGTGGTGAGCAAAGACCCTAACGAAATAGACGCTAGTCCTTTCAAAAAAGATCGTCTTGTATACGTCTTTTTCATGCAAAATCAACCTATTCCTTATAGTTTTCAAGTTTTAATTATAGCATTGTTTTTTTTATCCTCACAACGAGAAGTCTGCTTTTAAGTTAAATAGATAAAAGTTTCACTTTATTCAGAAAAAATAGTAAAATGATAGTTGTACAACACTTATGTTTTGGGGAGGAATATAAATTGAAGAACAAGGTCGTAATTGTTACTGGCGGTTCAAGTGGCATGGGAAAACATATGGCGAAGCGATTTGCAGAACAAGGTGCTCATGTGGTAATTACAGGTAGATCAGCCGATCGATTACAAGAGACAGAAAATGAAATTAAAACGTTTGATGGACAGGTACTTTCAGTGGTGATGGATGTACGCAATCCAGAAGATGTGGAGCGCATGGTTCAAGAAACGGACAAGGCATTTGGACAAATTGATTTTTTAGTTAACAATGCTGCAGGCAATTTTATATGTGCAGCTGAAGACTTATCCATTAACGGATGGAACAGCGTAATTAATATCGTATTAAATGGTACATTTTATTGCAGTTCCGCAGTAGGAAAATATTGGATCAATAAAGGCGCAAAAGGGGCCATTACAAACATTGTAGCTACATATGCCTGGAACGCAGGAGCAGGTGTTATTCATTCAGCTTGTGCCAAGTCAGGAGTTTTAACCATGACGCGCACGCTCGCAGTAGAGTGGGGGAAGAAATATGGTATACGAGTAAATGCGATTGCACCGGGGCCGATCGAGCGAACAGGAGGAGCCGATAAATTATTTGAGTCAGAAAAAATGAAAGCGCGTACATTGGATTCTGTACCATTAGGACGCCTTGGAACTCCTGAGGAAATAGCAGGATTAGCTAGTTTCTTATTCTCCGATGAAGCGTCTTATATCAATGGGGAATGCATTACAATGGACGGGGGACAGTGGCTAAATCAGCATCCTTTTTAAGTTTGGATACGCACTAAAAAGTACAAAGCAATCCGAGAAGGACTAGCAAAATTATGCTATTCGTATTATACTAACGTAAAGTGAACAAGGAGAGGGGAGAGTTGAGTGGACCCGTTAGATGTATTAACAAACATAGAAAAAACTCTTCCGTATTATCAAGCAATTTTTAGTGCAGATGGACATAGAGTAATTGGCTATGAAGTGTTGGCGAGGTTTCAAAATGAAGGGGAAATTGAAAGTCTCGGCCCATTCTTTCATGATGATGCGATTCCGGATGAATATCGCATAGAAGTTGATTATGCTGTTTTAACACAAGCGCTCGAGCATATGTTGACCCAGGAAGAACAATTTTTAATTTTTATTAATCAGAACCCTAATTTATTAATGAACGATCATGGAGAATCCTTGCTGGAATTATTGCAACTTTTCGAAAATAAAGGATTATCGCTTGATCGAATTGTTCTCGAAATTACAGAACACAATTTTAGTGGAGATTTGGAATCACTTCAACACTTACTAAAGTATTATCAAACATATGGTATTAAGATTGCAATTGATAATATAGGAAAAGAAAGTAGTAATCTAGACAGGATTGGGTTGCTTTCACCAGATATCTTAAAAGTAGATTTACATATTCTGAGACAAACGGACATGGCGCAGTCGTATCAAGACGTATTGTATTCTTTATCTCTGTTAGCAAGAAAAATGGGTGCTACGCTTCTATACGAAGATATAGAAGCCTCCTATCAGCTGCAATATGCATGGAGAAACGGAGGCAGGTATTTTCAAGGTTATTATTTACATAAGCCGGCTGCTGAACTTGTCGATCCCAACATCTTAAAGGATAAACTAAAGGAACGTTTTGAAATGTATATCGCTCACGAAAAGAAAAAGCTGCTTGCTGTTTACCAGCTGACAGAACGTTTTCAAGATAAAATGCAGCAGGTAATGACAAAGTGCAGAAAGTTAGAAACGTATGACGATATGCTGCCTGTTATTGCAGAAGAACTATCCAACGTGTGTTTTCGCCTTTACATCTGCGATGAAAATGGATTTCAAAAGTCTTCTAACTATGTAAAGAAAAACGAGGATTGGATTCTTGAACCTGAATATGTAAAGAAAAATTGGAGCTGGCGCCCATATTTTCTTGAGAATATTATTCGAATGAGCTATGAAAAAAAAGGCATATTATCAGATTTGTATAATGATATTGAAACAGGTGAGAATATCCGAACTTTTTCGTATCCAATTGATAATATGCACTATATATTCCTTGATATTTCATATTCTTTTTTATACGAAAGAGACGTTTTGTAGAGAATAAATAAGTTGAAGTTAAACCGGCAACCAGCAAAAGTGGTTGCCGGTTTTTTATGTTTTTTTAAAGGAGAACGACAGTCGGTTATAGGGATATGCATAGGCAGGGAAAATTTCGGAATTCTAATAAAAAAGAAGTTAAGGAGCTGATTTAATTTGAAGAAAATATGCTTACTTGTCTTTTTGCTGATTGTCTTGTACTCAGGAAAATCTGTTCATGCAGAAGTATCAGGAGAGATTAGGCATGAAATCTTTATAAATTTGCAGGACGCTTATCAGGCTCAGCTAAGAGCTGCGTCTGCCCATACTAATCAAGACGCTGTTCGTGAGCTGAAATTGTTTTTAGATGATGAGTATGCATCTGTGTTTTTTAATGAGGCTCTCTTACAAAAAGCTCAAGGGTATGTCGGAGAGGGACCTGAATATTTAACACATTACATCCCTTTCTTTTCTTTTGATGAACAGACGAAGGTAGCTCTTCATTCCGACCAAAACAAAGCTTATGTCTATCAATTTTTTCCGGCTGTGCATAATGAACGGGTAAAATACCAAGATCATTACGAAATGATCACGTTAGTAAAAAAACAGGGGAAATGGAAAGTGCAAAAGTTTATATATAGTAAGAAACACTCAAAATAGCCGAGGAAAGCTTATTTTGAGTGTTTCTGTTATCCGATGTTAAGAAGCTTCTCAAGCGCTTGAAGGTCAAATCCTCTGATAATTTCCTGGTCAACACGAATGGTCGGAGTGGAATAAGACTCTAACTCAGTAGTCATTCGTTTTCGAGCAGAAGCATCTTTAGATACGTCAAATTCTTTATAGGAAACGTGATGATGCTGTAAAAACTGTTTAACAATTTCGCAAGGTGGGCAAGCTGGTTGTGTGTACAACTCTATAGATCTCAATGAAAGCACCTCCCTATATTAAAATGAATGGTGTTAAAGTAGAATGAAGTTTTGTATGATACATAGTATATCGCTATGTTATTATAATAAAAAACGACATATATCGCTATAATAAGGCATTTTCTTATGAAAAATCACGTAAAGTACTTGTGTTTTTTTAGTATGTGGCATATAGTGAAATGGTGTCTTTTAAGTATTAGTTTAGATAACGTATTTATTTGAATTGATATTGTAGAAAAGTCGAATGCGTAATGATGTAATAGGTGAAAGGAGAGATTATATGTCACAATTACAAGGTATTTTAACTCGTCTTGTGAATCTCCGTGAGCAAGCAAGTGGAAGTGAAGCGCCACAACGCTTCTTCGAAGTAGAGGGAAAAAGAATTTGCAGCGTGAAATATCATGCAAAAACTGAAACATACGAACTTGAAGTATATCAAGATGGTGAAAAGCCAGCCGTTTATCAATTTGATAACGTTGATATGATTGCAATTGAAATTTTTGAACTTATTCATTAAGGGATAAAGCAAAACGAATGCCGCAAAGGATTTTATACTTTGCGGTATTTTTTTGTTACTGCGTATGGAGTTTTTGCGGTGGCTTCCGCCCTATTTTCCCGAGAAATATCGACAAAGTGATAGCGGATTTTCTGATAAATAGAAGGAACGGGTCGAATGCTGTAAAAAAATCAAAATAAAAAATTCAGATAATTATGAACTTTCGTTGACACTTGTTTTAAAAAAATCTAGACTTAACATATAAGGGAGAACATCGATTGGGTCTGTTTCTATTCCCTCTTAAAGATTCGCATTTACGTAAGCAAGCTATTTTCATTTTGTAGCTTGTTCTTTTTCTCTTTACACACGTGGAAGTTATGAGAAATGGAAGGAGAATGTATAAATGATTGATATTGATCACAATCAGTTAAATCAAATTGAACTTCGAGATTTGCTTGTCACTTCTGATAAAGTTGCTCATGTTCAAGTGGGAAATAATTTAGAACATGCTTTGCTTGTGTTAACAAAGACTGGCTATACGTCCATTCCCGTATTAAATCCAAGGTTTCAGCTGCAGGGGTTCGTGAGTATGACGCTTATTTTAGATTCGATTTTAGGATTAAAGCGCATTGAATTTGAACGATTAGAAACCATGAAAGTAGAAGAAGTTATGAATCAAAATGTTCCTCGTGTCTCCATGAAAAAATCCGTATTAAAAGTCATAAATGCCATGATTAACCATCCTTTTTTGTGCGTAGAGAATGAAGATGGCATTTTTGAAGGGATTTTAACACGAAGAAATTTGTTAAAGTCATTAAGAAGGCAGTCCATCATTCTCCCGAAAGAGTTATTTCAATAATTTTTTTAAGAAATCGTGTTTCAGCCTATCTTTCTCCGTTTTTTTCTTATATGATAAAGGTAAAATGAAAGTAAAAAGAGGCTTGAAAGGAATAACTGAATGCAATTAATAGAATGTCGAATGCTCGTTGTATTAGCTCAAGAATTAAATATGAGAAAAGCTGCAGAGAGATTATTTGTATCACAACCAGCTTTATCACAGAGGCTGCAAACCATTGAAAAAGCATGGGATACACAAATCTTCATTCGTTCGCAAAAAGGACTGTCATTAACGCCTGCTGGAGAAAAGATTGTTCAATTTGCAAAAGAAGTGGTAGAAAAAGAAGATCGGGTTCGTGAGGACTTGCATCATTTAGATAATGAGGTATATGGTACACTCAAATTAGCGGTGGCTTCGATTATTGGACAGCACTGGCTGCCGGCGGTGTTAAAACGCTATATGGATCGTTACCCACATGCTAAAATCTCTCTTGTAACCGGATGGAGCAGTGAAATGCTTCGCTATCTGTACGAAGATGAGGTACATATTGGAATCATACGCGGAAATCCGGATTGGAAAGGTGTCAAAGAACATTTGTTTACAGATCCTCTTTACCTAGTTGATTCAGAAATTGAAAGGGCAGCGGAAGTAGTAAATACTCATCGACCATTTATTCAATTTAAAAGTGACTCAACGTATTATCAAGAAATTTTAGAATGGTGGCATCGAGAGTTTCATACTACACCGAAGCGTACGATTGTAGTGGATCAGATTGAGACGTGTAAGCAAATGGCTTTAAATGGTCTTGGCTTCGCTATTTTACCATCGATTGCTATTAAAGAAGCTGGAAGCCATATTCACCGGACGCCGCTTCTGAAAGCAAATGGAGAGCCAATTACGCGAGACACTTCTTTAGTTGGATATGAATCAGCGTTTAAGCTGAAGCAAGTTCGAGCATTTGTTGATATTGTACGTGAATATGTAAGAGAAACGGTCTAAAGCGAGCCTAGATGCTCGCTTTTTTTATTTGCAATCGTTATCTTTTTATTAAAACGATAATGATGCTTGTCATTGTGAAAGCATTTTGTTACATTAAATGAGACATTGCTTACTTAGGAGGAATACATAATGAAAATGATGGATGCTAATGAGATTATCTCATTTATTCAAAACAGCACAAAATCAACACCGGTAAAAGTTTACGTAAAAGGTGAAGTAGAAGGAATTGACTTTGGTTCATCTTCTAAAACATTCGTAACGGGAAACACAGGTGTAGTATTTGGCGAATGGAAAGAAATCAAAGCTGCTATTGAAGCAAACGAAGGAAAAATTGAAGACTACGTAATTGAAAACGATCGCCGCAACTCTGCGATTCCTTTATTAGATATGAAAGGAATTAAAGCTCGTATTGAGCCAGGCGCTATTATTCGCGATCAAGTTGAAATCGGGGACAACGCTGTTATTATGATGGGTGCATCTATTAACATCGGCTCGGTGATCGGTGAAGGAACAATGATCGACATGAACGTAGTACTTGGTGGTCGTGCAACAGTAGGTAAAAACTGTCACATCGGTGCAGGTTCTGTATTAGCTGGTGTTATTGAGCCACCTTCTGCAAAACCAGTTGTAGTAGAAGATGATGTAGTAATCGGTGCTAATGCTGTTGTTCTTGAAGGTGTAACAGTAGGTAAAGGTGCCGTAGTTGCTGCAGGTGCAATTGTGGTAGAAGATGTAGCTCCTTACACAGTAGTAGCAGGTACGCCGGCTCGCGTTATTAAAGAAATTGACGAAAAAACAAAGTCTAAAACAGAAATCAAGCAAGAATTGCGTCAATTAAACGAAGAATAAGAAAAACAATCGGTTTGCGCTTTTTCTTTGCTGAATTAATAGGTTTTAGCGATTGGGATACTGAATCCTTGAACGTATCATAGGGACAAGTTGGAAGCGTGGGCAACCACGCTTTCTTCTTTATTTCGTGAGGAGGACATACACATGGCTGAAAATGAATTTGTGAAAATAAGAAGAGAGCTACATAAAATTCCTGAATTAGGGTTTCAAGAGGTGAAAACACAGCGTTTTTTGCTTGATTATATTAAAACTCTTCCGCAAGAGCGCTTAGAAGTAAAGACGTGGAAAACAGGACTCTTTGTTAAAGTACATGGTAAAAATCCAACTAAAACAATAGGCTACCGAGCAGATATTGACGGGCTTCCTATCACGGAAGAAACGAATTATTCTTTTCAATCACAGCATGAAGGACTTATGCATGCCTGCGGACATGATATGCATATGGCCATTGGGCTAGGCGTACTGACTTACTTTGCTCAGCATGAAATCAAAGATAATGTACTGTTTATCTTTCAACCTGCAGAAGAGGGGCCAGGAGGAGCACAGCCAATGCTCCAAAGCGATATCATGAAAGAATGGCTTCCAGATTTCATCTTCGCCCTTCACGTAGCGCCTGAATATCCGGTTGGGTCGATTGCGCTGAAGGAAGGGTTGCTATTTGCTAACACGTCTGAGCTATTTATTGATTTAAAAGGAAAAGGTGGCCATGCTGCTTATCCACATACAACAAATGATATGGTAGTTGCTGCATGTCAGCTCGTTTCACAGCTTCAAACTATTGTTGCTCGCAACGTTGATCCGCTAGACAGCGCTGTAATTACAGTAGGAAAAATTCAAGGCGGGACGGTTCAAAATATTATTGCGGAGCGAGCTCGCATAGAAGGAACCATTCGCACGCTATCTCCTGAATCAATGACGCGTGTTAAAGAACGAATTGAAGCGATTGTTAAAGGAGTAGAAGTGGGGTATCAGTGTGAAACAGCCATTGATTATGGCTGTATGTATCATCAAGTATATAATCACCATGAAGTCACGCGAGAGTTCATGGAATTTGCCAAAGCGCAAACGAACGTGGATGTGATTGAGTGCAAAGAAGCAATGACGGGAGAAGATTTTGGCTATATGCTAAAAGATATTCCTGGATTTATGTTTTGGCTTGGCGTTCAGTCTGAATATGGGCTTCATCATGCAAAGCTGCAGCCTCATGAAGGCGCAATAGACATTGCGATTTCACTTATTACAAAATATTTTGAACATAAAGGCAATCAATAAATCGTATAATCATTTTTCCTTATGGCTAAATTAATACCATGAGGAGGTGGGCAACGATGGCACGAATTGGTGTAGAATACGGTTTAACAGATGTACAGGCTGCACTTCAGCAGCTCGGACACGAAGTGGTACAATTACGCAACGAAAGTGATGCACAAGGGTGCGATTGCTGTGTTGTAACAGGACAGGATTCAAACGTAATGGGGATTTCTGATGCAGTAACGCAAGGCTCAGTTATTACAGCTAGCGGATTAACAGCAGAAGAAATTTGTCAGCAAGTAGGCAACAAGGTACAAGGATAAAAGAAAGCCGAAGGATATAAATCCTTCGGCTATTTTTTATGCATGCTGAGGCTGCTTGGCATCTTCAGGCTGCTTTTTATCAATATTTACTTGATGAGGGAACGGAATATCAATACCGTTTGCGTCAAACGCTTCTTTAAACTCTTTGCGAAGCTGACGTTCAACTCCCCACTGTTCACCGTTTTTAGCTTTGCCAACTACACGAAGCACAACGTCCGATGCGCCTAGGCCTTGAACTCCTATCACGTTTGGGCCTTCTACAATGTTTTCATTTGTTGCAGCAACGCGCTCGCATACTTTTTCTAGTACGGAAATAGCTTTGTCAATATCATCATCATACGAAATGCCAATATCAATCAACGCACGCATATTGCCCCGGGAATGATTGCTTAAACTTGTAATTTCACGGTTAGGCACATAGTGTAGAGTTCCATCAAATCCGCGAATTTGAGTAGTACGAAGACCTACTGATTCGACAATTCCTGAAAAACTTCCGGTTGTGACATAGTCGTCAACATCAAGCTGTTTTTCAAGAAGCAAAAAGAAACCTGTTACAACGTCGCTAACCAGTCCTTGAGCACCGAACCCGATTGCTAGGCCAACAACTCCGGCACCAGCTAATAAAGCTGTGGCGTGGATATTTACTGCTTCAAGCAGCATGACGACAAAAATAAAAATAAGTACATATGAAAACACATTAACGGTTAAACTTTTGAGTGTGAGCATACGTCCGCGCGTAGCATTTTCGCGCTCACTCATTTTTTCAAAGGAACGTTCAATAACTTTTTTACCAATTGCTCGTACAAGTAAAAACACAATGGTAATGGCAATGAGTTTTAACACAATAACTCCAGCATTGGTAAGAAGCTGTTCCCAGTTGATGTCTTGCATCTTAAACATTAATTGTTCATCCTTCCTATGTTCTGTTTCAATATTAATAAGTGGGAATTTATTCTCTGGAAAATATTTTGTAAGAGTATGAGCACATTTGTTTATTCCCGATATTAGACATGCTAAACTGAGAAGGTAAATAAATGCAACCCTTTTATAGCATTTTTTTGCTGAAGTCAGGGTTTAATTTGCCCTAAAGGCGGGCATAACAACTATATTGCCATTATAAGGTGTTGTTTAAATTAATTCTTAATTAATATTGACTAAAAAAACAATATCCATTATAATGAAAACCGTTATAACAGTACATAAGTGAGAATGTTTTATACATTTTCTCATTTAATAATTATTTGGAGGGATCATGTATGCCAGAACGTATGGTAGGTAAACAAGCTCCACGCTTTGAAATGGAAGCTGTATTATCAAACAAAGAATTCGGTAAAGTTAGCTTAGAAGAAAATATTAAAAATGACAAATGGACAGTATTATTCTTCTATCCAATGGACTTTACATTTGTATGTCCAACAGAAATCACTGCACTTTCTGACCGTTATGATGAGTTTGAAGATCTTGACGCAGAAGTAATCGGTGTTTCTACAGACACAATCCATACACACTTAGCTTGGATCAACACTGATCGTAAAGATAATGGTTTAGGTGATCTTAAATATCCATTAGCAGCTGATACAAATCACGTTGTTTCTCGTGAGTACGGCGTTTTAATTGAAGAAGAAGGTGTAGCACTTCGCGGTTTATACATCATCAGCCCAGAAGGCGAATTACAATATTCAGTTGTAAACCACAACAATATTGGCCGTGACGTTGATGAAACTTTACGTGTTCTTCAAGCGTTACAAACTGGCGGACTTTGCCCAGCTAACTGGAAACCAGGTCAAGCTACTTTAAACGCGTAAGCACAACGTTTAAAAGGTCTAACGTCCACGTTAGGCCTTTTTTTCATCGGATAATAAAGAACATATAGTTAATAATAGTGAAAATAAGGGAGGCTTTTATTCATGAAATTACGTCAGCCAATGCCTGAGTTAACGGGCGCTACAGAATGGTTAAACGGAGAGGTTACAAAAGAGCAGCTAATCGGCGAAAAGCCAACGCTTATTCATTTTTGGTCAGTAAGCTGTCATTTATGTAAAGAAGCAATGCCTCAAGTAAATGAATTTCGCGACCAGTACAAAGATCAATTAAACGTAGTAGCAGTTCATATGCCGCGCTCTGAAGATGATTTAGACTTATCAAAGATTAAAGAAGTAGCAGCAGAACATGATATTACGCAGCCAATTTTTGTAGACAGTGAGCATAAATTAACGGATGCATTTGAAAATCAATATGTACCGGCATATTATGTATTTGACAAAACAGGTCAACTACGCCACTTCCAAGCTGGTGGAAGCGGTATGAAAATGCTTGAAAAGCGCGTGAATCGTGTATTAGGCGAGAACGAATAAATACAGGCAGTTGTAACAGGTGAAAAGCATTCGATGCTTAGTAGAACTTGCATCGAATGTTTTTCTTTTTTGTGTGTAGGAAGTAACTGATAAAGGAAATATAAAAATGTGGATTTTTTCTTGTGAGTTTACACCATACTAACACTAACAACATGATACGAAACTTACTATTGGAGGTAATTTACATATGAAATTAGGTATGATTGGCTTAGGAAAAATGGGAGCAAACTTAGTATTGAATTTACTAGATCATAACCATTCTGTGGTAGCATTCGATGTAAACAACGAAGCCGTACAGAAAGTAGCAGAAAAGGGAGCAGAAGGTGCTTCTTCCATTAAAGAATTAGTGAGCAAATTAGAAAAACCACGCATTGCTTGGGTAATGGTTCCAGCTGGGGAGCTCACAGAAAAAGTAATTTCTGAGCTCCAAGAACTACTTGAAGAAGGAGATATGATTATTGAAGGCGGTAATTCCAAGTATAAAGATTCTGTACGACGTGCTGCAGCTTCTGCTGAAAAAGGAATTCACTACTTTGATGTTGGAACAAGCGGCGGAATGGAAGGTGCCCGAAACGGCGCTTGTATGATGATTGGGGGAGATAAAGAAGCATTTGCTACAATCGAACCTATTTTCCGCGACATCAACGTAGAAAACGGCTATCTCTATTCAGGTGCAGCAGGAAGCGGCCACTTCTTGAAAATGGTCCATAACGGAATTGAGTACGGCATGATGCAAGCAATTGCTGAAGGTTTTGATGTGTTAGAGAAAAGTGAATTTGACTATGACTATGAAGCTGTAGCCCGCGTATGGAATAATGGCTCTGTTATTCGCTCATGGTTAATCGAATTAATGGAACGTGCATTTTCAAAAGATGCAAAACTGGACAGTATTAAAGGAGTTATGCATTCTTCCGGTGAAGGAAAATGGACGGTTGAATCCGCTCTAGATTTACAAGTGCCAACGCCAGTTATTGCTCTATCGTTAATGATGCGCTATCGCTCACTTGAAGACGATACGTTTACAGGTAAAGTAGTTGCCGCTCTTCGCAATGAGTTCGGCGGACACGCAGTAGAAAAACAATAAAAAAACAGGCTGGAACAAACGTATTTTAGACGAATTGAAAAACGAACCATTGATCAACATGTTTGATTAGTGGTTCGTTTTTTTGTTATGCTGGATAGTTTCGTCTGTGTAGATCTTTCTAGCAGTTCAACTCATGTATTCCATTTGTTCGTCTTTAGATTGAATTCATTTAGTTATATCCGAGCCTCTTTTTTATGACTATTTACCTTTTTTTGAAAAATTATCTAAAAATTATGGTAATTTATTTCGGAAACCGATATATTTAAATATGTGTGCCGCATTTTAGCTAAAGGAAGGACGGGGTATATGGAAACGTTTAAAAAACTAAAAGATTTTTATTTGCCGTACCGAATGTACTTTTTTTATTCTGCTATTTGCTTGTTGTTTGTAACCTCCATCACTGTGATTTACCCTATTGTGCTGCAATATACGATTGATCATATTGTGTTAGGAAAACAATATCAGCTAGTCGATAATGTAGCATTTATTTTTATTGGGCTAATGATTGTCAAAGGAATCTTTACATATATTCAGCAATATTACGGCGACTTATTTGGAATTAAGTCCGTGTATACTCTTCGCAATAAACTTTACCGCAAACTTCAGTATTTACCGTTTTCTTACTATGACAATGCTAAAACAGGGGACTTGATGTCCAGATTGACAGCTGATGTAGAAGGATTTCGTTTTTTTCTATCTTTTGGATTCTCAGAATTAATTCGCTTCGTTATTTTACTTACTGCCAGCTTTTCCGTTATGTTCTATTACTCTATTTCACTCACTCTCGTCACGATCTGCCTGCTGCCTTTTTTGGGGGTAGCTGTTTATCGCTTTGATAAGCGCGTTCATCCAGCGTTTCGCTTAATTCGCCAATCGTTTGGGGAACTTAATACAAATGTTCAAGAAAATATAAGCGGCATACAAACGGTCAAGTCATTATCAAGAGAAAAATTTCAAACATCTAAATTTAACGAGTCCAACGGAGTTTATAAAAATCGAAACATTGAAACCGCGAATGTGTGGGCAACTTATTTCCCCTTAATGGAGTTTATAGGAAACTTATCTATTGTTGGTCTCCTTGCGTACGGAGGAGCGCTTGTTATGAACGGAAGCGTACGTCCGGGAGAGCTTGTTGCTTTCTTTAGCTTAACCTCTTATTTAATGTGGCCTATTATGAATCTAGGGTTTGTTATCAATATGTTTTCACAGTCTAAAGCTTCAGGTGAAAGGCTGCTAGAAATTTTAGAAGAAGAAGAAAAAGTCCATGAGCATGCCGGAAGTTTCTCTATTAATGGAACGGTCGAGTTTCAACATGTTAGCTTATCCTATCCAAACGAAGAAAAAAAGTCGCTTGAGAACATATCTTTTTCTGCTTCTAAAGGAAAAGTAGTAGGTTTAATCGGAGCAACTGGAGCCGGCAAAACAAGCTTAACCCAGCTGCTCACGAGGTTTTACGAACCGACTTCAGGACAAATCTTAGTTAACCATCGTCCGATTAAAGAGTATCCGCTTCCTGTTCTTCGAAAAGAAATTGGCTTTGTACTTCAAGAAACCTTTTTGTTCTCAAGCAGTATAGGAACCAACATTTCCTATGGCGTGCCGGGTATTTCTAGAGAAGACATTATTGATGCTGCAAAACGAGCGCAGGCGCATGAATTTATTATGGAGCTTCCGGATGGGTATGACACGATGCTGGGAGAGAGAGGACTGGGGTTATCAGGCGGACAAAAGCAGCGCATTGCAATTGCACGAGCGCTTATCTTAAACCCTAGCATCTTAGTATTAGATGATGCCACGAGTGCTGTTGATATGAAAACAGAAAGAGAAATTCAATTGGCTTTAAAAGAAGTGATGAAAAATCGTACTACGTTTATTATCGCACACCGCCTTTCTTCTTTGCGACATGCCGATGAAATCTTAGTCTTGCATGAAGGTCAAATAAAAGAGAGAGGAAGCCATAAAACGCTCATTCAAAAGGAAGGGATTTATAAAAATATTTATGACATTCAATATGAAAGCAATACGTCAGTGATGAACGTATAACAAGGGAGGAATAGAATGGAAGCCGGAAAAAATAAAGTTGTGCGAGAGCGCTTTTATTATCAAACAGATCAAATCATTGATAAGATGTTTAACTGGAAGCAAATGGCCCGCTTGTTTCGTTATCTTCATCCATATCGAAAAAACTTGCTTCCTTTCTCGTTTCTTATGGTCATTATCACAACGGTCATTAGACTCGCTATTCCTATTTTGATAGGTGTATATACGCTTGATCATGCTGTAAAAGATAAAAATAGCACGCTGCTCATGCAGTTAGTTTTCATAATCTTTAGCTTGTATGTACTATCTTATATTTCGAATATCTTTCGAATTAAATGGATGAACCAACTCGGGCAGCACGTTATATATGATTTAAGAAAACATTTATTTACGCATATTCAAGGGCTGTCGCACCGGTTTTTTGATACGCGTTCAGGAGGCTCTATTCTTGTAAGGATCATGAATGATATTAACTCTCTTCAAGATTTATTTACCAACGGGGTAGTTAACCTGTTTATGGACCTCTTATTGTTAGTTGGGATTGTAGTTATATTATTTTCTCTCAGTCCTGCTTTGACATGTGCTGTTTTAATCATTTTACCGATTATGTTTTTGATTTCCACAAAGCTGAGAAGAAGAATTCGTCGGTCGTGGCAAGTTGTTCGTATGAAGCAGTCAGTATTAAATTCACATTTAAATGAGAGTATTCAAGGCATTCGCGTCACTCAATCATTTGCTCAAGAACAAGAAAATATGCTGTTTTTTGAGCGCATAAACAGTGAAAATTACGAGAGCTGGAGACAAGCTACTCGAAAAAATGCCATGTTTCGACCGTTTGTAGAACTCACAAATGCTGTCGGAACGGCTATTTTAATTTGGTTCGGTGCTGTACTTATTCAAGATGAACGGCTAACAATTGGTATTTTTGTATCATTTGCTTTTTATCTTGGAATGTTTTGGGAACCGATTTCTCGTTTAGGGCAAGTGTATAATCAATTATTAATGGGAATGGCTTCATCCGAGCGTATTTTTGAATTTCTAGATAAAAAACCTCTCGTCGCAGATTTGGAAACCGCTACGTCTTTAGAGGATATGAAAGGAAAAGTTGAGTTCAAGCACGTCTCATTTTCCTATGATGGGAAGCGGAAAGCTTTAAACAACGTATCAATTGACATAAAAGAAGGCCAGACGGTTGCTTTAGTGGGGCATACTGGATCTGGAAAAACGTCCATTGCTAATTTAATCACACGTTTTTATGATGTAAACGAAGGGCAGATTTTAATTGATAATATGCCTATTCAAGATATTACGCTAGCGAGTTTACGAGCGCAAATTAGTATTGTGCTGCAAGAAACCTTTATTTTTTCAGGAACTATTATGGAAAACATTCGGTTTGGAAAACCGGATGCTACTGATGAGGAAGTGATTAAGGCCGCAGAAGCGGTAGGGGCTGCAGATTTTATAAAGCGTCTGAAAAAAGGCTATGATACGGAAGTAGAAGAGCGTGGAAACGTCTTATCCGTGGGAGAGCGTCAATTGATTTCATTTGCTCGAACGCTGTTGGCTAATCCTCGTATTATCATTTTAGATGAAGCGACAGCAAGCATCGATACAGAAACAGAAGTGAAGATTCAACAGGCGCTTAAAACGCTGTTAAAAAATAGAACGGCCATCATGATTGCTCATCGGTTATCTACTATACGAGAAGCAGATAAGATCATTGTATTAGATCATGGAAGCATTATTGAAACGGGGAATCACGGGGAACTAATGCAGCAAAAAGGCGTATATTATTACCTTGTTCAAACCCATGCTACAGCTTAAAAACAGAGGGAGCTGATCCTTCTGTTTTTCTATGAGTGTGAGAAATAGTAAAGAGATATAAGTGTTAACGGGAAAATGAGGTTGATACAAAAGAATTGTGGTAAAATAACGGTAGTTCAGATTTTTTCCTGTACATAATGGAGGAATTCAAATGAAAAAAGAATTTGCAGTCATCGGATTAGGTAGATTTGGAGGAAGTATTTGTAAAACATTAAGCGATCAAGGAATGGAAGTTCTGGCGATTGATATTGATGAAGAAAAGGTAAATGAGTATGCTAACGTTGCTTCCCATGCAGTAGTGGGCGATTCAATGGATGAAGGGGTTCTAAAAAGTTTAGGAATTCGTAATTTTGATCATGTTATCGTAGCTATTGGTGACAATATTCAGGCAAGTATTTTGACGACCCTTATTTTAAAAGAGCTGGGGGTTGAGAAAATAACGGTAAAAGCGCAAAATGATTATCATGCCAAAGTATTATCAAAAATTGGCGCTAATTTTATCGTGCATCCCGAACGAGATATGGGCCGAAGAATTGCCAATAACATGATTTCAAACAGCGTGCTAGATTATTTAGAGCTATCTGAAGAACACAGTATTGTCGAATTAGTAGCGAGCAAAAGAATGGCTGGCAATACGCTGATTGAGTTAGACATTCGTGCAAAATATGGCATTAACATTGTAGCCATTAAGCGTGATCGAGATATCATCGTTTCTCCTCAGGCGTCCGAAACGATTCAAGAAGGGGACGTGTTGATTGTTATTGGAGCAGATGCAGATATCAACCGCTTCGAAAATAAATTTGCCAGTGCTTAATAAAAAAAGAGCAGATGCAATTGCATCTGCTCTTTTTCTTTTATTAAACCTCCATAATGATTGGTAAAATCATTGGACGGCGCTTTGTTTTTTCGTAAAGGAATGGAGCCAATGTATCTGTGATTTCATTTTTAATTTCAGACCATTGTGACGTACGACGTTCCATCACTTTGTTCAAGTGTTTTGTAATGAGGGACTGTGCATCATTAATTAAGTCGCCAGATTCGCGCATATAAACAAAACCACGAGAGATAATGTCTGGACCAGCAGCGATCTTGAAGTCTTTCATATTGATGCTTACAACCACAATAACAAGACCTTCTTCAGATAAAATGCGGCGATCACGAAGTACGATATTTCCAATGTCACCAATTCCGCTTCCGTCAATATATACAGAGCCTGAAGGGATTTTGCCGGCTACTGAAGCTTCGCTGTCGCTTAAAGCTAGCACCTCTCCATTATCCATAATGAAGCAGTTTTCTTCAGGAACTCCACAGTCTGTTGCAAGTTTGATGTGCATCTTCTGCATGCGATACTCACCGTGAATTGGCATAAAGTATTTTGGTTTCATCAAACGAAGCATTAATTTTTGCTCTTCCTGTCCGCCGTGTCCAGAAGTATGGATATCGTTTAGAGCACCGTGAATAACCTCTGCTCCTGCACGGAATAGCATATCAATTGTTTTGCTAACACTTACTGTATTTCCTGGAATAGGTGAAGATGAGAATACAACCGTATCTCCAGGGATAATTTGAATTTGGCGGTGAGTACCGTTTGCAATTCTAGATAGCGCTGCCATCGGTTCACCTTGGCTGCCTGTACATAAAATAGTCACGCGGTTAGCTGGAATTCGGTTAATTTGAGAAGGCTCAATGAACGTATCTTTTGGACATGAAATATATCCAAGCTGTTGGCCAATCTCAATAGCTGCTTCCATACTGCGTCCGAATACAGCAACTTTACGGTTATGCAATACGGCTGCTTCCACTACTTGCTGTAAGCGGTGAATATTTGAAGCAAACGTTGCAAAAATAATACGGCCGTCTACTTTACGGAAAATGTCATGAATGCTGTCACCTACGCGGCGCTCAGACATCGTAAAGTTAGGAATTTCACTGTTTGTACTGTCTGAAAGCAAGCATAGAACGCCTTCTTTACCGATTTCAGCCATTTTTGTTAAGTTAGCCGGTTCGCCCACTGGTGTAAAATCAAACTTGAAATCTCCTGTATGTACGATTTGTCCGTTTGGTGTTTTTACCACAATTCCGTAAGAATCAGGAATACTGTGAGTTGTGCGGAAGAAAGTTACCGATGTTTTACGGAATTTAATTACGTCATCTTCAGTAATCTCATGAAGCTGAGCTGTACGAAGCAACCCATGCTCGTCTAATTTGTTGCGAAGAAGTCCAAGGGCTAATTTCCCTGCATAAATAGGAATGTTTAATTCTCTTAATAAGTAAGGAATTCCGCCGATGTGATCTTCATGACCATGTGTAACGAAAAGGCCACGGATTTTATCTGCATTTTTTACTAAATAACTGTAGTCAGGAATAACGTAGTCAATTCCTAAAAGCTCATCTTCAGGGAATTTAATTCCTGCATCAATAAGAATAATTTCATCTTGAAACTGTACGGCATACGTGTTTTTACCGATTTCGCCTAGTCCACCCAGGGCGAAAACTGCCGTTTGATTATTTTTTACAAATTTCATTTTCATCATATCTCCAATACTTTAAAATCTTCATGCTGTTGTTCATATTCTAGATAGTCTCCAGTCACTGCTTGAACAAACTCAATATTAATTGAACGCGCTTTTAACTTTTGACGAACGTCACGCTCAGAATCTGCGTTCACATACACTGTTTTTGTATTTTCACGTACAGCTACTTCACTCATTTTTTCTTGAAAATAAACTTTAAAAATCATAACAAAAATCTCTCCTTAATTCCGAAATTCAAATAACTTATTTTATTATATTATAAAATGTGTATGTATTTCATGTATTTTCTAAAGAAACTTGCTTTCACTACATTTTAGTCATCTAAATATAACAAGTCAATTAATTATAGAATAATATTAATAGGAAACGGATACAAGACTATATTTTCCGGGCGTATAAAAAATAAGGGCTATTCCATTGTACGATGCAGACACACACTCTGCAAATTTTACAACAGAAAGCCCTAAAAAAATCGATTATGCCATCGTTTTTTTACGCAATAATTCATTCCAGCGTTTTAGCAGCCTTTTTCGAAAATCTTTTAACATGATTTTTCAGCTCCTTTGTTTTTTACAATACCTGCCTGTCTCTCTCTGTACTTTTATTATATGATGAAAAGGGAGAGGTTTCTCGTGGTTAAATATGGAAAAACTGCAAATAGGACCGTCCATTTATAGAGAAACCAGCGCTTGTTTGATATAATTGGAAAGGCTTAACAAAGAGATAAAAAATTATAAAAAATAAGGTGATAAACGTGGAACGAAAGATTATTTTTTTTGATATTGATGGAACGTTATTGGATCATGATAAAAAACTGCCTGCTTCTACAAAAAAAGCTGTCCAGCTGTTAAAAGAACAGGGGCATGAAGTGGCAATTGCAACTGGAAGGGCTCCTTTTATGTTTAAAGATCTGCGTGAAGAGTTGGATATTCAAACATATATTAGCTTTAATGGTCAGTACATTGTTTTAAATGGAGAAGTTCTTTATAAAAACCCGTTAAATAAAGAAGAACTTCAAGATTTAACAGCTTTTGCTGTTGAGCATGATCACCCTGTCGTATACATGGATCATGAAGATATGAAATCAAACATTGAGTTTCATGACTATATCGAATCCAGCATCAGCACGCTGAAAATTGGATTTAACCACCCTCACCACGATCCTACTTATTTCGAAGGGCGTGAAATTTATCAATCCCTCTTATTCTGTACAGCGGGAGAAGAAGCTCCTTATGAAGAAAAATTTAAGAAATTTGACTTTATTCGCTGGCATGAATTTTCAACTGATGTTTTGCCAAAAGGTGGATCAAAAGCGCGAGGAATTGAGACCATGATTGAAAAGCTTGGCTTTGACAAAAAAGATGTATATGCATTCGGAGACGGCTTAAACGATATCGAAATGCTAGAATTTGTCGGAAATGGAGTAGCGATGGGAAATGCGGAAGAAGTCGTGAAAGAAGTTGCTAATCTTGTTACAAAAGATGTAGCAGAAGATGGTATTCTCCACGGATTAGAGCTAGTAGGATTATTAAAGTAAGAAAAACGCGAGCTCTAGCTCGCGTTTTTTAGCGTTCATATGGAAAAGCATTTTCAGGTTCTTGAAATGGATTTTCTTTATTAATGTAATCATAAAACATAATTCCGTCTAAATGATCAATTTCGTGCTGAAAGACAACAGCAGGAAGACCTTTCAAACGAATTTTCACTTCTTCGCCTTCAAGCGTTGTGCCTTTTACTGTGATACGTGCATATCGAGGAACAAATCCTGGGATATCTTGATCGACAGACAAGCAGCCTTCACCGCCTGTAAGGTATGTCTTTTCAACTGAGTGGCTAATGATCTTAGGGTTAAATAATGCATAGCTGTATAGCTTGCCTTTTTCATCCGTAACGTGTACCCCAATCATTCGTTTTGATACATTAATTTGAGGAGCGGCAAGCCCGATACCAGATCGCAGTCCATATTTAGCAGCAATTTCAGGATCTTGGCTGTTTTTTACATATTCTAATAAGCTATGTAAAATCTTTTTGTCTTCTTCAGAAGCAGGTAACGGTACTTCTTTTGCTACTTCTCGCAGCGTTGGGTGTCCGTCTTGAATAATATCGTTCATTGTAATCAACTTTCACATCTCCCTAGGCTATTTTATAGGTATAAAGTGTACCAAATCCGTATAAAAAAGTCATTACCTCGACCTTGACCACATAAATGTTTCTACTAATTATATGTATCAAACATATGGAAAAACATGCATAAGAAAAAATAAAAGCGACCGTTAGCCGCTTTTATTGTATAATTACCAGCCGCCACAGCTGCAGCCGATAATAACTAATAAAATGAACAGTACGATTAATAACACAAAACCTTTATTAGAACCGCCACAGCCATATCCACCATAACCCAACATAATGTAACCTCCCGTAGTTATCAATCCCAAGGTAAAAAGTAATAAACTCCCTTTTTTTCCCGATTGGGTTAGTATAATATATTAAAAGGTGGAAAAAGGGTGTAGATAAATTGCTAATTCCCTACAAAAATTGTATAATGACCCATGAATAAGGGAGGATTTACCAGATATGAAATGCATCGGAAGATATATAGTTATCGGCATTGCTGCTATGTCACTAGCAGGATGTGCAGAGGGCTCATCGCCTGAGCTTGAGGTATATAATGGACTAGAAAAAGTGGTAGCACAAGAAAAGCAATTTGCTGATCAGCAAAAACCGTTAGCTGATTTAGAACAGCAAGAAAATGCGATATACGACCAAATTATTGAGCTAGGGATTAAAGATAAAAAGAAAATAAAAAATAAAGCACAAAAAGCGCAGCAGTTATTAGATGAGCGTGAAAGTAAATTACAAAAAGAAGAAAAAAGCATCAGCGCTTCGCAAAAACAATTTGAAGCGACAGAGCCGAAGATCCAAAAACTAGAGGATGGCAAAGCAAAAGAAGAGGCGCTTGAACTATCTTCGTTAATGAAGAAGCGTTATAAGGCGTACCAGTCCTTACATGATGTCTATCTTCATTCCATTGAATTAGATCGTCAGCTATATAAGCTCTTTGAAAAAGACAATGTGAAATTAGAGAATCTTGAAACACAAATCGCTTCGATCAATGCTACTTATAAAGAAGTTGAAAAGAAAAAAGAAGCGTTTAACACATTAACAGCTGACTATAACAAAGCCAAAGAGGATTTTTATAACAAAACGAAGTTAAAGGTGAAAAATAGCGAGGATAAATAAGAAGGCCTGTGAAGTTTACAGGTCTTTTTTTGGCTGAAAAGGAAGGTTTTCTGAAATAAAGAAAGAGTTTCGACATGATTCACGTAAAAATTACAAAAGGTTATTGTTTTAAAAAATCGTTTATTTGTGGCAAGATAGGAGATGTGCAGACGTAAAAAAAGAAAAGGTTATTATAAAACATATAATACAGTTTGCATCTGTGTAATAGTACAGCATGTCTTTTTTATGTGTTTTATTTCACAAACTAAAAAAGCGTAATTTCTTGATGTAAATGCATTGACGAACTGTTTTAGTGTATTGTAAACTAGGTAGCGTAGTAAGTGTTGTATTAATCATTTTTGCAAAATAATTAATACAGTTTAACGAAACGTTCGTTTCGCTTAAACTTTCCTTTTACGTAAATGTTTGCACAGAATTCGCTGGGGAATACATAGAAATGTTAAGGATTAGCGAATTCAAAAAGCTACTCGACAAAATATGACTTTTACTTGTCCATTTGGGACATTCTAAAAGCGTGTATGTTTGTTTGATTAGTAAAATGAATTTATACGGCTTAAATGAAAGGAAGAGGTGACTTAGATGGCTGCTAAAACTAAAAAGGCTATTATTGATGTATCAAAGCAACTTGATAAAATCGCTGAGCAGTACCAAACGTTCCAAATTCTTAATGAAGAGGGCGAAGTAGTAAATAAATCAGCGTTGCCAGATTTATCTGACGAAAAATTAAAAGAGTTAATGACTCGCATGGTATACACTCGTATTCTTGATCAACGTTCAATTTCATTGAACCGTCAAGGTCGTTTAGGTTTCTATGCACCAACTGCTGGGCAAGAAGCTTCTCAAATCGCTTCACATTTCGCATTAGAAAAAGAAGACTTCATTTTACCTGGGTACCGTGATGTGCCTCAGTTAATTTGGCATGGTCTTCCACTATATCAAGCGTTCTTATTCTCTCGTGGTCATTTCCACGGTAACCAAGCGCCAGAAGGTGTAGATATACTTTCTCCACAAATCATCATCGGTGCACAAATCGTGCAAACTGCTGGTGTGGCACTAGGTCTTAAAAAGCGCGGTAAAAAAGCAGTAGCAATCACTTATACAGGTGACGGCGGAGCTTCACAAGGTGACTTCTACGAAGGTATGAACTTCGCAGGTGCATTCAAAGCTCCAGCAATCTTTGTTGTACAAAACAACCGCTTTGCAATTTCAACACCAGTTGAAAAGCAATCTGCAGCACGTACAATCGCTCAAAAAGCAGCGGCTGTTGGTATCCCAGGCGTTCAAGTAGACGGTATGGATGCACTAGCAGTATACGTTGCAGTAAGCGAAGCTCGTGAGCGTGCAGTAAACGGTGAAGGTCCAACTTTAATTGAAACATTAACTTACCGTTATGGTCCACATACAATGGCTGGTGACGATCCAACTCGTTATCGTACAGCTGAGCTTGACACTGAGTGGGAAAAGAAAGATCCACTTGTTCGCTTCCGTAAATTCTTAGAAGCTAAAGGCATCTGGAATGAAGAAGAAGAAAACAAAGTAATCGAGCAAGCTAAAGAAGATATCAAACAAGCTATTAAGAAGGCTGACGATTATCCAAAACAAAAAGTTACAGATTTAATGGAAATCATGTACGAAACTATGCCTTCAAACTTACAAGAGCAATATGAAATCTACAAAGAGAAGGAGTCGAAGTAAGCCATGGCGCAAATGACAATGATTCAAGCGATTACTGATGCGTTACGCACAGAAATGAAAAACGACGAAAACGTATTAGTTTTTGGTGAAGACGTTGGCGTAAACGGTGGAGTATTCCGTGCGACTGAAGGTCTTCAACAAGAATTCGGCGAAGATCGCGTATTCGATACGCCATTAGCTGAATCTGGTATCGGTGGTCTTGCTGTAGGTCTATCGACTCAAGGTTTCCGTCCGGTTCCTGAAATTCAATTCTTTGGTTTCGTATACGAAGTACTTGATTCTGTATCAGGTCAAGCTGCACGTATGCGCTACCGTTCTGGCGGTCGCTGGAATGCACCAATTACATTCCGTTCACCATTCGGTGGAGGCGTTCATACACCAGAACTTCACGCTGATAGCTTAGAAGGTATCGTAGCATCTCAACCTGGTTTAAAAGTTGTAATTCCTTCAACTCCATACGATGCAAAAGGTCTTTTAATTTCATCAATTCGTGATAACGATCCGGTTGTATACTTAGAGCACATGAAGCTTTACCGTTCATTCCGTCAAGAAGTACCTGAAGAATCATACACAATTGATTTAGGTACAGCTGATGTGAAACGTGAAGGTACAGACGTAACGCTTATCGCTTACGGTGCAATGGTACACTCATCATTAAAAGCAGCTGAAGAACTAGAAAAAGAAGGTATCTCTGCTGAAGTAGTGGACTTACGTACAGTTCAACCTTTAGATATCGATACAATTCTTGCATCAGTTGAAAAAACTGGTCGCGTAGTAGTAGTTCAAGAAGCTCAAAAACAAGCTGGTATCGCAGCTAACGTTGTAGCTGAAATTAACGATCGTGCAATCTTAAGCTTAGAAGCACCAGTATTACGTGTAACAGCACCGGATACTGTGTTCCCATTCTCTCAAGCTGAGGGCGTATGGTTACCAGACCACAAAGATATCGTTGAAACAGCTAAGAAAGTACTTGAATTTTAATTAGCATTTTACTGTGATAGAAATCAGCTTTGTGCTGATTTCTGTCTTAGATAAAATAAACACTAACAAATTGAACGCAACTAACTAGGAGGGTGAAGACACGTGGCATTTGAATTTAAACTGCCGGATATCGGTGAAGGTATCCACGAAGGTGAAATTGTAAAATGGTTCGTAAAAGCTGGAGATGAAATTGATGAGGATGATGTACTAGCAGAAGTACAAAATGACAAAGCTGTTGTTGAAATCCCATCTCCTGTAAAAGGTAAAGTATTAGAAGTAAAAGTTGACGAAGGTACAGTAGCTACTGTAGGACAAGTTATCGTTACTTTTGATGCTCCTGGATACGAAGACTTAAAATTCAAAGGTGACGATCATGATGATGCACCAGCAGAAGAAGCTAAAGAAGAAGCTTCAACTGAAGAAGTGACTGAAGAAGCAACAGCTCCTGCAGCACAAGCTGATGTTGATCCTAACCGTAAAGTAATTGCTATGCCTTCAGTGCGCAAATATGCTCGTGAAAAAGGTGTAGACATTAAAGCTGTTCCTGGTTCAGGTAAAAACGGACGTATTGTTAAAGATGACATCGATGGCTTCCTATCTGGTGGTTCTACAGCTACAGCAACTGCTGAAGCTCTAGCTAAAGAGGAAACTGCTTCAGCTGAACCAAAAGCAGCAGCAGCACAAGCTATTCCTGAAGGCGACCTACCAGAAACTCGCGAGAAAATGAGCGGTATCCGTCGTGCAATCGCAAAAGCTATGGTTAACTCTAAACACACTGCTCCACACGTAACATTAATGGATGAAATCGATGTAACAGCTCTTGTTGCTCATCGTAAAAAATTCAAAACAGTTGCAGCAGATCAAGGTATTAAATTAACATTCTTACCTTACGTGGTAAAAGCGTTAACTTCAGCACTTAAGAAGTTCCCAGCTCTTAACACTTCAATCGATGACTCTACTGATGAAGTAATTCAAAAACATTACTACAACATCGGTATCGCTGCTGACACTGAAAAAGGTCTTTTAGTACCAGTTGTGAAAAATGCTGATCGTAAATCTGTGTTCGAAATTTCTGATCAAATTAACGACCTTGCTGGAAAAGCACGTGATGGTAAATTAGCCCCTGCTGAAATGAAAGGCGCTTCTTGTACAATCACAAATATCGGTTCTGCTGGTGGACAATGGTTTACTCCTGTTATCAACCACCCAGAAGTTGCAATTCTAGGTATCGGACGTATCGCTGAAAAACCAGTTGTACGCGACGGTGAAATTGTAATTGCTCCAGTATTAGCATTATCACTAAGCTTTGACCACCGTATTATCGATGGCGCAACAGCTCAAAACGCTCTTAACCAAATCAAGCGTTTATTAAATGATCCAGAATTATTATTAATGGAGGCGTAATAAATGGTAGTAGGAGATTTCCCAATCGAAACTGATACTCTTGTCATTGGTGCTGGCCCTGGTGGCTACGTTGCAGCAATTCGTGCAGCTCAATTAGGTCAAAAAGTTACAATCGTAGAAAAAGGTAACCTTGGAGGCGTATGCTTAAACGTTGGTTGTATTCCTTCAAAAGCATTAATCGCTGCAGGTCACCGTTTTGAACACGCTAAACATTCTGAAGACATGGGGATTATCGCTGAGAACGTAACAGTTGATTTCTCTAAAGTTCAAGAATTCAAAAACGGCGTTGTAAACAAACTTACTGGCGGTGTTGAAGGCCTTCTTAAAGGTAACAAAGTTGACATCGTAAAAGGTGAAGCTTACTTCGTTGACAGCGAAACTGTACGTGTAATGGATGAAAATTCTGCACAAACGTACAAATTCAAAAATGCTATCCTTGCAACTGGTTCTCGCCCAATCGAGATCCCTGGATTCAAATTCTCTGAGCGCGTAATCAACTCTACAGGTGCATTAGCGCTTAAAGAAGTTCCTAAAAAATTAGTTGTAATCGGTGGAGGTTACATCGGTACTGAGCTTGGTACTGCTTTTGCTAACTTCGGTACAGAAGTTACATTTGTAGAAGCTGCTGATGAAATCTTAGCTGGTTTTGAAAAACAAATGAGTTCACTTGTTAAACGTAACCTTAAGAAAAAAGGAAACGTTGAAATTTATACAAAAGCAATGGCTAAAGGTGTTGAAGAAACTGCTGACGGCGTACAAGTTACGTTTGAAGTAGGCGGAGAGTCAAAAGTAATCGATGCTGACTACGTATTAGTTACTGTAGGTCGTCGTCCTAACACTGATGAGCTTGGTCTTGAGCAAGTTGGCGTTAAAATGACTGACCGTGGTCTTATCGAAATCGATAACCAAACTCGTACATCTGTAAGCAACATCTTTGCAATTGGTGATATCGTAACTGGACCTCCACTTGCACACAAAGCTTCTTACGAAGGTAAAATCGCAGCTGAAGTAATTGCTGGCGAACCTGCTGAAATTGACTACTTAGGAATTCCAGCAGTTGTATTCTCTGAGCCTGAGCTTGCATCTGTAGGTTATACTGAAGCACAAGCGAAAGAAGAAGGATTAGCTGTTAAAGCTTCTAAATTCCCATTTGCTGCTAACGGACGTGCACTTGCACTTAACGCTGCAGAAGGCTTCTTGAAGCTTATCACTCGTAAAGAAGACGGAGTAGTGGTTGGTGCTCAAATCGCTGGACCTAGCGCATCTGACATGATCGCTGAGCTTGGTCTTGCTATCGAAGCTGGCGTAACGGCTGAAGATATCGCATTAACAATTCACGCTCACCCAACATTAGGTGAAATCACAATGGAAGCTGCTGAAGTAGCTATTGGAAGCCCAATTCACATTGTAAAATAAATAATGGTTTAAAAAGCTGATGCGTACGCATCAGCTTTTTTTTTGAAGAAAACGGTTTTCACAAAGCACCAGGTGCTTGTCAGACAGTTTTTGTTGCTGATGAGCACTCCTTTTTAGAAGAAACGTGTAAAAACGCTGAGGCAGTCTTAAATGAGCTCTAGATGCATACATATGAAGTGGGACGTGCTTTCTTATAGGTAGATAAAAAACTGCTCTTTTGGATAACGAATGAAAAGGCGGCGTAGGAGCTATGAAGACGTATTTCGTTTGGAGCTTACACATTGTTATTTGGATGGGTTATTCACTGGTTGAATTGCTATCAAAACGTGATCAGTTGACATCTAAAATTATTTTATTTTTAGTATTTGCTTATTTAGCTTACGGCATAGCAGAAATGAACGTCAAATCTAAAAGACTGGCGCTTATGATGACTGGTACAACTTCAGCTGTCTGCTTGACATGTTATCAACTAATTTTATTTTGCACAGCGTAAGATTGCATAAAAAAAGCGTTAGCTTATATAAGCTAACGCTTTTTTTGTCTTACACAGATTTCTTTTCTCTTTTCAATGCGCCTTCTTCTTTAAATGCTTTCATTAATGAGAAGACCGTTAGCACTAGCACAATTGAGAATGGAAGTGCTGCTATAATCGCAGCTGTTTGGAGCGCGTCCAAACCACCTGTCCAAAGCAGAATGATTGCTGTTAACGATTGAATTAAGCCCCACGTAAGTTTAATAGAGCCTGAAGGATTTAGATCACCATTTGTTGTCTGCATTCCTAAAACAAATGTAGCTGAGTCAGCTGATGTAATAAAGAATGTAGCAATTAAGCAAATAGCGACAATGGACATGAACGTACCAAATGGAAACTGTTCAAGTACATAGAATAAAGCAACTTCTGTTCCTTTATTATTAATAACATCCATAACAGGAAGGTCTTTAAAAAAGTCTAAATAGACCCCAGAACCTCCGAATACGGCAAACCATAAACCACCAAATACGGTCGGAACAGCTAGTACACCAATTAAAAATTCTCGAATGGTTCTGCCTCGTGAAATACGAGCAATGAACGTACCAACAAACGGTGCCCAAGCAATCCACCATGCCCAGTAGAAAATTGTCCAATCTTGAACCCAGGTGCTGTTATCAAACGGGCTCAATCGAAAACTCATTGACGGCAAGTTTTGAATGTAGCTGCCAATGGTTGTAACGAATAAGTCCATAATAAAGTTGGTTGGACCTGCAAATAACAAGAACAGCATTAGCAGAATAGCTAAAACAATATTAATGTTACTCAAATACTTAATACCTTTGTTCAGCCCCGTCTGTGCTGACAGCATGAACAAGAACGTCACGATAATAATAACAATTAATTGAGTCGTGAAATTGTTATCAATACTTGGCGACAAGTAAGAGGCTCCACCGGTAATTTGAATAGCGCCAAGTCCTAGAGATGTTGCTACCCCAAAGACAGTTGCAAATACGGCGATGACGTTTATGATCGTTCCAAGAGGCCCATCAACACGTTTTCCTAGTAGTGGACGTAAAATATTGCTGATGATGAACGGGTAACCTTTTCTAAATTGAAAATATGCAAGGGCCAGTGCAAGAACGGAATAAATAGCCCAAGGATGTAAACCCCAGTGGAAAAACGAATAGCGTAGAGCTGCACGAGCTGATTCTGCTGTACCGCCTTCACCAGAAGGTGGAGTATGAAAATGATTGATTGGTTCTGAGACACCCCAGAATACAAGACCAATGCCCATACCAGCACTAAATAACATGGCAAACCATGAGACATAACCATACTGAGGTTTTTCGTCAGGCTTCCCTAGTTTGATGTTTCCGTACTTCGAAAAAATTAAGTACAGTGTAAAAACTAAGAATAATGTAGCTGCTAGTAAGTAATACCAGCCAAATTTCTCGATGATAAAACTATGTATTGCCGATGTAACAGGTGTGAGCGCTGCGCTTCCTAGCGTAGATTCCGGAATAACACCCCATACGATAAATACTGCAGCAATAATAACCGAAATGATAAAAACGGGAGTCAGTTTTTTCATCGATTAACACTCCTTTCCTATTCTATTTTACATAACATAGTGTTTCATATAGCCTTTTCAGGTATATATGAAACCACATGGTTATACATTTTAGTGAAGTTTGTATGAAATGTCTACCCCATTAGTAAGAAAAAGCGGAAAGAGAACAAATTTTTATTTTTCGTAATTATTTTAAAGTGATGAAATAGATTTGAAATTAGACATTGTTTTTTCATATAAATAGATATGATGCTAAGCGTTCAGCTTTTTGAAAACAAATATAACATTTATGAGAAAAATATTTTTAATGTGACATACTAATTAGTTGTTGACATATTTAATGTGACATAATAATATAATATCAAGAGTTGTAAAACGCTTACAAAAAAAAGACGGTTAAAGGGGAGTTTACAAAATGGGAACAATCGTATGTCAAACATGTAACTGCACAATTGATCATTTCGAAGATGAGAAAGTGACGCGATTATACTCAACATGTAAAAGCGGAGAATGTCAAAAAGCAGATGAAGATTTAGATTAATCAATAAAAAAAGGTGCGGATTTCCGCACCTTTTTTATTGAATTGCTTTATGTTCTTTAATGACACGAAATGTTTTTAATTCAAAATCTTCCGGACCCTGCACTGGTAAACCTGCCTCTAAGTTTGTTTCAATATAGGTTAAATTTTCCTCAGTGATGATTTCCCCAGGAATAAAAATAGGAATACCAGGAGGATAGACCATCACAAATTCCGCAATAATACGACCTGCCGACTCATGAAAAGGTACCACTTCGGTTTCAGCGTAAAAAGCATCGCGAGGTGTTAAAGCCAATACAGGAATATCAGGCAATAAAATAGCCGGTTTTGCCGTTGTCTCAGAAAGATTATGGAATTTTGCAGATAACTCACGCAGAGCCGTGACCAGACGTAATAGATCTTCTTCTGTATCTCCAGGCGTGATAATACATAGAATATTATAAAGGTCAGACATTTCAACTTCGATATTATGAGCTTCACGCATCCATTTTTCTACGTCATAGCCCGTAATTCCTAAATCTGAAACAGAAATAATTAATTTAGTAGGGTCTAAATCATACGTAGCTTTTGTCCCTAAAATTTCTCTGCCTATACATCGGATATGCTCAATGGTATTAATTTCTTTTCGTGCTTTTTCAGCAAGAGAAATTGCACGTTCAGCCAGCTCTTTTCCTTCTGTAGCTAAACGTTTTCGTGCAACATCTAAAGAAGCCAGCAGCAGATAAGATGTTGATGTTGTTGTCAACATGCTTAAAATAGACTGTACACGTTTTGGAGAAATTAAGCCTTCGCGTATATTTAGAATTGAACTTTGCGTCATAGAGCCGCCTAATTTATGCACGCTTGTTGCTGCCATATCTGCACCGGCCTGCATAGCAGACAAAGGCAAATCATCATGGAAGTGAATATGAACGCCGTGAGCTTCATCAACAAGTACAGGCACTTGATACGAGTGGGCAATTTCTACGATTTTACGAAGGTCTCCGGAAATTCCAAAATAAGTTGGATTGATAACAAGTACTGCTTTTGCTTCAGGGTGCTGCTTTAAGGCTTTTTCTACAGAGTCCGATGTAATACCGTGAGAAATGCCAAGATTTTCGTCAATTTCAGGGTGAATAAAAATAGGCGTAGCTCCTGAAAAAACAATCGCACTCATAACAGATTTATGCACGTTTCTAGGAACGATAATTTTATCTCCAGGCCCACATGTCGCCATGACCATTGCCATAATTGCTCCGCTCGTTCCTTGAACAGAGAAAAAAGTATGGTCAGCACCGAATGCTTCTGCAGCTAAATCCTGCGCTTGTTTGATAATGCCTTTTGGCTGGTGAAGGTCATCAAGAGGACCGATATTAATTAAATCAATGGATAAAGCATCATCGCCAATAAATGAGCGGAATTCAGGATCCATTCCATTTCCTTTTTTATGTCCAGGGATATGGAATTGTGTTGGGTTTTTCTTAGCGTGATTAACTAATCCAGTAAATAATGGAGTTGAAAATTGAGAAGACAACTTTGCTATACACCTCTTTTATCATAAATTGTCAGTCCCTCTAAGCAAAGCTTAGAGGGACTTTGATTGTTTTTTTATCAAATTACAGCATTCAATTTTATATACCAAAAACTAGTGGCTGTTGAATTCTACATATTAAAATATCACATCTTTTTTCTATAAAAGAAATTCAACAGAAATTCTATTCGGCAGTTTTCTTGATTTTAACCATTATATAAATGAATGAAACGTGTATGTTTACTACTGTTTGATAATATAAATACAATTTTTAGTTAAAAAAATACAAGTAATTGTAAACTGCTTATTACTCATTATTTTATAGTTCTTTATGTTTTGAAAATCCCCATAAAACAAAAGAATTATAGCACTTATTAACCCATTTGCAAAGATATTTTAAAGAGAAAATAAAAAGAAAAAAAAGGAGAAATTCTTTTGTGTGAAAAGAGAATAAACTTTGTGTACATTATAGATTGTGATAGAGTTAAGAATATAGATATACATAGATTGAAGAAATAAATGGAGTGATGAGAAGTGGAATATCAATACCCTATCTCCCTTGATTGGAGTACAGAAGAAATTATTGATGTAGTGAAGTTTTTTGAAAGCATTGAACGAGCTTATGAAAAAGGTATTGAGCGTGATCACCTAATGGCAGTCTATCGCCGATTTAAAGAAATTGTGCCAAGTAAAGCAGAAGAAAAAACAATCTGTAACGATTTTGAAGATCAAAGCAAATACTCTTCTTATCGAACGATTCAAAAAGCAAAGGCTGCTTCTTCTGGAGATATTATAAAAATGTAAAAAATGAGGCTGGGACAAAAGTAGTTTAGCCAAAGTAAAAAACGAATCATTAATCAAATTGTTTGATTAATGATTCGTTTTTTTTGTTACGGTGAACATAGAGTTTATCTGTTTCGTTTCTTCGAGCAGTTGATTGGAGGGCAAGGCGAAGACTCCTGCAGGGAAATCAACTACGGTGTCACAAGCGTTTCAGCTTATGTATCCCCTTTATTGGTCTTTCGATGAGCTTCCTTTCGTTATGTCTCACCCTCATTTTTTTATATCAATTCGTTAAAATTATGCATATGCTTTTTTAGTTAGTTCATATAATGGAGTTACCGTATGAAATGTTTGTTCAATACGAGCCATCCATTCTTCGCCGTTCATTGCAATCGCTTCTTCTTTTGGAATTGTAATGCCGCATAGGATCTCAGCTTTTTTAACCGTCTCTAGACGTTCAAACAAACTCTCTAAGTCTTCAGAAGATAAGTCGCCCATTTTGTCACTATCAGGTTTTGTATGATCTTTCGACCAAACAAACGAGGCTGGGATATTTTGACGAATCTCCTCAATGTTTTGTTTTAGCAGCTTTCCAAATTGTTCTTTAATAGGTGATTCGTAAATGACGGCGAACCACACAAAGACATGTGTTTCCCAAAGGCCAATTTGAAAATGAGGGAGCTTTTTATACCCGCGTTTACTGTTAGCAAAGGCTACCCACGTATCTACTGGCGGGTTAACTGTTCTTCGTGCATGTTTGGCAATGTGTACGAACATTTCATCTCCACAAAGTGAAGAAAGAGTAGGAGCAAAATGATTGCTCAATTGTTCGAATTTTGGGCGTATCGTTGTCTTGATGGCTTCCATACGTGCATCAAGTCCCTCGATACGGAATACGTTAAAGTCATCTTGTGAAAATCCTGAGAATGCCATGTGAAACCTCCGTTTTTTAGTGAATATGTATAGCTGCTGTGCATCTATGCAAGTAAGTATGATTTACGCGAAGATTCTACCACATGACAAGCATAAACACCAATTAATTCGCATATGCTTGTCAAAACGTGTCTATCATTTTTTTATAGGTAATCACACAATTTAGTTACATGAGATTAGGTTTCGACATAGACTATATCAATCAAAATATCTGAAAATTTAGTTTTCTATAAGCGGGTTCAATAATTTGAGAGGGGTGTTTGAAACATGAAACAAGTGGTGAATATGTATAAGAAGAATGATGGACAAAAAAGATTAGGTGTAATTCGTTTGGAGTTAGATTACGAGTTAGCGACGTTATATGAAGCCATGATGGAGAATAATGAGGAACAAAAACAAAAATGTAAGCGAAAGCTCGAGAAACTTCGTGAAGAAATGATATCTCTTCAGTAGCAGATACGGGAATAAAATAGAACAAATAAGGGTAAACTGTAAAAAAGGATTAAACTGAATGAGCAGATTCATAAGTGGTAACAGAGCACGTGGGAGAAGAAGCGGCAGTTCTTCTCCCACGTGCTCTGTTAATTGACATCTTGCAGAGGTTTTTTTAAGCTTAAATAAGAGACGTATTTTTGAGGGGGAATTGAGATGACGCAACGCTGGAAAGAAATCGATACATACGTTAAAGAGTGGCTAAAAGAAGCTGGACAAAAAATTCAACAGTCGTTTAGTAAAGAACTTCTCATTCAAACGAAATCGAATCCAAATGATTTAGTAACAAATATGGATAAAGAAATCGAACAGTTTTTTATCTCAAAAATCAATGAAACCTTTCCGGAACATCATATTCTTGGAGAAGAAGGATATGGAGAAGAGCTTGAATCAGAAGAAGGAACGATTTGGATTATCGATCCAATCGACGGGACGATGAACTTTGTTCATCAGCAGCGGAATTTTGCTATTTCTATCGGTATATTTGAAAATGGTGTAGGACAAGCAGGTTATATTTATGATGTTATTCATAATGAGCTGTATCATGCTTTAAAAGGACAGGGCGCGTTTATGAATGACATCCAATTGCCGAAACTTGAACCTGTACCAGTTGAACAAGCTATTATTAGCCTAAATGCAACATGGGTAACGGAGAACCGCCGTATTGATCCTTCCGTATTAAGTCCGCTTGTGCGCAAAGTAAGAGGGACCCGTTCATATGGATCCGCAGCTATTGAGCTTGCTTACGTAGCGGCTGGACGCTTGGATGGATACATTACTCTACGTTTGGCTCCATGGGACTTTGCTGCCGGTAAAGTATTGATTGAAGAAGTTGGAGGAGTTATGACGGATTTAGAAGGAAAGCCGTTAGAAATTCTTGAAAAAAGCAGTGTATTTGTAAGCAAACCAACATTACATGACGAAATCTTTCGTACGTACCTTGAAGGAAAGTGGAATAAATAAAATAGAAGTGAAGACTTACGTGTAGGCAAAGAATTTTGTGATGAAAAAACGTCATGAACCATTTTGATGTTGCAAATGGCCATGACGCTTTCAATCATCGCAAAAAAATTACAGCTGCCCTTTTTCTCGCATTTTTTTCTTAGTCGTAAAGCCAAGGCCCATTACAACAATTAAAGCTGCGATAGCTAAAATGACTCCGAGAGCGCTTCCTTCTCCGATAAATATGCCGATTGACATAATTGCCGCAGTTGCGATAAATGCATATAAAACAAATACCCACTTAATGTTTCTCATGTTGATTCCTCCCATTTATAAAGGATATTTATAGTGTACAACAAAATCATTCTGCAATTCTAGAGTTAGTGTGATATAATAGCTTAGTTATTACAAGCATAGGAGTGAAATGCGTGAACATTCGTAAAGATTTACGTAATATTGCCATTATTGCCCATGTAGACCATGGGAAAACAACGTTAGTAGATAAATTATTACATCAGTCCGGAACATTCCGTACTAATGAGCATGTTGAAGAACGTGCGATGGATTCAAATGACCTTGAGCGTGAGCGTGGAATTACAATTTTAGCGAAAAACACAGCTATTAATTATAAAGATACGCGTATCAACATTATGGATACGCCGGGACATGCTGACTTCGGTGGAGAAGTTGAGCGTATTATGAAAATGGTAGACGGTGTTCTACTTGTAGTAGACGCATATGAAGGATGTATGCCTCAAACTCGCTTTGTATTGAAAAAAGCATTAGAGCAAAACTTAACGCCGATTGTTGTTGTTAACAAAATTGACCGTGACTTTGCTCGTCCAACTGAAGTAGTGGATGAAGTAATTGACTTATTTATTGAACTAGGTGCAAGCGAGGAACAAATTGAGTTCCCTGTTGTTTATGCTTCAGCAATCAACGGAACAGCTAGCACGAACCCTGAAAAGCAAGATGAGAACATGTCATCTCTATTTGACTCAATCATTGAGCACATTCCAGCACCGGTAGACAACAGCGACGAACCACTTCAATTCCAAGTGGCAATGCTTGACTACAATGACTATCTTGGTCGTATCGGTGTAGGTCGCGTATTCCGCGGAACAATGAAAGTAGGCCAGCAAGTTGCATTAATGAAGCTTGACGGTACGGTAAAACAATTCCGTGTAACAAAATTATTCGGTTTCCTAGGCTTAAAGCGTGTTGAAATCGAAGAAGCAAAAGCAGGAGACCTGATCGCTGTATCAGGAATGGAAGACATCAACGTAGGTGAAACCGTATGTCCGTTTGACCACCAAGATGCACTGCCAATTTTACGTATTGATGAACCTACTTTACAAATGACGTTCTTAGTAAACAATTCACCGTTTGCTGGTCGTGAAGGTAAATTTGTTACATCTCGTAAAATTGAAGAGCGCTTAATGTCTGAACTTGAGACGGATGTAAGTTTACGCGTGGAAAATACTGATTCACCGGATGTATGGGTTGTTTCAGGACGTGGAGAACTTCATTTATCTATCTTAATTGAAAATATGCGTCGTGAAGGATATGAGATTCAAGTATCAAAACCTGAAGTAATCGTTCGTGAAATTGATGGCGTGCGCTGTGAGCCAGTTGAACGTGTGCAAATCGACGTGCCTGAAGAACATACGGGTTCTATTATGGAATCGATGGGTGCTCGTAAAGGTGAAATGGTTGATATGATTAACAACGGCAGCGGTCAAGTGCGTCTGATCTTTATGGTTCCTGCACGTGGTTTAATCGGTTATACAACTGAGTTCTTATCGTTAACTCGTGGATTCGGTATCATTAACCATTCATTTGATAGCTACCAGCCAATGCAGCAAGGTCAAGTTGGAGGTCGCCGTCAAGGTGTGCTTGTTTCTATGGAAAGCGGTAAATCATCTACTTATGGAATCCAAGGCGTAGAAGACCGCGGTACAATTTTCGTTGAGCCAGGTACAGAAGTATACGAAGGTATGATCGTAGGAGAACACACTCGTGAAAATGATATCGTTGTTAACATCTGTAAAATGAAGCAAATGACGAATATGCGTTCTGCTAATAAAGATCAAACAACAGGCATGAAAAAACCTCGTATTATGTCTTTAGAGCAATCACTTGAATATTTAAACGAAGATGAATATTGTGAAATCACACCAGAATCTATTCGTTTACGTAAAAAAATTCTTGATAAAAATGAACGTGAAAAAGCAGCGAAAAAGAAAAAATACGCTGACACGAAATAATAAAAAAAGTAAGTCGTTAGCTCTATCTGCTAGCGGCTTGTTTTTTATCTATTATATCAGAATTTTCTATTTTTTGAAAGCGTTTTATAAAGAAGGGGTTTGGAAAGGAAAAAGGTGGCTTATATCGAATAATATAAAGTAAGGAATAGGGGGAAGAAGTATGGATGTAAAAGAACACCTTTCATTTTTTGCCGCTCTGTATCAAGTAGATGAACATGCAAAAATAGGAATGTGGCTGTTATACTTTACCATTTTAGGGCTATCTGTTCTCGTGTACAAACTCGGGTTTGCAAAGAAACTGCCGCTTTTAAAATCTGTGGTTATTTATCTATTTTTAGCTTTTGGATGTACGATTTTAACGTTTTTAGGCATTTTTTTACCTGTAGCTGAAGGGCTTGTGGTTGCAGCACTTGTATTAATTATTTATAAAATACGGCTGTATCAGGCTAAAAAGCAAAACTCCTCGTTGGGTTCATAAACGACTACATAAAAAGACGCTTGTAGCTACAAGCGTCTTTTTAGTATGATATAGCCGAAGACAAGAGCGGCTGTGAAAACTAAATGGCCAGCTGTCCAATAAAAAATCGCTACTGCATCATCCACCGCAGGCGTAGGCTTGAGCGCAAGCAGCGTCAACGGAAAATACAAAGGAATGGTTGGAAGTGTTAATAAAAAGGAACACAATACGATTTTTCGAATAGACATATTAATTAATTTACCTACTATGTAAACAAAAACGATCCCAATTGCAGCGGCAATGAGCAAATGAAAAACAAACTCTACCCATTCAGGCCATTGAATAGGGCCAATGATAGGAATAAAATCAACATTTAATAAAAGGGTATAAACTTGTTTGCCGGTTAGCCATTCTATCCATTTTAAACATAACCCAAGGATAATCCCGCTTAACATGCCAATACTTATTCCTAATCGGAGCACCTTACCAATCCTCCTCTGTCTTTTTCGACTCATATAGTTTAAAGTTGCCAGTAGCTATGCGTTCTTTTGTTCGTTTTTCAATCCGTTCAGAACATTCATTGCACATATATGTATGGATAGGACGGTTGCGCAGTCGTTTTGCTACGAGCGTTTCATCCTCAATTGTTTCAATTTTATCGCACATGACACATTGTACTCTCATTTCTATCACCTCAACTTCTCTATACATCATTCTAGCCGAAAATTCTTGTTTTATAAAGTTTTTTTGCGGTGCTGTCTCTCAGTAGAAAAGGAACGATAGGAAAACATTCCTAAAGAAGCAGGTAATTTTGCTTGTTAGCTCGAAGATAGTAACTAGTAAGTACATAAACAGTAGGAGGGATGAAAATGGCCAACGAAGTCGAGACTCAACTAGTAGATGCATTATACGATGAGCTACAGACAGAGAGATTTGCAACCATTTCAACTATTGATTTTGAAACAAACGGTCCAAATGTTAGTGCCATTTCGTGGTTAGTAGCTCCGACTAAACAAAAAATTCGATTTGCCGTAGATGTCAAATCGAGGATTGTAGAAAACATTAAACATACGAATAAAGCAGTGGTAAATATTCTTGCTAATGAATCATGCTACTCAATCAGCGGAATAGCTGAGGTAGTGCAAGAAAAGTTAGAAGGAGTAGCTTTAAAGCTGACGCTAATCGAACTAGATATTAATGAAGTAAGAGATGTTATGTTCTATGGTTCTAAGATTTCAGTAAACCCTTCATATGAAAAGACCTATGATCCAGTAGCAGCTGCTAAACTCGATAAGCAAGTAATTGAAGCGATAAAAAAAGCTTAGCAGCAGCCTGCCGCTAAGCGACTTTCTTATTCATTTTTTTGAAGATGATTATTAGATTGTTTTTCCTGCTCATTCTTTAAATTTTGCTCTTGTTTATTATTTAATTTTTGATTGTTTGTATCTGTTGAGCTAGGATTTCGGCGAATTTCTTCTGCAAATTCAGGCATCACTCGGTTTACAATGGCTGCTAATTCATCTAAAAATCCTGTAACCGGCCGACCTTTGCGAATTTCATTTCCAATTTGTTTTAGCCGAGCGACCGTATCAGGATCTGCAATAACAACAGAATTAGCGCCGTACGGATCAGCTTTCAGACCTTCGGCAACTGTATATTTGATTGAACTTACTTCTGAACGATCAATGTCTTTGCCGACGTCAATGCCTACGATTGCATACTTACCGAGCACAATGGCAGTAGCATCATTTACATTCGGAACGCTTGAAGCCAGTTCGACTAAATGAGCTGATATTTCATTAGCAGTACGCTTGTGAGAGCGCTCAGGAGATGAATTTTTGACCTGTACAATTCGATCTGTTTTTTGCCCTTCTTCAATGTCTGCTTGGTTATTGTTACAGCCGGTTAGTGTAATAAAACATAAGCTAATGGATAGAAAAAATTTGTTCATGTGGGAGACTCCTCCTTATGAATGACTCATTTTTTGTAGTAATTTGTATTTAGTTTCTAATAGTTCTTCTATCTTTATACACGTGTTCATATATTTAAAGAAAATGGTCCGTCCATTTAAGGTCACTTCACACATGTGCGTTACATAGTATATAAATGGATGGGTGCCTTGTTTCACTCCTTACAGGAAAAACAATCGGAGTAGGAGGCTGAATTATTGGGAAAAATTTATGTATTAGATACGAATGTTTTATTACAAGATCCGCATTCAATTTTTTCATTTGATGATAATGAAGTAGTGATTCCAGCCGTTGTGCTAGAAGAAGTTGATTCGAAAAAAAGAAATATGGATGAAGTCGGACGAAATGCAAGGCAGGTATCCAAACTCATTGATAACTTGAGACAACATGGAAAGTTATATGAGAAAATCCCTTTAGAAAATGGGGGCCATTTGCGAATTGAACTCAATCATCGCTCTTTTCAACAGCTTCAAGAAATCTTTGTGGAAAAAACAAATGATAATCGAATTTTAGCTGTTGCTAAAAATCTATCTCTTGAAGAGGAAACAAAAGAAGATGGACGTGAAGTGATACTAGTGAGTAAAGATGTGTTGGTACGTGTGAAGGCTGACGCAATCGGCTTAAGAGCAGAAGATTTTTTAAGTGATCGAGTAGTGGAATTCAATAGTATTTATACAGGCTTTTCGGAAGTCTATATTGCAAAAGAACTGCTGAGTCAATTTTACGAAAAAGGAGAACTGCTAACGTCTCAAATTGCGAACCACTCCTTTTTTGCAAATCAATTCTTAGTGATGAAAGATGCATTTGGGGGATCCGGATCAGCCATCGGCATTGTCGATCAAACAACAACGAAAGTAAAAAAGCTTTTATTTGAATATGATCATATCTGGGGAATCAAACCTCGAAATGTTCAGCAAATCATGGCTTTAGAACTTCTTCTTAGAGACGACGTTCAACTGGTCACGTTAATTGGAAAGGCAGGTACGGGTAAAACGCTGCTTGCTTTAGCTTCAGGACTTATGCAGACGGAAGATCTAGGATGTTTTAAAAAGCTACTTGTAGCTCGTCCAATTGTTCCTTTAGGAAAAGATATTGGATTCTTGCCAGGAGAAAAGCAGGAGAAACTTCGTCCATGGATGCAACCAATTTATGATAACCTAGAGTACTTATTTAACACTAAAAAACCTGGAGAATTGGATGCCATTCTAGCAGGGCTCAGTTCAATAGAAGTGGAAGCCTTGACGTATATAAGAGGCCGAAGCATTCCGGAACAGTTCATTATTATTGATGAAGCGCAAAATTTAACGAAGCATGAAATTAAAACAATTTTAACAAGGGTAGGGGAAAAGAGTAAAATTGTCCTTATGGGAGATCCGGCTCAAATTGATCATCCTTATTTAGATGAGTATAACAACGGATTAACGTACGTAGTTGAAAAGTTTAAAGAGCAAAAAGTATCGGGCCACGTTCGGTTAATCAAAGGAGAGCGCTCCGGGCTAGCACAATTAGCAGCTGATATTCTTTAAAAGAAGCGGGGTTCCTTTTGGAACCCCGCTTCTTTTATTATGTAACGATGATTTCTTCCACATATTTAATAGGGTTATTTCGGTTAGATCCGTCAGGTAAATAGACATAGATAGGCCCATCTTCTCTAAGAGGCTTTCCATCTTGGCTGAAACCAAAGATTAGTTTTTGTGCTTCTTCTAATGAAAAAGAAATCAGTGCGTCTTTTGTTTTAAATGAAACGTTGGTAGCTTCTTCAGTAGGTGAAGCGTTAGCTAGAAAAGGTGCAAATAAAATGCCGAATGTTCCATTTACTAGCTCCTGTTTTTTGAATTTCTTTTCGGTTTTTAACGTAGGAGGAAAGACGGCTCCCTCTTGAATTTCACGGTCCCAATGCTTCGAAACAGCCTTTGTGTACGCTTCTGTCTCGTCTTTTTGCTCCGGTGGATGTTCAAAGAAAACCTCCATATCGAGCTTGCGGTCATCGAAAATCCACACGCTTGGGTCGAGTGTCAGTGTATATTTTACTTTTCCTTTTAACATAATAATTGAATTCATCATAAATGCCCCCTTGCTAAAAGTATAAGCGCTTTCTACTTATTTGTCACTTTGATGAAAAAATTTAGTTGAGAGTGATTCTCGTATGATATAATGTAAAGGTCAACGAAAGTGCGAAATTTCCTACATCTATGGTAACGGTTTTGAGAAAGTAACAGTATAAAAAAGACGGCCAGCCTCACGGACATGTTTATCCTTGCTTTTTTGGAGCATAGCCTTTAAAATTGAGAGATAGATTAGGTAATCGCTCGCGAACGGAGGGATTGAGTTTGACGCCTGAGACAATGATAGATCATCGTGAAAAAGCGTATGCGTTGTTAAAAGCTGATGCAGATAAGATTTTGCAATTAATTCAAGTTCAAATGGATAACTTAACAATGCCACAATGTCCTCTTTATGAAGAGGTTTTAGATACACAAATGTTTGGTTTATCAAGAGAAATTGATTTTGCAGTTCGTCTTGGTTTAATTGATGAACGTGTTGGAAAAACATTGCTAGACCGCCTCGAGCGTGAACTTTCTGCACTGCATGAAGCGTTTACAAAAAAATAAAAATCACGCGATCGAAACTCAAACTATATACAAACGTAGTTTGAGTTTTTTATTACAGGTGGTTGAAATTTCCTAATTTACTCAAATTTGTACATAAAAGATGAAACGAAACAGAAACACGTCATTTTTAAAGGAAGAGGGTTATGGTAAAAAAAATATTTAGGCATTTTGACTATTCAATTGTAATTCCAGTGCTGCTTCTTTGTGCGGTTGGACTAGTTATGGTTTACAGTTCAAGTATGATTGTAAGTATTACAAGATATCATACATCAAGCGATTTCTTTTACAACAGACAAAAAATGTGGCTTGCTTTTACGCTTGTATTGTTCATTTTAACAATGCTAACACCTTACAAGCTGTATCCTAAAATACTGCCTTATGCGATTCTAGGGATTTTTGTACTGCTTTTGCTTGTGTTTGTAATGGGGCATACGAGTAACAATGCGCAAAGTTGGCTGCAGCTTGGCGGGGCAAACATGCAGCCGGCTGAGTATGCCAAGCTTGTTGTCATTTTATACTTATCGTATGTTTTGTCTAAAAGGCAAGAGTATATTGACAACATCAAAAAAGCTTTTTTTGGACCTATGGGTCTTGTATTTCTAATATTAGGCTTTGTAGCTATTCAGCCTGACCTTGGAACGGGATCAATTATTTTTGCTATTGCCGTTACCATTATGCTATGTTCGGGAATCTCTAAAAAAACCTTTTTCCGCATGCTAGCACTAGGTATCATTTTGCTTACGGTAATTATTACGATTGGTTTTTTTACAGGGCAGTTTACTCCCAATCGAATTGGCCGTTTTACCGGTGCATCAGATCCATTTACGAATGCTCAAGGAACCGGTTATCAGCTGGTTAATTCATATTTAGCAATAGGTACAGGAGGCTTAAAAGGCCTTGGTTTAGGAGAAAGTGTACAAAAGTATGGTTATCTTCCGGAGCCCCATACCGATTTCATTATGGCTATTATTGCAGAAGAATTAGGGTTCTTTGGAGTTATGCTTGTGCTGGGTCTTTTAGGCTTCTTAATTTTCAGGATTTTAATGCTGGCTAAAAAATCTCAGGATCCGTTTGCCAGCATGATTTGTATTGGAGTAGCCAGTATGATAGGTATTCAAACAGGCATTAACCTTGGAGGGCTTACGGGACTCATTCCGATTACCGGGGTCACGCTTCCGTTTATCAGTTACGGAGGGTCTTCGCTGCTAACGCTGATGGTATCTATGGGAATTATTGTAAATATTTCGTTTTTCGTAAACTATCAAAATAAAAAACAGAAAAATACGGAAAATATTGTGCTACATCCGAACAATACATCAACAACAAGCGATTGATTTTCGTGAAAAAAATGTGTAAAAAAAGCAAAAATTTATTGGAATTTTATCATTTTCCATTGATTTTTGCTTTTCTTTTATCCAATTTTGCTATATATTGAAGTTTATACGAAATTGAGAGGAGATTAGCAACATGAGTTTTGTAACTAAAAAAATCAAAAAAGTATTAGTAGCAAACCGAGGAGAAATTGCGATTCGTGTATTTCGAGCATGTACTGAACTGAATATTCGGACTGTTGCAATTTATTCTAAGGAAGACGCAGGTTCTTATCACCGTTACAAAGCGGATGAAGCCTATTTAGTAGGAGCGGAGAAAAAACCGATTGATGCTTATTTAGATATAGAAGGCATCATCGACATTGCTAAGTCTCATGATGTAGATGCTATTCACCCTGGCTACGGTTTTTTGTCAGAAAATATCCAATTTGCGAAACGTTGCGAAGAAGAAGGCATTATTTTTATTGGTCCAAAATCCAAGCATCTTGATATGTTTGGGGATAAAGTAAAAGCACGTCATCAGGCTATTCAAGCAGATATTCCCGTTATTCCTGGTACCGATGGTCCTATTGATTCAATTGACGAAGCAAAAGAATTTGCTAATCAGCATGGATATCCTCTAATGATCAAAGCTGCTTTGGGCGGAGGCGGTCGAGGCATGCGTATCGTTCGCGATGCAGACAGCCTGAACGAATCTTATGACCGTGCTAAATCAGAAGCAAAAGCTGCTTTTGGTAATGATGAAGTGTATGTCGAGAAACTAGTTGAAAATCCAAAACATATTGAAGTGCAAATTTTAGGTGATGAACAAGGAAATGTTGTGCATCTTTATGAACGCGACTGTTCTGTGCAGCGTCGTCACCAAAAAGTAGTAGAAGTAGCACCAAGTGTTTCTATAGATGAAGACTTACGTCTCCGCATTTGTGAAGCAGCTGTGCAGCTGATGGAAAAAGTGCAGTACATAAATGCTGGTACAGTAGAATTTTTAGTATCAGGAAACGATTTTTATTTTATTGAAGTAAATCCACGTGTTCAAGTAGAGCACACAATTACTGAAATGATTACAGGTATTGATATCGTTCAATCGCAAATTTTAATTGCAGACGGCTACGGGCTTCACAGCAAGGAAGTATCCATTCCTGCACAAGATCAAATTCACGTACATGGATATGCGATTCAATCTCGTGTAACGACAGAAGATCCGTTAAACAATTTTATGCCGGATACGGGTAAGATTATGGCTTATCGTTCTGGTGGCGGTTTTGGCGTACGTTTAGATACGGGAAACAGTTTCCAAGGTGCTGTAATTACGCCTTATTATGATTCACTGTTAGTAAAAGTAACAACATGGGCATTAACATTCGATCAAGCCGCATCAAAAATGGTACGAAACTTAAAAGAATTTCGTATTCGTGGAATTAAAACCAATATTCCGTTCCTTGAAAATGTAGTGAAGCATGATAAGTTCTTAACAGGTGCTTATGATACATCATTTATTGATACAACGCCTGAACTTTTTGTTTTCCCGAAGCGAAAAGACCGCGGAACTAAAATGCTTACATACATTGGGAATGTTACGGTAAACGGATTCCCAGGTGTATCGGAAAAGAAAAAGCCAATCTTTACAAAACCGCGCGTTCCTAGTGTGGATATAAGCAAACCAATTCAAAACGGAACAAAGCAGATTTTAGATGAAAAAGGCGCTGAAGGGCTAGTAAATTGGGTGAAAGAACGCAAGGAAGTGCTATTAACGGATACAACCTTCCGTGATGGCCATCAGTCTCTTTTAGCAACGCGTATTCGTACAAACGACTTAAAACAAGTAGCTAACCCAACTGCACGCTTGCTTCCAGATTTATTTTCTATGGAAATGTGGGGGGGAGCAACGTTTGATGTTGCTTATCGATTCTTAAAAGAAGATCCGTGGGATCGCTTGCTTACTTTACGTCAACAAGCCCCAAACGTTCTTTTCCAAATGCTTCTTCGCGCGTCAAATGCGGTTGGATATAAAAACTATCCTGATAATGTAATTAAAGAATTTGTTGAAAAATCAGCTTATGCAGGTATTGATGTTTTCCGTATCTTTGACAGCTTAAACTGGGTGCAAGGAATGACTCTTGCAATTGACTCCGTTCGTCAAACAGGAAAGATTGCAGAAGCAGCAATGTGTTATACAGGTGATATTTTAGATCCGACGCGCCGTAAGTATGATTTGGATTACTACAAGAACTTAGCAAAAGAGCTTGAGCAGTCTGGAGCACATATCCTGGGCATTAAAGATATGGCGGGTCTTTTAAAACCACAGGCAGCTTATGATTTAGTATCGGCTCTAAAAGAAACGGTTGATATTCCAATCCACCTTCATACGCATGATACAAGCGGAAACGGTGTATACACGTATGCAAAAGCAATTGAAGCAGGTGTAGACATTGTAGACGTAGCCGTAAGCTCAATGGCAGGCTTAACGTCTCAGCCAAGTGCTAACTCTCTTTATTACGCCTTAGAAGGTGCGGACCGCAGACCAAATCTAGATATTAAAAATCTAGAAGAGCTTTCTTACTATTGGGAAGACGTGCGAAAATATTACCAAGACTTCGAAAGCGGCATGAACGCTCCTCATACAGAAGTATATGTGCATGAAATGCCAGGCGGTCAATATAGCAACTTACAGCAACAAGCAAAAGCAGTTGGTTTAGGAAACCGCTGGGATGAAGTAAAAGATATGTATTCACGCGTGAATTTGTTATTTGGTGATATTGTAAAAGTTACGCCATCATCAAAAGTAGTTGGAGATATGGCATTGTTTATGGTCCAAAACAACTTGACAGAAGAAACGCTGTTTGAGCGCGGTGAAACGCTTGACTTCCCGGATTCAGTTATTGAATTGTTTGAAGGGTATTTAGGACAGCCTCACGGGGGATTCCCTAAAGAGCTTCAGCGCATCATTCTAAAAGGCAGAAAACCTATTACAGTTCGTCCTGGAGAACTGTTAGAAGATGTGGACTTCGATGCAGTGAAAGAAAAGCTGTTTAAAGACTTAAATCGTCAAGTAACGAGTTTTGATGCCATTGCTTATGCGTTGTATCCAAAAGTATTTATGGATTATCACAAAGCAGTCGAACAATACGGGGATATTTCTGTTCTTGATACCCCGACTTTCCTATACGGCATGCGTTTAGGAGAAGAGATTGAAATTGAGATTGAAAAAGGAAAAACCTTAATTGTTCGCCTTGTATCCATTGGAGAACCGCAGGCAGACGGTACGCGAGCAGTATACTTTGAATTGAACGGTCAGCCTCGTGAAGTCGTGATTAAAGACGAAAGTGTTAAAACAACCGTTACGGCAAAACAAAAAGCCGATCAAGCAAATCCGGCCCACATCGGTGCTTCAATGCCTGGAACCGTTATTCGAGTAGTAGTAGAAAAAGGCGATAAAGTCTCAAAAGGTGATCACTTAATGATCACAGAAGCAATGAAAATGGAAACAACCGTGCAAGCACCATTTGACGGCGTGATTAAACAAGTACACGTGTCGAGTGGAGATGGCATTCAGCCGGGAGATTTATTAATTGAATTAGAAAGCTGATCAAAAAAGGTACGAGCTCTGAGCTCGTACCTTTTTTGATCAATTATGTGTATGACGCGTTGCAAGTAAGGTTAAGTAGCTTAATACACCGAATAGGAAAGAGATAATTAAAGAATGAGCAAGCGCGAGCTCTAGCTGCAAACGTGTGACAACAACAAGCATACCGGAAACCGCCTGAAAAGTAACTAGAATGAGAGCAGCTAACCATCCGTAAAAAATATTTTTTTGATGGCGATAATATTTAACTGCATGGATAAAGGCGGCTAAAATCCATACAAACGTTAAAACAGCAGCGAATCGATGTCCCATTTGAATCCACTGATTCAAATCAACAGGCAGCCAACCGTTTCCGTTTGAACAAAATGGAACGTCTGGACAAGCTAAGCTAGCTTCTTTATGGCGAACAAGCGCGCCCGTGTACACAACGGCATATGTGTACAAGATAACCCCGTAAATATGTTTTTTCATTTTAGAGCCTAGCTGCATATTAGTTGCGTCGAGCTTTTGATCCACTTCAAAGATAATAAGTGTTAACAGCAGCACAGAAGCAAACGAAATAAGAGAAATACCAAAATGAAGAGCAAGCACTGCATCTGATTGCCCCCACATAACGGCAGCGGCCCCAATTAATGCTTGCAGTACTAGGAAGAAAAAAGAGATAAACGCTAAAGGTCTAACTTCTTTTATATGCCCTAGTGAAATCCATGCCCATACGCATAAAGCGAGCACAAGAAAGCCCGACACGCCAGAAACTAAGCGGTGGCTTAATTCAACAACGGTTTCAAATGTTAAAGGGTCAGGAATGAGCTGTCCATTACACAGAGGCCAAGAATCTCCGCACCCGTCTGCTGAACCAGTTTTCGTGACAAGGGCACCGCCAAGTAGAATAAGTAACATGGCCATGCTCGTCACAACGGATAAAAATTTTAATCCCAGTCGCACAATAATCACCATCCTAAAAGCAAAGTAAGTAATATAACGAGCTAAACAATTTATCCTAATCTTTTTGTATATTAAACATAAATTTCATTTATTCTCCATAAACTTGATTGAATTTGTTATAATGGTAGAAAGTGTAAGGTTTATTCATGAGTTTGACTCTGCAGATATGTAAAAGGTACCGTGCAGAAAACTATTTTACTTGCACAAATATCTTTTAACAAGTGACAGGGACATGCATTTAGCTCATGACAAAAAAAATCCATATTTTTTTCATGAATTATTCACAAAGTAACGGCAAAATATGGTTTAATAAACATGAGAAATAGATATTTCTCTACTATTTTACCGTTTACATGTGAAGCTTTTAAGTAGCTTTGGTGAGAGGAATATGACTTCTTTGTGAACAAAGAGGAGATTTTTGTAAAAATATGTTGAAAACGCCTTCATTTATAGACTCTTTATTTACTAGATAAAAGTCTGTGGATGAGTAAAGGAGGAAGCGCCATGGAAGATTCAAAAATGGTGGAAGATTCAACGCTTTCTGCATCGCCTAACACAGCTCATGTAAGCGAAAATAGTTCCGTTTGGTCAGACTTTTTAGCTACGATTAAAATTGGAATAGTCAACTCGAATTTCATCACCACCTTTACTGGTTTTTGGCTAGCTCTTTTCTTCAACGAACAACACTTCTTAGAAAACCTGGATAAAGCATTTTTTACTTTAATAGGTTCTTCACTTATCATCGCCGGTTCATGCAGTTTGAACAATTACATAGATCGTGACATTGACCCTCTAATGGAACGAACAAAGGGACGACCTACAGTGACAGGGAGTTTTACACCTTTGACGGTCCTTGGGATTGGAATCGGTTTTACGTTAACCGGCTTGCTTATGCTACTAGTTGTTTCTTCAGTAGCCGCTCTCATTGGATTAGCAGGAATACTTACATATGTAGTTCTTTACAGCATGTGGTCCAAAAGACTATACACAATTAATACAGTAATCGGAAGTATATCAGGAGCTGTCCCGCCTTTAATTGGATGGGCGGCTATTGATCCCAATTTACATGTAGTGGCTTGGGTATTATTTTTAATCATGTTTATTTGGCAGCCCCCTCATTTTCTAGCTCTTGCTATGCGAAGATGTGAAGAATACCGGGCAGCGGGAATCCCTATGTTGCCTGTTGTACACGGGTTTGAGCTTACAAAACGACAGATTCTCATTTGGATTGCTTGTTTGTTGCCATTACCTCTTTATTTATACGAATTAGGCACTCCATTTCTAATTTTGGCCACTGTTTTAAACATAGGATGGCTATTTTTAGGATTTGCTCAATACAATAAACAAGAAGACACAAAGTGGGCTAGCATGATGTTTGTCTACTCACTAAACTATTTAACTATTTTATTTGTCTCAATGATTGTCGCAACGCTTTTTGCCTAGATAAAATCTTTCACTGAATGCGACACTGCACAAGGGGGATTTCTTCTACATGTAGAATTCATTATAGAAGGAATAAGTTTTATGCTCAAGAGGGCATAGATGAAATCACGTCAATGAAAGAGAGGTTGGGGAATGGTATGAAAAAATGGCGATTGAACTTTCGCGTTTTGTCGTTATTTACGCTGCTTGCATTCGTGTTATCGGCCTGTGGAAAACCGTTTTTGTCAACACTTAAGCCTGCAGGTGAGGTAGCTGAAGAACAATATTCGCTTATGCTGCTTAGTACAGCCATCATGGTTTTAGTTATTATTGTTGTCACCATTATCTTTATATTTGTTATTTTGCGCTTTCGTCGTCGTAAAGGCGAAGAAAATGTGATTCCAAAGCAAGTAGAGGGAAGCAGAAAGTTAGAAATTATATGGACAGTGATACCTATCTTGCTGCTGATTATTTTGACTGTTCCAACGGTCATCTCAACATTTAAGCTAGCGGATGTAAAAGGAATGAAGGACAAAGATGCTGTCGTAGTAAATGTGCGCGCTAACTTGTACTGGTGGGAATTTGAGTATCCTAATCAAAAAATTATTACATCGCAAGATCTAGTTGTTCCAACGGATAAAAAAGTCTACTTTAACATTAAAGCTTCTGACGTCAAGCACTCATTCTGGATTCCTTCAGTTGGAGGAAAGCTCGATGCTAACACAGAAAATGATAATAAATTCTGGCTAGTGTTTGATTCTAAAAAATCGAAGGAAGCTAACGGGGTTTTCTACGGAAAATGTGCTGAGCTTTGCGGTCCATCTCATTCTCTTATGGACTTTAAAGTACGGGCTGTATCAAGCGATGAATTTGATACGTGGGCAAAAGATTTGAAAAAGGCAAAGCCTGATGTAGAAACAGCATCCGCAAAAGCTGGTCAAGAGGTCTTTAATGAAAGCTGTATCGGATGTCATGCTGTTGACGTCAAAGACAATCGTCCAGAACAAGCTCGTCAAGCACCAAACTTAGCCGGTTTTTCTGAACGTGAGCGTGTAGCTGGGGTGCTTCCTCACAACAAGGAAAATATCAAAAAATGGTTAAAAGACCCTGAAAAAGTTAAGCCGGGTAATAAGATGAGTGGTACATATCCTGACTTAACAGATGAACAAGTGAATGAGCTAGCAGACTATTTAATGAGTTTAAAAGAAAAATAAACGTCCAGTCGTTTTTAAAAGGGGAGGTTTAGCGATGAGTACACTCAGTCAAAAGAAGGGTGTAGGTGGAACAATTTGGGACTTTATGACAACCGTTGACCATAAGAAAATTGCCATTCTTTATCTAATTGCCGGCGGTATCTTTTTTCTAGTCGGAGGAGTGGAAGCGCTATTTATACGTATTCAGCTGGCTATACCAAGCAATGACTTTGTTAGTGCAGGAACGTATAATGAAATTTTAACAATGCATGGAACAACAATGATTTTCTTAGCCGCAATGCCGCTTCTTTTTGCCATGATGAATGCAGTTGTTCCGCTGCAAATTGGAGCTCGAGATGTAGCATTTCCATTTTTAAATTTGTTAGGTTTTTGGTTGTTTGCCTTTGGGGGACTCTTTTTAAATCTAAGCTGGTTTTTAGGAGGAGCACCTGATGCAGGGTGGACCTCATATGCTTCGCTGTCTATTGCATCACCTGGTCACGGAATTGATTTTTATGCGATAGGTTTGCAGATTTCCGGAGCCGGGACATTGATTTCAGGTATCAACTTTCTCGTGACAATCATTAACATGAGGGCGCCAGGTATGACTTATATGCGTATGCCGCTGTTTACGTGGACGACGTTTGTTGCATCAGCCCTTATTTTGTTTGCGTTTCCAGCACTAACGGTTGGATTGTTTTTAATGATTTTTGACCGCTTATTCGGGGGAAACTTTTTTGACGCCACAATGGGTGGGAACACCATTATCTGGGAACATCTTTTCTGGATATTCGGTCATCCGGAAGTATATATTTTAATTCTTCCAGCGTTTGGTGTTTTCTCTGAAATTTTACCTACTTTTTCAAGAAAGAGATTATTCGGGTACTCGTCGATGGTTTTTGCTACCGTATTAATCGGATTTTTAGGGTTCATGGTGTGGGCTCACCACATGTTTACAACCGGACTTGGTCCAATTGCAAATGCCATTTTTGCTGTCGCTACGATGGCTATCGCCGTTCCAACTGGAATTAAAATTTTCAACTGGTTGTTTACGCTTTGGGGAGGAAGTATTGAGTTTACGTCTCCAATGCTGTATGCTGTCGCTTTTATTCCATCATTTGTTATCGGGGGAGTAACAGGAGTTATGGCAGCTGTAGCACCTGCAGATTATCAATTTCAAGATTCTTATTTTATCGTTGCTCACTTCCATTACGTTATCGTAGGCGGTGTCGTATACGCTATATTAGCAGGTGTCACATACTGGTGGCCAAAAATGTTTGGGAAGATGTTAGATGAAAAGTTAAGCAAAGCAACGTTCTGGCTCTTTTTGATTGGTTTCCACTTAACGTTCTTTATTCAGCATTTCTTAGGACTAATGGGGATGCCTCGCCGCGTATGGACGTTCTTGCCTAATCAAGGTCTTGACCTTGGGAATGCAATCAGTTCATCAGGAGCTGCTTTCATGGCGGTTGCTACGCTCATTTTACTGGTTAATATTATAAAAACAACTGCCAAAGGACAAAAGGTAGGAGGAGACCCTTGGGGAGACGGACGCACATTAGAATGGGCTATTTCATCTCCGCCTCCAGAGTATAACTTTAAACAAACGCCGCTTGTACGCGGGTTAGATGCATATTGGATTGAAAAAATGGCAGGAAATAAAGAAATGACGCCAGCCGAACCTCTTGGTGATATTCATATGCCAAACTCGTCGTTTATTCCATTTATGATATCGCTTGGAATGTTTATTGCAGGGATTGGCTTTTTGTATCGAAATGATCATGCGTGGGGAGATATTGTAGGGATTATCGGAATGATCGTCATGTTTTTATCGATGTTCTTCCGTTCATGGATTGATGATCACGGCTTTCATATTCATAAAGAAGACTTAGTTGATGATGACAAGGAGGCGAAGATGTAATGGAGACTGAACAAAAGCTAACTGCTGAAACTTTCCCTGCTTCGCCTGAAAAAGCAACGCTTGAAGGGAAAAATAAATTTACTGGCTTTTGGCTCTTTTTAGGCGGAGAGACGGTTTTGTTTGCTTCACTTTTTGCTACTTATTTAGCTTTACGTAATTCAACGATGTCAGGACCTAAGCCAGAAGAATTGTTTGATATTAAGCTTGTTTTTGCAGCCACCATGATTTTATTAACAAGTTCACTAACAAGCGTATATGCTATGTATCATATGAAAAATTTTGAATTTAAAAAGATGCAGCTATGGTTAGGCGTTACGTGGCTTTTAGGTTTAGCGTTTTTAGGGCTAGAAATTTATGAGTTCAGGCATTATGTTCATGAAGGGCATACGTTTACAAGCAGCGCATTCGGTTCTTCTTTCTACGCGCTGGTTGGGACCCACGGAGCTCACGTAACGTTCGGATTGCTTTGGATTGGTTCTTTGATGATTCGAAATGCGAAGCGGGGGTTAAACTTATATAACGCTCCTAAATATTATGTCGCAAGTTTATACTGGCACTTTATCGATGTTGTGTGGGTCTTTATTTTCACGGTTGTATATTTAATGGGAATGGTGGGATAAGCTGATGACGACAAATCAATCAAACTCAGATAACCCAAGGCTCAATTTAGATTATCGTAAAAAAAGAAACGCAGAAGATATGAAAATGCAAGTTATCTCTTTTGGGATGATGTTGTTTCTAACGCTAATTGCTTTTTTTGCGGTTTATCAAGAGTTTAGCGGATGGTACATTATGCCGGTGATTGTGCTCTTGGCCGTTGTTCAAGTCATCTTTCAACTTTATTATTTCATGCATATGAACCACAAAGGACATACCATACCAGCATTTTTCTTGTATTCAGGTGTATTGGTAGCTCTTTTAACCATTTTAGCTTTTGTAACCATTATTTGGTGGTAAAGAAAAGGGCTGGCATGCGCCAGTCCTTTTCATCATCTGTAGAAGGAGGAATAGACGTTGATTAACAATTTGCAGATGTTTGGTTTTGAAGCACTTTGGAGTCCTTACTATTTTTTAACCATTTGTCTGGTGACCGCCTTATATTTTTTCATCGTTGGTAGATGGAGAGGGAACTTTATAGGAGCGGTGGCCGTAAACAGAAAAACAAAAGCGTATTTTGTTATTAGCATGGTTCTTTTATATATATGTAAAGGAGGACCTGTAGATTTACTAGGGCATTTTATGTTTAGTGCTCATATGACGCAAATGGCAATCGTTTACTTGGTGATTCCTCCGCTTTTTATTTTAGGAATTCCGCCGTGGTTAGCTCGTTCTGTTATTTATGTAAGAGGAGTTAAACCTATTTTTAAATTCTTTACACAGCCCTTAATTGCGCTACTATTATTCAATGGGTTATTCTCTTTGTATCATATTCCGCTGCTTTTTGATTTTATTAAAACGGATATGATGCTCCACGGAATCGTGAGTGTTGTATTATTTGTCGCTGCATTTTGCATGTGGTGGCCACTCGTTAATCAGCTAGAAGAAGAACAAAAGCTAAGTTCTTTAAAAAAACTTGGATACATTTTTGCAGATGGCGTACTCCTTACTCCAGCATGCGCGCTGATTATTTTTGCAAATCATTCTTTATATGCGACGTATACAGATTCAAGCGCTTGGGTACAAGCTCTTTCCCTTTGTGTACCGCCTTCTATGATTGCAAGTTTAGGGCAGCTTGCTCCCGAGATGTTTAATACGCTGCCGCCCGTGGAAGATCAGCAGCTAGGCGGCGTTATTATGAAGATTATTCAAGAAATTGTGTATGGAACGGTTTTAGGATTTATTTTTTTTCAGTGGGCTCGAAAAGAACGAGAGAAAGATACGTACATGCCCGATTTTACTGAGCCTCAAGATATAAAACCAAAGGAATTTTCGACTACTCCTCCTTTGAATTAAAAAAAGCGCAGTGTGATTACTGCGCTTTTTCTAATTCTATAGCTGAACGGTTTCAAGCTGTGATTTGATTTGTGCTAATATCTTTTCACACTGTTCTACAAGAGATGGTGGAAAGTATTCGCCGTCTCCATATTCTACACCGTGAGGATAATAATGTTTGCCTAGCAGAGGTGTCATAAGGTGAATAACAGCATGCCTGCCCCCTACATCGCCTGAAATAGCATGTCCTTGGACTCGCAAATAGAAGGTATCTCGCTGAAACTCGAATTTTCGATCGTACGTGACGCGTTCATAATCCCATTGTCCGGCGCGGACCAGACCAAATTGATGCATAATCTCATCTAATAAATCTAAATCAACCTTTAATGAATCAAATTTTGCATATTCAAATTTCATATGAACTCCCTCCCAAAACAGATATACCCCAATTAAATCATAAGCCGAATGGATAAAACTTGCAATATCTAATAAGGAAAAATGTAAACGTTATCTATTTTTATTTAAACGTTTTAAATACGAAAGTTTACTAAAAAGTTGGTCACACTATAAAACGAGCACACGATGTAAAGGAGGATGAAACAATGAAAACTGTACAAGAGGTAATGACAGCTGATACGGAAACATGCACCACGCTTGATAACGTATATGAAGTAGCAGTGAAAATGAAGGAATGGAATGTAGGAGCAATTCCAATTGTCGATAGAGATCAGCTAGTAGGAATGATTACAGATCGAGACTTAGTTATAAAAGGCATCGCAGAAAAGAAGCCAAATTCAAGTAAAGTAACGGATGTTATGAGTGAAGAGCTTATAACTATTACAGCGGAAGCCTCTGTAGAAGAAGCTTCTAAGCTTATGGCTCAACATCAAATCCGTCGTCTTCCTGTTGTGGAAAATCAAAAGCTAGTAGGGATTGTATCGCTAGGTGATTTATCAACGTTTCGCTATGCAAATGAACGTGCAGGAGAAGCGCTCTCAGACATTTCACAACAAACGCATTAAAAAGCGAAAGCCAACTGTTTGCAGTATATTCGTAAATAGTTGGCTTTTTCTTTTGTTTCCTTCATACCGATAGCTATTTTTTTTTGAATGCATGTATAATAGAGATAAAAATAAGTTAAACAGGTAAAGAAAACAGGTGTAAGGAGAGGAAGAAAAGCTGAAAAAAGTTATTTTTATTCTCGTATTAATAGTGGCATTTGTATACGCGGAGGATTATTTACCTCAGCTAGAAAAATATCTAACGGGTCAAAATATTGAGCAAAACCAAACGGATTCCAAAAGTCAGCCCACACAAGAAGTGGCTTCTTATGAAAAACAAAGTGAAAATATGATGAGGCTCATTGGAGATCATTCAGAACAGTTAATTGGAATGCTTGGAGAGCCGGATCGTATTGATTCTTCTGCATATGGCTATGATTGGTGGATTTACAAAAAGAATCGTCAAACTTATGCGCAGGTAGGAGTAGAAAATAATCAAGTCGTATCTGTATACGTCATTGGCTCAAAAACAAATACAGATCCTTTTGAGATTGGTGAGAAGCGAGAGGAAGTAGAAAAAAGAGTTTCACTTTCATCGGAACTCACGCTTCAAAAAGACGGAAATGAATACCGATTTCGTCTGAGTGAAGAGGATATGAAAATGCGTCCCATTATTAAATATGGAGATGTATACGTCCAACTATATTTTGATCAGTTCCTTAATACAATCTCAAGTATTCGAATTATGGACATGGACACGCTATTAAAACAGCGTCCGTACGAAATTGTTTACCGCGGCGAGCTTCCCACAGCTCCGTCATTGACATCGGAGGAGTGGAAAAGTGTCCAAGAAGGAGAAGAACAGCAAATTATCGATATTACAAATGTAATTCGAGACCGGTTTCAGCTGTCGCCTTTAGCTTGGGACGAAGCCACTGCCGGAGTAGCTTATTTACACAGCAAAGAAATGAGCGACTTAAACTATTTCTCTCACGTTTCACCAGCACAAGGTGATTTAGGCAACCGTCTGCAAAAAGGTGATGTAGTATACCGTATCGCGGGCGAAAATATTGCCTCGAATTATCAGGATGGAATCGCTGCGGTTGAAGGGTGGCTTAATAGTGAGGGACATCGTAAGGCTTTACTCAATAAAGAGTTTACGCGTCTTGGTGTAGGTGTATATGAGAAATATTACACGCAAAACTTTATCACTCCGATGAATGAATAGTAAGATTAAAACTTCCTTTTGAAAATTGGTCTACTCTTGTCCTCTTTCTCATAAGTTTTAGTAGAGGTTAGAGGAGGGACGAGAATGAAAGGAAGAATAGTAGGAATATTGCTCGTACTTTTCTTTGCATATACGACTACTGTACATGCAGCTGAAGGGCAGTGGGAAAAGCTTGATAACTTATCTGATCAAACGCTATCGCTTGTAGAGCAAAAGGAGTATAAAGCAGCCCAACATTTGTTCAGAAACTTTTCGAATGAATTTACCAGTCTCAATACAGCTTCTTTGGGCGTATCGGCCGAAGATATACGTATTTTAACTCTTTGTTATGAACAGGTAGAAAGGTCTCTTTTATCTTCTGATTCCAGTGATGAAGAACGTCTTCAAAAAGCTACTCAATTTCGATTGTTAGTCGATGCGCTGCACAGCAAGCATCAGCCTATGTGGACTGAGCTCGAAGGCAGTATGCTAGCAACATTTAAAGAGATGCGAAATGAAGCGGTAAAAGGAGAACAATCGGCTTATGAAGCGCAGCTTAAGCAATTTTTGAAGGAATATGATATGATCTTACCGAGCGCGCAGGTAGACGTGTCGTTTCCCTATGTACAGCGTGTGAGCGCGGACGTTCACTTTTTACAAACTGAAGGAACGCTAAGTGAGATTAACGATGAGCAGTTTAACCAAATGGAACAAAACTTAAAAGATTTTTTTGAACAAGTAAAAGAAAATCGTACAGACCCGTCTTTTATTTGGGTTACAATTACCACCGGAAGTATTATTATTGCTACACTTTTTTATGTAGGAGCGCGAAAATATTTTGCTGACCAGAAAAGAAAGTCAGCTAGAGGGCGTAATGATTGACGTAAAAGCGCAGAATTGTCTAAAATAAAAGAGTAGTCAAACACATAATGAAAGGTGTGGGTAAATGAGCTTTTTGATTTATTTTCTCATTATTATCCTTGTGCCAATTTGGGCACAGTTTAAGGTGAGAAGTGCTTACAAAAAATATTCAAAAGTAAGCAACTCATCAGGAATGACAGGCGCAGAAGTAGCAAGGAAAATTTTGGATGAAAACGGATTGTACAATGTTCACGTAGAGCCTGTAGGCGGATTTTTATCGGATCACTACGATCCTCGCTCAAAAGTCATTCGTTTATCAGAAGACAACTACTACGGAACGTCTGTCGCAGGCGCTGCCGTTGCGGCTCACGAAGTGGGACACGCGATTCAAGACAAAGAAAACTATTCGTTTTTACGCCTTCGTCACTCGCTTGTGCCGGTAGCAAGTTTAGGGTCTAACGTATCATGGATCTTAATTATGATTGGAATTATCGCGCAGGCTAGTGGGTTATTACTACTTGGAATTATCTTCATGGCAGCAGCTGTCGTATTCCAACTTGTAACACTGCCTGTTGAATTTAACGCTTCAAGCCGAGCGATGACGCAAATCGTCTCAGTCGGAGCGATTAGAAATGACGAAGAGCGCGAGACGCGTAAAGTGCTTAACGCAGCGGCTTTAACATACGTAGCAGCTGCAGCCGTAGCAGTTCTTGAGTTGGTTCGTTTAATCATGATTTATACAGGAATGAATAACGACGACTAAAAAAAATACCGCATTAGCGGTATTTTTTTATCTTTCAAGCGGTTTTTTATTTTCATCAAGGGTAAATCCTTCGCCTAAGACATCATGAACATCCGTAACTGCAACGAATGCGTGCGGATCTACAGAAGTAATAACTTGCTTTAAACGGAAAATTTCATTTTTACTAACCACGCAGTATAGCACGTTGGTATCTTGCTTAGAAAAAGAACCTTGTCCTTTTAAAATCGTCACGCCTCGATCCATTTCTTTCATAATTTTATCCGATATGGCTTCGTTATGATTTGAAATGATCGTTGCTCCTTTGGCGGCATACGCGCCGTCTTGCATAAAGTCAATAACCCGTGCAGCGACAAAGACTGCAACAAGTGTGTACATAGCTTCTCGGTAGGATAAATAAATGAGAGACGCACTAATCACAATAAAGTCAAAAAGAAACATCGTTTTCCCCATATTCCACCCGATATATTTTTGCACAACACGTGCGATGATATCGACTCCTCCTGTTGTTCCTCCAAACCTGAAAATAATGCCAAGACCCACTCCAATAAAAACACCGGCAAAAAGAGCTGCTAGAGTCATATCATGACGCAGGGGCATATTCACTGGGAAGCGCTGGAATATCCATAAAAATAGGGATAAGCTAACGACTCCGAGCATGGTATAAATAAATGCTGTTCTCCCTAATAGTTTCCACCCTACAAAAAACAAAGGAATATTTAACACTAAGTTAGAATAAGAGGGATCAATGTTAAATAAGAAAAATAAAAGCAGGGTAATGCCTGTGAATCCACCTTCAGCTAAATTGTTTTGCATGTTAAAATTAACAAGTCCAAACGCAAATATGGCAGCACCAAGCAGTATAAAAATAATATTTTTTAATCTGAGACCTTTCATACTTACAAACCTCCTATGACCGTTTTTGCACTACCTTATCATAAAGGAATATATTTCATTTCGTAAATAACTATCGAAAAGATTTTTGAAAATAGTAAAAAGTGATGATGTTTCTTCTAGTGCTATGTATTAGTAGTATCCTCAATTCGTAAAATATAGACAGATTTTTGAGAATTAAGGGCAACGTGAGGAATATTGTGAAAGAGCATCTGGTAAAGGCTTGGTAAGAAGAAGTAATTACACTAAATAATTTGAAGTAAAGATGTTATAATAGTAAGCTGAGTGTACTTCTAAAAGAGGTGAAATAAAAAGATGTCAAAAAAAACGATGGAGCAAATGCAACAAGAAGTTGATGCATATATTAGCCAATTTAAAGAAGGATATTTTAGTCCTCTTGCTATGCTTGCGCGCATGTCGGAAGAAGTGGGCGAATTATCGCGCGAAATTAACCACTATTATGGTGAAAAGCCGAAGAAAACGACTGAAGCAGAACGTACGGTCGAAGAAGAAATGGGCGACATTTTATTTGTATTAATTTGCTTTGCAAATTCATTAAATATTGATTTACAAGAAGCGCATGATCGCGTTATGAATAAATTTAATACGCGTGACAAAGATCGCTGGACGAAAAAAGAAGACTAAGGAGAGAAAAAGAATGGACAAAATTCGAATTGTACTTGCAGGACCAAGAGGTCGTATGGGAAAAGAAGCTGTATTATTAATAGAAGAAACAGAGCATTTTGAATTAGTAGCAGCGGTAGATCGTATCAATGAAGGAAAATACATAAGTGATATTGAAGGAATGCCAAATGTACAGGCACCAATCTACACGGATATTGAAAAATGTTTTCAAGACGTTAAGGCAGATGTTTTAGTTGACTTGACAACACCTGAAATTGGGCGCGTTCATACTAAAACAGCCCTAACATATGGAGTAAGACCTGTTGTAGGAACAACTGGCTTTTCAGAAGAAGATTTAAAAGAATTACAGCAGCTTGCTGAAGAGAAGGAACTTGGCTGTATCATTGCACCTAATTTTGCGATTGGCGCTATTTTAATGATGAAGTTTTCACAAATGGCAGCTAAGTACTTTGATGATGTTGAAATTATTGAAATGCATCACGATCAAAAGTTAGATGCACCATCAGGAACAGGCTTAAAAACAGCGGAGCTTATCAGTGAAGTTCGTGAAGCAAAAAAACAGGGTCATCCTGAGGAAAAAGAATTGCTAGAAGGGGCGCGCGGTGCAGATTATGAAGGAATCCGCCTACATAGCGTACGCCTGCCAGGGCTGATTGCTCACCAAGAAGTGATGTTCGGAGGATTTGGACAAACATTAAAAATCCGTCATGATTCATACAACCGTGCTTCTTTTATGTCAGGTGTGAAGCTAGCTGTTGACACAGTTATGAACGTAGACACACTTGTATATGGATTAGAAAATATTATTGACTAAGGAGCGAGAAAAATGAAAATCGCCTTAATTGCACATGATAAAAAGAAAAATGATATGGTACAATTCACAACAGCCTATCAAGCGATTTTACAGGAACATTCGCTGTTCGCAACAGGAACAACAGGAACGCGTATTTCAGAAGCAACAGGTTTGAAGGTTCACCGCTTTCAATCAGGACCGCTTGGAGGAGATCAGGAGATAGGAGCTTTAATTGCTCAAAATGAAATGGATATGGTTATTTTTTTCCGAGATCCGTTAACAGCTCAGCCTCATGAACCTGATATTTCAGCTCTGATGCGCCTATGTGACGTCTATGCGGTTCCTCTTGCAACGAATATGGGAACAGCAGAGATTTTAATTCATGGACTTGAACGAGGCGATTTGCATTGGCGTTCAATTATAAAAAAATAGGGTGAAGATAATGAAAGAAACAATAGATATCCTTGCCTTTGGTGCTCATGCCGATGATGTAGAAATCGGCATGGGTGGAACCATTGCAAGAATGAGTGAACAAGGTTTGAAGGTAGTTATTTGCGATTTGACGCAAGCTGAACTTTCTTCAAATGGAACGGTTGAAATTCGAAAACAAGAAGCGTCTAAAGCTGCTGATGTCTTAGGTGTTCATGAGCGAATTCATCTGCATTTACCAGACAGAGGTTTGGTTTTAAAGGCAGAGTATATAGCTGAAATAGCCTCAGTCATTCGCACGTATCAACCAAGGATTATATTTGCTCCTTACTTTGAAGATCGTCATCCTGATCATGGAAATTGTGCAAAGCTTGTAGAAGAGGCCATGTTTTCCGCTGGCGTTAAAAATTATATCGATTATAAAAAGCAAAAAGCTCATCGTGCTGAGTCTCTTTATTTCTATATGATAAATGGATTTCATAAGCCAGATTTTATCGTAGATGTATCAAGCACGTTTCAAAAGAAAGTAGCTAGTCTAGAGGCTTATGAAAGTCAATTTATAAAAACAGCAGATACGTTTGATACGCCGCTGGTAAACGGATATATTGAAACGGTAGAGAGCAGAGAGCGATTATTTGGCAAAGAAGTCGGGGTAGCATACGGTGAAGGTTTTTTATCTAAAAAACCGATTTTGATGTACGACGATTTAGTAGGTGGAAAATAAATGAAGTTAAAAATTGGTATTACATGTTATGCTTCCGTTGGAGGTTCAGGAGTGGTAGCAACGGAGCTAGGGAAGCTGCTGGCTGAAAAAGGGCACGAAATTCATTTTATTTCCTCTAGCATGCCTTTTAGATTGACGAAAGTATATCCAAATATTTATTTTCACGAAGTAGATGTAAATCAGTACTCCGTCTTTAAATACCCTCCGTATGATCTGGCTTTATCCAGTAAAATGGCTGAAGTGGCTAAAAGAGAAAAGCTTGACATTATTCATACGCACTATGCAATCCCCCATGCCGTTTGCGGGATTTTAGCTAAACAAATGGTGGAGCACGAAGTGAAAATTGTGACGACTCTTCATGGGACAGACATTACGGTTCTAGGAGAGGATCCATCGTTAAAAGACTTAATTAAATTTGGAATTGAGAAATCAGATGCAGTGACGGCTGTATCTCAGTCACTTGTTGATCAAACTCACCATTTGATTAGTCCAGATAAAGAAATTGAAACGATGTATAATTTTATTGATGAACGAGTTTATCATAAAAAAGAAGTGCAGTATTTAAAAGCGGAGTATGGCATATTAGAAAATGAAAAAGTCGTTATTCATATTTCAAACTTTCGTCAAGTCAAACGAGTTACAGATATAGTCAAAACATTTGCTATTATTAATAAAAAGCTTCAGTCTAAGCTGCTGCTTGTAGGAGACGGCCCTGAAATGACGGTTGTGTCTCAATTAGTAAGAGAGCTAAATCTTCAAGATTCTGTATTATTTCTTGGGAAACAAGAAAATGTAGCAGAATTATATTCGATTAGCGATTTAAAACTGTTATTGTCTGAAAAAGAAAGCTTTGGGCTTGTACTTTTAGAAGCTATGGCCTGTGGTGTTCCATGCATCGGAACAAATATAGGCGGAATTCCTGAAGTAATTGAACACGAAAAAACAGGATATATTTGCGAAGTGGGAGACGTCGAAGACGCAGCGAGCAAAGCAATTCAGCTACTTGAAAATGAACAGCTGCATCACCAAATGAGGGAAGCGTCTCTAAGCGCAGTTAATCATAAATTTCATTCAACAGAGATTGTGAGTCAATATGAAAAACTTTATTATAAATTGGTACAGGGTTGAAGAATGGAGGAAGTTATGAAAGAACCGTTCATTCATCCGCTTTATGTTATTGAAAAACTGGAGACAGCCGGTTACGAAGCGTATTTTGTTGGAGGAGCGGTTAGGGATCTCATTTTAAATCGGACGATTGGAGATATTGATATCGCTACGTCAGCTAGGCCTGAACAAGTGATGGAACTCTTTCCTAAGACGATTCATGTAGGAATCGAGCATGGTACGGTTGTCGTTGTCCATGAGAACGAGACCTATGAGGTAACCACTTTTCGCTCTGAGGGAGAATATGATGATTTTCGTCGTCCCTCGTCCGTTACGTTTATTTCGTCTCTGATAGAAGATTTGCAGCGTCGCGATTTTACAATCAATGCAATGGCTATGAATGCAAAAGGAGAAATCATTGATCCATTTAATGGAAGAGAAGATTTGCGAAACCAGTTAATTCGTACTGTCGGAAATGCTAAAGAACGCTTTCATGAAGATGCTCTTCGTATGATGAGAGCCGTTCGCTTTGTCAGTCAGCTGGCGTTTTCGCTGTCTGATCAAACTAAAAGAGCCATTCAACAATACGGTGAACTGCTGAGGCATGTTTCTATTGAACGCATTACAGTGGAATTCGAAAAAATGCTGAGCGGAAAGCGTCCGTCTTTAGCATTAGCACTTGTAGCAGATACGGAGCTGTATCGCTACTTGCCTCAATTGAATGTAGATCCGCAAAAATTCCGATCTGTTTGTGCACACGATTGGATGATGCTTCAGCGAGTATCGGAGTCATGGACACTTCTGGTACATCTACTCGACATTCAAGACAAGCAGGCATTTTTAAAAAGCTGGAAATTATCTAATAAGCAAATTAAAGATATTCAGCTTCAGTCTATTGGTCTTCGAGACGTTTTGGAAAATGGATGGTCAAAACGCATCATGTATACAATTGGAGAGCAGGCCAGCGTAAGCGTGAATCGTATTTTACAACTTCTTCGAAGCAATGAGCATATGAATGAACATGAGCTTCTTTACATCTATAGCGAGCTGCCTATTCATTCTTTAAAAGATTTAGATATAAATGGTCAAGATCTTTTAGTGTGGACAGGTAAAAAGGGTGGTCCATGGGTGTCTCAACTGTTAAAAGAAATTGAGGAGAAAGTTCTATACAATGAGTTAATGAACACGAAATCTTCAATAAGAAAGTGGGTGCAGTCTTGCAGTCAGATATAAGAAGAACGCTGCTTGAAATGTTTACGAACGCAGATGGGGACTATGTCTCTGGCCAAAAGATCAGCGATTTATTAGGCTGTTCAAGAACAGCTGTATGGAAGCATATCGAAGAGCTGCGAAAAGAGGGCTATGAACTTGAAGCTGTTCGTAAAAAAGGCTATCGTATTGTTGGGAAGCCGAACAAAGTAAGCAGCAACGAGCTTTTATTAGGGCTCCAAACAACAAAAATCGGTCAGTATATTCATTATGAGGAAAGCGTGCATTCTACTCAAAAGATTGCTCATCGAATTGCTCAAGAAGGAGCCAAAGAAGGAACGGTCGTAGTTGCTGAAGAGCAAACGGCAGGGAGAGGAAGACTTGATAGAGCGTGGTATTCCCCAAAATATACTGGTGCCTGGATGAGTATTATACTGCGTCCTTCTATCCCACCGCAGCAGGCTCCTCAGCTGACTCTACTATCAGCAGTGGCTGTTGTACAGGCCATTCAAGAAGTGACGAACCTTTCTCCAGACATTAAATGGCCTAATGATGTTTTATTAAATGGGAAGAAGCTAGTTGGGATTTTAACAGAAATGCAGGCTGATTTTGACCGGATTCATTCGGTCATCATTGGAATCGGCATCAATGTGAATCAGCAGGAAACGGATTTTAATGAACAAATCAAACACATTGCCACATCTTTACGTATTGAAAAAGGTGAAGAAATTAATCGTGCAGCTTTGATGCAAGCGTTTTTCTTAAAGTTAGAAACCCTTTACGAAGAATACTTAAAAAATGGCTTTGGTTTAATTAAAGTTCTTTGGGAAACGTATGCAATTAGTATTGGCAAGCGAATTATAGCGCGCACGATGACAGCCAACATTGAAGGCTTTGCAAAAGGCATAACAGATGAAGGCGTTTTATTGATTGAAGATGATGAAGGAGTTATACACCGAATTCATTCTGCAGATATTGAGCTCTCTGCTAAAAAATAGTAGAAAAATAAAGAAATTTTTATTATAATACGAGTATCAAGGTAGTATCGCAAGAACTTCACTTGATACTCGTTTGTTTATTTTTAATACGACAATAAATCTGCCTTGATCCATTAAGGACTAGGACAGAGGGATGACGCATAGGTAAGCACATTAGGTAAAGTGTGCTTTTTATAGATGAAGTCTGTCAAAGTCCTTCTTCCTTTTATAGGTAGAAGGGCTTTTTGTGTGCAGACGTGCGCTCATCTCCTCTGAGAAGGAGGAGAAAGTTAGTGAAAACAAAATTAGATTTTTTACGTATGAAACAAAACAATGAACCAATTGTGATGCTGACCGCGTACGATTATCCGTCAGCTAAGTACGCTGAGGAAGCAGGCGTAGACATGATTTTAGTAGGTGATTCTCTAGGAATGGTCGTTTTAGGATATGACTCTACGATTCCTGTAACGGTAGATGACATGATTCATCATACAAAAGCGGTTAAAAGAGGAGCTGCTGATACATTTATCGTCACCGACATGCCATTTATGTCCTATCACGTGTCGAAAGAAGACACGATGAGAAATGCTGCTCGCATTATGCAGGAAAGCGGAGCTCATGCTTTAAAAGTAGAAGGAGCAAATGATGTTCTCTATACAATTTCAGAATTGACGCAAGCTGGTATTCCGGTTGTTGCACATCTCGGGTTAACACCTCAGTCTGTCGGTGTTCTGGGCGGTTATAAAGTGCAAGGGAAAGAAGCGAAAGAAGCAAAACAGCTAATCCAAGACGCGATCAAGTGTGAGCAGGCGGGAGCTATTGCTGTTGTATTAGAGTGTGTTCCTAAACAAGTAGCAAAACAAGTAGCTGAACGCTTAAGCATTCCTACAATCGGAATCGGAGCAGGAGCTGACACGGATGGTCAAGTACTTGTATACCACGATATATTAACGTACGGCGTAGAGCGTGTGCCCAAATTTGTTCAGTCATTTGCGAAAATAAATGAGCCTATTTCACAAGGGCTTTCACAGTATGTAAGTGAAGTGAAAAAAAGAGAGTTTCCGAAAGAAGCACATACTTTTTCAATGAAAGAAGAGCAGTTAACGGCACTGTACGGAGGGAAATAAGATGAAAGTCATTACAACAATTAAAGACATGCAGCAGGAGATGAAAAAAGAAAAGCAGCTTGGACATTCAATTGGATTTGTCCCGACGATGGGCTATTTGCATGAAGGCCACGCTACTTTGCTTGGAGCAGCTCGCACAGAAAATGAAGTAGTGGTGCTAAGTATTTTTGTGAACCCGACTCAATTTGGACCAAATGAAGATTTTGATACGTATCCAAGAGATTTTGAACGTGATGAGCGCGTGGCAAAAGAAGCTAACGTCGACTATCTATTTTATCCTTCAGTAGAGGAAATGTATAAGTCAAGCCGTTCAGTTGCTATAACCGTGACAGATCGTGTAGACGTATTGTGTGGACAGAAGCGCCCCGGTCATTTCGATGGAGTAGCTACGGTACTAACAAAGCTTTTTCACATTGTAACTCCAGATCGTGCATACTTTGGTAAAAAAGATGCGCAGCAAGTTGCTGTAGTAGATGGCTTAATTGAAGACTTTAATTTCCCCGTGGAGCTTAGAGCAGTAGACACGGTGAGAGAAGCAGACGGATTAGCTAAAAGTTCTCGTAACGTATATTTAACAGATAAAGAAAGAGAAGAGGCACCTGTTTTATTTAAGAGTTTACAAACCGCTCTGCAGCTTCTTGAAAGCGGAGAGAAGCATGTAGAAATCCTTAAAGGGACCATTCGAAAAGAAATTGAGCAACATACGAGCGGTAAAGTGGATTATATCGATGTTTATACGTATCCAGAGCTAAAAACGATTAAGCAAGCCGCTGGCAAAATCATTATTGCTTTAGCTGTTCAATTCTCTAAAGCCCGTTTAATTGATAATGTAATTGTAGACGTACAGGGGGATAACTAAATGTTTCGCACGATGATGAATGCCAAAATACACAGAGCTCATGTAACTGAAGCCAACTTAAATTATGTTGGGAGCATCACCATTGATGAAGATATCATTGACGCAGTGGGAATCGCAGCAAATGAAAAAGTCCAAATTGTAAACAATAATAACGGAGCTCGCTTGGAAACGTACGTGATTCCCGGCGAACGCGGGAGCGGTGTAGTTTGTTTAAATGGAGCTGCTGCAAGACTCGTGCAGCCTGGAGATATTATCATCATTATCTCTTATGCGCTCGTAGCAAATGAAGAAGTAGCTCACCATCATCCAACCGTAGCGATTATGAATGAGCAGAATAAAATCCAACAATTGCTTAAACAAGAACCAGCTGGTACAATTCTATAAGAACAGTCCCCCTTTATGAGGGGGATTTTTATTTGAATACATACGCTAGTAAGTGAACGGTATAAACCTCTATACACACTAAAGTAAAACTTCTATGTATGAAAGCCTCTCTGTTTTTCACGAGAAGGAGTTGCGCTTTTAAAGCATATAGAGCAGGCTTTCACTTTATACTATAAAAAGACAGACTTGCGAGGTGTTGACCGTGAATAAACGCTTTGTTGTGGTAGATCTTGAAACGACGGGACATTCTCCAAAACAAGGAGATAAAATGATTCAATTTGCTGCTGTCATAGTAGAAGACGGCAAAATTGTTGAACGTTTTTCTAGTTTTTTAAATCCGGGTATGGATATTCCGCCTTTTATTACACAACTAACTAACATTCAAAATGATATGGTGAAAGATGCGCCTTTATTTGAAGAAATTTCACCTAAAATTATAGAATTGCTAGATGATGCTTATTTTGTTGCACATAATGTGGCATTTGATTTAACTTTTTTACAAGAAGAACTCTATCAGTGCGGAAGGGAGACGCTTTATAATTCAACGGTAGATACCGTCGAACTGGCCCGGATTCTGCTGCCTACAGTTGATGGGTACAAACTTAGCCAATTAGCTGAGTATTTACATATTGAACATGAAAACCCTCATCAAGCAGATAGTGATGCAGAAGTAACGGCACGTATTTTACTATTACTAATTGAAAAATTAAAGAAGCTACCTCTAACAACTTTAAAGCAGCTGTATGCGCTAAGCTTGCACTTTAAAAGTGAAATTGGAGAACTGATTCAACAAGTTATAGATGATAAAAGTTATGCCGAGGATGATTCTTATGAATTTATACATGGCATTGCGCTAAATAAATATCAGCCGCATTCAGCTAATGAAAAGCAGCACTCTCATACTTACGAAATATTTGAAGCTGAAAAGCAAAAGCTGTTCCATCAGGCTCTGCCATTGTTTGAAGAACGAAAAGGGCAGTGGGAGATGATGAACTTTGTACAAGAGTGCTTTGCAGGTAATGAGCATGCTTTAATTGAAGCCGGGACCGGTATTGGTAAAACCTACGCTTATTTAGTTCCTGCTGTGTTTTATGCTTCTGTTCATCATCAACCAGTCATTATCTCAACTAACACGGTAACGCTTCAGCAGCAAATCATCGAAAAAGATGTACCTATTCTAGAAAAGATTGTTCCGTTTCCTGTTACAGCAGCTGTTTTAAAAGGAAGAGAACACTACATTAGTATAAGAAAGTTTATTCAGCTCTTAAAAGAGCGCAATAATAATTACGATGCAATCCTCACAAAAGCGAAGCTGCTTATTTGGCTGACGGAAACGGAAACGGGCGACAGCGATGAAATAAACCTGCCTTCTGGCGGCAAACTTTTTTGGGAACAGCTAAATGAAAGCAATCCGTCTCCAAGTGATTTTAAGCATCCTTGGAAACTTTATTCTTTTTATGAACGAGCGCAGAACAGGGCGCAAAATGCCCATATAGTAGTGACAAATCATCGCTTGCTGTTGATGGATGTGATGAGTAATCATGAGCTGCTGCCTGAGTATGAACAGATTATTATTGACGAGGCTCATCACTTAGAAGACATTGCCGGAGAAGAGCTGGGAGAGCGCTTAGATTATTTTGCGGTTCATGCGCTATTAAACCGAATCGGAACCATTCAAGACAAAGGGCTGTTAAAAAAAATTCATCATACGTTTGTAAAATATAGCATCGAGCTTAACACTGAATTTCTTCAAAGGCTGTTTGTGCAGCTTCATTCTGAGTGCGATGACTTATTTCGTTTGATTCATTCTTTTGTCCAAAAAAGAATCGGCAATCAGCAGGGTGAGATTGGAAGAAGCAGCTATCGATATAAAGTGGAAAAAGAGCATGGGCATTACTGGACGGCTATTCAAGAAGCAGCGTCGCGCATTCGTTTTTTAATTCACGATCTTTTTACATGGAATGATGGGGCAAGACATTCTTTTGACGAACTATATGACAAAGTCACAAAAAATGAACAGTCGTCTCTTCATGAATTTCAAACGGCTGTTAAAGGATTTGAACACATATCTCAGCAAATAGAAAAGCTTTTGTTCAAACAGCAGAGTCATCACGTAACGTGGTTTGAGATTGAACCAAAAGGAGCAGCGAATGCTACGTATATCTATAGTCAGCCTACTTCCATTGCCGATACGCTGGCTGATGAATTTTTCGCCAAGAAACAAAGCGTTATTTTAACATCGGCTACATTGACGGTGAATGGAACATTTGATTATTTAATTCAAGAGCTAGGGTTATATGACTTTCAGCCTGCTCAACTCATTCTCCCTTCTGAGTTTGATTATGAGAAGCAAGCTAGAGTCTATATTCCTCAAGATATGCCTGCTGTTAACGAAGTATCATTATATGAGTATAGCGCTATGATGGCAGAAAGTATTCTTGACGTAGCTAAAGTAACAAATGGTCGTATGCTGGTGCTTTTTACTTCATATGACATGTTGAAAGCTACGTATGGTTATTTAAAAGAGTTAAACGATCTTGAAGAGTTTGTACTGCTCGGTCAAGGAGTCACAACTAGAAATCGTAATAGACTGCTAAAGGACTTCAGCCAGTTTGAGCATTCCATTCTATTAGGTACAAATAGCCTGTGGGAAGGAATTGATCTGCCAGGAGATTTATTATCATGTCTCGTAATTGTCAGACTTCCTTTTTCATCTCCAAATCAACCTCTGCTGACAGCTAAATTTGAGCAGATGAAAAAAGAAGGAAAAAGCCCTTTTATGAATTATTCACTTCCTCAGGCCGTTATCCGTTTTAAACAAGGATTTGGACGGTTGATTCGTTCGAAAAGTGACCGAGGAGCTATATTTATTTTTGATAATCGTATTACGCGAACAGCATATGGGTATCATTTCCTTCACTCACTTCCAAAAGTCCAGGTTGTTCAAAAAACGTTTTCGGATGTCTTACTGGACTACAAAGAATGGTGGAATGAAAAGACTTGAGCATACGCTTAAGTCTTTTTTTATGCATACTGTTTCTTCACTTGAGAGACGATAGTAATATACTATGATAAGCAAATGAGGACAGTGTATGATTAAAATATTAATAAGTGCCGTACTGTTTTTTAGTTTTATGAACTGTTCGGTTTCAGCAGCCGTCATTAAAAACGTAGATTTTGGTTTACAAGTTGATGAAGTAGTGATCACCTTTTTACCTCTTTCAGCTGGAGAAGCGAGTCTGATTCAAGACGGAAGCGGTGAGACTATTTTGATAAATACTGGGAATGCATCTTCCTATCCCGAGCTAAAGAAGTGGTTGAAGCGATATAAAGTGAAAAAAATCAACCAATTAGTGATTACGAAACAGCAAAAGTACTATGATTCAAATGTTCAGCGAGCTGTGAATGATTATCATATAGAGCGTATTATTGTCCCCGCTCAGTACCAGGCGGAATTTCAAACAGAGAAGTGGAAAGAAAATGATTTATTTCAGTTAACAAATAATATACACGTTGATGTCTTGCATGCATCGAAGCAAAAAATAGCGGCTATGGATCTATTATTTACGATCGGAGAACATCGGATTCTATATGCAATGAGCAGCTCAGATGAAGTAGAAGAAAAGTTTTTACGCATTCCTCTTACCCATGTAGATGTATTGAAAATTCCTGATTTTGGAGAGGGAACGTTTTTTTCGAATGCATTTTTGAAGCAATTAGATACACAGCTTGCGGTTGCGTTTACGAAACCAGGCCGTTCCTATTCCCCTCGACTGCTTTCAAATTTAACAGCTGAATGGATTGAGTTATATGATGTAAGAGAGGGGAGCGCTTACTCTATTAAAATGTCGCTAAAATCCTATGATGTGATGAAATTTTCTGCAAAATAAACAAATTTCCTTTTGCAAAAAGAGGTAAATTCCTTATAATATTATATATGTTTACTTATTTATTCGGTTTTTACGCAAAACGTACAGACGGGATTGATGAGTGAAAAAGATGACGATGGTTTTTGATACCTGTTATAATACGGATATCGTCATTTTTGCGTCGTGATAGACGAGCTAGGAGGTTTACAATGGAAAGTAGGATTGAAGTATTATCAACTGTCCGCGTGGAAAATTCCTCGGATTTATATAAAATTGTTGATAGTTTGAATCGCACGTTGAAAAAGCAAGATTTGATGTTCGGATTAGCGTTAGATGAAGAAGATCAAAGCAAAGCTGTATTTACAATTTATCGTACATAAGTAGGGATTTTATGAAAAAGTTAATTATTGTAGCGGTAGCTGCTGTGCTTTTAATTATCGGAGGCATTTCTTTTAGCATTTATCACTCGTCCGTTAAGGATGTTCAGTCTGCTGAGGAAAAAGCAGCATCCCAAGCAAAAAAAGAATTTAATTTGAAATCTGTCACAAGCACCCAGCCATATTTCGGCAATCATGCATTTTATGTAGTAGAAGGTACAAACCGAAGCAATCAAAAGGTAATTGCTTGGATGCCTAAAAGCAAAAAACAAACAGCTGTTTTAAAGAAAGCAAGCAGCGGGATCACAAAAGAGAAAGCCATTTCCATTGTGAAAAATGATAAAAACCCGCAGGAAATTAAGTCGGTGCGCCTAGGCATTGAAAATAAAAAGCCGCTGTGGGAAGTAACATATGTGGATAAAGATAAGAAACATTTAACATACTATTATCTTGATTTCTCTAGCGGTGAATTTATAAAACGATACAGCTTATCTCAATCATAAATCGTTTATACCATATGAAATACCATATGTGTCATAATATAAGATTTCAGCGCTTTATGAAAATGAAGCCAATTTTTTATCTATAATCAGCCCGCGGGCTGATTATAGCTTTAGTTCATAGGGGGAGATTTTAGTGAAGTTAGCAAAACGTGTATCAGCATTAACGCCATCATCAACATTAGCGATTACAGCAAAAGCGAAAGAATTGAAAGCGGCTGGTCATGATGTGATTGGACTTGGAGCAGGGGAACCTGATTTTAATACGCCGCAGCACATTTTAGAAGCGGCTGTTACAGCAATGAATGATGGTCAGACAAAATATACGCCAGCAGGCGGCCTTGCACCATTAAAAGAAGCGGTAATTGAAAAATTCAAACGCGACCAAGGCCTGACGTATTCACCTTCTGAAATTATTGTTTGTACAGGTGCTAAGCACGCACTGTATACGTTATTTCAAGTTCTGTTAGACGAAGGTGACGAAGTGATTATCCCAACTCCTTACTGGGTGAGTTATCCTGAGCAAGTAAAGTTAGCAGAAGGTACACCAGTATTCGTTGAAGGTTCTGAAAATAACGAATTTAAAATCACACCTGAACAATTAGAAGCGGCTATTACTGCTAAAACCAAAGCTGTTATTATCAATTCACCAAGCAACCCAACAGGTATGATTTACACAAGAGAAGAGCTTCAAGCTTTAGGAGAAGTTTGCTTGAAGCACGATATTTTTATCGTATCAGATGAAATTTATGAAAAGCTTGTATATGGTCAAAATGAACATGTATCGATTGCACAGCTTTCACCAGCGTTAAAAGAAAAAACAATTATCATTAACGGTGTTTCTAAGTCACATTCCATGACGGGCTGGCGTATTGGATATGCAGCTGGTGATGCTACAGTTATTAAAGCGATGACAAACCTAGCGAGTCACAGCACGTCAAATCCAACATCTATTGCTCAATATGCAACAATTGCTGCTTATAACGGCACTCAGGAGCCGGTGGAAATGATGCGACAAGCTTTTGAAGAGCGTCTAAACGTAATTCATGAAAAGTTGATTAACATTCCAGGGTTCTCATGCTTAAAACCACAGGGTGCTTTCTACTTATTCCCTAATGCAATTGAAGCTGCAAAGTTAACTGGTTTTGATACAGTTGATGCATGGGTAGAAGCTATTTTAGAAGAAGAGAAGGTAGCGCTAGTGCCTGGATCAGGATTCGGTTCACCAGAAAACGTACGTCTTTCTTATGCTACATCACTAGATTTGCTAGAAAAGGCATTGGAACGAATTCAATCATTCATGACTCGTCACATGAAATAAAAAAATAACAATAGGTAGAAACAAAAGAGTCTTTTAGCACAAATTACACGTGTTAGAAGGCTCTTTTTGTTTGTTACTTGTTATTATGTTTGTCGAAATGTATAATAGGATGGCATACATAATTACGAAATGTAAGTTTTTTGGAGGGATATTAATCGTGAAAATTACGATTTCAGAAGCAAGCAAGCATGTAGGAAAAGAAGTAACAATTGGTGCTTGGTTAGCGAATAAACGTTCAAGTGGTAAAATTGCCTTTTTACAGCTGCGCGATGGATCAGGATTTATGCAAGGGGTAGTTGTAAAAGCTGAAGTAGAAGAAGAAACTTTTAAATTAGCTAAATCTATGACGCAAGAATCATCACTATATGTAACAGGTATAGTACGTGAAGATGAGCGCTCACCGTTTGGCTATGAATTAACAGTTACAAGCCTTGAAGTTATTCATGAAGCTGTTGATTATCCAATTACGCCAAAAGAACATGGAACAGAGTTCTTAATGGATAACCGTCATTTATGGCTGCGTTCTAAACGTCAACATGCTGTTATGAAGGTTCGTAACGAAATTATTCGTGCAACGTATGAATTCTTTAACGAAAACGGGTTTACAAAAGTAGATCCGCCAATCCTAACAGGAAGTGCTCCTGAAGGAACAACAGAATTATTCCACACGAAATATTTTGACGAAGATGCATATCTTTCTCAAAGTGGACAGCTTTATATGGAAGCAGCGGCAATGGCGCTTGGAAAAGTATTTTCATTCGGTCCAACGTTCCGTGCTGAAAAATCTAAAACACGCCGTCATTTAATTGAGTTTTGGATGATTGAACCAGAGATGGCTTTCTACCAATTCGAAGATAACTTGAAAGTACAGGAAGAGTATGTGTCTCATGTCGTACAGTCTGTTTTAACAAACTGTAAGTTAGAGTTAAATGTACTAGGCCGTGATACATCTAAGTTAGAACAAATTAAAGCGCCATTCCCTCGTATTTCGTACGATGACGCTCTTAAATTCTTACATGAAAAAGGATTTACAGACATTCAGTGGGGAGATGACTTTGGAGCACCGCATGAAACGGCTATCGCAGAAAGCTATGACAAGCCGGTATTCATTACACACTATCCAACGTCATTAAAACCATTTTATATGCAGCCAGATCCAACAAATGAAGACGTAGTATTATGCGCAGACTTAATCGCACCAGAAGGCTACGGAGAAATCATTGGAGGCTCTGAACGTATTCATGATCAAGAGCTTTTAGCTCAGCGTGTAGAAGAGCACAAATTAGATACTGAAACGTATAAGTGGTATTTAGAGCTTCGTAAGTATGGCTCAGTTCCACATTCAGGATTTGGTTTAGGCCTTGAGCGTACGGTAGCATGGATTAGCGGCGTAGAACACGTTCGTGAAACGATTCCATTCCCACGCTTATTAAACCGTCTATACCCGTAAGGAAGTGAAAAAAGTATTCTGACTCTTGTAGTCAGGATACTTTTTTAGCTTTTTTTATGAATCATAAAAAGAAAAGAAAAACGAGGCTTTTACTTATATCATAAGAAAACAAAGGCAAACATAGAAAAGAGCCTAACTTAAAAGGGAGTTGCAATTCTCGAAAAAATAAGTTAGTGTAATATTCTTGGAAGGAAGTCATCGTTCATATATATTTTATATGTGCAGAGCAATGGTACGGTTTCAGCGGAAAGTTTTACATAGAAGCTTTTTTAGCTTCGAATAATTATTACTTTGACTATAAACTTCATGATATACTAACTACTGAGGTGTTCGGATATGAAAAAAGAAACGTTAATTGAATGGTTTGAACAAGGCACAGTTTCAATTCCGAAGCTGCTGTTTAATCACTATAGCGATTTGGGAATGAACGAAACGGAATTCATGACGTTAATGCATATTTATGTTTCCATTGAAGGCGGTGAAGGTTTCCCGACACCTAACGAATTGGCGGCAAAAATGAGTATTTCAAGTGCTGTCTGTATGGATACGCTGCGAGCATTAATTCAGCGCGGCTTTTTATCTATTGAGCAAGATCAACAGCAAAACGCCCTTATTTGTGAACGTTATTCATTAAAACCGCTTTGGGAAAAGCTTATTCATCATATGATGCAAGAAACAAGAGAAGTAGAAAAAAGTGAAGAAGAACAAGAAGAGCTTAATTTATATACAATGTTTGAAAAAGAGTTCGGCAGAGCATTGTCTCCGTTTGAATGCGAAACGCTAGCGATGTGGATTGATCAAGATCATCATGATCCTATTATTATTAAAGCGGCACTAAGAGAGTCGGTGATGTCTGGAAAATTAAACTTCCGGTATATTGATCGGATTTTATTTGAATGGAAGAAAAATGGTATTCAGACCATTGATCAAGCCCGCAAGCATAGCCAAAAATTTCGTCAAAATCAACAGCCCAAAAAACTATCTTCTGTTAACCCTTCTCAGTCTACATCAGCCATTCCTTTTTTTAACTGGCTAGAGCAATGACAGGATAAAAAGCTGTTTCAAGATCCAAGTAATTGAATCTTGAAGCAGCTTTTTTAAAAGAATATGGACAAAAGTAGCATTTGACAGGAACCCTATTGTAAAATAGGAGGGAACTACCTGTAAGGAGAAGGAGAACTAGTATGTTAACGTTAAAACAAATCAGACAGTGCCTAGATGCTATGGCGGAAATGTTTCCTGACGCCCACTGTGAGTTAAATCATCGGAATCCCTTTGATTTAGTCATTGCTGTGGCGCTATCTGCTCAGTGCACAGATGCTCTAGTCAACCGCGTAACAGCGGATTTATTCAAAAAATATCAAACGCCCGAAGACTATTTAGCCGTTTCGTTAGAAGAGCTGCAGCAAGATATTAGATCAATCGGCTTATATAGAAACAAAGCTAAAAATATTCAAAAGCTCTGCCGTATGCTCATTGATGAGTATGGAGGAGAAGTTCCAACAGATCGTGATGAGCTGACCAATCTTCCAGGAGTAGGGCGTAAGACGGCTAATGTTGTTGTATCCGTAGCTTTTGGAGTACCGTCAATAGCAGTAGATACGCATGTAGAACGTGTAAGTAAACGCCTTGGGATTTGCAGGTGGAAAGATTCTGTTTTGGAAGTAGAAAAAACGCTAATGAGAAAAGTTCCGAAAGATGAATGGTCAGTTACGCATCATCGACTTATCTTTTTTGGACGCTATCACTGTAAAGCACAGTCTCCTCAATGTCATGTCTGCCCGGTTCTTGATCTTTGCCGAGAAGGAAAGAAACGAATGAAAGGAAAAGAGAAGAAGATAGATGTTACCGATTGAAGTGCCGTCACATTTCATATGCGAACCATTCTATTCAAAAGAAGATCGGATTCTTGAAGTGGGTGGAAAAAATTATTTTGCTTATGATATTTTATACGATGTACATAAAGAAACGAAAACACCCTGGAGGGATGTTCAAAAGAATATACGGCCATTTTTTGAAAAGTGGGAAACTCAAAGGGAAGAACTGCATACGCTTTTTTCTCTGCGAAAAGCAAAAGAAGCAGCTCCTTGTATGAAACAAGCTGCTGCTATGTATATTAGTTTACTGTTTTGGATTAACGGACAGCCCGTTCGGCGTTTAAATCGGCTGCAAGAAGATATAGCGGACCTAACCTATAAGCCTATTAACTGTGCTGAGAGACTTGTGTTTTTGCTGCAACGAGTTTCTTCTTATCAAGCGTATATTCAGCTGACAGAGTTATTTAATGAGCTGCGTAAGCAGTATGCAAAAATGCTTATTCTTCACAAGAAATAAAGCCCCTACACGTGTAGGGGCTTTTTACTGCTACGTTAATTTTCAGTTGTTGGCTCTTGCTGCGGTGTAGCAGATGTTGACGGCGTCGATGGTGTAGCAGGGGTTGTTGGTGGTGTCTGACTTCCTGAGTCACTTCCACCGTTGTCTGCTGGAGGAGTTGTTGTGCCTCCGTTATTACTGTTGTTGCCGCTGTTACCATCGTTAGCATTGCCGCTATCATTATTGTTATTATCGGTATTGCCGCTATTGTTACCGCCGTTATTGCTGCCATTATTGTTGTTTTGGTTATCATCCGGCTGAGTAGATGAATCGTCACCTTGATCAGAGCCGTTGTTTTGATCAGGGTTGCTATTGTCTTCATTTTGATTATCGTCCGTTGTTCCGTCATCTTCAGGCTTAGTAGAATCATCTTCGGTAGCTTGATCTGATGAATCAGGGACTTTTACAGAAGAACTAGCGCTTTCGCCCGTATTTGTTGTTACGGTGAAACTATACGTTGCGCCTGGTGCTGGGTTGGAAATTGTTTTTCCACCGGCTCCTGCGCCAGATGCGAGTTGTTCAGAACCGTTAGGAGATGACATTGTGACTGTAAAGGTCGTATCACTGGCTGCGTTTGAAGCTGACCAGTTAACTGAAATTGCTCCTCCGCTATACGAAGCAGTAATTTTTGGCTTCACATCTTTATTGTCTTTATTGTCTTTTTTCTCTTTTTTGTCCTCTTTTTTCTCTTCTTTCTTTTCTTCTTTTTCTTTCTTCACAAACGTTTGAGATACTTTTGTCGGTGCAGTACCGCGTACAAAGTATTCTTTAGTAATTAAGCTCGAAGGAGTAGAGCCGCTTGGGCGTTTTAAGTCTTTGCCCGTTGGTTTTTCCACGGAACGTTCAACTACGCTGTCCGGCTGCTTGAAACTTCCTTTAGGTTTGCCTTCAGAAATATGAGTAATAACATGCTTAAAGATATTTTTTGCCATGCCTGTTTCATTAGGACTTAAAATATAGCCATCTTTAGCAGTTTCATAGCCTGTCCATACAGAAATCGTATAGTTTGGCGTAAACCCATTAAACCAAACGTCTTTTTCACCAGCGTCTGGAATGTTGTATCGTTGTTTTTCTGCAGCACTAAAGTTCGAAGTTCCCGTTTTACCCGCAATTTCTAATCCTGGTGTACGAACAGCACGAGCTGTACCATATGATTCGTTTACAACAGATTTCATCATGTCCGTCATCATAAATGCCGTGTAATCTTGCATTGCGCGTTTTGATTTTGGTGTTAAATCAATTTCTGTTCCATCTGGGAATTTTACCTTTGTCACTGTATGAGGTGCATTGTACATACCTTCATTTGCAAAAGCGCTATAGGCTCCAGCCATTTGTAGCGGTGTAACACCTGTACGGAATCCTCCGATAGAATAAGATTCAGAATAAGCTTCGCCGTCTTCTTCGTCTAATTTTAGCCCAAGGCCCGTAGCGAACTCTTTTGCTTTGTCCGCACCGGTTGCTTGAAACGCTTTTAAAGCAGGGATATTCAGTGAACGTCCTAATGCTTCACGCGCTGAAACCCAGCCTTTATAGTTTCGTCCGAAGTTTCGGATTGGCGTGCCGTTTGAATAATGATATTCTTCATCTTTTAGCGGTTGTCCAGTGGACCACTTTAAGTTCTCAATCGCTGGACCGTAATCTAAGATCGGCTTAATGGTTGAGCCGGGCTGGCGTCTCATATTTGTTGCAAAGTTTAAGCCGCCTGATACACGATTACGTCCGCCTCCAATTGCTTGAATACCGCCTGTTTCATTATCTACAACGACAAGACCTGCTTGGAATTTATCGTTCGGGAAGTTGACTACTTTGTTATTCATCACATCATCCACATAGTCCTGAGCATTAGTGTCAAGCGTTGTATAAATTTCTAAGCCCGCAGAAAATGGATCCGCGTCTGTTTTCTTTTTTACTTCTTCGATTACTTGATCAATAAATACATCGTACTTAGATGTTGATTCAGTTTGTTTAGCTAAGTGAGCCTGTACATCTACTTGTTTTGCTTTGTCGGCCTCGGCTTGTGTAATGAAGCCGTTTTTAGCCATTAAGTTTAATACTGTGTTACGGCGTTTAGTAGCATTCTCTGGGTTTGTAACTGGGTTATAAGTAGTTGGCGCTTTTGGTAAGCCTGCCAACATAGCAGCTTCATCAAGAGTTAAATCTTTTACGCTTTTAACTCCGTAAAATTTCTCAGCTGCTCGTTCAATACCGTATACTTCACCTGATGCGAAATATATTTTGTTTAAATACATTTCAAGAATTTGTTGCTTGGAATATTTACGCTCAAGCTGGTAAGCTAACCACATTTCTTGTACTTTACGTTTAACCGTCTTCTTTGGTGATAAGAACGAATTCTTTACCACTTGCTGAGTAATCGTGCTACCGCCCTCAGCACCGAAGCCGTTTTTAAAGTTCGCCATTAATGCTCCGCCAATTCGGTAAAAGTCGACGCCGTGATGTTTATAAAAACGAACGTCTTCCGTAGCGATAAATGCGTTTTTGACGACTTGAGGGATTTCATCGTATTGCACATATGTACGTTTTTGAGCTCCAATTTCTTTTACAACTGTCTTTCCATCGTTTGCATATACTTTAGATGAAAAAGAGTTTTTTAATACCGAGTCATCAACTTTTGGAGCATCGCTTATCATAGCAAAAAAAGTTCCCACTCCGGCAATGAGCCCGATGATTCCTATTAGTAAAACTGCGGCAACAATTTTACGAAATAGGCCTCCTTTTTTCTTCTTTTTCGGTTTTCCTTGAGATTTACCTTCTGGTTTGTTGTCATTCATAGCTCTTCGTCGTTCTTCACGAGAGCGATAATTATCTGACATAAAAACTCCTACCTTTCAACGCATTGTAAGAGAATGATTTCCGTAAACATATATATCATACTCTTAAAAGTATAATTTATCTATAGTTTTTATGTAATCGATTCTCGGATGGTAACCAAGTTCGATGAAATGTCCTTTTTTTTCAATATCTGCCTTAGGGATTGATTTTCGTCCATCTTTTTTCATGGCATCCCAATAAGGAAAAAGGAACTGTGCTTCGAACAAGTATATTTCTTGTAAAGTAGAGAACATTAATATAACGAAACAAATCCCGTTTTGTTTCACAATTTGCTTCATATGTTCAATTTGATGTTCATGAAAATTACGCAGCGGAAATGAGGTTTTATTTCTCGTTTCTTTTGCTTCAAAGTCAAGGTGTTTTCCCTTATAGACTCCATTATAGTCTGTAGTAGAAGCCTGTTTAAAATAAGCTTCCTTAATAACAGCGGCACTTCTCTTCGGATAGTCTACTTTTACAATTTGAACAGGGGTTGGTTTTTTGTGAACAATGGCTATTCCTTTTGAAACATAGTATTCGTTTGTTTCGTTTAAATCGTCCTCCAGCGTCATACCACGATTGCTATAGCTAGCTTCTAGCTTTTTAGGGGAAGGACTGCTGGTATTCAATGGCTTATAAGCCTTTCCGTTAGGATAGCGAATCATAACCATCACTCCTTTAGTGTAAATCTATTAAACAAACAAATTCTATTATACCAAATCCTACAAATAAAAATAGATGAAAGAAGATGAAGAGATGTCACTCAATAGTTCGGAACAAGCGCTGTTGACGGCGATTAAAAAAACCACAGACAAGCTGAATATTGATAATATATCAAGAACGCAGGCTTATGCAACTTTTTATCATAGATATCCTGAAGTAAAGTGGGCATTTCTCGCAAGTATGGTGTCACGAAACGCAGGATGGAATATGTGTGATTTGCAAGGGAAAAACATGAAAAAAGCGTTATCAAAGCAAACGCGCGATTTATTATTTTTGACGTATGAAAGAGCAAATTGGCTTATTTTTAAAGATGTCTTCCCGCAATTACTATTGTATGCTGTTTCGCGTAAAAAACATGTCTCTTACGTTCATTTACTTCCCTATTTAAATGTTTCATCTTTTATCGAAGAGCAGTGGAGACAATTTATGCAGAGACCTTGTGAACTGCAGCTTATTCATGCGTTAATTGTGAATGAGCAGCATGTTATTCAACAGCCCGTTATTGAACAGCCTTTTTATCAAGATAGAGTGTTTAAAACTACGCTGTTTTTTTTTCAAGATATATTCCACTTTAGTTCCGTCCTTTTTCCTACTACAAAAGGGGAGCTATACGGTTGTTCTGTTCATGATTTTACAAAAGTAAATAATCGGATTGATTTGGGAAAGAAATTAGCGGCTTTATTATTTCATGAAAAGTATTATCCCTTGTTTTATGAATTTTCTTTGAAAACAAAGCATACGGGTTCGAGATACGATTATGAGCAGTATTTTGTGAATGAAATCAGTTGCCGTACACCTGCTCTTCGAAAGGTGTATCCGGCTATTAGACATCATGAAAAGAAGAGAGAAGAGTGGTTTTTAACGAAAAAAGAGGAGCAAAAGCTTATGAAAAAGCCGTCTTTTCCAAAGAAAGTTCATTTTACAAAGTGGTATCTTCAAAAGCAACAGCAGCTGTATATATTAATGAAAGTAGCGCAAGTATTTAATGTAAATAAAAACGGTCACAAGTGACCGTTTTGTTCTTAAGTAGAAGGCTGGTTAGGACCGTTTAACTTTTTAGGATCACCGTAGGTTTTTGTTTCAGGCTTATTTTTAGGCTGTGATTTTTGCTGTTTGTTGGCCATATCTAGGCACCTCCTATCATGTTGTAATAAACGTTCAGCAGCGGAATGTATCTGCTTAGCTGAAATGTCTATACTAGTGTTTTCAATATGTTCACTTTCGATTCACCATAAACGAAAATGTCGAAAACATCTTTCTTTGACGAATAGAAACTAGTTTTGTCATGTGTGAAGGGACAATGAAGAAAAGAGAGAATACGTTATGCAAAGGAAAATTTGGAGGGATGGCGATGAAACAAAGTATGGTTAAAACAAGCGAAATGATGACTTTATTAGATAGCTTACTAGAGCAAGTAGATTTAGTGGATAAAACGATGTCTACATCTATAAATGAAGCATTTACACATTGTGAAGAAACATATATGGAACAAGTTCATCGCATTGACCAATCACTGCAAGAAATTGAAGTAGCTGTGTATGAAAGCATGCCTTCCGAAACAGAATGGAATAGAAGCCGAAGAGAAATGGTTCTTCATACAGTATAAAGACTGTTTATGTTACAATAGTCATCGTAGAGGTGACGAATAACGATGAATGAAGATGTGAAAAAAAGTACGGAGATCATGTTTCAATATAATGAAGTAGCTGTAGAACGATTAGCGTCTATTCAACAGGAAGAAAATTATGAAGTGAAATTTTTTGAAGAAGTAAAGCCTTATGGAGATATTTTCTTCAAAGAACTTGATGAATGGGCTAGTCTCGTAACGGAATGGCTGAAGAAAGAGCGACCAAAATATATTCATGTTAATCAAATAGAGACGTTAAAAGAAAATTTACAAAACGTTGTACTACAGTCGTTTTATCCCGAGACGCGAGAAAAGCGATTTAAAAAGATGTATCACTCAAATAAGTATGTGCTCGAGTCGATATTGAATAATTAATCCCGGCCTTCCGTTGAGACTTATAAGGTGGGGATTTTCTATGTATGAGATTGTGACAAAAGTATTTTACACGAAATGAAAAACGAACTATCGATCAAAACTTTTGATTCGTAGTTCGTTTTTTTTGATGAGAAGCATAGGTTTCATTTGTTTTGTTCCTTCTAGCAGTTGATTGGAGATCAACTGCGGTGTCATAAGCGGTTCAGCTCATGTATCCCATTTGTTCGTCTCAAGATTGGCTTCATTTTGTTATGTCCCAGCCTCTTTTTATCATATCAATCAAAGTCTTTTTGAGATTGGATAGAAACAGCTGGGTGATCTTGTGAAGCGACTGTATCGATATGATAATCAACTTTTTCAGTATGTTTAGAAGCAACGGTGTTATTTGTTTTAGTTGCTGCACTTTGGCCTTGCTTTTTATGATCAAAATGTTTTCCACGACTCATGAGATAGACCTCCTTTATTGAATACTACGTTAAAGCTTTTATAGTATAAACAAGTCAAAAAAGAAGTATGTGTCCACTTTATAGGAAACAAAGAAACCACCGATTTCTCGGTGGTAGTAAAAAAATTAATCATCTTGTGCACTAAAATCGGGCTTAGTAGCTCCAATTTGTTCGAGTTCACGTACAGCGGCTTTGTAATTCATAGGAGTTAAAAAACCTTTTAAATACTGCTGCTGAGCAAAATCGAGTAATTCATTACTTGACTGCGGCTCATACTGTTTCACCGCAATAAAAGCTTCTTGAAGTTCGTTCACATACATGTAAATTCCCTCCTAATCCCCATTTGTGCCACTACGTATCGTAGTATCACTTGTTCTTATCGTACCATATATTTAAATAATCTCGTTTTTTTGAAAAATTTAAACTTTCGACAGAAACCTACATATTTTTGAATGTGTTTTCCAAAAGTACAAGTAGACGAACGTCACCTCTTATTTCTGCATACATACTATATATTATGTAATATTAAAAAGGAGGTATTGATTTTGCATGTATACAAGTAAGCATTATCCGTATTATGAGCAACATCAACCAGAACGTTTTGATTTAAGTCAGGTACATCCATTTCCGCAGTATCATCAGCAGCCATGGACGGAAGCTTATATGCCGCAACATCCGTACGCTCAGCAACAAATGCCTTTTGGTCCTCAGCAAATTCCCTACATGAACGGAATGTACCAGCAGCCCATGTACAATAATGCAGGTGCGCCTTTTAATCCATACCCTAAAGCTCAGCAACAAAAGCCTCAGCCTTCTCAATTTCAGTCATTAATGTCTCAGTTTAAATCGAGTGATGGCAATTACGATATGAACAAGATGATGAATACTGCGGGGCAGATGATGGGAGCCATGAACCAATTAACATCCCTAGTTAAAGGGTTTTCCGGGATTTTCAAAGTATAAGGACTAGAAGGTGTTTTCTAGTCCCTGCTTATTATTTTTTCTTTTGATTTTTCAAATAGGTTTCTCCAAGAAGTGTAAATACTTCATTGTAAGTTAATCCAGACTGAGCATTTAAACGTTTGACTTCTTCGACATCTGTTGTTGATGAAGTTGAAATTTGATGCTTGCTTTTTTTCATAAAACCTCTCCTTCTCTATGTAAAATGAATAACATCCATCTTAGTATATTTCCAAATGTGCCCTACTATAAGTGGAAAAAAACGCCGAAGACACTCATGGTTCTTCGGCTTTTTTTTGCAATAAAGATGAGTGTTTAGAGAAATTAAGAGCGGCGTGAACGACGAGTAGAACGACGTGAACGACGAGTAGAACGACGTGAACGACGAGTAGAACGACGTGAACGACGAGTAGAACGACGTGAACGACGAGTAGAACGACGAGAACGGCGAGTAGAACGACGAGAGCGGCGAGTAGAACGACGAGAGCGGCGAGAAGAACGACGAGAGCGGCGAGAAGAACGACGAGAGCGGCGAGAAGAACGACGAGAGCGGCGAGAAGAACGACGAGAGCGGCGAGAAGAACGACGAGAGCGGCGAGTAGAACGACGAGAGCGGCGAGTAGAACGACGAGAAGAACGACGAGTAGAACGACGAGAGCGGCCAGTGCTACGAGAAGAGCGACGCGGCTTTGTTAGTGGACCGGCAGTTGGCTCTTGAAACATAAAAGATTTCAGTTCTGTACATTCCAGGGCTTCAGCAGCCTCTTTAATTTTTTCAGGTGTAATATGCAATACAAAAACCTCCTTGTCAATTGGACTAGGTCTTGCATTAATAGAATACGCACTGATGCTTGTCCTTGATATGAGTCAAAAGTGGAGTTTGCGCAAATAGTTGATGCGGTGGGGTATCATGGAGAATTTACCCTTCATATACTTTAATAATTGAAGAAAGGTGGTCGAATAATGAAGCAAAAAGAAATCCCTCAATACGCTCTGTTTGTGAATGTAAAAGATTTAAAGGAAATGCAAAGAGATATTTGGTCAGAAGAAGCGATTCAGGCAACGATGAAGTTTAACAAAAAACGCTACGATATTGATTTGCTGCTAAGAGGCTCCCACATTCGGAAGATGAAAAAAAAGTCATATTATATTGAATTTTATTCTCCAAAAATATTTCAGCGAGCCAAAGAAATACACCTAAACGCTGAATACAAAGATCCATCGCTTATGCGCAACAAATTGTCCCTCGATTTTTTCTCTTCTCTGGACGTTTTATCTCCGCATTCTCAGTTTGTCACCCTTAAGATTAATGGGAAAAATGAAGGAATATATCTTCAGCTCGAATCGGTAGACGAACTATTTTTGAAAAAAAGAAATTTAGCGGATGGATCCATATTTTATGCAGTGGACGGAGATGCGAATTTTTCTTTAATGAGCGATTTGGATAAAAGGCCGAAAACAACTTTGTTATCTGGATATGAAGATAAAGCAGTAAGAGAAGGGGATGAGGAAAAATTAGAAAAGTTTATATTTAATCTTAATACGTGGACAAATACGGAATTCGAACAGAATATTGAGAAGTACCTGAACGTCGACCGCTACTTATCTTGGTTAGTCGGTATTATTTGTATGCAGAATTACGACGGTTTTGTCCATAACTATGCTCTCTATCTAAATCATGAAAGCGGGCGCTTTGAACTGATCCCATGGGATTATGATGCAACTTGGGGAAGGGATGTAAATGGAAAAGTAATGGAAGGAGACTATGTCCGCGCACAAGGATTTAATACGCTTACAGCTCGCTTACTGGCCGTGAACAGCATTAAAAAGCGATATATTCAAAAAATGAACAATGTTCTAAATAATCAATTTACAATAGAATACATGAAACCAATCATTTATCAACTGCATGAGTATATTGCTCCTTATGTATTAAAAGATCCTTACGTAAAAGATAACTTGGAACAATTTTACAAAGAACCGGAATTTATGCTGTCTTTTATAAAAGAACGAACAGCGTATATTGAAAATAACCTTTTGACTCTTTAAAAAGAGATAGATTTATAGGCAATTTATAGGCAACAGTGGATTTTGTTAATAATAGGCAAATGCAGGAAATCAATAGCTGTACATGATACGTATATATACAGTATGAATGACCAATAAGGATAACTAATAAGGAGGAAAAACAATGAGTAACTATTACTATGGCCAAGAACAAGGGCAAAATCAAAATCCGCGCCAAAAATCAAGCCAAAAACGCAGCCGAAATATACAAATGCCTGATAAAGGCTATTCTTCTCACTTCAAACCCCTAAAAGGAAGAGTGGTGACCGTTTATCGTGGAGGACCTGAATCTAAAACAGGTTATTTAGTTGACGTGCAATCAGATTATTTAATCTTAGCAGTGGAAAGCAACAATAACAATAATAACAATAATGGTGAAAATAACAACCAAAACAACCAAAACAACCAAAATAACCAAAATAATAATCAACAAGAATATACACTTGTATATTATCACTTAGCCCATGTAAAAAGTATCACTGAAGATACTATGTCAAATTCGGCACAAACGTTTACTGGAATTAGCGCAGAATTAGAATTATATCGAGGAAAAACTTTTGCTACAACTTTATCATTGATGAAAACTAAATATGTGCAGGTTAACCAAGGTGGACCTGAGAAAAAAGCAGGTCAGCTTCTTGATGTCTTAGGTTCATTTGAATCTGCTTATATAGTATTACTCACAGAGGACGACGGTGTCATCTATATTAATACTGAACACGTTAAGAGTGTGAGTGAATATCAAAACAACAATGGAAATCAAACTAGTCAATCTGCAAATGAACTCTTAGTGAGCCAAGAACCAGAATATATGAAATCCAAAAGTTTTAACGATCTTTTTGCCCACCTTTCTCATAAATGGGTATCAATCAATAATGGAGGACCTGAAGCTGTAGAGGGCGTGTTAGTACAAAGCCGAAATGGTACATTTACACTTGTGCAGAATAATCAAGTATTACGCTTACAGCCAAGACACGTTAAAACCATTTGTGTAGGAGCAAAAGGGGCTTTTAAGCAAAACGATAACAATCAAAATAATGAAGAAACAGAAGAAAATGGAGAGACTGAAGCTGCGAAGTCTACAGAAGAACGCACAGGCGGACGTACGGGAAGTCGCACAGGCGGACGTACGGGAAGCCGCACAGGTGGACGTACAGGACGCCGCACGGGTGGACGCACAGACGATCGTTCTCGAGGACGCCGCACAGGTGATCGCTCGGGAGGACGCCGTACGGGTTCACGCTCTTCAGCACCGGCCGAGAAAGTTATTAAAACGAAAAATTATCGTTGGAAAGCATGATGAAATGGAACATAAAAGGTGCTTATAAAGCACCTTTTCTATCATATAGGAAAAAGGAGGAGAATGAGAATGAGTATGAATCATTATATCAATAAAATTGTAGAGTTAGATATTTCAGGTAAAACGACATTTGTTGGCAGACTTATTGATCTTGGATTAGATATTATGGTTTTGTATAATGGACATGATTATTTGTATATTCCTCTTTTACACATGCATCGTTTGCGGGAAGTATCAGAAGAAGACTATACGGTTTTACGTGAAATAGAAGAGAACTTAATAGAAGAAAGTCAGCGGATTTCTTATCGTAATATTTTACAGCAGGCAAAAGGGAAATTTATTGAAATTTATGTAACAGGAGGAAAATCATTGCATGGCTATATTACAAGCGTGCTGAATGATTATCTTGTGTTTTATTCTCCAGTGTATAAAAATGTCTTTGTTTCTCTGCATCATTTGAAATGGCTTACCCCTTACAGTAATGAGTTAACCCCTTATTCTTTAAGTGACAAAGAGCTCCCAGTAAGACCTGCCTCTGCACCTTTTGTCAGAAACTTTGAAGAGCAGCTTAAAAAATATGAAAATCAACTGGTTGTATTAGATTTAGGGGATCAATCAGAAAAAATTGGCGTACTTAAAGAAGTTTCTAATAATATTGTTGAACTAATTACGGCAAATGGAGAAAGTATGTATTGGAAGTTAGCTCACGTAAAATCTGTACACTTGCCTTAGAAAAAGAGACCTCGCTTTCGTCTCTTTTTTTATGTGCTTATCAGGACAAGTATATTGAATAAACAAATGAGACGATTTAAATTTTTTAGAAAATTATGTTGACAATACAGAAAATCTTTATTAAAGTTATTAACAACAAACGTTAATCACCAACAATTATATAGAACTCTTATCCAGAGTGGCGGAGGGACTGGCCCTGCGATGCCCGGCAACCATCAAATGAAACATTCATTTGAACGGTGCTAATTCCTGTGGAACATCAGTATTGTTCTAACAGATGAGAGAAATCGTGTATAAACGAACACTCTTCCATCTGTGAAGAGTGTTTTTTATTTTGAGTTAAGGAGAGAAATAGATGAAAATTGAAACATTATTAGTTCGTTCAGGAGTAGGCCGTGACCCTTCAACAGGTTCTATTACAACACCCATTTACCAAGCATCAACATTTGCTCATCCTGCTTTAGGGCAAAGTACAGGATTTGACTATGCACGTACGGCAAATCCTACTCGTGCAGCATTGGAAGAAGCAATTGCTGCTTTGGAAAAAGGAGAAGTAGGAGTAGCATTCGCTTCAGGAATGGCGGGGGTAATGGCAGTTTTAGCACTATTTAAAAACGGAGATCATTTAATTGTATCAGAGGATTTATACGGAGGAACGTACCGAGTACTAAATGAAATTTTTTCAGAGCAAGGAATTACTGTTTCATACGTCAACACAGCCCATCTCGAACAAGTAAAAGATGCGCTTCGTCCCAATACGAAAGCTTTATTTATTGAAACACCTACGAATCCAATGATGCACGTGACTGATTTGCCAGAAGCAATTGCGTTAGCTAAACAGCATGATTTGCTTACTATCGTTGACAATACCTTCATGTCCCCTTATTATCAGCGTCCTTTAGAGCTTGGAGCAGATATTGTGATACATAGTGCAAGCAAATACATTGGGGGTCATAATGATGTAGTTGCTGGTCTTGTAGTGGCTCGATGTAGTAGCTTAGGAGAGAAAATTCGTTTTTATCAAAATGCAGCTGGGGCAATCTTAGGTCCACAGGATAGCTGGCTGTTATTACGCGGTGTTAAAACGCTAGCGCTTCGTATGGAAAAGCATAATGAAAATGCACTGAAAATTGCAAATTGGCTTACTGCTCATGATCTCGTGGAAAAAGTGTATTACCCTGGTCTTGAAACACATCCAGGCTATGAAATCATGAAGAAACAAGCAACTGGATTTGGAGGCATGATTTCTTTTGCTGTCTCACACCCTGACATCGTTTCAGTACTTTTAGAAAATGTCAAAGTTATTACATTTGCAGAAAGCTTAGGGGGCGTGGAAAGTTTAATGACATTCCCAGCTCGTCAAACACATGCTGATATTCCGGAAGAAATTCGAAATCGTGTCGGAGTAACAAACTGTTTACTGCGATTATCAGTTGGAATTGAGCACGCAGATGATTTAATTAAAGATTTGAAGGAGGCATTTGATGCATACCAACAATAATAAATATAGATTTGGTACGAACTTAATTCATGCAAATACAGGAATTGACGGTCATTTTGGAGCGGTTAACGTACCTATTTATCAGGTATCTACATTTAACCAAGAAGATGAGACGAACAACGGCCGCTATGACTATTCTCGTTCAGGAAATCCAACTCGTGAGGCTTTAGAAAACAGCATTGCTCAGCTAGAAAATGGATACGCTGGTTTTGCTTTTTCATCAGGTATGGCTGCTATCTCATCGGTGTTATCTATTTTTGAATCAGGGGATGAAATTTTAGTTTCACATGATACGTACGGCGGGACATATCGTGTATTAACACGGTTATTTTCAAAGTTTGGTATCAAAACAACTTTTGTTGATACAACGAAGGTTGAGAAAGTAGAAGAAGCTATCACAAAAGATACGAAGGCTATTTATATCGAAAGCCCTTCAAATCCATTTTTACAGGTAACGGATATTAAAGCAGTAGCAAGTTTGGCGAAGGAGCGCAACCTCCTTACAATTGTGGATAACACGTTTTTAACACCTTATCTACAGCAGCCGATTGACCTTGGCGTAAATATTGTGATTCATAGTGCTACAAAATATATCAGCGGTCACAGTGACGTCATTGGCGGTCTAGTTGTGGTAAGCGATGAAAAGCTAGCAGAAGAAGTAAAGTTTGTACAAAATGCTTTTGGTGCTATCTTAGGACCGCAGGATTGTTTTTTACTGCTTCGAGGAATTAAGACATTAAAAGTTCGTTTAGATCAGCAGTTAAAAACAGCGCTGCAGTTTGCAAAGTGGCTTGAAGAACAATCTCTAGTGAGCCGTGTATACTACCCGGGTTTAAAAAGTCATCCAGACCACAAACTGATTTCAGAACAAGCAAATGGATATGGAGCTATGATTTCTTTCCAAGTACAGGATGAAAAAGTAGCGCGACATATTTTACAAGGAGTCAAATTGGCTTCAATTGGTGTTAGTCTAGGTGCAGTTGAATCCATTCTAACGCATCCTGCAACAATGTCTCATGCGAGTATCCCAAAAGAAGTGCGTGAAGAAAAAGGAATTACTGATTCACTTCTTCGCCTTTCAGTAGGGTTAGAGGAATTCGAGGATTTGAAGCAAGACTTTAACGCTGTTTTTCAAAGCTTAGAAGAAAAGGCGTTAATTAAATAAAGAAAAGAGACTGGGACAAAAGTATTCTAGTTAAAGTTAAACAAGAACTATTAATCAAAATTACTGATTAATAGTTCTTGTTTTTTGTTGTCACGGTGAACGTAGGTTTCATCTATTTCGTTGCTTCTAGCGGTTGATTGGAGGGCAAGGCGAAGACTCCTGCGGGAAAAGCGGAAGGGGTGAGACCCCGCAGGAGCACAAGCGACGAGGAGGCTCATCGGCCGCCCGCGGAAAGCGAAGTCTTGCACGGAAATCAACCGCGGTGTCACAAGCCGTTCAGCTCCTTTATCCCATTTGTTCGTCTTTACACTGGATTGATATCCGTTATATACAGCTATCTAAAAGGTTTGTGTATAGGGACGTAAGCGCAACTTTTTCATCAGAGGAAAGACTGCTGTTTAGAATTCTTTTTATGCCAAGATGATATTTTACATACGGTGTTTGCCGGACGCGTGGATGAGTCATTTCATCTTTTAAATCCTTCATAATGGCTTCGTGAAGCTGATCTTCACTTGTCATGGCTTGTTTAGAAGCGAACGAACGGTTCAACCATAGGGTTTGATAAGCTGCTAGTAAATGTTCAGAAGTCATTGTGCAAAGAGCTCCTTTAAATTAGTTTCTTCATTATAATAATCTATAGTTTACCATAAGTATTAATACGTGTACGTAACTTTTACAGAAGCAGATACAGTCAAGGACTGAGCTTGAATAGGGGGAGAGGCTGCTAATAACTTAGGCGAGGAGCCAGATGACTGATAGACGGGGCCTTCTTCGATTAAAATGGGGATTTGGTTAATAGGGAGCTGCAGCGTGTTGGCAATGGTAAAGGCCTTTTCTTTAGCGTTAAGCAAAGCTTTACTTATCGCTTCTTGTTCATATTTATCATCATTTGTAACGTGGAATTGAAGATCTTGCGCTACGTTGGCTCCGCTTGAAAAAGTAGCGTTATAGACATCGCCAGCTTGTTTTACATCTTGTACTCTTACTCTAAATAAGTGCTGTACTTCGTATCCTGTAAGAGTCGATTTTCCATCACTGTAATCATATTTAGGGTTTATGGTAAACGAAGCTGTTTCAATTTGCTGGTCATTGATTCCAAGTTTTTTTATCTCTTGCAGCAAAGTATTTGAAACAGCTGAATTTTCTTTTAAGGCTTCTTGAACGTCTCGATTTTCCGTGCGGGTTCCAATCGTCATGGAAATTTCATTGGGAACTGCTGAAACACTTCCTTCCCCAATTACTTTAATTTCTCTATTTTGTGTATCTACGCGCAGTTGCTGTGTAGGTTCATAAGGGAAATAAGAATGTTGCATACCAAAAACCTCCTTTATTGATCTTTAGTATATATATGATAAGAAAAGGAGATTAAAAACAAAAAGAGATTGAGACATAACTAAATCAACCGCTAGAAGCACCTACATACATGAAACCTACATTCACCATACCAATAAAAAAATCCGAACGAATTTGATTCTTCATCAAGAATCAAATTCGTTCGGATCTTCCTTCAACTAACATACTTTTCTTCAGCTTCTTTTTGTTTATTTCGATTCTTTTATTAAGATTTCTTTCATTTCAATGAATTGATTTTGAACATCGTTTGACGGTTTCTTTGTTAGTAAACTTACAATAATAACAGCTAATAAGCTTAAAAAGAACCCAGGAATCATTTCGTAAAGGGCATCCTTCAATGGAGTATTTACCCAAATTAATACTGTAGCAGCACCTACAATCATCCCTGCAAGTGCTCCCCATCGAGTCATACGCTTCCAGTAAAGACTTAGTAAAATAGCAGGACCAAAAGCTGAACCAAATCCAGCCCAAGCATATCCAACCAGCCCTAAAATCGTATCACTAGGTTTTAAAGAAAGCAAAATGCCAATAATTGCAACACCTAAAACCGCAGCTCTTCCAACCGTCACAAGCTCTTTGTCAGAGGCCTTGCGTCGGAAAAATGTTTTATAAAAGTCTTCTGTAACAGAGCTTGCCGTTACAAGCAGCTGAGAAGAAATGGTACTCATAATTGCCGCTAGTAAAGCTGCATATAAGAATCCAGTAATTAACGGATTGAAGAGTATATCCGCAAATTTAATAAAAATAGTTTCAGGATCTGCTAGTTTCATACCTGTTTTTTCTACATATGCAATCCCAACAAGTCCTGTCAGCATAGCACCAATAATAGAAATAATCATCCAGCTCATTCCAATACGACGTGCGGGTTTTAACTCCTTAACAGAAGAGATAGCCATAAAGCGAACGATAATATGAGGCTGCCCGAAATAGCCAAGTCCCCAGGCTAAGAAAGATATAATACCTAAAACGGTCGTACCTTTAAAAATGTCAAGATATGCTGGATTAATGTCCTGTACAATATCTATTGTTGTGTTAACGCCTCCAACATTGGTGAAAGCTACAATAGGTACTAAAACTAAGGCAAGAAACATAATAACACCTTGAACAAAATCTGTTAAACTAACGGCTAAAAATCCGCCGAAAAGGGTGTAGGCAATAACAACAGATGCTGTTACAAATAAGCCAATTTGATAATTCACACCAAATGCCGATTCGAACAATCGTCCGCCTGATACCATACCAGCTGAAGTGTAAAGAGTGAAGAAAATAAAGATAACAATCGCTGATACTGTTCGAAGAATCTTGGCATGGTCGCCAAAGCGGTTTTCAAAAAAGTCTGGAATTGTAATGGAGTCATTCGCTACTTCCGTATAAGTGCGAAGACGCGGAGCGAGGATTAAATAATTTAAATAAGCACCAATAGATAAACCTACTGCAAGCCATAAACTTGAAAGACCTGTCACATACATGGATCCTGGAAGCCCCATTAACATCCATCCACTCATATCTGAAGCGCCAGCTGAAAGCGCAGTAACGGCCGGACCTAGTCCGCGTCCGCCTAGCATGTAACCCGATACGTCTTGAGTTGTTTTTGTGTAGGCATACCATCCTATTCCAAGCATTCCTACAAAATAAATGCCCAGTGAAATATAAACACCAATATCCACCAAATCTCCCCTTTATGCATTTTTTATGCACGAAACGAGCACTGCTCGCCATGCAAACATCTTATGGTTTCTAAAACTAACAAACTTTTCCCTTACTATCAACCCACAAAACCGTAAATTACCTAAGTCTAAAATCCCCTAAACCTTTATATTATAGAGATGAAAACGTTTTCGAAATAAAGTAAAATAAAAATATTCAGAAATTTACAAGCGCATTTTTTATGCAATATTTTATGCAATAGGTAAAATGAAAAGAGCATTTTATAAAATGCTCTTTTGACATTCATGTATATTAGCGTGAGTTCGGGAATACGCGGCGAACAACTTCTGAAAACTCGTCAAATAGTCCAGAGACTGGTTTGCCGGTTTGAAGCTTGTCTACATATCCGTTCATACGGTTTACAAAGTCAGGGTTTGTTGATACAAACACTCGATGAACACTGCCGTCAGCTTTTCTCACTTCATGTGCGATCTTATGCTCCATATCTTTTGTGAGATTACCTTCTTTGTTATCGTCTAATACAGCTGCTACGTAAGCTGTATGATCGGTTACGATTACGTTAGCATCTTTAACGTTTTTTAACGCTACGATACGATCAGCAGCCACATCGGCTACTCTCATTCCGCCCGACTGGTTATATTGTTCTTTTTCGTTACGCTGTACATCTTGCGTATCGTTTACGTCATTCATTTTCGTTTTATTGTTTCCATTTTCATATGTGACGTTGCGGACTGTATCATCATCAATGACGCCATCTTTACCTTGATCTGCTGTGCTGCAGCCGAATAAAGAAAGGGTCGTCATGCAGCCTACAACAAACAAAAACGATTTCTTCATGATAGTATCACTCCTTATAAGTTTTAACCTTTCTTATAATTTGTTAAAAACGTGTGAAGCATACATGAAAAATATAAAAAAGCCTATACTATCGAAAAAGGAGGAATATGTATGAGTGGAATTCAACAAAGCATATTTGTGCTTCATACAAAAGAAGAAAACCATGAAGAAACAACAACGTTTGCACTAACTTCAGAAGAAGCTAAGTTATTATTTGAGACCCTGCAAAATAAACGAAAAGAAATTATCGATGCCCATATTGATAACATGTTGACGTAAGGAAGATCAATATTTTGCAAAACGGCTGAGCCATATGCTAAGAATGGCCCAATATTTGCATTCTACATATAGGTATAGTATAATGTAAACGCAACCAAATTTAATAAATGTAATGAATACTACGCTTGACCATACACTCGAATTAGATTTAGTGAAAATTCACTTGTTATAAAGGAGATCTACTTCGCGTAGGTCTCTTTTATAATATGTGAATTTTTTATTTACGGTATAAATGTAAATATAGATTAACATATTAAAATTTTTACATTTTCGGAGGTTTTTTACATGGCTACTACAGGTACAGTAAAATGGTTTAACAGTGAAAAGGGCTTCGGTTTTATCGAAGTACCAGGCGAAAATGACGTATTCGTTCATTTTTCAGCTATCCAATCTGAAGGCTTCAAAACATTAGAAGAAGGCCAAAAAGTTGAATTTGAAATCGTTGAAGGTCAACGTGGACCTCAAGCGGAGAATGTTGTAAAATTATAATTCAACGCTACATATGAAAGCTGCCGATAGGCAGCTTTTTTTATACAAATTTGTTTTATTTGTATGATTAAGAAAATAGATTAAAGTAGGGGAGAAGGGAAGGCATGAGTTCATTTCATTGCTGTGCCACATGTGAACATTTTCGAAGCATTAAATTGGATAAGGGAATGAAGTATCGATGCAAAAGACTAGGCTATGAAACCCGTCCTTCTTATCAGTTTACATGCTGGGAGCCAAAAGAAGTAGTTAAAAAGCTAATGGAAAAACGAAATCAAAAATGAGGATTGGACATAACGCAATCAATTCAATCTACAGACGAACAAATGAGATAAATGAGCTAGTAGGGATCGTTTTTTACACAACAGCTAGAAGCAGTTACATACATAAAACCTATGTTCACTCTACCAATGAAAAAATCCGAACGAGTTTGATTCTCCACCAAGAATCTCGATTCATCGTTCGGATTTTCCTTCAACTAAAATACGTTTGTCCCAGTCTCTTTTAATTATTCCTCGTTATTTGTACCTTCCTCTGAAGGTAAGTGCTTCCCGCAAAACTCTTTTACAGCTTCTTCTTCCTCTTCTTCAAGGTCGAAGTCTAATACTTTATTTGTTGAAACTTCGTAAAAATGAGTTTGGGCAATAGAAGTGTTATCTTCGCCTTTAATATATACTAAGCGTAGTGCTAGGTCGTTGCCCGTATATAATTCATCATCTTCTTCTACCTCAATGTATAAATGAAATTCATAGCGTTCACCTAGAAGGAGACCAAATGGATCCTGCAATTGTTCAGCTGTATATTCTTTAATTGTAAACATATGTACGTCCTTTCCATATATCAGTAAAATGCTTGCATCATCTATTATAGTTTTTCTTTGCAAAGAAAGAAAGTGCAGGCGTAATTCATGCACGGATTTATTCCTTGATCATTCTATTTAGCGAATCGATGGCGCAAGGACTTCGATGATTTACTTAAAGGCGGAAGAAACGCGCGTATGTTTTTGCTTATACATGGCAGCATCTGCTTTTTGAATTAATGTATCTAGGTTGGCGTCGTCTGAAGGCGCACATATAATAAATCCGTAACTCGCAGACAGTGCATATGCCTTATTAAATTCTTTCTTTTTATTTTCTAGCTGTTCATTAATATTTTGCCACAGCTTTTGTACGTATTCTTCCGTTTGTTCAGGAGCCATTAATAAAAACTCATCGCCTCCGTACCGAAAGAGCGTATCATCTTTGCTAATATAACCACTAATTGATTCTGCAATTGTTTTAATAACCCAGTCGCCTTCTCTATGACCGTATTGATCATTTACTAGTTTTAAAGAATTAATATCGATAAAACATAATAGAAAAGGTGTATCATTGGTTTTAGCTCTCAGCAGTTCCAGCTGCAGTTTTTCCATTCCGCTTCTTCGATTTAAAATTCCCGTTAGCATATCAGTTGAAGCGTGCAAGCTCAATTCATGCTCTACTGCTTTTAAATCGGTTATATCGGTAATACCTGCGAGTATGCAGCTTTCGCTTTGATACTCTAGTAATTCATAATTGATCATAACCCACTTAGAATCTCCATGTTCACGTGCTTCTAGGATGTAGTTTTTTACATATTTCTCTTGTTGAAGACGTTTTAAAATATCCTCTCGATCTTCATCGGTAGGATAGATTATAAACCCGTCTATTTGATCAAGATCTTGAGAAGCAAGATTGTAAAAATGAATAGCTTTATTGTTAATGAGCAGCACTTTGTGGTCGGATAATCTCGTTAATAGTAAAGGATAGGGATTAATTTTGAACAGCGTAAAAAAATTACGTTCGCTTTCTTTTAGCTGTAAATGATTCATATATTCTTTGTGACGGTATGTATAAAGAATGTATGAAATAAGTAAAGCGATAGCAACTGCTGCAGTTGTATTGATCTGCTTTGAAATAAGAGAAAAAGAATCTGGTACATATCGTGATAAGCCGTATAGTAAAAAAAGATGGTTAGGAATAAAAATGATGCACAGATGTTTTAATTTCATAGGACATAAAACAGCTGTGGAAATCAAAAGCATCATATACACGTCTACGCGACCTGTGAAAAGCTGACTGTTAATAGTAGAAAGGGCTGCAGCAAATACGTAATAAAATATATAGCCATATACAATGGTGCTTAAGTAGTTAGCAAACCGTTCTTTTCTCTTACTAACATAATAGAAAAATAAATAAAGAGAGGAGATAGCAAAACTAGTGAAATGAATACCAATTAGTGTATGTCTAAACTGAGATGTCCCCGCATGTTGAAGTAAAGAAAACCCTATATAAATATAAATAGGATAGGAAACTACAAGAGCAAGTGAAACTAGCTTGACTCTCTGTTGAAGCATCTCTGCATTCGTTTTATCGAACATTTTATCTTTATTAACTTCTCTTCCGGAAGGAAAACGATATTTCTTCAGAAAGGAGAAAGGTAAAAGCGAAAGAAGAAATGACATGACCATCATCTCCATATCTTTTTTTAGGTATTTTAGCATGTTTATATAAGAAAAGACATGAATTTTTTAGATGAGAATGTCTGCTTTTTGATCAAGAAAAAGCATAAAGATTTACATGATTAAAGGTGAGGCCAAAGAGCCTCACCTTTTTATTGAAGTTTATTGGATTCAGCATGCCGTACAAACATGGTCTCATCTTCTACTAAGCCGCAAGCTCCGCACTGAATACGTTTTTGCGGTCCGTTATAAGCAGCGTGAAAGGCATCGAGCGTATCGTTTGTGTATTCTTCTACGACGTCTCCGCTTCTTGGGTCCATTTTTACAGGTTTTGCATTTTGTTCAATGATATTAAAGCGCGTTCGATTTGTTTTGCAGCTAGGGCAAAGATAAGGGCTTCCCATTTTTAACATCTCCTTGAAAAATTTACTGTATTAATACCATGTCCGAATCCCCCAAAAACATACAAAAACTTATGGTTTTCTATCGAACGTTCATTCGTTAAAATAGAAGCAGGTGATGAAAATGAGAATACGAAAAAACTTACAAGAAGTAATGGATATCTTACAAACGAATCCGTCATATCAGAAAAATATTGTTCATTGGCATACAATCGAAGAGAAAGAAGCTAAAACTGCGCCATTTCCGGCTTCTTTGCATACGAAACTGCGGCAAGCACTTGAGAACCGAGGAATTGGTTCGCTTTATACGCATCAAAAAACAGCGTTTGATTTGGCGACATCTAAGAAGAATGTTGTGGCTGTGACGCCGACAGCATCGGGGAAAACATTGTGCTACAACTTGCCGGTACTCCAAAGTATTATGGAGAATGATCAGGCTAGAGCTCTTTATTTGTTTCCAACAAAAGCGCTTGCCCAAGATCAAAAAAGTGAATTAAATGAAATCATTGAAGAAATGGAAGTACCAATCAATAGCTACACGTATGATGGAGATACTCCGGCAAATATCCGTCAAAAGGTAAGAAAAGCAGGTCATATTGTTATTACGAATCCAGATATGCTTCATTCAGCTATTTTACCTCATCATACTAAATGGGTATCACTGTTTGAAAACCTGAAGTACATTGTGATTGATGAACTTCATACGTACCGCGGTGTTTTTGGAAGCCACGTAGCCAACGTTATACGCAGGTTAAAGCGAATTTGCCGCTACTATGGAAGCAATCCTATCTTTATTTGTACATCAGCGACCATCGCTAACCCAAAAGAACTCGCTGAACATTTAACGGGAGCTCATGTTATGTTAGTAGATAACAACGGAGCGCCTAGCGGCCGCAAGCATTTTATTTTTTATAACCCGCCTATTGTTAATAAACCGTTAAACATTAGAAGAAGTGCTACGCTTGAAGTGCGAAATATTGCAGGAGAGTTTTTGAAAAATAAAATTCAAACGATTGTATTTGCACGAAGCCGAGTACGAGTGGAAATTATTTTAACGTATCTGCAGGAGCTCGTAAAAAACCAGCTTCAAAATAAGTCTATTCAAGGGTACCGCGGAGGATATTTGCCGAAGCAGCGACGCGAAATAGAAAGAGGACTTCGAGAGGGAAGTATTTACGGGGTAGTCAGTACGAATGCTTTAGAGCTAGGAGTAGATATCGGGCAGCTGCAGGTGTGTGTGATGACAGGTTATCCAGGCACGGTTGCAAGCGCTTGGCAGCAAGCAGGACGAGCAGGGAGACGTCACGGAGAAGCCGTCATTGTGATGGTCGCAAGTTCAAGTCCGCTTGATCAGTATATGATTCAGCATCCGGACTACTTTTTTAGCAGAAACCCAGAAACAGCTCGAATTAATCCTGATAATCTTGTTATTTTAGTCGATCATTTAAAATGTGCGTCCTATGAGCTGCCGTTTAAGCAGGGAGAAACATTTGAGGGGGTAGAAATTGAAGACGTGCTGGAGTTTTTGCAAGAAGAGCGAGTGATTCATTTTAGCGGAGACAAATGGTACTGGATGAACGATTCGTTCCCAGCTCATAATATCAGTCTGCGTTCTGCATCCCAAGAAAATGTTGTCATTATTGATCAATCGGACGTTGCAAATGTGAAAGTAATTGGAGAAATGGATCGGTTTAGTGCCATGACGCTTCTTCATGATGAGGCGATTTACTTGCATCAAGGCATTCAGTATCAAGTAGAATACTTGGACTGGGATGAGAAAAAAGCGTATGTTCGTGAAGTCGATGTAGACTATTTCACCGATGCAAACTTAGCAGTTAACTTAAAGGTGCTAGAAGCTGATAAAGAACGGATGGAGAGAACATATTCAATTGGTTATGGCGATGTAATGGTCAGCGCTATGGCTACGATATTTAAAAAAATAAAGTTTGAGACGCATGAAAACATAGGGTCAGGTCCCATTTCACTTCCAGAAGAAGAGCTTCATACAAATGCCGTGTGGCTAAGCTTTGAAAAAGAACAGTTTTACGAATCTGAAGAACGATTGGAACAAGCGCTCATTTCCGTGGCAAATGCCCTTCAGTCAATTGCACCGCTTATGGTGATGTGCGATCCGTCTGATTTACATGTAGTGCCCCAGGTAAAAGCGGTGCACAACGAACAGCCGACTATCTTCTTATATGATCGATACCCGGGAGGCATTGGGCTAAGTGACAAAGTGTACGAACAAATGAATGATGTGCTAAGTCAAACCAATCAATTAATTGTAAATTGTTCTTGCGAAAGCGGCTGTCCGTCTTGTATCGGTATGGAAGCACAGGGAGAACACGCAAAAAGCGATGCGCTCGTGCTGCTACAACAACTGCAAAGTAGGTGAACTCTTGTCTTTTAAAAATAAATTAAACCGTATGAAAAAGCATCTTCACGTTACAGAAGCAAAGCCGCCGGTTGAAAGTAACCCGCAGCAACCTAAAAGCGCGTCTATTCCCTATGAGCAGGAATGGAAGGGAAATCATGCTGTTCCTTACTTTGCGGAAGACAGCTACTGTATGATAAGAGAGGTGGTTTACCCGCTCGACTACAAGCATGGACATTATGAATTTAATGAGCTGAAAAAAGTAGTGGAAGTATGGAATGGGTCTACAGTTGCTCATCCGCTTTCATCAAAAGGCCGCACATATTCAGATTTATTTTTCTTTGATACGGAAACGACGGGGCTTAGTACAGGTACGGGAACAACTATCTTTTTGCTAGGATATGCAAGGGTGCTAAAAGATTCCGTCGTTTTTCGTCAACATATATTAACAGAGCCAAGCGGAGAAGTAGCATTTTACGAAAGTTTCTTAAAAGAAGTAGACTATACGACGCTTGTGACTTATAATGGGAAATCTTTCGATTGGCCTCATGTGAAGACTCGTCATACACTATTGAGAGATCATTTGCCCAAACTGCCTAAGTTCGGTCACTTTGATTTACTGCATGCATCAAGAAGGCTGTGGAAACACAAAATGAATTCGGTTAAGCTTGCGAATGTCGAAAAAGAAATACTTGGAATTGAACGAGTTGATGATATTCCAGGTTTCTTAGCTCCCATGATTTATTTTGATTTTATTGAAACGAAAAATCCAAGAGGCTTATTCGACATTATGAAACATAATGAACATGATATTTTATCACTTATCACCTTATACATTCATTTATCAAAACATCTCCTTACTAGTGAGGAGTTTACAGAAAAAGAAACATATGAAGTAGCAAGGTGGTATGAGCAGTTAGGGGAGAATAAGCACGCTTTCTCTCTTTATCAGGGCGTAGCGGAAAAAGAAAAAGAAGAGCATGAAAAAGCTCAGCTAGCGATGGCTTATCATTATAAAAAAGAGAAGAGCTGGAAAGAGGCAGTGGACATGTTTGAACCCTTGGTTCAAACATGTGAAGGTGACGTCGCTATAGAAGCATTGGTTGAGCTAGCTAAAATTTGTGAGCATCGTCTCAAAGATGTGCATCAAGCACTTCTATATACTGAGCTCGCCTTGGAAAAGTGGAATCAACTCAGAGAAATGACTAAAAAAACGTCGAAGGAAGCGCTTGAAAAAAGACTTCTTAGACTAAAAAATAAATCAGCTAAAGCATAGACTTCAGCTGATTTATTTTAAAATATTCAGAATTATTATTCTTTCGTTTTTGTGGATGTTTTATATTGTTCTATTTTTCAGTCATTGATAAAATTAGTCAATGTAAGACTTATTCTTACAGCTTAAAAACAGAACTTTGGTGAGATGGAGAGAGGCCTCATGAAAAATGTGATTTTAGTATCATTTTTCGCATTAATTTGTTTAACAGTAATTGTCTTAAGCAGTTTGAAAAATTCGTATAACTCCTTTATGTAGGCCAAAAATAGGTGTTTGTCTTAGTACATGTACACTACCCTTCACATATTGTAATAGTGTAATAACTAAACAGTGAAAGGGGAAAAAGGATATGTATCCAAGACCAACAAAATGTATGCCACCAATTGTGCATCCAACAAAATGTTGCACGCAGTTTACTTCTCAGGAGGTAGTTGTACCTCACATTCATCCAAGTCATAATACATTGGTGAATCATACAAATGTGAAGCACGTACATTACTTCCCGCAAACGCAATCTGTTGTAAATGAAACTTCAAATCAACAGTTTTTTGGCGGTGCGCAGCAATATCCAACTCAAGTAGGGGGAGCAGGCTATCCAGGTCAAATGGGAGGCTACCCAGGTCAAGTAGCAGGTGCTGGTTACCCAGGTCAAGGAGGTTACCCAGGTCAAGTAGCAGGTGCTAGTTATCCAGGTCAAGGAGGCTACCCAGGTCAAGTAGGGGGAGCTGGTTATCCAGGTCAAGGAGGCTACCCAGGTCAAGTAGCAGGTGCTAGTTATCCGGGACACAAAGGTTGCGGCCAAGGAAGCTGTCATACAAAAGGCGCGCATCAAGGACCTAATTCAGGGTATTTTAGATAATGTACGTTAATAGGAGCTGATTACATCAGTTCCTATTCTATTTTGTTACAAAGGAGTTATATAATGAAGGTGCTGACGGTTACTGGTTATAAGCCATTCGAACTTGGGATTTTTAATGAAAAACATCAAGGCATTACATACATAAAAAAAGCGCTCTATAAAAAATTACAGGAATTAGTAGAAGATGGATTAGAATGGGTATTGATTAGTGGCCAGCTAGGAGTAGAGATTTGGGCAGCGGAAGTGGTATTTGATCTCCAGCTGGATTATCCCGAGCTTCAGTTAGCTGTTTTAACACCATTTTTGGAGCAAGAAGAAAAATGGAATGAAGCCAATAAAGAATTGTATGAATTCGTCTTAAGTCAAGCAGATTATGTAGATAGCATCACAAAAAAGAAATATGAAAGTCCAGCACAGTTTCGGTTAAAAAATCAGTTTTTAGTAGAAAAAAGTGAAGGTATTTGTTTAGTTTACGACGAAGAGCACGAAGGAAGTCCTAAATATATGTTAGAAACGGCTAAAAAACGTGCTGAACGAGAAGAATACCCTATTATAATGGTGACGTCTCACGACTTACAGGATATCGTGGATGAAGAAAAATTTTCGTCTTTTTAACGCCATTTGGTGAAACATTTTAAAAGATAAATTGACATTTGAAGCTATTTTTGAAAAAATGAATTATAATAAAGATAAGGTTTATCGTATTCGAGGTGATAGAGATGTTAGCTGATAAAATTCGTTTAACGGCCAAAGAAATTTTAGAAAAAGAATTTAAAACAGGCATGAGAGGCTATAATCAAGAAGAAGTAGATAAGTATCTAGATTCTGTTATTAAAGATTATGAAGCATTTCATGAAGAAATTGAAGCATTACAAACTGAAAATTTACGCTTAAAAAAGCAAGTAGAAGAGTTATCTAAAAAGCCGCAACAACCTTCGTTTACCCCGCCGCCGGCTCAACAGCAGCAGCAAGCGGGTACGACAAACTTTGATATTTTAAAACGTTTGTCGAACTTAGAAAAACATGTGTTTGGAAGTAAATTATACGAATAACCTAAAAATAGGAGTTGCATTCAACTCCTATTTTTATTATACTAAGGAAAGTCGTTATCAATAACGTTCGGGTAATTGCTGCATCACATATGAGGATGTAGAGGAAAGTCCATGCTCGCACAGACTGCGATGTCTGTAGTGTTCGTGCCTAGCGAAGTCATAAGCTAGGGTAGCTGTTAAAAGCTAACGGCGGGGAAAAAGCCTAAGTCTTTTTAAGATATGGCTTGACTACTCTGAAAGTGCCACAGTGACGAAGTCTTATCAGAAATGGTAAGAGTGGAACGAGGTAAACCCCTCGAGCGAGAAACCCAAATAATGGTAGGGGAACTTTCTGGAAGGAACTGAACGGAAGGAAGGACAAAATGGTTACATTTTGTAGATAGATAATTGCCACCGGAGTACGAGGTAGCTAGCCGCTTGCAGTACAATGGTACAAAACATGGCTTACAGAACGTTATTGAAAAGCAATCGACACTTGTTGTTATACACTATACTTTAATCCAACCCAGCTCTTCGTATAATGGAAGAGCTTTTTTTATGTCAAAATGACAGCTTATCATAAGCTGTCATTTTTTTGTACAATCAGACTGAGCTTGTTGTCAGCCTCAGGTCTTAGGAGAAAATAAAGCTCTAGCTCGTTTTGAAAAAACGTCATAATCCTTAAACTAAGTATATAGATAAGCGAAAGGAGGAGACAAAATGCAAAAAGTTGGTTTGTTTTTGATTGGAGCGGTAGCTGCTATCGTTCTTTTTGCAAATGCCGGTCCGATGGTAGGGCTTGCACTTGGCTTGGTTATTTTGTACGTAGCATTTAAAGGGTTTGTTAAAGCAGAGACCCCCTTTAAAAAATGGCTCTGGGGGTTTATTGGTGTTGTCGTACTCTTAACAACCGTTTCAAACCTTCCGGCCCTTGCAGGTATCATCGCAGCAGTCGTACTTTATATTGTATATAAAAAGTGGAACAGCAGCAGCTCTATAAAAACGGAAAAAGAAGATCCGTTTAAGCACTTTGAACGTCAGTGGGCTGACTTAAATCAAAAATAATAAAATTTCACTTTATTATCTAAGGAGATGAACAAAATGAGAAACTTATTTACTCGAATGAAAGAAACGATTTCTGCAGACCTTCATCAATTACTTGATCACAAAGAACAAAAAAATCCAATTGCTGCACTAAACCACTATTTGCGTCAATGCGAGCAGGAGACCGAAAAGGTAAGGCAGCTTGTTGAGCGACAGCACACGTTAAAAGAACAGTTTAATCGCGAATATCATCTGGCCCTTGATATGATGAAAAAGCGCCATGAGCAAGCACAAGTAGCACAAGCAGCTGAAGAAGCGGAATTACATGAATTTATTTTAAAAGAACATGCTCACTACGAAGAGAGAGCAAAGCGCGTAAAAGAATCTTATGAAGATGCATCCAAGCAGTTAGAAGAGCTTGAACAAAAGTATGAAGAAATGAAGCATAAGGTAAAAGATATGCATATTCGCCGTATGGAACTAATGGGGCGCGAAAATATTGCTCGTGCGCATCATCGTATGAATTCAGTAATGAAAACAGAAGCATCTTATACGTCTTACAGCCAGTTTGACGAAATGGAAACCTATATTGACCAGCTTGAAAATCAAATTAATACAAATTACTATAGACAAACGGTAGACAGCAAGATTGCTGAATTAGAAAAAAGAGTAAAATCATCGTAAAAAATCAGTGTTTCTGCATAAAACATGGTATTCTAAAAAAGGCGTAGGTTTCTGCGTCTTTTTAAGGTGAGAGAATAGATACCTGCAGCATCCAAAGAACGCTATGTCATCTACGAGGAGAAGGGAGAGAGAGCTGTGCAAAGCGTAAACAAAACAGAATTTCTTATGTTCATTTTTATTTGCAGTTTATTTGTCCTGTTTATTGAAATTATGTTTTTTCACAGCGGCTTGATCTTTTCTGTATTAATTGCCGGTGCGTTCATGTATATTGGGCGAAAAAAAATGAGAAGAAAACTAGGGCGCATTTTATTTTGGATTGGCGTTATTGGGCTTGTGTTGAATATATTTAATACAGTTGCCTTTAAGTTTTTAATTATTGCTCTTTTTCTGTATTTTTTACTTAGATTTATTCAATCAAGAAAGCATCCGGTTGAATTCAGACCAACTGACGAATTTACCCAGCAGCCAAACCAAAGTTTGGTGCAGGTCCGGCCGGTTTTGACGAATAAACTTCTTGGTAGTCAAAGAACCGAAGACTCCGTATACGAATGGGATGATATTAATATTCAAAGCGTATGGGGAGACATTGTGGTTGATTTAAGCAATACCGTTCTGCCAAAAGGCGATGCGGTTATTTTTATTCGTCAAGTGTTTGGAAATATTAAAGTGCTCATTCCTTACGAAACGGAAGTATCTGTGAATCATTCTAAACTAGCAGGAAACGTAACGGTTTTTGGACATCAGCGCGGCTTTTCGTTCAATGAAAATTTGTCTATCAAAACAGAGGGATTTGATCAATCTGCTCATAGGGTGAAGATTGTTACAACTGTTGTGATTGGAGATTTAGAGGTGCAAAGGATATGAGTATTCTTCAACGGCAGTTATTATGGGGGATTTTCCTAAGTTTTTTTGTATTTGTATCCGTGCTCCTTACCGTGTTTTTTGCATATCCTGTTTTTCAACTTAGCGACTTATGGAAAACAAGCGTATTGGGGATGCCTTTTGTGCTGTTTTCCTTCAGTTTGAGCCTTACGATTGGAAGCGTGATTGGAGGAATCATGGGGTTTATGTGGAGACAGCAGTGGACATATGTTGAAAACCGATTATATGAAATAGAAAATGGCCACCGGTATATGTCGGCAAATGAACCGCTTATTCAAGAAACGTCTCGAATTATAAGCCGTTTAAATAAAGTAGATTATAAAATGATTCTTCAAGCACAGCAATCTCAAAAGATGGCAACGGAAAAAGTGGAAAATCAGCAAAAGCAAGTGCAAGAAATTGTTTCTCAGGAACGAAATCGGCTTGCTAGAGAACTGCATGACTCCGTTAGTCAGCAGCTATTTGCCGCTTCGATGCTTATGTCTGCTATTACGGAGTCCAATCTTACGCTACAAGACTCTGAAGCTAAGCAATTAAAGATGGTTGAAAAAATGATTAACCAATCACAGCTTGAAATGAGGGCTTTGCTTCTTCATCTTCGTCCTGCAGCATTAAAAGGAAAATCGCTGCAGGCTGGAATGAAAGAACTGATGAATGAGCTTGCTCAAAAAGTACCGCTTGAATTAAATTGGAAAATAGAAGCATTTGAACTTGATAAAGGCATTGAAGACCACTTGTTTAGAATTTTGCAAGAATCCGTATCAAATACGCTGCGTCATGCCAATGCAACAGCTTTAGATGTGCTGCTGATTAAACGTGATTTTTCCATTATTTTACGTATTGTTGATAACGGAGTTGGTTTTGATGTAGAAAAGGAAAAAGTCGGATCGTACGGACTGCAAAATATGTACGAACGCGCAATTGAAATTGGGGGCCTATTAAAAATTATTAGCTTGCCCGACAAGGGAACAAAGCTAGAAGTAAAAGTACCGTTAGTAGAAAGAGAGGAGAAGCAAAATGATTAATGTACTGTTAGTGGATGACCATGAAATGGTTCGTATTGGCGTAGGAGCGTATTTGTCGGCTCAAGCAGACATTCATGTAATAGCTGAAGCAGCAAACGGCCAACAGGCCGTTGAATTAGGGCTTCAGCTGCGCCCGGATATTATTTTAATGGATTTAGTCATGGAAGAAATGGACGGGATTGAAGCAACAAAACAACTGATTAAGCAGTGGCCAGAAGCGAAAGTGATCATTGTCACTAGCTTTCTAGATGATGAAAAAGTATATCCCGCTCTAGAGGCAGGGGCAACAAGCTACTTATTAAAAACGTCTAAAGCAGGAGAAATTGCAGCTGCTATTCGCCGTACATATGAGGGGCAATCTGTATTAGAGCCCGAAGTAACCGGTAAAATGATGTCTAAAATGAGAAAACCGTCTTTACCTCATGAAGAACTGACAGCTCGTGAAATGGAAATTTTACTGCTAATGACACAAGGCAAAACAAATCAAGAGATTGCAGACGAATTATTTATTGCGCTAAAGACGGTAAAAACACATGTGAGCAATTTATTAAGTAAGCTGGATGTACAAGACCGGACTCAAGCCGTCATCTACGCCTTTAAACACAAATTAGCGCAGTGAGAATCGTTATTCAAAAGAGAATAACGATTTTTTTTGTGAAAAACCTATTTTTTTGCATGTATTCATTATAAAATAGCGATATGCGTAAAGGCAAACGCTTACGTAAAAGCACTATTTTGAGGGGTTGAGCACATGGAAAAGAAATGGTGGAAAGAAGCTGTTGCGTATCAAATCTACCCGCGAAGCTTCATGGATTCAAACGGTGACGGAATTGGTGACATTCAAGGGGTTATTTCAAAATTAGACTATTTATCTGATCTTGGAATTGATGTCATTTGGATTTGCCCGATTTATCAGTCTCCTAACGACGATAATGGCTACGATATCAGTGATTATAAAGATATTATGAAAGATTTCGGAACAATGGAAGACTTTGATGAGCTGCTAGATGAAGTTCACCATCGCGGAATGAAGCTGATTATGGATTTAGTTATTAATCATACTTCAGATGAACACCCTTGGTTTTTAGAATCCAGGTCTTCTAAAGAGAATCCATATCGTGATTATTATATTTGGCACGAAGGTAAAGATGGAAAAGAGCCAAACAACTGGGAATCTATTTTTAGCGGATCAGCTTGGGAGTTCGACGAGAAGACAAAAGAATATTACATGCACGTATTTTCTAAAAAACAGCCCGATTTAAACTGGGAAAATGAAAAAGTACGTCATGAGCTTTATGAAATGGTTAACTGGTGGTTAGATAAAGGAATTGATGGTTTTCGTGTAGATGCTATTTCGCATATTAAGAAAGTGGCCGGCTTCCCAGATCTACCGAACCCTGAAAAACTAGATTATGTGCCATCGTTTGAAGGGCATATGAATCGACCGGGAATTCAAGAACATTTAAAAGAGCTAAAAGAAAATACGTTTGCCAAATATGATATTATGACGGTTGGAGAGGCAAATGGTGTAACATCGGACAGCGCAGATGAGTGGGTAGCTGAAGATGGCGGAAACTTCAATATGATTTTTCAGTTCGAGCATATGGGACTGTGGGATAAAGGAGAAGAAAAACCGCTTGATTTAATCGAGTTAAAAACGATTTTAACTAATTGGCAAAATGGTTTAGAAAAAATCAACGGCTGGAACGCTTTATATTTAGAAAATCATGACCAAATTCGTTCTGTAAATAAATTCGGCAGCGTAGCTTACCGAGTGGAAAGTGCAAAGTGCTTAGCTGCACTATACTTTTTAATGAAAGGAACACCGTTTATTTATCAAGGACAAGAACTTGGAATGACCAATGTTAAGTTTGATTCTATTGACGATTATGATGATGTTGGTATGATTAACTACTACCGTATTCAGCGTGAAAAAGGCGATACACATGACGAGATTATGAAAGTAATTTGGGAAACAGGCCGCGATAATTCAAGAACGCCAATGCAGTGGAATACAGAAAGAAATGCAGGATTTTCTACTGGTACCCCTTGGATGAAGGTGAATCCAAATTACGTAGATATTAACGTAGAAGAGCAGAAAAGTGATGAAAATTCGGTACTGAATTTTTACAAACAGCTCATTAAAATTAGAAAACAGCATGATGTGCTGGTGTATGGAACTTATAAGCTATTGGCAGAAGAAGATTCCGCTATTTACGCGTATACGCGAACATTAGAAGGTAAAACCGCTGTTATTATTTGTAATATGTCACCGAAAAATCAAACGTTCGAGTTTCCTTCAGAGAGCTCGTTTTCAAACAGAGAAGTGCTGATTCATAATTATCCGTTGGATAAAAATGAAACGCTTGAAAAATGTACGCTGCACCCATATGAAACACGTGTATACTTACTTTCATAAACAAGTTGAGCAACCGATTGCGCAATTTTTAAAGTGAAAAGCTTTTAAAAACACATTTATAGGCGACATAGGTGAAGAAACTGCTGGCTCTGTCAAGAGCGAGCAGTTTTTGCATTTTAATAAAAAGACGGAGAAAGCTTTGACTACGGCGCATGTATATGGTACTTTTACACTTAGTGTAGATAATTAGAAACAAAATGAGGTTGAAAAATGACGAAATATAAAATTATTGCAACAGCAGCAATGGGAATTGAAGCACTGGTCGCTAAAGAAGTGCGTGCTTTAGGATATGAATGTGAAGTAGATAATGGCAAGGTTATCTTTGAAGGAGACGAGCTCGCAATTGCTCGCTGCAATTTATGGCTTCGTACAGCAGATCGAATTAAAGTGCAGGTTGGACAGTTCAAAGCTCGTACGTTTGATGAGCTTTTTGAACAAACAAAAGCATTAAATTGGGGAGATTATTTGCCCGTAGATGCACAGTTTCCTGTATCGGGAAAATCAGTTAAATCTAAATTGTTCAGCGTATCAGATTGTCAAAGCATTGTGAAAAAAGCAATTGTTGACAGCATGAAAAAACATTATAACAAAACAACAGGATGGCTCGAAGAAACAGGGTCAACGTTTAAAATTGAAGTAGCGCTATTAAAAGATGTTGCTACATTAACAATTGACGCAAGCGGTGCAGGGCTTCATAAGCGCGGTTACCGCGTGGGGCAAGGGGAAGCTCCTTTAAAAGAAACGCTGGCAGCGGCTCTAATTATGCTAACGCCGTGGAATGCGGATCGTCCGTTTGTCGATGTTTTTTGCGGTTCAGGTACAATTGCTATCGAAGCAGCGCTTATCGGTCAAAATATTGCACCAGGATTTAACCGTGACTTCTTATCAGAAGAATGGCCATGGATGTCAGCAAGTATTTGGGACAAAGCGCGCGAAGAAGCAGAAGACTTAGCGAACTACGACCAAGTGCTAGATATTGCTGGTCATGATATTGACCATCGTATGGTAAAAGTAGCGGAGCAAAATGCATTTGAAGCTGGACTTGGAGATTTAATTCAATTTAAGCAAATGCAAGTGCGCGATTTTACGACGCCGAAAGAATATGGAATCATTATTGGTAACCCTCCGTACGGCGAACGTTTAAGCGATCGTCCTTCTGTTGAAAAAATGTACGCTGAAATGGGCGAAGCGTTTTCTAAGCTTGATACGTGGTCGATTTATATGCTTACATCTCATGAACAATTTGAACAATACTACGGTAAAAAAGCAACGAAAAAACGCAAATTGTTTAACGGGTTTATTAAAACAGACTACTATCAATATTGGGGACCTCGTCCTCCACGCAACGATCAATAAATACAAAAGCCAAGCGGTGTAAAAACCAGCTTGGCTTTTGTACGTTATTTTCTTTTAAAACCTCGATAAGCTAGCATTCCAAACATGCCTATACCGAGCACGACAATTAATAAAATAAACCAAAATGTAGCATTAAGCAGGTATTTATATAGTCCGTCATAATAATCATGCATATACTCACCCCATTATGTTTTTTATAGTATGGGCGAGTAGCAGGGCAATATATGTATTCATTTCTTTTCAATAGCAGGCCTAAAACGAGAAATGATTAGCTTATTTCTAACATATTTATGAAAGGGAAATCTCATACTAAAACCTAAGAGGCGATAAAATGAGAAAGAATCGATCAGCAGGGATTTTTGGGGGCTGATGCTTCTTTCATGGTTAACCATCCCTTTTATAGGACGACAGCATATTAAGCGCTATTTATCATCTACTATGTTTATTTCCTTTTTAATCATGGTTGAAAGCTATATTGCTGAAAAAAAGAAGTGGTGGATATTCCCTAATCCTCCTCATCCATATCTAACAGGTGAAGCTGCTTTACTTTTAGGTCCATTTTTAGCAGGTTCTTTATGGATTAAAAAGTTCACATATGGCCATTTTGGAAGGTATATGTTATTAAATGCAATCGTAGATACATTTTTTGTTTATCCTTTTCAACGAGCTATGAGCCGTGCAAAGCTTTTTAGGGTAGGCACATTTAAAAAGTACCATTTGCTAGGTACCTTTCTGTTGAAAGCTGCTTTAATGTACGTTTACCAACATCTAGTAGTAGAGAAACTGAAACCTCAGCGTGCTTTAAAAAATAATCCTATAGAATAATGGGACAGGCAGGGAACCGTGATTTTCTTGCCTGCTATTTTAATGCCCCAGATGTCATTCCTGAAATGAAATGCTTTTGCAAAAACACGTACGCAATCAATAATGGGATAGAAGAAAGAACGACTGCTGAAAACAGCATAGGGTAATTAGTCAGAAATTCCCCTTGAAAGTCCAATAGTGCAATAGGCAGCGTTTTTACTTCTTTAGATTTTAACAATAGCAAAGGGAATAACAGATCATTCCACACAATCACAAACGAAAAAATTCCTACTGTAGCCATTGATGGTATTGAGAGTCGAAGAGCGATTTTTGAATATATTTTCCACTCTGACGCTCCGTCCATGCGAGCAGCTTCGAATAGTTCCCTTGGCAAAGTTTTCATAAAACCCGTGATAATAAACACACCGATGGGAAGCAAAAAACTTATAGAGACGATAATGACGCCTGTTAGCGTATTGACGAGTCCAAGCTTATTCATCAGCAAAAAGACAGGAATCATATTGACTTGAGTAGGGACAATCATTCCGCAAACAAAAAAGCCGTATACAATCCAGCCAAGCTTTTGAGGTAGTTGAATAATAGCATAAGCAATCATGCTTGAAAACCATAGAATAAAAAACGTGCTAAAGACGGTAACAATCACGCTGTTTTTAATATAGCCAAAGATGGGTTCATTGACGAGCAGCTGTTTATAATTTTCAATATTCCAGCCTGCTGGTAATCCGATTGGGTTGCTGTAAAGTTCAGGCGTTGTTTTAAAGGTTGTTAATAAAACCAAGCTTAAGGGCAACAGAATGATCAAACCGTATATCCCTAAAATCAGTTGTCTGAATGGGTTTTGTTTCATAAAAGAATCTCCTTTTACATTTTGGTCAAGCGAAGTACGCGAAATTGAAGAAACGTTAAAAGAGCAATTACAATCATAAATACAACTGAAATGGCAGAGGCATAGCCGAAACGAAAATTAATAAAAGCTTCGTGATAAAGAAGTGTCGAAAGAATTTCAGTTGAGTTGGAGGGACCTCCATTTGTCATTGCAATGATTAAATCAAATGCTTTAAAACTTTGTATGGTCGTATAAGCTACAACCATTGTCGTAGCTGGAGCTAAAAGAGGCCACGTAATGCGCTTGAATTTTTGCCATCGTGTTGCTCCATCAATACTAGCAGCTTCATATAACTCACTGGGAATAGCTTGAATTCCAGCTACAAAAATAATAAGCATTTGACCAGTATGTGCCCAAAATTGTACAAAAGCCAAGCTGTAAATTGCGATATGTCCATTTCCAATCCAAGACTGGGTCCAATGCTCAAGGCCTATTTTACTTAAAAACAGGTTAACTCCTCCAATGTTGGGGTCATACATAAAGTTCCACGTGAAGGCAATCGATACGGACGAAATAATCGTCGGTACAAAAAAGAGTGAGCGATAAAATGTATTCCATGCAGAATTTTTATAAAGTAAAAGTGCAAATCCCAAGCTCAATAAAGTTTGAAAGATCAGCACGCCAATTGTGAATTTTAAGTTGTTTGTAAGAGACTGTGTAAAAATAGCATCGTTTGTTAAAATTTCTTTGAAGTTTTGAAACCCTACAAATGAGAACTGAGAAGACAATCCATTCCAATCAGTTGTGCTTAAAAATAAAGCAGAAAGCGTTGGCAATGCAAAGAAAACAGTATATATGATAAAGCCGGGAAGTAAAAACAACCATAGATGTCGGCTTTTAGAGATACTTTTAAATGAAAAGAGAGGAAAAGAGAACGAAGGGGTTCTCTTTTCTTCTTCTTGAATAGACGTATTAGTTTTTAGCGACACGTTCTACCTCTCCTTGTGCTTTTTCAGCAGCTTTTTTCGCTGACATACCGGATAGTACGTCCTGTACAGATGTTTCAACAGCTTTTGATACGCGCTCATTTAAAATTGTAAATCGAGGTTGGAAGACCGTTTTTTTGCCTTTCCATTTTGCGCTTTCTTTGAGTTCAGGTGAATTATATTTCACGTCTTTGACCGTTAATAACTGGCCAGTAGCATTCGCATACTCAGAAGAAATCTTTGGATCTGCAAGGAAAGTTAAAAATTTCTTAGCAGCTTCTTTGTGTTTTGATTTTTCAGCAACACCTAATAAGAATGTCGTGGTATGAACACCTTCGTATTTTGCTTTATCTTGATCCACTGTAATCGGTGCAAGCAAACCTTGATCAATCTTCGGATTTTGCTGTTTGACTGTAGCCATCATATAAGAACCTTGAGCAAGCATTGCGCCTTTTTCCTGAGCAAAAAGTGCTGCAGCACTTTCTTTTTTCGTACCAAGAGCATCTTTTTGGAAGTAACCTTTGTCATTTAATTCTTTAATTTGGGATAGGGTTTTGATAAACCATTCATCAGTTAGCTTGCGCTTGCCCGTTTCTACTTCGTGAAGGGCGTTGTTTGTAGGTTCGTTATTCATAATCATTGGATTAATAAATTGAGAAGGACTTACGTCTCCTGAAAATAAAATCGGCGTGTATCCATTTTTCTTTAATGTTTCAGATGTTTTTAAAAAGCTATTCCAATCTTTAGGAACATCTAAATTTAATTTTTCAAAAATGCCTTTGTTATAGACAGGGATGTTATAGACTAGCTGATAAGGAAGAGCATATTGCGTATTATCCGCTTTCCCCGCTTGGATTAGCTTTTCGTCAAATTTGCTGAGTAAGTTTTGGTCGTCCAACTTTGCAAAACCGTTTGCTTTGCGAATCGTTTCAAATTGACTTCCTGGAAAACTAGCAAATACATCGATACCTTCTCCAGATAGTAGAGATCCTTGAATTTGTGATTGATAGGAATCAGAAGGAAAGACGGTCATTTCTACATGAATATTTGGATTTTTCTTTTCAAATTGCTCAATGATAGAATCAAAAGCTTTCGAATCTTCTCCTCGCCAATGCGTAAAGTTAATGGTTACTTTTTTAGAAGAGTCGCTGCTGTCGCCGCTTGTTGAACTGTTTTTGCCGCAGCCTGCGATGATCACGGTGAGCATTGCTAACAGAATTAATAATTTTTTCATTTTAGTTCCCCCACTTATAGAATTCATTTTAGATAGTTATTGGTCAATTTTGATACGGTTGGTAGATGCCTGGTCAAAGAAATGTGCATGATTCATTTGAAAATGAAATGGAAAGTGCTGATAAACTTGAATATGTTCATCCCCAGGGATTTTAGCCACAAAGAGCTGGTCTCCTAAACTACTGTATAGCATATACTCTGCTCCTAATAACTCAGACACATCTACCGGTAATGAAATATGAGGAGCATCAGAAGAGGCCCGTGTAATATGCTCAGGTCGAATTCCTATAGTAACGAACTGATTGTTGTAGCCTTTTTCATGTAACGAATACATTTGATTTTCTGTCAGTTGAAACTCATGTTCACTGATGTGCAGTTTGTTGTTCACTACTTTTCCTGTGAAAAAGTTCATTCCCGGTGATCCTATAAAACTAGCTACAAACGTATTCTCTGGAGCATTATATATTTGCATAGGTGAACCTATTTGCTGAATTTTTCCATCTTTCATAACTACAATTCTGCTTGCCATCGTCATCGCTTCTGTTTGATCGTGGGTTACATAAATAATGGTCGTCTGCAACCTCTGATGAAGCTTACTAATTTCAGCTCGCATTTGTACGCGAAGCTTGGCATCAAGGTTAGATAAAGGCTCATCCATTAAAAAAATTTGGGCATTCCGTACAATGGCTCTTCCTAAAGCCACCCGCTGACGCTGCCCTCCTGATAACGCTTTTGGCTTGCGTTTTAAATAGGGTTCTAAGTCCAAAATACGAGCCGCTTCTCGAACGCGCTCATCAATTTCTTGTTTTGGGACTTTGCGGAGCTGCAAGCCAAATGCCATGTTGTCGTAAACTGTTAAATGAGGGTAAAGCGCGTAGTTTTGAAACACCATTGCAATATCTCGGTCCTTAGAAGGTAAATCGTTTGCACGATCTCCATTAATAAGCAATTCTCCTTCTGTTATCGATTCAAGGCCGGCGATCATTCGAAGGGTAGTGGATTTGCCGCACCCTGAAGGGCCTACAAATACAATAAATTCTTTGTCTTGAATATGAAGATTGAAATTATCAACTGCAAGACTATCTTTTCGGTATTTTTTATACACATGCTGTAACTGCAGTTCTGCCATTTTTTCTCCTTTCAGCAGGCTTTTAAAAAAATAAAAGCCTCTAATTGCACAGACGGATTGTACGTGTATCTGGCAATTAGAGGCTATCGGTTGACCGGTAAGCCTGTATTATGTAGTTTTGAGTGATTGAATCTGTAAGTAATTTTAAAATATATTATTCCTATATGTCAAGTGAGAATTAAGATATTTTAATAAGTTCGATTATTTTCTTAAATGAAAGAAGCCACTTATTAAGCTAGAGATGCTGGTTTTGAGAATAAAACAAACAGCTGGTGTGTAGAATGATAGTATTCACTTTTATAGTAAGCACTACAGAGAGAGGATGTTTATAAATGGATAGAAACACAGAGTTCACTATGATTCGTCAAGCGTTGGAAAACAGCTATCATTTAATGCAGCAGGGAATAGAAGTAAGCGGAGAAACGCTTACTCAGCTGGAACAAGCAAAAGCCGAGTATGAAGCGGCCTTTTTATTGTCTCAGTCCACGGACTCAAAATTCCGCTGTAATTAATTTTTAATAGCACTTATTCCGTTTGTGCTCTATACACTCAGCTTTTATACAAAAAGGTTCTGTCCTTACAGGCAGAACTTTTTTATGTTCAGCTCTTTTTATTGACATTTTAGATAAAGTAGTCAATAATTAAGTTTTGCTTATATGAGAAATTTACTAGATAAAAAGAAGTGAAGCTAATTTTTATTGATAGATATTTACATAAATAAAGGAGTCAGTATCGATGATGAGAGAGCGGTTGCCTTTTACAATTGAGCGGGATGAAAACTTTTTTGACAAATTAAATGAATGGATAGGTGATGTTTTTTATGATCATCTTCCAGACGCGGGGTTAGAACTTCGGGATGAACAAATTTTTATGGCTTTTCAAATCGAACGAGCTTTTAAAGAAAAAAATGTAATATTTGCAGAAGCAGGTGTAGGAACAGGGAAAACTATTGTGTATTTACTGTACGCTATTTGTTATGCAAGGTATATTGGCAAGCCAGCTATTATTGCCTGTGCGGATGAAACATTAATTGAACAGTTAGTAAAAGCCGAAGGAGACATTGCAAAGCTCTCTGGTATTTTAGATGTTAACATGGATGTTCGCCTAGCAAAATCTCAAGATCAGTATCTGTGTTTAAAGAAATTAGATGCTGTGACAGCACGAACAGATAATGAAAACATTGAAGAAATTTACGATACGCTTCCTGATTTTGTTCATGATCATAGCGGTATGCAGTCGTTCTATCACTACGGAGACCGTAAAGAATATCCTCATTTAACGGATGAGGAATGGAATCAAATTAACTGGGATACGTTTCAAGACTGTTCTTCCTGTGAGCAGCGTCATAGATGCGGCTTAACGCTTTCACGTGAGCACTATAGAAAAGCACATGACTTAATTATTTGCTCTCACGATTTTTACATGGAGCACATTTGGACATATGAAGCCCGCAAGCGTGAAGGACAGCTTCCCCTTCTTCCTGAAAGCAGCTGTGTTGTATTTGATGAAGGTCACCTGCTGGAATTTGCTGCACAAAAGGCTTTAACATATCGCATTCAAGAAGATACGTTAGAAAACTTGTTAACGCGTCTATTAGAAAATGACGTGCGAGAAGAATTTGCTGTGAAGATCGAGCACGCTATCGATGTATATGCAATGTTCTTTGACCGTTTAAGTGAAGCAAGTACAGAAATCGTTGGTTCTAGCCGTAAAGAAGTAGCCCGCACAAACGGATTACAAAGTGTAGGAAAAGAACTTTTATCGCTGCTTGAGCATATCGGAAACGAGCTTGTGTTTGAGAGTGAGACCTATACAGTAGACGAGTATACGCTGCGAATTGTAGATGAGTACCTAGATCAAATTGATTATTCGCTGCGCTTATTTATGGACAACGAAAATGCCATCTACTGGGTAGAAGAAAATAACTGGCAGCTGACGTTGGTTATTATGCCGCAAGCAGTAAAAGACGTCTTAAAAGAACGAGTATTTGCGAAGAAAATACCATATATTTTCACTTCTGCGACTCTTTCAGATAACCAATCGTTCGATTATTTAGCATATAGCTTAGGAATTGCAAAGCCGCTTTCTTTTTCTGTTGAATCGCCATTTGATTATGATGAGCAAATGAAAATTGCGGTAAAAAATGTTTCGGATGATCAAGAAGAAGCGTTTGCTGAAAAATTCGCCTTTGCTGTTGCGCAGCTCGAAAAAACGAACGGACGAGCACTTTTACTGTTTAACAGCAAAGAAGAACTAGAGATGTTCAAAGAAGTTTCCAAAGAGTTAAATCAGTACACATTTTTATTTGAAGGCGATCAAGAAATCAGTAAATTAGTATCTCAGTTCCAAAGGGAAGAAGAAACGATTTTATGCGCTGTTCATTTGTGGGAAGGATTGGATATTCCTGGACCTTCGCTATCTAATGTAATTATTTGGTCTCTGCCGTATCCACCAAATGATCCGGTCTTTGAAGCAAAGCGCAATCAAGTAGTCGATCCATTCTGGGATGCAGATATGCCGTATATGCTTCTTCGCTTAAAGCAAGGAGTTGGAAGGCTGATTCGCTCTCATAACGATAAGGGTCTAATCACGATCTTTATGCCAAAAAGCACAGATTCAAAAGTGCGTTCAATCATTGAACAAAATGTCCCAACGAAAATAGAAAACGTATAAAAAAGCGCGGTTGTAGCCGCGCTTTTTTATACGTATAATAGATTGAATATTCAGTTATATACATGCCGTTACTATTATGATAAAATAATTTATGGTGAAATAAGGAAAGTAAGGAGGAAAAACAATGAGAGAAGACATACAGAAAATTGAGAAACAGTTTTATGAATACATGAATAAAATCAAAAGTTATCAAGAGGCAATCGGAGTGATGTACTGGGATTTGAGGACGGGTGCTCCAAAAAAAGGGGCGGATCAGCGTTCTGAAGTTATTGGCATGATTTCATCAGAAGCGTTCAATCTTTCTGTTTCTGATGAAATGGCAGGTTTTATTGAGAAATTAACGAACCCTGAGTCACAGCCTTACATAAACGATATTACGACAAAAGCAGTGGAAGAATGTAAAAAAGAATATGATTTAAATAAAAAGATTCCTCCGCATGAATATAAAGAATACGTTACATTAACTTCAAAAGCTGAGTCGGTTTGGGAAGACGCAAAAGAAAAAGCAGATTTTGCTTTATTTCAACCGTACCTCGAAAAAATTGTAGCGTTCAATCAGAAGTTTGTGGAGTATTGGGGGTATGAAGGAAACAAATATAACCGTTTATTAGACCTTTTTGAACCGGGGATGACGGTTGAAATCTTAGACGAGGTATTTGGAAAGCTACGGGAGCATATTGTGCCTCTTGTTCAGCGAATCGCCGGGTCGAATACAAAGCCAAATACGGAATTTTTATTCCGTACTTTCCCAAAAGAAGCGCAAAAGCAATTTAGTCTAGACGTGTTAAAAACGCTTGGCTATGATTTTGAAGCGGGGCGACTTGATGAAACAGTCCATCCTTTTGCTACTGGCTTAAACCCGGGAGATGTGCGCATCACGACTAAGTATGCTGAAAACGATTTCCGAACGGCTATTTTTGGAACGATTCACGAATGCGGCCATGCTTTATATGAGCAAAATATTTCAAAGGATCTTGTCGGTACGGTTCTATGTGAAGGTACTTCAATGGGAATTCATGAATCGCAGTCGCTGTTTTTTGAGCAGTTTGTCGGAAAAAATAAAGCATTTTGGCAGCATCATTACCACGTACTAAAAGAGCATGCGCCGGGACAATTTGACGATGTAGATTTAGAAGATTTTTACCGAGGAGTAAATGAGGCGAAACCGTCGCTTATTCGTATTGAAGCAGATGAGTTAACGTATCCTCTTCATATTATGATTCGTTATGAGATTGAAAAGGGATTAATAAACGGAGAATATAAAGTTGCAGATTTACCAGAAATTTGGAATGAGAAATACGAAGAATATTTAGGAGTTCGTCCAGGTCACGATGGAGAAGGCGTGCTTCAGGACGTACACTGGGCCGGAGGAAGCTTTGGGTATTTCCCTTCCTACGCTCTTGGCTATATGTACGCAGCTCAGTTTAAGCATACCATGTTAAAAGACTTGCCCAATTATGATGAACTCCTCGAAAAAGGAGAAATTTCGCCGATTACAAATTGGCTAACAGAACATATTCATCAGTACGGAAAAATGAAAAAGCCTCTTGAAATTTTAAACGATGTAACGGGAGAAGGCTTAAATGTAGATTATTTAATTCAGTATCTAGAAAAGAAATATGGAGAAATTTATCACGTATAAAAAGCGCTATAACCGAATATTATGTTTTGTATCACAAGTAAATGTTCGAAAATATCGTTTTTAGATATTTTCAAATAAAAGATTTGCTGATATAATACAATTAACTCAATAACGCACTCATATAATGACGAGAATAAGGCTCGTAAGTATCTACCAAACTACCGTAAATAGTTTGACTATGGGTGAGCGATGAAGTTTGTTTTTCACTTTTGTGCGTAAAAGCTCAAAGACATTGCTCTACTCATATACGAGTGCAGCTATGTTTTTGAGCTTTTTTAATACAAACGTTGGAGGAACGAACTATGAAAGCTTTGCAAAACAAAATTTTAACAGATGGTATCGTATTATCAGACACGGTTTTAAAAGTAGACACATTTTTAAACCACCAAATGGATCCTGTATTAATGAAAGAAATTGGAGAAGAATTCGCTTCGCGTTTTGAAGATGCAGGAATTACGAAGATTTTAACGATTGAATCATCTGGAATTGCTCCAGCGATTATGACCGCATTGAAGCTAAACGTTGAGATGGTGTTTGCTAGAAAAAGAAAATCTTTAACACTTCAAGACGGACTCATTACATCAAAAGTATATTCATTTACAAAAAAAGAAGAAAATGAAATTTCAGTTGCTGATAAATTTATTCAAGAAGATGACGTGATTTTAATTATTGATGACTTTTTAGCAAACGGTCAAGCTGCATTCGGCTTGATGGATATCGTGCAAAAAGCAGGTGCTAAAGTAGGCGGCATTGGTATTGTTATTGAAAAAGCGTTTCAAGATGGAGGAAAACAAATTCGTCAATCAGGCGTTAAAGTAGAATCATTAGCACGCATTCAGTCTTTATCAAATGGTAAAGTGACATTTGTTGAAGATAAACCAACAGTGGAGGTTTAATATGAATAAAGGAAAAGTCTTTTCACTTGGTTTACAGCATGTTTTAGCTATGTACGGAGGTGCGATTGTTGTTCCGCTTATTGTTGGAGGAGCCATTGGCTTGACTCAGCAGCAGCTTACGTATTTAGTGGCGATTGACTTATTTATGTGCGGTGTGGCAACGCTACTGCAAGTATGGAAAAATCGTTTTTTTGGAATTGGTCTTCCAGTTGTATTAGGGTGTACGTTTACTGCCGTAGGACCTATGATTTCAATTGGAGGTTCTTACGGCGTTTCCTCCATATATGGTTCTATTATCGTGGCTGGTTTACTCATCGTCCTTCTTTCTGCTTTTTTAGGTAAATTGGTTAAGTTTTTCCCTCCTTTAGTTACAGGTTCGGTTGTAACGATTATTGGAATTACGTTAATTCCCGTAGCGATTAAAGATTTAGCCGGAGGAGAAGGAAGTAAAGATTTTGGCAGCTTGAGCAATTTAGGTTTAGGTTTTGGCGTTTTGTTATTAATTATTGTTCTGTATCGATTTACAAAAGGATTTATGCGCTCCGTCTCTGTGTTATTAGGATTAGTTGTTGGAACAATTGCAGCGTCTTTTATGGGAAAAGTCGATTTTTCCGGCGTAAAAGAAGAAGCGTGGGTTCATATGCCACATGTGCTGTACTTTGGGATGCCAACTTTTAATATTATGGCCATTCTGACAATGTTCCTTGTTTTACTTGTTGGCATTGTCGAGTCAACAGGCGTTTATTTTGCTGTTAGTGATATTTGTAAAAAAGAAGTGGATGAAAAAGATTTGTCTAAAGGCTATCGTGCAGAAGGATTGGCCATTTTATTAGGCGGATTTTTTAACGCATTTCCTTATACAGCGTATTCTCAAAATGTAGGACTTTTACAGTTGTCAGGTGTTCGCACAAGAAATGTTGTATTTGCAGCGAGTGGAATTTTAATCGTTTTGGGTTTTCTACCTAAAATCGCAGCCGTGACGACAGTTATCCCGAGCTCTGTACTTGGAGGAGCAATGGTAGCTATGTTTGGAATGGTAATCTCTTCAGGTATTAAAATCCTTAGTCAAGTTGATTTAGCCAAACAAGAAAATCTTCTTGTGATTGCATGTTCGGTTGGCATGGGTCTAGGGGTGACGGTTGTACCTGAACTCTTCAAAAACTTACCAGAGAGTCTTCAAGTTCTTACTGGAAGCGGTATTGTAATGGGGAGCTTTACAGCAATCTTTTTAAATATTGTCTTTAATATGATGAAATCACCACGTACGCAAGTTGCAGAAACAAAGTTAACAAATGAAGTAGTATCGAAATAAAAAGAGGCTAGAACAAAAGTATTTTAGTGAAGAAGATCCGAACGATTAATCGTTCGGATCTTTTCATTGTCCTAAGGAACATAGCTTTAACAAGCGATCCATAGCAGATCATTTGTCCAATTTGTTCGTCTTTCCTATTAAGACCGTGTTTTGAAAAAGAGTGTATAAAGCATTTTCCCCACGTCAGGGTTTTTTGCCACTAATGAAATTTCTCTTTTGAATTTGAAGTCTGTAATGGGTAACGCTTTAATGTTTGAGCTTTGTAAATGGCGCATAAAAATTTCAGGGAGAATTGAAATACCTAAATTAGCTGAAATAAATCCCATAATACTTTGCGCAAATTCAATTTCATTGGAAATGGAAATTTTTAAGTTATGACGCTTGTACGCTTTTTCTACTAGTGTCCGAACATCGCACCTTGGGGGGAGAACTACAATGGGTTCTTCTTTGAAATCTTCAAATAATACGCTTTCTTTTTCGGCTATCGGGTGCTGATCATTCACAAATAAATAAAAGTCTTCTTTGAACAATAGTTTTGACCAGTAAGTATGTTGAACCTCTCGATCATCAAATAAAGCCCCGTCAATTTGATTGCTTTCTAACTGCTCTAACAAATCATAATAGTGATGCGAGGTTTTTATATCAATATGGCGATTGTGCTCTTTAGCAGAAGCCAGTTGATAAGGTAAGTAAAAAGCAGCCATACTTTGCCACGTTCCGATAGTTAAATCACAAGCTTCTTGCGTAGACACTAATTTTTTTTGAAGAGCATGAACACTTGAAAGTATGGATTCACCTTCTTGTAAAAGAATTTCACCCGCTGAGGTTAATTCTACTCCTGTAGCGGAGCGAATAAAGTGACACATGGCAAAAAGACGGACGCATTCGCAAATTAACATTTACTGGTTCAACAGCGGTTGGTAAACATTTAATGCGCGGTGCTGCGGATACTGTGAAAAAATTATCGCTGGAATTAGGCGGTCACGCACCGTTTATCGTAACAGAAAAAGCAGATTTAGACGCTGCTGTAAACGGCGTAATTGCTTCTAAGTTTGTCAACGCAGGTCAAACGTGCATCTGCACAAACCGCGTATATGTACAAGAATCCATTGCAGATGCTTTTGTTGAAAAATTTGCAGCAAAAGCAGCGCAATTAACAGTAGGAAATGGATTAGAAGAAGGTACACAAGTTGGACCGTTAATTAACGACAAAGTGGTTGAGAAAGTAAAAGCACAAATTGCGGATGCAAAAAGTAAAGGAGCTAAAGTTGTGGTTGGCGGACAAGCTATAACAACTAAAAACGGTTTCTTTATGGAGCCGACAATTATTACAAATGTAACTGATGACATGAATTGCATGTTTGAAGAAACGTTTGGACCATTGGCCCCTGTAGCAACATTCAAAACAGTAGAAGAAGCTGTAGAACGAGCAAACAATAGCCCTTATGGTTTAGCCGCTTACGTATTTACAGAAAACATTAAAGAAGCAACGTTTGTATCTGAAGAGTTAGAATACGGCATTGTAGGAGTAAATGATGGCTCTCCGTCTGCAGCTCAAGCTCCATTCGGCGGCTTTAAAGAAAGTGGTCTTGGACGCGAAGGAAGTCATTACGGCATTGACGATTATTTAGAAGTAAAATATATCTCAATGGGACTTTAATCAAAAGTAGAGGGACAAAAATATTTTAGTCGAAGTGAAACACGAACTAGCAACTAATAATCAAAATTATTGGTTGTTAGTTCGTGTTTTTTTGTTGTGAAGATGGACGTAGCTTTCATGTGTTTCGTTGTGTCCCAGCCTCTTTTTTATGCACTTTTGTAAAGAAAATTTGGAATAATAGTTCTTTAACGCAATTAATTGCATTTCTAGGATGTCTGTGCAAGAATAAGTATTTCAAAAATGGTTTAGCTTTGTTTAAAGCGTGGGTAATACAACAAACGCACATGATTGCTTGTTAGATGAAATAAAAAGCAGAACTTTACCACTGATAAATTACCCACCCTAGAACCAAAATAATAGTACTGAATGGTGAAAAATATAGGAGTTGATATAGATGATTACAGCAGAGAAAAACATAGTGAAATTTAAAGCAAAAGACGGACGTGAAGTCACTATTCGCCCTGCACAGGCAAGCGATGCAGAGCATATTACAACAGCGGTAAGAGAAATTATTGAGGCTGGGGAATTTATTCAAAAAGATGAGCCGCGTACAGTCCAAGAAGAGCAAGATTTTATTGCATCAGTAGAAAAGAACAATCACATGTACGTTGTAGCTGAAGTCGAAGGTGAAGTACTTGGAATTGCACGTGTTCTTAGAGGCGAAATTAAAATGAAGCGCCACACGGGGCTCTTCCGTACATGGCTTATTTCAAAAGCACAGGGAATGGGAATAGGAAAACAATTTATGAATTATACGCTAAACTGGTGCAAAGAAAATAATCTTCATAAACTTTCTTTAACTGTGTTTGCTTCGAATAAAGTGGCATACGAATTGTATAGAAAGGTAGGATTTGAACAAGAAGGCGTTATGAAAGAACAAGCTTATTTCAACAATGAATATGTAGATGAAATCTATATGTCCATTTTCTTTTCATAAAAAATAAGCACTTATTTTCGTCAATCCATAAATTGTATCTGTACATTCAGATTATTTGCGCTATAATAAAAGTGCACAACAAACATACATTTCTTCAAAACGTAGACTTTCCTGAGTTACAGGAAAGTTTTTTTATGTTTCGCTTCCATTCCACTAAAAAAGAATTGAATAAATCCCCAGCTATTACAAATGTTAAATGTAACGCAATCAAAGAGGTGAAGTGTATGCCAAAGATTATCTCAGTTGGATTTGGAGTTCCCCCTTATGAATTAACTCAGCAAGACACGCTGCTATTTGCAAAAGAACTTTTTTCCGAATCATTTAAAGATATTAATCGGCTGCTGACCGTTTTTCAAAATGGTCAAATTGAGAAACGTAATTTTGCCAAAGACTTATCTTGGTTTCAAGAAGATCATACATTTGAAGAAAAAAATGATGCTTTTATAGAATCTGCTGTTGAATTAGGTACAAAAGCGATTGAAGACTGCTTAACAAATAAGAACTATGTAAGTACTCCTTTGCCGTGTGGAGAAATTGAGGCTGTTTTTTATGTTTCAACAAGCGGTTTAGCTACGCCTAGCATTGAAGCGCGAATTATGAATAAGCTTGCGTTCTCAGACCATACAAAAAGAATTCCTATTTGGGGATTAGGGTGTGCTGGAGGAGCGTCTGGGCTTTCAAGAGCTTATGAGTATTGCAAAGCCTTTCCGCGTGCCAAAGTCCTTGTTTTATCCATTGAGCTTTGCAGTTTAACTTTTCAGCGAAATGATCGTTCAAAAAGCAACTTAATTGGTACGTCTTTATTTGCAGATGGAGTAGCGGCTGCTTTAGTCGCAGGTGACGAAGCTGATACCACTTTTGCCCTTGCAAAAAACTATCCTAACATTTTACATACACAATCGACGCTCATGCCCAATTCAGAAGATGTAATGGGGTGGGAGATTAAAAATGATGGACTATTTGTTGTCTTTTCAAAAGATATTCCCACGATTATCGATTCGTGGTTAGGCGGAGAAGTTGAGTCATTTTTACAAACTCGGCATTTGACCAGTCGCGATTTGAAGCATTTTGTTGCTCATCCTGGAGGGAAAAAAGTGCTTGAAGCATATGTATCAACGCTGTCGTTAAACGAAAATATGATTGCTGATTCCCTAGATGTACTTAAAAACCATGGAAACATGTCTTCGGCAACCGTTTTGTATGTGCTAGACCGCTTTATGAAGAAAGAAATTTCAAGTAAAGAATACGGTTTATTAACAGCTCTTGGCCCTGGATTTAGTTCTGAAATGCTTCTATTAGAGTGGAGGTAAAGCGATTGTTTTTTTATAGCTTTTTTGTATTTATTATCTTACAGCGTCTATGTGAATTGGTTATTGCCAAAAGAAATGAAGCTTGGATGAAGAAGCAGGGAGCATACGAAGTTGGTCAAAGTCACTACAAATGGATGGTAAGCATGCATGCCGCTTTTTTTGCTGCTCTTTTTACGGAAGTGTACGTGTTAAACGATGGAATGTATCGCTTTTCTTTTTTGTTGTTTAGCTTTTTTGTGCTTGTGCAACTTGCAAGAATATGGGCTATTTCTTCGTTAGGAAAGTATTGGAATACAAAAATTATCGTTTTGCCTAATGCGAAGGTTGTGCTAAGAGGTCCTTATCGTTTTATGAAGCACCCTAACTATACAGTAGTAGCGGCAGAATTGGTGTTAGTTCCGCTTATGTTTCAGGCATACTGGACGTTAGCTGTTTTTTCTGTTTTCAATTTGTGTATATTAGCCGTCAGAATTCCCTTAGAAGAGCAAGCGTTAACGAATGAAACAAATTACGGCGAAGTGAGGCAAAACAGGGGACGTTTCTTTCCTGTAAAAAAATCTTAAAACTAATTGAAAATGATTATCTTTCATGATAAGATGAAACAAATGATAAAGATTATCAATTTCATCAAGTAGAAACGGTGGTGGACGTAATGGTTAGTCTTTTTGTGATCGGAGCACTTGCTACATATGTTGGCGTCACAACGTATGTAATGAAAAATATTGAAAAAGCCCAGAAGGCGTAACATACATGCGATGAATAAAAAAAGCTGTCAAATTATTGACAGCTTTTTTTATTGTTTTTGTAACTAAAAATTCAGTTTTTTATGGGAAAACGCATGCGAATCAAGTAAAATAGAGAAAGAATAAGCAGAAATGAAGATGGATAGAGCACATTTAAATACAGTCTTGAATGAGGCAAAAGGGGTAGAGTAATAATGGGTAAAGTGAGTGTGAAACATCAAGAAAATCTCCGATTGGAAGCATCTCTTTTTCATTTACATAAGCAATTTCAAGCAGCTGGAGATGAACAGCAGGCAGCAAAAGCAATACAGCTGTTAAAAAAGTGGGTGAACGGCGAATTTGTTGTAGCATTTTGCGGACATTTTTCGGCTGGAAAATCGAGCATGATTAACGAATTAATGGGGCAAGCAATTTTGCCTGCAAGTCCTATTCCAACAAGCGCAAACTTAGTATCAGTAAAAGCAGGGGATGAGCATGCAACCGTTTATTATCGCAAACAGTCGCCGGTGCGTTATGAAGCACCTTATGAGTATGAGCAAATTAAGCAGTTTGCTGTGGATGGAGATGAAGTAGAGTCCATTCATTTATCGATAGATACAGATGCTATTCCTAAAAATGTTGTGGTGATGGACACACCAGGAATTGATTCAACAGATGATGCACATCGTGTATCGACCGAGTCAGCTCTTCACTTAGCGGACGTTATTTTCTACGTGATGGATTATAATCATGTGCAGGCAGAATTAAATCTTCAATTTGCAAAACAGCTGCAAGAAGCTAATAAAACGCTTTATTTAATTGTAAATCAAATTGATAAACACCAAGAAGATCAGCTAACATTTCAAGCATTTAAAGAATCTGTAGAAACGTCATTTTTAAAGTGGAATGTGAGACCAGAAGGAATCTTCTATACGTCGTTAAAAGAGCCAACCAACCGTCATAATGACCTTTCGTACGTAAAATCTCTATTACTTGCTATGATGACGGAAAAAGAAAACCGGCATCAGCATATTCAACATGCGATGCAAATGTTAATTGACGATCACCTTGCCTTTATTGAAGACCAAGAAGAAGAAAAGTTAACGATTCATGACGAGCTGCGCCATAAGCTGACGCTTGAGAATCATGAAATGAATAAGCATCAAAAAGAGCAGCTTCTCGAAAAAGAAGCGGAAATAAGGCGTGCTGAAAAGCAGCTAGCAGAAACGTACCAACAAGAAACAGGTAAGATACTAAGCAACGCCAATTTAACACCATATGAAATGAGAGAAAAAGCTAGGCTGTTTTTAGAAACGACAAAGCCTGATTTTAAAGTAGGTCTTTTATTTGCTAAGAAAAAGACCGAGGAAGTAAAAAAAGAGCGGCTGACGTTATTTTTTGATGATATGAAAGAACGAGCAGCTTCTCAGCTGCAGTGGCACTTGCAGCAATATGTGCAAGAGCTGGTGAAAAATCAAAATCTTACCGATCCGGATCTTATACGCCAGGTTCAGCAGTTTGAAATTCCGTTAGAGCCGCATGATTTAATTGAAACGGTAAAGGCAGGAGCTACGATTAATGGTGATTATGTTTTAACGTACGCAAAAGATGTAGCCGAGCATATTAAGAAAAAAGCGACGCGATTATTATACGAGCTTTATGCGCAAATTGAACAGAGCAAAATCGAGCAAGATGAAGTAAAGCGTAAAAAAATTTATCAACACTTGCAGGAATGTGAAGTATTTGAAGAAGCGTATACATCTCTTCAGGAAATGAAATCAAAATTGGCACGTACAAAAGCTTTGCTTCAATCTTTACAGCAAACTGATGACGACCTAACGGCAGAAGATACAAACGAGTTGTCATATATGTTACAAGAAGAATATGAAACGGGCATCATGAAAGCTGAAGAAAAGCAAGAAGCTGTGAGTGAGCAGCAGTTAGTTTCACAGCCTGAGGAAGCTGTGCATGAAACAGGAACGGAAAAGGTTCTTCAAGATGTATCAGCTGTTCTCGAACAGCTCCGTTCATTTGGAAAGTTAGACCGCTTTATTACCAGACTTCAAGAAAAGCGTAAAAAGCTATCAAATCAAACGTTTACTGTAGCTTTATTCGGAGCGTTCAGTGCCGGTAAGTCATCTTTTGCTAATGCGTTGATTGGAGAAAGATTACTTCCAGTATCTCCGAACCCAACGACAGCAACTATCAATAAAATTATGCCTCCAACAGAAAAACGGCCGCATAAAACAGCTGTTGTGCAAATGAAAACAAACGAGCAGATGATCCAAGATTTGAATGGTGCACTTAAGCTGTTTCACCATGAAGTAGAATCAATTGACGAAGCGTTAACAATTATTCCAACTCTGCAGGCAACAGAAGAGCTGCAGCTGCATTTGTCGTTTTTACAGGCAGTAGAAAAAGGCTACGGCGAAGTCAAGCAGCATATCGGTTCAGAAGTAGTGGTGGATATAGAAGGATTTCATGATTATGTAGCTAAAGAAGAAAAAGCGTGTTTTGTTCAATTTATTAACCTGTATTATGACTGTGAATTTACTCGCTTAGGCATTACACTCGTTGATACACCCGGAGCTGATTCAATAAATGCGAGACACACTGGAGTAGCGTTTGAGTATATCAAAAATGCAGATGCCATTTTATTTGTAACGTATTATAATCATGCGTTTTCAAAAGCTGACCGCGAATTTCTTATTCAGCTTGGCCGTGTAAAAGATGTATTTGCGCTTGATAAAATGTTTTTCTTAGTAAATGCAGCGGACCTAGCCAGCTCGGATACAGAGCTGCAGTTAGTTCAGACCTATGTAAAAGAACAGCTTGAACAGTATGGTATACGTTTTCCGCGCTTATACCCGGTATCAAGCTTGCAGGCTTTGCAAAACCATGAGGATAAAATGTTTCTGCCATTCAAAAATGCGTTTTACCGCTTCATAAATTATGAATTACCAGAGCTTGCTATCCAAAGTGTCTATGCAGATTTCGAACAAATTTTAGCAGTTTCCAATGAAATGAAACAGGTGCAAACAAAATCAGAAGTGGATAAAAAGCGATACATTCAATCTCTTCACATAAAAAATGAGCAGGTAGCAGCAAAACTGCATGAAATTCATTTTGAATATGAACAACAGCAGTTTGACCGAGAATTAGAAGAGCTCTTATTTTATGTAAAAAAACGTCTGTTTGTAAGGTACGATGACTTCTTTAAAGAAGCCTTCAGTCCGGCAAACTTAAGGGATGATCGAGGTGAAAAGCAAAAGCAGCTGCGCCTTTGTTTGCAGGAGTTGTTAACGTCTATTTCCTTCGACGCAACGCAAGAAGTGCGTGCGACCACTTTGCGAATCGAAAAATACATCGTAAAATTAATCGAAGACTGGCATCGAATGATCATTACAAAGCTACAGCGCTATGAACCGACGTTTACTCCAACGTTGAACTCGTTAGAGCCTCCAAATGGCAGTGAAGTTGTGACAAGTCATCAATTTGATGAGAATGAATCGTATCAAAAAGAGCTTTCACTGTATAAAAACAATAAAAGCTTTTTTGAAAAAAATGAGAAAGTAAAGCTTCACGCTGCTTTACTAGAACGTATTAAGCCGGATATTAATCACTACATTGCGAAAGAAGAAGCCGCTCTTCATTCACACTATACCAATTTAGTGAATCAGTACGTTTTAGCGCATAAACAGTCTGTATCTGAAGAATGGTATGATTATTACAAACAGCTGCAAGCGGCCGTGTCTGAAGAATTTCCAATTCAAGAATTGGTAAGTACAATGACGGTGCTAGAACATGTATTGGAGGAAAGAAAGGGTCATTAATTTTTATGTCTACACACATAAATAAACGTTTACAGGAAATTGAAAAAGAATATAATGTGGAAATTTTGTTTGCATGTGAATCAGGCAGCCGTGCTTACGGACTCGACACGTTAGCGAGTGATTTTGACGTCCGCTTTATATACAAGTATAAAGCATCACGCTATCTTCATCTCAATAGACCTCAAGAGGTCATTAATGTAGCAGAAGGCAATTATGATATGCAAGGGTGGGATTTGTACAAAACCATTTATTTGTTTACAAAATCAAACCCTTCGCTTTATGAGTGGCTATGGTCGCCTTTTGTTTATTATCAGAAGCCATCGTTTGCTGAGCCCCTGCGGCAAATGATGGCTCAATCATATTCCTTAAAAGCATTGGGGTATCATTATTTTAAAATTTTAACGATAAATAGTAAAAGAAATCTGACTTCTTCTGTTACAATAGAGGATATAAAAGTGATGCTTCAACTGATTCGTGCATTTTTATCACTGAAAGTAGTAGTAAAGCAGCGCAGTTTCCCTGTCATTTTATTTGCCGATTTATGTAAGCAGGCAAATCTCGACGATAGGCAGCAATCCATCATTGAGCAATTTGTACAGTGCAAGATAAGCGGGAAAGTTGCTTTTAATGAAAAGATGAAAAACTTTTTGGACAGCATTAAGAAAGAAGCTGCAGCGATAGAAAAAAGCGTAAAAGAATTACCGGAAAAGCAAATCAGTTATGAGGACATTAACTTATTTTTACTAACTCAGCATAATATAATGGAGGAACGAACATGAGTGTACATAAAGAAATTTCAGCCCATTCTAAAAAACAACACGAATTAGTACGTGCTTTTGCAAGCTTAGAAGCTCGACGCGAGCAAGCTATTGAAGCAGCTGTGCTTCTTTGCAAAGAAGGGAAACCCTTTTCTGTAGACGGTATTAATGCTGTAACAGCAGAAATTAATGAGCTGTCTCAAAAATATACCATCATTCCAGGCCGTAAAGTAGTGACAGAAGAAATGGTTAAAGAGTACGTAGCAAGAATATAAACGTGCTAAGCTCTGGTGTTTTTACCTTAATTTGAACAGGATATGACGTGCCGCTTGATCCATACTAATAGTGTACCAACGAGGTACAAATAGGAGGAGATAGCGATGGGTCGTCAAAAATTAGGTAATAAAAATGCGCAAGCGAATAACAATGCAAAGCATAATTATAACCAAGAGTTCTCTTCTGAGTTTAAAGCAAATCAGGCTCAAAAAGCAAAACGTGCAAAAAGTGCAAATGACACTTATGCTGGGGAGTTTGCTTCTGAGTTCAACGTGCAACAAAACCAAAACAATTCTGTTAACAAGAAGTTAGAAGCTAATAAAAGTGCAAATAATCAATATGGCCAAGAATTCGGCTCTTATGCTGAAGTTGAATCTGCCAAAATGAATAATGCTGCACAAAAAAAGCGTAAAAAATAACAGAACTGTTTCCAAAAGCGCCGAGATTAGTCTGCTCTGTCAGTAGATTAGCCCGGCGTTTTTTGTTGGGCAATATTTGCTTGGGTACGAGATGTCAATCCATCGCAAACTATAGATGAGGTGAAGCAATATGAATAAAGGAATTGTCATTGCTCTTTCATCAATCGGTTTAGCCCAAGCCTTAAAAATCCCCATTAAAAAGTATCAAACAGGAAAATGGGATATGCGGATGATTGCTGCGTCGGGTGGAATGCCAAGCTCTCATTCAGCCGGCGTATCTTCTTTAGCGACCTATGTAGCGTTAAAAAGAGGTGTTTCTACGATTGATTTTGCGTTAGCATCTGTTTTTGGAATTATTGTGATGTACGATGCACAAGGAATTCGAAGGCAGACTGGCGAAATTACTATTAAAGTGAATACGTTAGATGAAGAAATTGAAAAGCTTGCGGGTCTTCCAGACGGAGGCTTTCACGATTTGACGGAACAGCGCTTGAAAGAAATGCTTGGGCATCAGCCCGAAGAAGTGATTGGCGGAGCCATTTTAGGAGTAGCACTTGGAGCGATTGGCTATTTTTTAGAAGGGAAATCATAGTCAAATAGCCAAAAGTAAGCTAAGATAAAGAAGAACCTTTGCAAAAGGATGGGACGAAAAAGTGACAAAAACAGCTCAAACGGTTGAAGAGTATCTTCTTTATCTTGAAGAAAAAGGCTTTCATTTAGCAGAAGATGCACGTGGATTTATTTCATTTGGTCAGCAGTATACGCGTGCAGCTGACGAGATGGTCATATTTACAATTGAATGGACACTAAAAGTACAAAAAGAATTTGACGGCAGTTTTTTTGTATCGCTCCTCGAGAATTTGACATCAAATCGTATTAGCAATCAAAAACAAGCCATTCAATATTTAAAGTCATCAGGTATGATTTAAGCAGGATTACATTCCTGCTTCTTTTTGATTAATGGCTTGTCTGGCCAGCTGATCAGCACCTGCATTTTGAGAGCTAGGGATCCACTTTATAAAAAATAACTCAAATTGACTGGACAATTTGAGGGCTTCTTCCAGTAAAGGAGCAAACGCTTTATTTTTAACGTATTCTTGGTTCATTGCGCGGTCTACTAGCTGAGAGTCGGTTCGAAAAGATACGCTCGTATACTTTTTTTCTAAACAAATTTTTAATGCATGAAGAAGTGCATGGTACTCTGCTTCATGATTCGTCATTGTCCCAAGAGCAATAGCGTAACGATGATGTTCACCATTTCCTTTAATTAAAATACCAGCTCCAGAAGGACCAGGGTTGCCAGCAGTGGCTCCGTCTATATAAACTTCAATCATCATACAGCCTCCTTGTTAAAACAATATAAGCTTAAACCATGTTTTTTCATCAATAGTATTGTATCATAAGTACTTCAGCTATTTTATATTAGCACGTATAAACGCTAAAATCCGCTTATTAGGTAAGAAAACTGTCATGAAAAGACATAATAGAAGATAAAATACAAAAAAGCAGAAAAAGTGTTGAATTCAAAATTGCTGATGAAAGGAATGCTCGTTATGAATTTCCAAATTGAATGGCATTATAAATCCTCGAAACATAAACAGTTAATTTTCACCTCCGATTTCACAGATGCGAATGAGGCGCTAATGATTGTGGGTGATTTAGAAAAAACAGGTCGAACGAAGGAAATTTTTCTACTTGATGAGCAGCAGCAAAAATGGACTGTAAAAGAAGCGAAAAAGCTCTTACAGGAAGTACAGACAGAGCCCCACGATATTGTGGCATATTTTGACGGAGGCTATGAGCATGATACGCTCTTAGCGGGGCTTGGGGTTGTGATTTATTTTAAACAGAACAACAACTCTTACCGAATACGACGCAACTCAAGGCTGCAAGAGATTGAATCAAATAATGAGGCAGAGTATGCTGCTTTTTATTATTTAATACAAGAGCTTGAGGAACTTGGTGTTCATCATATACCGGTAACGTTTAGAGGGGACTCTCAGGTTGTATTAAATCAGCTAGCTGGGGAGTGGCCCTGTTTCGAAGAAGAGTTTAATCGGTACTTAGATCGAATAGAAGATAAAATGCAGGAGCTTGGTATCCGGCCGGTATATGAGCCTATTTCAAGGAAGGAAAATGAAGAGGCTGATCAGCTTGCTACTCAAGCTCTTCAAGGGATACCAATTGCTAGCAGGAAGCAAGTGTAACACACAGAACGAAATGGAGATGAACGAGAGTGGAACGTAAACAATTATTAGAAGAAGTAACGGAGTTATTGGATTACTACTGTAGTGATTGTTTTGTAAAAAAAACGTTTAATAAAGAAAAGGGCAAAACATACGCTCAGACGTTTTGTATTAAAGAGTGTACCGTAGGAGAAAAAATTAAGCAGTATGGAGATTTGCTGACTAAAAAGTAAGCGTGTATAATTTGCCGGCAGCAGCTTCATTCTATCCATATGGAGGTGTTCTTTCAATGGATAAGTTTTTAAATGAAGAAGTAACAACAGGATATAATGATTTAAAGCAAGTAGAAGTGTCTATTCAATCTGCTCAAAAGATGATTGGGACAGCTACGATGAGTATGAGTCCTCAGCAGCTTGAAGAGGCAACGAATGCGCTTAATGATGCAAAAACACAGCTTCAATCTGCCAAAGCTCATGGCACAGGAGTAGACGAGCAATTTCTTCAGCAGTGCATGCAGTCTATTCAAACATGTGAACAGCAGCTTACTGAGGCCAAACGCTAGGCATAACAAAAAAGAGACTCGGAAAAGAGTCTCTTTTACTATAAAATAAAAAGATCTATTTATGATAGCTTAGTGACATTAGCGGCTTGCGGGCCTCTATTGCCTTCTACAATTTCAAAAGATACCTCTTGTCCTTCTTCCAAGGATTTATAACCTTCGCTTTGGATGGCAGAAAAATGTACAAATACGTCGCTGCCGCCTTCAACTTCAATAAAGCCATAGCCTTTTTCATTGTTGAACCATTTTACTTTACCATTTTGCATAACTTGAATCCCCCTAGTACTGTGCAGCCTCATGCTGCTGAAACTCGAATTATCATTTCCAATAGAGGTAAATGATTGTTTATATTATATAATAAGAAGAAATAAAATTTCAATATTAAAATTTAACTTTTCTGAAAATTAAATTTTATTTAACGTAGGCGTAGTACAATTATAACTAAAAAAATTTCTTATGAGATGAAAAATAACTGAAAATTTAGTTTATAATAAAAGTATAGTCAGCATAATTTTAAAGCGGTGATAAGGAGTGGATCGTGTATGTATCGTACACAAGTAAATGGAAAAGAAATCATTTTGTTATTTTCAACGCTCGAAGCAGCAAAGAGCCGCAGCAACCTAGAGAAAGAGCAAATTTATAAGCGCGTATTGCATTTAAATGAGCAGCTGCTAATGTTTCAAAATGGAACAAGCTTCACCATTGGCGATCCGTTAGGATTAATTGTAGCTCAAGTGAAAAAAAGTGATTTGACAACCATATATATCGAACATATCATTGATAAACAGTTTATGTATGATGGAGAGGGGCATCGAGGTGAAGTAGTGTAACAAGGTGACACCTATATATGAAGAAGCGTACGGAGATACTCGTACGCTTCTTCATATATAGGATTAAAAATATGCGATTTTACAAGTATTAACAGGGATAAATAACAAAGTTTAATAAATTAAAGAAGAACAGTGAAACCATGAATAGCAATCACCTTTTTAGCTAAAAAATATAGATACACATCATCTTATGTAATGAGATAGTTAAGCTTTAAAATCAATGAACACGAGAGGTTTTATAAAGCTTAAATTGAAAAACGTGTGATTGTGACGTTAATTAGAAGTAAGGTTTGGAGGACGCTATGGAAAGTAGAAAAAAATTGGATTTACTTGCTCTTGCTTCTGTGCCACTTATCATGACCCTCGGAAATTCAATGTTAATTCCGGTATTGCCGGTGATTGAAAAACGTCTACAGATAAGCTCGCTGCAGGTATCCATGATTATCACGGTCTATTCAATTTTCGCTATTTTTTTAATCCCGATTGCTGGTTATTTATCAGATCGATTTGGCCGCAAGAAAATTATTATTCCAAGTTTGCTGCTTGCTGCAGTAGGAGGGGCTTTAACAGGCTGGGCTTCATGGCAAATGGCCAATCCTTTCTGGGTTATTTTAATTGGCCGCGCGATTCAAGGAATAGGTTCAGCAGGAGCTATGCCTGTTGTGATGCCTTGTGTAGGAGATATGTTCAAAGACGAGCAAGAAATTACAAAAGGACTAGGTTTAATTGAAACAGCTAATACGTTTGGGAAAGTACTAAGCCCAATACTGGGAGCTTTTTTAGCGGCTATGATTTGGTTTCTTCCTTTTTGGTTCATTCCTATTCTTTGCCTTATTTCGATTCTTTTGGTTATCTTTTTAGTAAAAGTTCCGAAAAATGATAGTTCTTCTGAATCTGAACAAAAAAAGAAAAGTATTAAGCAGTTTTTGAAGGATTTGAAGAAAACGCTCAAAGAAAATATTGGATGGCTTATGGCTATTTTTATTTTAGGCGCCATTATTATGCTTGTATTATTCGGTGTTTTATTTTACCTATCGACCATACTAGAGGAGCGTTATCATATTGTGAATACGAAAAAAGGTTTAGTGATGGCTATTCCTTTGCTCGCTTTATCTATTTCTTCTTTTGTGGCGGGGAAAAAAGTTGGAAACAATAAAATCGTTATGAAGTGGTCTGCTTTTTTTGGCTTCTTATTGTTAACATGTTCTTTCATCATTTTATTTTTTAATACGTCTCTTTTTAGTATTTTACTCACTTTAGTGCTTGGTGGAATTGGAATTGGAGCAGCTCTTCCCAGTCTTGATGCGCTTATTACAGAAGGAATTGAAAAGGAAGAGAGAGGAACCATTACGTCTCTTTACAGTTCGATGCGCTTTGTAGGAGTAGCAGCTGGGCCTCCCCTTTATACATTGCTTATGAAGTGGTCGGACATGGCTGTGTTCCAAACGTCTCTAGGGGTTAGTGCGGTAGGTGCCATTTTAGTTTTAAAAGCGATTAAACCAAAGCCTGAAGGTGGCGTAAAACTGAAGAAAGCTGAAGTGTGATTTTATGGAGCTGTCTTATGATAAAAGACGGCTCTTTGCTATTTAAAGACCCGTCAATATGCTTAAATTTATATTGTGTCTAGAAAAAATCCTTGAAATTTCTTATACTTCAATTTATAGACAGCAGATGCAATAGTTCTTATTTTATTGAATAAGGTGGTTTTGAATTGAGTATAAATTATCAGAAATTAAAAAGCATGGTGGATCATTATCAAATATTTGATCTTGTAGCGTATATAACAGAAGAAGTACAAAGCCTTCAACCAAAGAGCCTTACGGGGATTGTGAAAGAATGGTTAGCAAACTTACAAACGGAAGAAGAGCTGTACGAGCTTATCCGCTTTTGTGATGAAGCTTTATTAAATCGTTTAAGTCGAATGTTAACGACATATGGATATCGTCGATTTGGCTCGATTCGAATGGTGACTCTTTATTGTGATGATCTCCTGCGAGAAGGCAAGATACTCGACGCTGATGATAGACTTTCTTTATTAATTTCTCAGCTGGATACGGAATCAGTTAAAGAGGAACAGCTTGAGAAAATCTATTTTTTAAAGGTAAGAATTCTTTTAGAAATGAAACAAGTGGATGAAGCTTCTGAGTGGATGAAACAAGTAACGTCCCATAATCAAAAGGGTATGGCTGACAGATGGGGCTATTTTTATTTGCAGCTCAACGACAGAATGAAAGCTGAAGCCTGCTTAAAAGAAGGAACGACATATAAGAAGAATGGAGATTTTTGCTATGCAATGCTCGCAGACTTATATGCGTATGAAGGGAAGCATAAACAATCGCTTGAAAAAATTAACGAGGCTATTGTCCGCTACCCACAGCTTCCGTCTTTATATATGGATAAAGTGATGCGATTAAAAGATTTAAAAGAGTATTCTCTCTTGCTTGAAACAATTGAATTTATCGATTCAAAGTTACCCTATCACGATTATCAAGATTTTTTTACGCTGCTGCGCGCCGACATTTATTTTGAACAGCAGCAGCAATCTCAGCTTACGCATCTGCTATCGACCAAGCGATGCTTAAAAGATTCACCTTATCAAAAATTAATTGGAAAGAATACAGACGATAAATGCAGTACAATCAAGCTTCCTATTGTACCAATTGTTCAAAAAGATAATTATTGCGTGCCAGCTAGTATGAGTATGATGTTAAGGCTTTTACATACCGAAAAAACACAGGATGAGATTGGGACGCATATTTACGGAGGGTTAGGCTCCAAATTATCAACTGCGGTGAGCTACTTTGAATCTCTTGGCTTTGCAGCGATGTTTTTTACAGGCACAGGTGAACAGTTTAAAGAACTATTAGACAAAGGACTGCCTATTTTGGTCAGTCTGGAATTTGAACAAGCTTCCCACGTTCAAGTTGTATTTGGCTATGATGATGAACTTGAACTTTTTCATGTACAAGATGCTAATTTTCTAAGTCCAACGTATGTAGAATATAAAAATTTTGATCAGCATTACGCTAATTCGGGTTTTTTATCAATTGTTGCTTCTAAAGCGGCAGCGGATCTCGCTTCACTTTCTAAAGAGCAAGATATGTTTATTCGTCAGCTGTATGACTTAATCGAACTAGTTGAAGCGGATGAAGAGGCACACATTAATGATCTCGTTTCTTTACTAAAAGCAAATGAGCATGTTCCATTTGCCGCTATTTACAGTATGAAGCATTTGTATAGAAAAGAGCATGAAGCCTATATTCGTACGTGTATTAACCATGTGTTAGAGAAATATAGCAATCATGATTATCTTAAGCTTCACGCTGCATATGCCTTTTTTAAACTTGACGACAGTAAGGGAGCATCTTCTTTGTTACACCACATAGATAACAAAAAGCATAGCTCTTTTTATCACTATCTTAAAGGAAGAATTGCGCTGGATGAAGAGAAATATGATGAGGCTGTTGAAGCACTGCGCAGCTCGCTGCAATTAGACGTAGAGCAGCATTTGAACTGGAGCTATTTAGCACTTGCATATATGTACAAAGGAAACCTCGAAAAGGCTTTTGAATGCTCGACTATTTCCTTAAATATGTATGGCGATGAATCTTATACACAAATCAATCACGGACTTATTTTAATGGAGAAAGAAAGATACGCAGAAGCCAGAAATCTTTTCGACGCGTTATTAAAAGAAAACCCAAAAGATGCGCACAGCTGGTTTGAAAGAGCCCGTTGTGATGAACATTTAAAGAAGTTTCGTAAAGCTTACCGGGGATTTCAAGTAGCTAAACAGCTTTTGCCGACTGTTCCTTATCCATATCTTTCGATAGCTGATTTGCTACAATATCAACTAGAAAAAACAGACGAAGCTGAAAGCTATCTCAAAGAAGGCATGAAGCATCTCCCAAGCGACATGACAATTCGAGGAAGACTAGGCGATTTATACGTCGCGAATCAAAGGTACGAAGAAGCTATTGCTTTGTATAAAGAAGGCTTAAAAATAGAAGAAGATGCCCTTATGTATTTGGGCTTATCTTATGCGTATCTAGAAACAGGTGAACATTTAACGGCCGTTGATACGCTCACGCTTATTGCGCAGAAGTTTTCATCGAACAGCGACGTCCTGTTGGATGCAGGCAGTATGCTTTTAGATGCTGCAAAACAACAGGAGCTAGACAACCAAACGATAGAGTTTGGATTTGCTCTTTATGAAGAAGGAATTCATTTTGCTCAAACAGCGTTAGATGAAGTGTTAGAAGCATATACGAGTTATTTAGAAGACACGGCTTTACTGACTCGTGGAATTAAGTTTTTAACCGCAGAACATCAAGAGCGCCCTAATGAGATTTTGTACATGTGCTATTTAGGCATATTATACGAACAAGCCAAGCAGCTAACAAAAAGTGAGAAACTTTATCAACAAGCGCTTCGTATCAAGCAAGATGCTTTACCATATTATCGGTTAGGTGAAATATATCAATCAATGAATCGCACTGCTGAAGCAAAAGAGGCCTTTCAAAAATGCTTAACTCTTGATAAAACATTTGAAGCCGCTTGTATGAAGCTTGCTGAAATGGCTTGTGAAGAACAAAATCGGACGGCTGAAAGGAATTGGCTGCTTCAATGGATACAGCTGAATCCTATGGAAGTAAACGTTGAGCACGCAACTTCACTTTGTGAAACAGAGAAAGAGTATGAAGAGCTGTTAGAGGTATTAAAAAGCGTAGAGGAAATCGTTTTGCCTCAGTGGCTTGCTGACAGCCAGGCTCATGTGTATCGCCTAAAAGGAGACATTTCACAGGCTGAAACGTATTTAGAGAAGGCGCTTGAACTAGATCCACAGAATCCTGCTATTCGCCATCATCAGGCGAAATGGCTCATCATGGAGCATAGATATGAAGAAGCTAGAAAAATTCTTACAGAGTTACTAAGTGAGGATCCGGAAGATTACGCTCTATTTCAAACGGTCATGTCCAGCTTTCCAAATGGAAAAAAACTGTCCGGGCTTACGGCAGATTTAAAAAAGATAAAAATGGAAAAACACAGCAAAAGCTTGTTATTTAAAAACGCAGCCGAGGCTTTAAATGAGTATGCCGATTCGATCGTAGAAGAGCAGCAAGGATCTATCTTCAAACGAAGCTTAGCAAAGTTCAAAGCAAAAGCAAAAACGGTTACGCTGCTTGGCTTAACGATTGAACTGTATGAACTGGCTATAAAAACGGATCCGAATAATAAAGAGGCTGTGCATGCATTTGCGGCTTTTTACGAAGAGAAAGGATTAATTGAAGATAGCATCACCGTGCTGAAAAAATCGCTGCATCAAAGCTGGGATTTTGATGTTGCCTATCATTTAGCCAATATACTCGTTAATATCCATGAAAATGAACAGGCTGCACATGAAGCGCTAAACTTAGTTCAAAAACTTCTTGAACAGCAGCCGTATCATATAGATTTGCAGATATACCGAGCATTTATTTTGAGTGGCCTTGAAGAGGTAGAAAAATCGGAGACAGCTTTTCAAGAATTACTTCAACAGGAGATTTATCAGCCTGACATATATGCAGGACTAGCAAAACTGTATAATAAAACAGAACGTTATCATGAAACTGTTCAGCTTCTTCAAAAAGCGATTGAACAGCGTCAAGAGTATGAAGGTATGTATACTGATTTAGGTATCGCGTATCATTTAGAAGGTGAAACGGAAGCAGCAGCTTCGCTTATGATAACCAGAGTAGAAAGTGGAGACGAAGATCTTTTTATTCGCTATAACTTGGCATGCTATCTAGCTGTTCTTGGAAAAACTGCTTCCGCTCAGGAAGAATTGGATTATGTTTTAGCACACGATGAAACGGGAGAATTTTATGCAATGGCTATGGAAGACGATGAACTAAAAGGATTAACGGTAAGAAGGTAAAAAAAAGAAGCTGAGTTTCAGCTTCTTTTTTTTATCCCTCTTTTGCACCTTGTCTTTTCAAAGAAATGGATTCGGAAATTTCCAGTGCAAGAATGATAATGGTGCCAAGAACTAATCCGTTGCTTAAAAACGTAGTAACTAAAGGTGGCAGTGTTGAAAAAGCTTGAGAAGGCAAAAACATAACCCCTATCCCCGACAGCAACGCAATACCGGCTTTTTTCATTGCTTTTTCGGGCTGTTTGGCATGCTTGAATTCTCCAATTCCAAGAGCCATCATACCTGTAAAAACAGGAAAGATTGCCGCGTATCCGACGGCAGGAGGAAGAGCGGACATAATGGATGTTAAAGGAGTAAAGATACTCAGAAAAAGCAAAAGACCCGATGCTACAATAAAAGGAACTCGACTATAAAGATTTGTAGCTGAAATAAATCCACCGGAACCGGAAATAGGCACGGCACCGACACCTGAAAACAATCCTCCAAGCAGCTGACTTATACCCGAAACCATCCCCGAACGCTTAATATTGTCTTTTTCAATTTTTTCTCCTTTGTGTTTATAAACAGACTCAACAACACGAATAGAAGCTAGCATGTTTGTAATTAAAATGAGCGTCACAAAAAAAGCAGTGACAACCATATTCCATTCAACGCGAGGAGCTCCAAATACAAACACTTTAGGTATGTAAAATAACTGCGCCTGAAACTCGATAGGTTTAGCTAACCCTAGCATTGCAAATACTCCCCAGCCTACACCAATACTAATAATAATGCTGAGCTTATTTAACGTCCGGTGCGATAATAAATAAAAAGTCAGCAGCAAAATCGCAGCTGAAGCCAGCGCAATAGGAAGTTTAATAGCTGAATTCGTTTCTGTAATACCAAACATTCCTTTTAAAAAGGAACCGCTGAGCTGCGTCACTAATAAAATTAAATATGTACCGGTAACTGTCGGGGTAAAGTATTTTGCTAGTTTATCAATGAGACCAAGCAGGCTCATCAAAATAGCAATTATCCCGCTTATAAGGAGGGTGAACTGCAGCACGCGGAGCGTTTCAGAGTGAGAACCAAATAGAACGGTTCCAAGACTCGCATACAGAGAAAAGACGCCCCACCAAACACCAGCTGGCCCTTCCATGATGGGATATTTATGCCCTATAAATACCTGCAAGAGCCCGGATAAAGCTAAAATAAATAACGTTCGCTGTAAAAATTGAATAGAATCCGCTGCGTTTAAATGAAACTGAGAAGCAATTACAATAGGAACAATCATACTATTAGAAATCATAAATAAAAACCATTGTAGTGAAGCAATGGAAACTCGAAACATTCTTAACACCTCAATTAATGCCGACGAGCGGCTGAATGAACCAACAGGCTGCTCTATTATTTTACCATGGGATTTCCAATTTGTAAGCGATATCTTGTTAAAAGGAAGATGAGTAAAGTGTCAAAAAATTCAATATATTGTTGTAAAAAGAAGAAAGATAATTTATAATTTTCTTACAATTATAAATTATAAACATAAGAATAATTTATAATGAACTGACTAACAGTCAAGGAAGGAGGAATAAGACAAATGAAACTATATCTGTCGGTTGATATGGAAGGAATTACGGGACTCGTCGATCACACAAATGTTCTGCGGCAGAAAGAAAATTATGAAAGAAGCCGCAAAATAATGACGGATGAAGCAAATGCAGTAATTTATGCAGGATTTAGAGAACAGTGCTCAGAAGTTGTGGTAAATGACAGTCATTCGAGTATGAATAATCTCCTTGTTGAACGGCTTCATCCAGAAACTCAGCTTATTTCAGGAAGCGTAAAACCATATTCAATGGTACAGGGATTAGATCAGACTTTTGATGGTGCTATGTTTCTAGGATATCATGCTAAAGCATCCATGCCTGGTGTCATGTCTCATTCGATGATATTTGGTGCTCGCAATATGTACATAGACGATACGAATATTGGAGAGTTAGGCTTCAATGCATATGTCGCAGGCTATTACGGCGTGCCAGTTTTAATGGTAGTCGGTGATGACCAAACGGCGTTGGAAGCACAGCAGCTTATTCCAAACGTGACGACTGCTATCGTCAAACAGGCCATTTCACGTTCTGCAGCCAAAACATTAACCCCTAAGAAAGCAGAACAATTACTTCAAGAAAAAACAGCCGCAGCTATTCAACATAGACACCTTGTTAAACCTTTACTTCCACCTAAACATCCAACCTTACGAATAGAATTTGCAAATTACGGTCAAGCAGAGTGGGCGCACTTAATGCCGGGCACAGAAATTGAGCCTGGAACGACGACTGTTCGGTTTCAAGCAAAAGATATTTTAGAAGCTTATCAGGCCATGCTTGTTATGACTGAATTAGCGACGCGCACAACATTCTGTTAGAAGGTGGGATAAAGGTGAAAAGTTATATTTTGAAACGATTTTTATCCATGCTTGTTACGCTATGGGTAATTGTGACCTTAACCTTCTTTTTAATGCATTCGATTCCTGGATCTCCATTTAATGAAGAACGAGCGACAAGCGATGCAGTTCAAAAAAACCTGGAATCATTTTATCACTTAGATGAGCCGCTAGCTGTGCAATATATTCTTTATTTAAAGTCCATTGTTACCTTTGACTTTGGTCCTTCCATTAAACAGCCGTCTCAAACGGTTAACGACCTTTTAGGAAGAGGGTTTCCCGTTTCATTTGAACTTGGAATGGTGACGTTAATTCTTGCGGTGACTTCCGGTATTACACTAGGCATTATCGCTGCTCTTAGAAGGAATGGAATAATTGATTACATGGCGATGAGCATAGCAGTTATCGGATTGTCGGTTCCAAATTTTGTTATGGCCACGTTGTTAATTCAACAGCTTTCTGTTAATTTGAAAATTTTACCTGCCGCTACGTGGACGAGCCCTTTACATATGATTCTTCCGACTCTAGCTCTTGCCACAGGTCCTATGGCTATTATTGCACGTTTGACTCGCTCAAGCATGATAGAAGTACTAACTCAAGATTATATTCGAACAGCGCGTGCAAAAGGGCTTTCACCAGTAAAAATTGTATTTAAGCATGCGCTTAGAAATGCTTTAATGCCCGTTATAACAGTTCTTGGAACGATTGCAGCCAGCGTATTAACCGGCACATTTGTTATTGAACAAATCTTTGCTATTCCTGGCATGGGAAAATATTTTGTGGACAGTATTAATACGAGAGACTACCCGGTAATTATGGGCACGACGGTCTTTTACAGTTCGATTCTCATCATTATGCTTTTTTTAGTAGACATTGCTTACGGAATACTTGATCCACGAATCAAACTGTATAAGAAGGAGGGATAACGTGCTGGAAAAACAGGAGTATAAGCAAATTCCTGATGAGTGGTTTGTGCCAAAGAAAAAGAAGAAATCTGAAGCTGAAGCAGTTGTAAGGCCGAGTCTTTCTTATTGGCATGATGCTTGGCGCAGGCTTGTAAAAAATAAGTTGGCCATGCTGGGTCTCTTTTTTTTAGTCATTCTCGTTGTGATGGCTATATTCGGTCCTATGTTTTCACCCTACAGTGTAACGAAAGCTTCTTTTACAGAGCAAAATCTTCCTCCTTCAGCTAGTCATTGGTTTGGAACGGATGACTTAGGCAGAGATATGTACACCCGGACATGGTACGGGGCTAGAATCTCTTTATTTGTAGGACTGATGGCAGCGCTTATTGATTTTATCATCGGTGTCATTTACGGGGGATTCTCAGGCTACAAAGGCGGAAAAACAGATAATGTCATGATGCGCGTAATTGAAATTTTATATGGTCTTCCTTATTTATTAGTGGTGATTTTACTAATGGTAGTCATGGGCCCCGGGCTTTCTACGATTATTGTGGCACTTTCCGTTACAGGTTGGATCGGGATGGCGAGAATTGTACGGGGGCAAGTATTGCAAATAAAAAACTATGAATACGTGCTTGCATCCAAAACGTTTGGAACAAAAACTAGTCGTATCATTAAGCGAAACCTGCTTCCAAATACGATGGGACCGATTATCGTTCAAATGACACTAACCGTACCAACTGCCATTTTTGCTGAAGCTTTTTTAAGCTTTTTAGGGCTGGGTGTACAGGCTCCTTATGCCAGCTGGGGAGTAATGGCAAACGATGGTTTATCAACGATTCTATCAGGCTATTGGTGGCGTTTGTTTTTTCCCGCTTTTTTTATTTCTCTTACCATGTTTGCTTTTAATGTCCTTGGAGACGGACTGCAAGATGCACTTGATCCGAAATTAAGGAGGTAAGCAAATGGAAAAAATGCTCCAAATCAAAAACTTACACGTACAGTTTTCAACTTACGGAGGGCGAGTTCAAGCTGTAAGAGGCGTTAGTTTTGATTTACATAAAGGAGAAACACTAGCGATTGTCGGAGAGTCAGGGTGCGGAAAAAGCGTAACATCTCAAAGTATTATGAGGTTAATTCCGACACCTCCGGGCAGGATCACAAGCGGATCTATTTTATTTAAAGGCCAGGATTTAACGAAACTATCAGAAAAAAAAATGCGAGACATTCGAGGCGCTGATATTTCGATGATTTTTCAGGATCCCATGACTGCGCTTAATCCAACTCTTCGCGTAGGTGAGCAAATTGCAGAAAATATTATGCGCCATGAAAACATTTCAAAAGAAAAAGCCAAAGAAAAAGCATTTGAAATGCTGGAGCTAGTCGGAATTCCAAATCCTAAAGAACGCCTAAAGCAATATCCTCATGAATTTAGCGGGGGAATGAGACAGCGTATTGTCATTGCAATGGCTCTTGTATGCAATCCCGAAGTGCTAATTGCTGATGAACCTACCACAGCTCTTGACGTCACGATACAAGCGCAGATTTTAGAATTGTTTAAGGACATTCAGCAGAAAACGGATGTCTCTATTGTTTTAATTACCCATGATTTAGGTGTAGTTGCTCAGGTAGCTGACCGTGTTGCCGTAATGTATGCAGGAAAGATTGTAGAGATTGGAACAAGAAGAGACATCTTTTATACGCCGCAGCATCCGTATACAAAAGGATTGCTGCGTTCAGTTCCTCGGTTAGATTTATACGAAAGTGAACTTGTGCCTATTGCAGGATCACCTCCCGATTTATTTGCACCTCCATCCGGATGTTCGTTCGCACCTCGCTGTCCTTACGTAATGGAAGTATGTGACCGCATGTATCCTGCGTCAACAAAGCTGAAAGAAAGTCACCAAGTGCACTGCTGGCTTCAAGATGAGAGAGCCCAAAAATTTGTAACAACTATAAGCTAGATTTATAGATGAATAGAGAACTTATGAAAGAGGGGGAAATGATGAAAAAAATAGGGTCTTTACTAATGATGTGTGTACTTATATTTGCACTTGCTGCCTGTACGGCCACAAAAGATTCAGGCGCGGAGCCAGAAAAGAAAAGCAGTACAGCAAAAGAAGACGGTAAGGTCCTTTATATGAATAATGGCGCAGAACCTACGTCTTTTGATCCACCTATTGGATTTGATTCATATTCATGGAATATGCTTAATAACTTAATGGAAGGGCTGACTCGTTTAGGAAAAAGCGATGAGCCTGAAGGAGCAATGGCCGAGAAATGGGATATCTCTGAGGACAAAAAGGTCTATACGTTTCATTTACGAAAAGATGCTAAATGGTCAAATGGAGATGACGTGAAAGCAAGTGATTTCGTATTTGCTTGGAAGAGGCTGTTAGATCCTAAGACGGGTTCACCAGCGGCATTTTTAGGTTATTTCATCCAAGGTGGAGAAGAATTTAATACGGGTAAAGGTAGTGCTGATCAAGTAGGGGTAAAAGCGCTAAATGACAAAACCTTTGAAGTTACGCTTAAAAGCCCTCAAGCCTATTTCTTAAGCGTAGTTTCCAATCCAGCGTTCTTCCCAATTAATGAAAAAGTAGCAACAAAAAATCCGAAATGGTTTACAGAAGCAGATACGTTTGTTGCGAATGGTCCCTTCAAATTAACTCAATGGAAGCATAACAGTAATCTAGTCATGGAAAGAAACGATCAGTATTGGGATGCTGAAAATGTAAAGCTCGACAAGGTAAAATGGGCAATTGTTGAAAATACAAACACAGAATATCAAATGTATCAAAATGGAGAACTAGATGTTTCTGAAATTCCATCGGATTTAAGTGAAAAGCTGCTGAAAGATGGAGATGTTCATATCGAAGACCAAGCGGGAACTTACTTCTATCGCTTTAACTTAGATAAAGAGCCCTTTCAAAACAAAAATATCCGTAAAGCATTTGCAATGGCTGTAGATCAAGATCAAATTGTTAATTTTGTTACAAAGAATAAAGAAAAACCAGCTCGTGGGTTCGTATCTTATGGATTTAAAGATGCAGATGGAAAGGATTTCCGTAAAACGGGCGGCGATTTATTAAAAACAGATGGCAAAGAAGCAAAAGCACTTCTGAAAAAAGGAATGAAAGAAGAAGGATATAAAAAGCTGCCAGCTATTACGCTAACATACAGTACAGACGATACGCATAAAAAAATAGCAGAAGCACTGCAGCAAATGTTCAAAGAAAATCTAGGCGTAGATGTGAAGCTTGCCAATATGGAATGGAATGTTTTCCAAGAAGAACAAAAAGCGTTAAAGTTTCAGCTATCACGAAGTTCATTTTTAGCTGATTATGCAGATCCAATTAACTTTTTAGAGAGCTTCCAGACGGGTCATTCAATGAACCGTACAGCTTGGAGCAATAAAGAATATGATGAGTTAATTAAACAAGCTATGAACGAAACTGATAATAAAAAACGTTTTGAGCTTATGTATAAAGCAGAAGGTATTTTATTTGATGAGATGCCGATCATTCCTATCCATTTCTACAACTATGTGTTTTTAATCAAAGATAACGTATCTGGAATTGTTCGTCATCCTGTTGGCTATTTAGATTTGAAGTGGGCAGATAAACAGTAAAGTGGAACTTTTCGTCAGAGGGGATTTCAATTCCCTTCTGACCCAAGTTTCACTTTCTTCATTTCTTTACACAAAAGGAGTGTGACAGATGATAAAACCAAAACCATTACAAAAAGGTGATACAGTAGCTGTTATTGCGCCTGCTAGTCCGCCTAATCAGCACAATCTAAAAAAAGGAATAGAATATTTAAAGGGAATAGGATTAAACGTAGTAACAGGCGCACATTTATATAAAAAAAACGGGTACTTGGCAGGGACTGATGAACAGAGAGCAGCCGATATACATGCGATGTTTGCCAATAAGGAAGTAAAGGCAATTATTTGTGCATGCGGAGGGTACGGGACTGCTAGGCTTGCCTCGCAATTAAACTACGATTTAATCAAGCGAAACCCAAAGATTTTTTGGGGATATAGCGATATTACGTTTTTACATACGGCTATTCATCAGCGCACAGGTTTGGTTACCTTTCACGGGCCAATGCTTTCGTCGGATATCGGAAAAGAAGATGTTCATATAGAGACGAAGCAAGCTTTTTATCAATTATTTTCTCACCGTTCTTTTTGCTATACGGATCAAATTAGTTCGCTCGACACTATTTGTGAAGGAGAAGCAACTGGTCAGCTGATAGGAGGAAATCTTACTTTGCTGGTAAGCACGCTTGGTACACCATTTGAACTAGATACGAAAAATAAAATTTTATTTATTGAAGATATTGATGAAGAGCCGTATGAAATTGACCGCATGATGACACAGCTGTATATGGCCAATAAACTACAGGATGCAGCGGGAATTATTATCGGAGATTTTCATAACTGCTATCCTAAAAAACGTACAGAGTCGCTTTCATTGGAAGAGGCATTAACAAGTTACCTAACTTCTTTAAAAAAGCCTGTTATGAGAGGGTTTTGCATCGGACATTGCTCTCCTCAAACACCTGTGGCGATTGGAAGTTATGCCACGATGTCGACGTATGAACGAATGGTGGAATTTGAATCCGGTATTACATTACCAAAAGATAAAGTCGAACGCTGAAGGTTAAACCTGCGGGGAGGAGAAATAAGTGATGGATAAAAAAACGTATTACGTTTGTGTGGCTGTGGCGACTGTGTGGACTTCCTATGACTCTTGCAGAGAAATAGATGACAATGCAACAAGTGTCCCAGTAAAACTAGATAAATGGCTAGAACAATTAACGTATACACGTCGGTTGGAGCTTTGTGAGAAAAATTTAGTTCAAACGCAGCTGTTACTAGGAGAAGAAGTATACGTAACGGAACGGAAAGGTAAATGGGCAAAAATCGTTATTCCTTCTCAGTTTTCTTCTAAAGATGAAAGAGGATATCCCGGGTGGGTTCCTTCCCACCAACTGATTTCCCAAGCTGAATATTCTCCATTGAATAAACCAACGGCAGTGGTAACAGCAGCGATTGCGACACTGCAGCTAGCGGAAGAAGCCTTACAAATTAGTTATCAAACGCAGCTGCCTCTTTTAAAAGAAGATAAAGAATGGCTAGAGGTTCAAACGCCGGTTGGCAGTGGGAAAATAAAACGTCAAGATGCTGTTGTAATAGAGGATAGAAATCGTAAAGCAACAAAAGGAACTGGAGGTATGATTATTGCAGCAGGAGAACAGTTTTTGAATTTTCCATATTTATGGGGTGGCATGAGTGCTTGGGGATATGATTGTTCCGGGTTTGCCTATGCTACTCATAAAGCAAACGGCTATCTTATTCCAAGAGATGCCACCGATCAAGCAAGGCGAGGCAAAGAAGTAGGATTAGACTCTATTCAACCTGGAGATTTGCTGTTTTTCGCTCATGAAAAAGGTGAAGGTTCTATCCACCATGTTGGTATTTGGTATGGTAACGGAAAAATGCTTCATTCACCTAAAACGGGTAAAACCGTCGAAATCATTGAATTAAAAGGAACGCTTTATGAAGAAGAGCTGTGCGCAGCCCGGCGCTATTATTAGGAGGTGGCAGTTATGACAACAAAGCATTTGTTAGAAGTAAAGCAGCTGAGCAAGTATTTTTCGATTACGAATAAGCAGGTTTTAAAAGCAGTAGACGGCGTGTCTTTTCATATTTCAAAAGGAGAAACCTTTGGACTTGTTGGTGAATCCGGCTGCGGAAAATCAACTGCCGGGCGAACAATCATTGGGTTGTATAACCGTACATCGGGAGAGGTGCTTTATAAAGGAAAAAACGTGCATGAGCTATCAGAGAAAGAGAAATTTGCTTTTCATCGTAATATGCAAATGATTTTTCAAGATCCATATGCTTCACTAAACCCTCGTTCTACCGTAAAGGAGATTATCTCAGAACCAATGGAGGTTCACGGACTTTATTCGAATAAAAAAGAAATGCTGAACCGGGTGTATGAGCTGCTAGAAGACGTAGGGCTAAATCGTGATCATGCCAATCGCTATCCTCATGAGTTCAGCGGCGGGCAGCGCCAGCGCATAGGAATTGCGAGAGCTTTAGCGTTAAATCCAGAATGCATTATTGCAGACGAACCTATTTCTGCTTTAGATGTATCTGTACAGGCTCAAGTAGTTAATTTATTAAAGAAACTCCAAAAAGAAAAAGGATTAACTTATTTATTTATTGCACATGACTTGTCGATGGTAAAGCATATAAGCAGTCGTATTGGAGTTATGTATTTAGGGCATTTAGTAGAATTAACAACAAGTGCGGAGCTGTACCAAAAACCGCTTCACCCTTACACTCAAGCTCTACTGTCAGCTATTCCTATTCCTGATCCTGACGTTGAGGATAATCGGAAGCGAATTGTTCTTAAAGGAGAATTGCCAAGTCCAATGAATCCGCCCTCGGGCTGCGTGTTTAATACGCGCTGTCCTCTTGCAGTAGCAGCCTGTAAGACTCAAAAGCCAGAGTGGCAGGAAGTTGAAGACAATCACTTTGTAGCCTGTCACTTATATAATCAAAGGATAATGAGTAACAACTATATTGAAACAGCTGCGACAAAATGATGGAAAAAGCGAGAATGAAAATCGAAGATGCAGTTACTACGTGGAAGCGGAGTAATAATGGACTTATACGTATTCATATTGAAGGAAAAGAATCCATACGGATTAATTCTTTTATCCAACAACGAGCAGCAAGTACAATCAAACTGCTGCTTGCAATAGAAGCGTTTCGTCAAATTGATGCGGGCATCTTGGCTTTAACATCTGCCATTCAAAGAATGGAAAAAAACACGGTTGGCGGAGCAGGCGTACTTAAAGCTCTTCCGCAGTTAACACATATTAAAGTGGAAGAGCTGCTTACCCTTATGATAATTGTTTCTGACAACACAGCTACTAATGAGCTCATTTCTTTAGTAGGATTTGAAAAAATTAACGAATGTGCTAAAAATCTAGGATTAAAGAAAACCGTTTTAAACCGCTATATGATGGACGAAATCGCTGTTGAAAAAGGGATTGATAATTATACGTGTGCCTCTGATGTAGTAAAGTGTCTAAGGGAAATATATGAAGGAAGCCTTTTGCGGAAATCTAGTCGCGGAAAAATAATGAGAATGTTAGAAATGCAGCAGTTTCAGCATAAGCTTCCAGCACGTATAGGATCAGCGTTTCAAGCTGCGAATAAGACTGGAGAACTACAGGGAGCAGAACATGATAGTGCTATTCTCATGCGAGGTAACGAAACGTATTATGCCGTTGTTTTGATAGATGGACTAAGTGACAATGAACAGGGAAGGAGATTAATTGCTGATATTGGATATCTTCTGTCATCTAACATCTAAAAATCTCTTGACCATATACTTCAATAAGCGGGATTGGTTTGCTCCCTTTTATTTAATGTCTTCTATCAAAGAAAAACGCACATTTACTAATAATAAATGCTTGTCTTCTCAGATTTTGGCGAGACCGTTGTTTGCTGCGCTGGATTTGTGCTAGTAATAGATAAACATGTTCTTTTTCATAAAATTTTATGAAAAAATAACGATAAATCATTCATCCTATACCAACTTATTCATATTTTTTATATAATAGAATAATAGTATATATTTTAAACGAATAGTGAATGTCTATGCAAAGCAGCAAGGAGCATGAAATTATTCGATTCATAAATGGTGGTGTATGTATGGCAAACGAACATGTAATGATAGATATTATAAAAGCATTTAAACGCAATTCAACTGAATCCATTGCCATGGATTTAATTAAGGAAGTGCGAGGGACATTTAGTCCATTACCTAAATATATAGCGGATTTAATTGATGAGCTGAGAAAATTAAATTTAAAAGACGAAGTGATCAGTGTAATCTTGTATCAATCTGTATATGTGGCAGATCATCAATTTAATATTAAAGATACCATTACCAATCGTCAGTTTGTAAAAGATACGATTGAAATGGGCAGAAGATGGGTGCATCAGTACGGCCGAATTGAAACAGTAGAAGAAGCAATTCATATTGCAGAGCAAGTGTCTACAAAAGAGGACTTGCCTCATCATTTGCAAACAGCAACAATTGACGAAAAAATTACGCTTGAGGTGCAGCTTGATCATCAAACGTATGAAATGTTAAAAAATATAGCGGTTTATTATGATCATCATTCCTATGAACAGTCAATGACTGTAGCAATTAATCGTTTATATACGCAGCTGCGCGATGCACAATCAAAAAATAGTTAAATGTCAAATCTCACATGTTTCGTGCACCATGTGAGATTTTTTAAGATGTGAAAGAGGCGCAGATGAAAATGTCTTGCTCCATCATTCACCAAAAGGAGGGAGAACATAGATGAGGATATATTTATCTCCTCTTCAAAAAAAAGATGCTTCTAAAGTTTTTGAATATTGGTCGGATGAAGAGGTTACTAGATATATGAATATTGAGCCCTTTACGACGCTTTATCAAGCGGAAAGCATGATTGCACTTCTCCAAAGTTTGACGAAAGAAGGGAAAGCAACACGCTATGCTATTCGATTAAAGACTTCCGATGAGATCATTGGAACCTGCGGTCTAAACCGTATTGATTATGTTAAAAAGCAAGCAGAGATTGGGTATGATTTAGGCAGACCTTTTTGGAAAAAGGGCCTCATGACAGAAGCGCTCTGCCTTTTGCTAGAAAAAGCTTTTGAAGAGTTTCATATACAAGAAATTGAAGCAAAAGTTGATCCTAATAATAAAGATTCAATTACTCTTTTAAAAAAATTTTCGTTTCAACTAGAAGAGGCGTATGAGTCAGATGATTGTACTTGTTTATACACCGTCAACAAGGAAAAAGTGAGCGTGATATTGTCAGGACGTTCAAAAGGTAAGAAGTAAATCGAGCATAAGTTCTTTTGAAATAGTAAATATTTTTAGGCCTTAACCGATAACAAAGAAAAGAACGAATTGAAGGAAGGTCATGAATGAATCATCATACACATTTACTAGAAGGGACGTACAATGAGTTACTCGTTACACTCTCTTTCCTTATCGCTATTACTGCGGCGTACGCTTCTTTTGGGTTAGCTAATCGTGTAAAAATTTCCCGGGCAAAATTTATTCAGTTTTGGTTAATCAGCGGGGCATTTACATTGGGGATAGGCATTTGGTCAATGCATTTTATCGCCATGCTTGCTTTTCACCTGCCCGTAGATGTTTCATATAATTTATGGTTTGTTCTTCTCTCAATCTTGGGAGCAATAACGGGATGTTATATAGGCCTCTACCTCATTCACAAACAAAAGAAAAGTATAAAAGCACTTATCACTGCAGGGAGCTTTATGGGAGCGGGAATTGTTTTTATGCACTATTTGGGCATGATGGCTATGGAGCCAATTATGATTTCATATGATTCATTTATCGTTTTTCTCTCTATTCTTATTGCTGTTGCTGCTTCTAATACAGCTTTGTGGCTTGGTTTTTATTCAAAGCTAAATGAAGGGAAGCTTACCGTTTTTGCTAAGGTTATTTGTTCTACTATTATGGGCATTGCTATTGCAGGTATGCACTATACGGGCATGCAGGCAGCTTCTTTTTCAGGAATGTCAATGTTTGAACACTCAAACGGTTTTGCCTTAAATCCAATATATTTATCCGTCGTTATTGTTTTTTTTATTGTCTGCCTATTTACGGCTGTGTTTTTAACCATTTTTATGGATCGACGCGTACAAAAACAAGAAGTTTTAAAATGGGCTTTTTTTGAATCCGCCTTAGATGCTATTTTGGTGATCGATGAAAAAAGACATGTTTTATCGCTCAATTATGCAGCGGAAACGCTTTTCTCTCTTAAAGCATCAGATGTAATCGGGAGTAATGTTGTTAAGCTGCTGCCCTTCTATGAGTCTTCTTCTCTACAAGATGGACGAACTGAGCACTCCCTTTTGATAAGTAATAGAGAAGTTACGGTTGAGATAACGGTGATGGCGGTAGGAATTGAAGAGACGGTTGAGTATATGCTGTATATCCGCAATATGACGCAAGAGCGCGAAGCGGAAAAAACGTTGATTGAAGCAAAAAATCGCTATGAAAACTTGTTTTACTCCTCTCCATTGGCAATTATGGTCCATCGAGAAGAAGAGGTCGTGTCTGTGAATGATGCTATGATTCAGCTTTTAGGAGTAACGGAAGACCAGCTCGTTGGTAAATCGTTATATGATTTCTTTTCATCTGAACAAGTTCCTGATATTAAAAAAGGATTGAAGGCAGTAAAGGATAGAAAAGATGAGCCAAGATCTCCATTAGCTCAGTTGAAAATGTTTAATGCGTTAGGTAAGGAACTCTTCTTAGAAGTAAAATCTACGCTCATTCAAATTAATGGAGAGACGCTTTTTCAGACAGTAACTAGAGATGTAACGGAACAGAAAAAAGCTCAAGAATCGCTTCAATATATGGCTTTTCACGATATGCTAACAGATTTACCAAATCGAAGTATGTTTTCAAGCATTGTAGAGAAATCCATTGATTCAGCAGCTGCTTCAGGAAAAAAGCTTCATTTCTTATTTTTAGACCTAGATCGTTTCAAACAGGTAAATGACACGCTTGGTCATCATGCTGGAGATCAGCTTATGCTTCAGGTTGTTGATCGAATGAAGAGCTGCATAAGAAACCAAGATATGCTTTCGCGTTTTGGAGGAGATGAGTTTTTAGTTTTACTGCATGATAGGACTGATGAAGAAGTGAAAAAAATCTGTCAATCATTAAATGAATGCTTATCCACTCCTTTTGTAGTGCTATCGAGAGATGTTTATTTAGGGGTAAGCATCGGAGTTAGTTTATTTCCTAAAGATGGAAAAATGCTTGAAGTGCTAGTTCGCCATGCTGATTTAGCGATGTACGAAGTCAAAAAACAAGGGCGTAATCATTATCTGTTTTATCAAAAAGAAATGCAGGTTCATACTACGCGACGAATGAGAATTGAAGATGGATTACGCAAGGCTTTTGAGCTGGGCGAAATGGAGCTTCACTATCAGCCGAAAGTCAATATTCAAAGTGGCCATATTGTTGGGGTGGAAGCTTTAATCCGGTGGACTCATGCCGAGATGGGCGTCATTTCTCCTGCAGAATTTATTCCGATTGCTGAAGAAACAGGCGTTATTGTTACACTGACGAAATGGGTATTAAAAAAAGCGTGCCATCAAAATAAGTATTGGCAGCTTCAAGGACTTCCTCCCTTAAAAATGAGTGTGAACATATCAAGTGTGGATTTTGGGACAACTGATTTTGTTGATTATGTGTTAGGTGTCTTGCGTGAAGTAGAGTTAGAATCACGATATTTAGAACTTGAAATTACAGAAAGTGTAACGATGAAGCATGTTGAGCAAACAATCGAAAAGCTACAAATCTTAAAAGATGCAGGAGTATTTATTTCGATTGATGATTTTGGCTCAGGATACTCCTCGTTCAGCTATATTCAGAAGCTGCCTATTCATACGCTGAAAATTGACCGGTCTTTTATTAAAGATTTAGATCCTAATACAACGGAAGTATCGATTGTCAGAGCCATTATTACACTAGCCAAAAGTTTGCAGCTATCCGTCGTAGCAGAAGGTGTAGAAGAAATTGAACAAGTAGAACTTCTTCATAAAGAAAAATGTGATGAAGTGCAGGGATACTATTTCTCCAAACCGATTTCAGCGGAGGAATTTTATGAGAAATTTCATAAAATCGAAGAAAAAATGGAATTTGTTCATTAATGTAAAAAGCCGTTCTTATTTAAAAGAACGGCTTTTTACATTTAAGGTCAGAGCTAACAGTTTATACAATACATAGATTCCAAGGTATGCACCGGTTAATAAAAAAGCTGAATTTAAAAAGATTGCATGAATGCTCGTCATAAAAACAGTATGGTTTTTTAAGATACGATAGATAGAAGCAGCAGCTATATTTCCAAATACTAGCGCTGAAAGAAGGGCTAACGTATTAAAAACTAGCTCTGCTCCTTTCCATTTGAGTGAGAAAAAGAGCATGATAATAGGAATAATAATACTTCCAGAAACTAATAGAAAAATCAATGGACCATCTCCAATACGTTATCTTATTACAGTTACATAAGATAATGTTTTTGCTTATTTTTAGATAGTCTTCCCTTTTTATAGTCTGTTAAGCTTTTTTCTTCCATTTTTCACTTATATAAAAAAGTAAGATGATGGATAAAACCATTAAAATGATTTTGCCTTGCATAGATCCTTGTGAAATATGATAAACCGAATAAACTTCAATAAAAAGCGCTGGAATTTTTCCAAGTGCGCTAGCAGAAATGAATACCGCAAAGGAGCCTTTTCCTATAGCGCTGAGGAATGTAATGAGGCCTGATGGAACAAAGGGAAGTAAACGCAAAGAAAGAATCAATATAAAACTCTCTTTCCCTTGTACGCGCAGCAGCTTCAGCGACTTGGAGTGAGAAGGTGTTTTTGTATGAACAAGTGTACGGAAACCTTTTCGATACAGCCAAAAAGAGAGAGCTGCACCTAAAACTTCTCCAATAAAAGAAAGCAAAAATCCGTTCCAAAAACCAAATAATTTTACGTTTACGAACGTAAGGGGTGCACTTGGAAATACGCCCGTAATGCTAATAAGGATGTTCAAGAGAATGCTGATAAACCCAGCTGCTTCTAAATGTTCAAGCAGAAATGTTTGAAGATAATCAGTCATGGTTATACTCCCATTTATGTTTTACTTGTAGGGCTATTTTAGATGATTTTCTACTATTATATAATTTTTGGCATGAAATAAGTAGGTAAGCAGTTTATAAAAAGCAAAACAGGGTAACTACTTACTAATGAAAGATGATTTACTGATTTGAAGGGATGGACAACTCATGTTGAAATTTTTGCTTGTTATTGTAGTTGTATTATTAATTATTATGATTTTTAAACGCTTTATCCGAAAATGAAAATGCTAAACTAAGCAGCTCGTGGGATCTTTCTCACGAGCTCTTTTGCGGAGCTATTCAGTAGCTCAACAATACACTTTTTACCTGTGATGAATATCACTGCAGCTAGAGAAATGAAGGGGTAAGATAGAAATGGGAGGGAGGTATATGGAATTATTATTCTATCTCAGCACTTATTTATCAGGGGGAGCTATCGCATTATGGCTAATTAATGCAGCATTTAATGGATTATTAAAATAACAGAGGGAGAGAAAATGAACGATTCTAAAGGTATATTTAACGATAAAGAAAGAAAGCTTGCTCGCTATTTGGAGACGTACACAACTGAGCAGATTTTAACTGAAGCAGGCATGTCTTCGTCTGCTGCGCTATATGAGTTGAAAAAAATAAGATTACCGCGGGCAGTTGCTAATACGATTGTTTATTACGTACTGGCAACAAATAATCAAAAGCTGGTTATGTACAAACTGCTCATGTTAGCTGGCGTTTGTAAAAAGCTTGGCATTCAAGATGCACAGGCAGCCCTCACTTTTATCAAAAAATATTACGTTTGTCATCAGCATTTACACTAGAAAGTACATTTGTCTGAGGGGGAAAAGAGATGAATATTGTCCCGTTTAAGCAGCGTTCATCTGCAAAAAACGATCAAGGCAGAGAACAGCCGTTTCAATGTTTCATTGAGGGAGATCGATTTCAGTTAGATTTGTATATGACATATTTATTTCATCGCTGCCATCCTAGCAGGTATAGATATAACCGTGCTAACAGAAAGGGTAGGATGTAATGATAAGATACCAGTGGTAACGGCTTCATTATTCCATCAGGAAAAATGAAGCCGTTTGTTGTGTTAGAAAGAATGATTTACTATGATGTAGTTAATGATAAAAGAAAAAGGAAGGGAAGGAACGTAATGGATTTACATAAGTGGGAATATTGGATTTCAAAGCTCGAGCTTCAGCCTCATCCAGAAGGAGGGTATTATAAACAAACCTATCGCTCCAACGATGAAATTTCTGATAAAGAAGTGTCATCGCAGTTTGATGATAAACGCTTCCTATACACGAGTATTTACTTTTTATTAAGGTCTCAAGATGTATCGCATTTCCACCGGCTGCAATCAGATGAACTATGGTACTATCATGGGGGAAGTCCTTTAACCATTCATATTATTTACCGCGACGGAACCTATCAAGAAGTAAAACTAGGTACAAACTTAGAAAATGGAGAAGTTCCTCAATTTTTAGTTCCAAGAGATACGATTTTTGGTTCCTCTGTGGCAAATGAGAATACGTTTTCTCTCGTTGGATGCATGGTCGCACCAGGTTTTGATTTCCGTGACTTTGAATTATTCACAAAACAGCAGCTGCTTGATGAATTCCCCGAGCATGTTGTGATCATCGACAAATTAGGGTACGATAAATTGCCAAATGATTGAAAAGCATGCATCTCGGTTTGATGCATGCTTTTTTCATTTGAACCAGCCTTTTTCCTTAAAGCGAGTAATGGCTTCAATGCGGTTCTTTACTTCAAGTTTGTCTAGAATGGTAGAAATATAATTGCGCACCGTTCCAGTCTTAATAGATAGTTCGTCAGCAATTTCTTTTGTGTTTTTTCCATCAGCTACTAGAGCTAATACTTCTTTCTCTCTAGCTGTAAGAGGACTGGTAGATTCACTATATAAGTCATCCACTAATTCTGGGGCATAGAGGCGTCTGCCTGCCATCACGCTTCGAATGGAATTTGCGAGTTCTTCACTCGGACTATCTTTTAGCAAGTATCCGCTTACGCCGGCTTTCAAAGCTCTTTGAAAATAGCCGGAGCGAGCGAATGTTGTCAAAATGATGACTTTGCAGTTTAAATCTTTCAGTTCCTCTGCAGCTTCAAGCCCAGTTTTAAGAGGCATCTCGATATCCATTACGCATATATCTGGCTGGTGCTGCTTAGCAAGTGATACGGCTTGTTCCCCATTTGAAGCTTTTCCGACAACTTCCATGTCATCCTCTAAATTTAACAAAGAGCCTAAAGCCCCTAACATCATTTGCTGATCTTCGGCAATGACAATTCGAATCATAATTGTTCCTCCTTAATATGTTTAACGATGTTTGGAACTGTAATATGAATAATCGTCCCCCCTTGACTGGAGATATCAAGATGGCCGTTTACAAACTCCAGCCGTTCTTTCATTCCTAAAAGACCGTTTCCTTTCCAGCAGGTTTTCTTCGTATTGATACCAATTCCATTGTCTTCTACCGTTATGCCTACTTCTTTTGCAGACTGATGTAAAGTAATCGTGCAAACGGTGGCTTGACTATGTTTGACCACATTGGTTACTGCTTCTTTTAAGCACATGCTAAGAATATTTTCAATGAGCAACGATACATTCTCTAATGAAATGGCCTCTTCTCCTACAAACTTAATTTCGGCAGCTTCTAAAAGCTCTTGAACGCGTTTTAGTTCTTCACTAAGGCGGATTCCACGCATTTGAGAAACCATGTTTCTCACTTCATTAAGAGCCGTGCGCGCTGTTTGCTGGACATCTTTTAATTCTGATTTTGCTTTTTCAGGATCTTTTGTAATAAGTTTTCTTGCTAAATCACTTTTTAGACCGATAAGAGACAGCTTTTGTCCTAACGTATCGTGCAGATCGCGAGCTATCCGCTGGCGTTCTTCCTGTTTTACAAGCTCAGAAATACGTTTATTTGCATCTTCAAGCTGTTCTTCCAGACGGTCTCGCTTCTTCCGATTATAAATGCTAAATGGCAGTACAATCACACTGATGGAAATTACAAAAATGAAAGGCAGCTGTTTTAAAAAGATCTCCTCTTGCATAACAACGTTAAAGTTTACAGAAATAACGGTGCTAATTAAATGAACAGCATACAAAGTGAAGAAAGCGAGTCGTTTTTGGATATTTCCAATAAAATAAGCGATAAAAAAAGCAAAGTAAAAGGCAAAGTAAATATAATTGAAAATAGTTGTCAGGGCTAAGGAAATAACGATTAACAAAGCCGTCCATACGTAAACGGACTTGCCTGTTGAAACAAACGCAAAACGATAGAAAATAAAAAATAAGATGGTGAGTAACGAACCAACAATAATGTGATTCATGGATGAAGACTGTAAAATAAAATAAAATGGTAGAATGACAAATACCGTCCATATGTAAGGAGATAGCCCAGTGATTTTTTGGAAAAACGTATATTTTTTCATAAAGAACCTCGTTTACTTGTTAAAATACACTATTAGTTTACCACAAAGTAGAACGAAATAAGTTTAGAGAGATAGATAAAACAGTCAAGCTTTTGAAAGCTTGACTGTTTTGTTTTATTTTATTAAAGTTCTGCTTTTGTTTGAGATGAAATTCTGCTTGCTTTTGGTGCAGCTGAGCGTGTTTTTATTTCTTTAAAGCTCACAAACATTTTGTTTTCTTCATCCCATAGACGGAATCGAAGAGAGCGAAGACTTGTTGCGAGTGTAATGGTTGGTACATTTTGAAGAGGCTGTGTGTGTTGATGAACAGCTTCAAGCTTATAGTTGGGCACTCTTGGGCTTAAATGATGTACATGGTGAAACCCAATATTGCCTGTTAGCCATTGCAATAGTTTTGGAAGCTTGTAAAATGAACTTCCTTCAACGGCTGCTTTTACATAATCCCAGTGCTCATCTTCTTCAAAATAAGAATCTTCAAACTGATGCTGTACATAAAACAGCCAAATTCCAATTGAACCTGAAATGAAGAAAATCGGTCCTTGAATTAATAGGAACGCCTGCCAACCTACCAACCAGCAGGTCGCTGCTGCTAATGCAACGATCAATACATTTGTAAGATACGTATTCATTCTTTCTTGTTTCTTCGCATTTTTTTGATTGAATCGGTTTGTAATCAAAAATACATATATAGGTCCCACGCCGAACATAATGAACGGATTGCGATAGATACGGTAAGCGATTTTTTTCCAAATAGAAGCTTCTTTATATTCTGTTACGGTTAACACCCAAATGTCACCCGTACCTCTTTTATCTAAGTTGCTGCTTGTTGCATGGTGAATTGCATGGCTATGTCCCCATTGACTGTAAGGGAACATCGTTAAGACACCGGTAATGGTTCCGAGAATTTTATTGTGTTGTCTACTCTTAAAGAAAGAATAGTGACAACAGTCATGAAAAATAATGAATATTCTTACTAAAAATCCTGCTGCGATAACAGTTAGCGGAAATGCTAAAAAATAAGAAATTGAAAGGCTCTCATAAGCGAGAAACCACAGTGTGAAAAAAGGTAAAAAAGTATTAATCAATTGTCTTATGCTGTCTTTCATTACTGCTTTTTCAAAAGGTGCAACTTGTTTTCGTAAATTTTTTTGTTTTTGTATAGTCATATGAAATTCCTTTCATCACCGTATATTACCCTCAGTATAAAGAGATTTTTCTGACTATTTAAGACATACGTGTCATATAGAAACTATGACAGTTGTCATATATACGTAGGGGGAAGCTGTAAAAAATGAAAAAAAGCGGTATTTAACAGTCTGCGGTTCTGATAAAATTATACAGTGAAGGCTTATTGCTACGGAGTATTTAAGAAGAAAAAAGGAGTTTGAAATGAATAAAAGAAATAGATGGGTATATCTTCTTCTAGCTTTTGTGATCATGGGAGCAGGCCTTTTATCAAGAAAACTTACCGCGTATCTTCCTCACATCGTAAATATATATGCGGGAGATTCGTTATGGGCCTTAATGATTTTTGTCAGCGCGGGTTTTTCGTTTCCTGCATGGAGGACAAAAATGATTGGTATGTTTGCTATAGTGTTTTGTTACTTCATTGAATTTACACAGCTGTATCATGCTCGGTGGATTGATGACATAAGAAAGACTCCGCTAGGAGGGCTCATTCTGGGGTATGGCTTCTTATGGAGCGATATACTAGCTTATTCGATTGGAGTCGGGGTAGGAATGAGCTGGGAGTATTATAGACATCGATTTAAAAGATCCGCCTAGCAAATACGGATCAACGAATCTTAGAACTCAGCTGAGGATGGAATAAGCCGTAAGGTTATGAAGCAGGACGTATATACATAAAAATAAATTTATGCATAAAAATTTTTTACTTAAAACCAATTGTCTATTCGTTGAAGGAGAGGAAGAGAGGGGATTATTTGAACTTAATAGCCTGGATGATTATTGCATGTGAAATCGCTTTTTGGATAGTCATCGTTTTAGGATTAGCAGCAAGGTATATGTTTAAAAAACAAAAGCTCAGTTTTTTTATTTTAGCTCTAACACCTGTTGTTGATTTTTTTCTTCTGATTGTGACAAGCATAGACCTTTACGGAGGTGCTAGAGCGACGTATGCTCACGCTATTGCAGCCGTGTATATTGGAATTTCGGTCGCTTTTGGAAAAAGTATGATTCAATGGGCAGACGAACGCTTTCAATATTATGTGATGAAAAGCGGAGAAAAACCTCGTAGGCGCTATGGAAAAGAATATGCAAAGCATTATTTTAAGTCATGGCTACAGCATCTTGTTGCTTACGCTATTGGAGCAGCTCTTTTAGCGGCGATGATGTATATAGTACCAAATGGAAAAACCAACGTGCTGAAAAGTGTAGTGGAATTTTGGACAGTTATTGTAGGAATTGATTTCTTATTATCTCTTTCTAATTTCGTTTGGCCTAAAAAAGAAAAAGAGTCCGGTTATACCAACTCATAAAAAGACATCGTCATGCGTGTAAAACAAAAAACCTCCTTACGGGGAGGTTTTTTGTTTTACCATCCAGGGTATAGGTATATGAATGATGCTTGTCTGAGGTAGTTCAGTTTAGTTGCTTAAGCGGCTAAACTGCTTTTTGTGCAAATATATGTACAATTTATGTAGCGTGCATGATAAGAATTCTGTGTATTCCATATACTACCTCATATGAAAGGTAGACAAGTGATACAATACAGTTTGTTTTTAGGAGAGCTTTTATGAAAAAACGCCGGTTGGACTTTATTTTTTTATTTATTATTTTACTTTCCATTTATGCTTTCTTTTTTACCTCTATTGATGTTCATTGGAAGTATGCCTTAGTTGGATTATATGGGGTCATCATTTTCATTTGTATGTATTCACTTATGCTTGAAAATCGAACGCCTGAAAGTACGTTGGTTTGGATGTATGTCCTCTTTTTCTTCCCTGTTGCAGGCTTTTTCTTTTATTTGTATTCAGGACAGCTCTATTTAAAGGGGCATATGTTTAAAAAAAAGCGTATGCATAACCGAGAGATGCTTAGAAAGATGGCAGACAAAGAAACGACGCCTGATCTATCGCCGCTTCAATCGCATCAGCGTTACTTTGCTCAGTATCTTCAATGTGTATCTTTGACGAAGATGAATGTTCATACAAAAACCTACGTCCTTAAGAACGGGCAAGAAACGTTTAATGAAATCAAAAAGCATTTGCAATTAGCAAAACAGTTTATTCATATGGAATACTATATGTTTCACTCAGATTCTCTAGGAAAAGAAATCATTGATATTTTAATAAAAAAAGCAAGCGAAGGTATAGAAGTGCGCTTTACATTCGATACAATGGGAAGTTTTACACTATCGGGTTCAGATATTAAACGAATGAAAAAAGCGAATATTAAAGTGCATCCTTTCTTACCTATTAAGTATGGATTTTTCAATCAAAAATTTAACTTTCGAAACCACCGTAAAATAGTCGTAATTGACGGGGAAGTAGGTTTTGTAGGGGGATTGAATGTTGGGGATGAGTATCTAGGAAAAAACAAAAAAATTGGTTTTTGGAGAGATACTCATCTGATGCTAAAAGGAGAATCTGTTCAAACCTTGCATTCGATCTTTATGTTCGATTGGGAATACGTTTCTGGAGAATGCTTAATTAACAATGAAGCGTATACAAAGCCTCATCCTGTCGAAGGAGAAGGCTTTGTGCAAGTGGTGGCGACAGGGCCGGATACGCAGGAAAATATGAGTGATTATTACTATACTATGATTACAAGCGCGACGAAATCAATCTGGATTTCAACTCCTTATTTTGTTCCAAATGAAGCCATAAGAACCGCCCTTCGTATTGCGGCTAGAAAAGGTGTAGAGGTACGGATTATGGTACCAGAAATTAATGATGGCTTTCTGACTCAATATGGAACGAGGTCATATTTTGCTGAACTTCTTCGCTGTGGAATTGAAGTATATTCGTATAAAAAAGGGTTTTTGCATCAAAAAATTGTGATTATAGACGGAGACTTGGCTTCGGTCGGTACTGCAAATATGGATATGAGAAGTTTTCATCTGAACTTTGAAGTTAATGCATTTTTAATTGAAGGAGAGACGATTCAAACGCTCATCAAAAATTACGAAGAAGATATTGAAGACAGTCATTTGATTAAACCAGTAGCATTTTACAAACGAAGCTTAGTAGAACGTTCGAAAGAATCATTTGCTCGCTTATTTTCAGGTGTTTTATAAAATAAAGTTTGTTTTCAAAAAGCAGGAGGAAACGTATGGGTGAATCTCCATTTGTTAAAAAAGATACGTTTGGTCGAAAGTTACATCGCTTAAAAGAACGTACTAAGCCATTTGTCGTGCGTTTTTCACGGTTTGGTCATGTGGCTCAAGGTGTGGTCTATTTTATCATCGGTATATTAGCAATTCAGACAGCTTTCGGATTAAAAGGCGATTTAGTTACTTCTCAAGGAGCCCTACACACCATTGCAAAGCAGCCGTTTGGATTTTTAATTTTAATTATTTTGGCAGTAGGTTTAAGTGGATATGCGTTTTGGCAAATCATTTCTGCTATTTTTGATCCTCACCACGTTGGGCATGGCGTAAAAGGCGTTTTTACTCGTTTAGGCTATTTAGTGGTAGCCACGTTTTATATTAGTCTTTGTGTGAGTTCGGTAAAAATTTTGCTTCATGCTCACGTTCATACGTCAGGTAAGCATTATCAAACGGTATCAGCCAAGTTGTTATCTTATCCCTTTGGGCAAACCATCATTGCGCTTACAGGTATCGGCGTTATTATCTTTGGGATTGGACAAGTATATTGGGCTCTTTCAGGACGCTTCCTAAAAAAACTAAAGAAAAACGAAATGTCAAAAGAAGAGTGGCGATGGAGCGGGCATATTGGAAAAACAGGTATTATTGCTCGAAGTATCGTCTTTGGCATTATTGGCTTCTTTCTGATTCGCACGGCTCTTCAAGCAGATCCAGACGAAACGAAAGGGTTAGATGGAGCCCTTGCTGAAGTAGCACAGCGTCCTTTTGGGTCTGTACTGCTGGCTATCGTATCAATCGGGCTTATGGCATACGGAGTATATATGTTTGCAGAATCAAGGTATAAACGAATTGATCCTTAATAAAATTAAAAAGATGAAAAAGCTACTTTTTGGCCTTCTGCTCATATCATATAGCAGATAGATAATGAACAGGAGGAGAGGCAGATGCCATCGGTAGTAGGAGCCGTAAATATCTCAAATGTATTGGTTTCATCTTCAGTGGAGTTTGGTGATTGTCTGGCTATTAAGCCAAAGAGTACAGCTTTTACAACAGTCGGTTCTGGCAGCGGGAACACAGGGAATTTTATGAATATTACAAGCAGTACCAGTACCGCTAATACAATTGATATGGATATTAAGGATCAAAATGTAGTGGGAAATGCATAAGAAACGAAAGCTTATCGTCATCGGACGGTAAGCTTTTTTATTTGAATTTCACGTATACCCAGACGTTTCTTTACCACAATGTACCTCTAGGATTCTATCTTATAGGAGTAGTAAACTAGACAGGTGATGTCAAAAAGTGGGGAGGCGAAATTATAAAATGAAGAAAATATGTATGAGCCTGATCGTTCTCTGTCTTTTCAGTGGAGGATTGGCCCCGATGAGTAAAGGAGCCGCTGCTTCTTCAGTGGGCACTGTCAAAGGTGACAACGTAAACGTATATCGTTCTCCTTCCTTACATTCTTCTGTTATGCAAACAGTGAAAAAAGAAGAAGAATTTCCTGTCATTTCATCTGAAGCTGGAGATGCAGCTCAAGTTACTACTCATACGGTAGTGCCGGGAAATACACTATGGCTACTAGCTAAGCAATACGGTGTAACAGTCAGTGATCTAATAAAACAAAATCAGCTAAAAAAGACGGAGCTGATTCCAGGGCAAACGCTGAAAATACCACCAAAAGGCTTGTTACATAAAGTAGTATCAGGAGATACGCTTTGGAAAGTCTCCGTAAAGTACGGTGTAAAAGCAAATGAATTAACAAAGTTAAATCAGCTATCCTCAACAAATATTAAGCCCGGACAAACGCTTATTATTCCTGATTACTATGTACAAGTACAGCTTTTGGAAGGGAAAAAGGGCTGGATCAAAAAATCTGATTTAGTGCAAAAGAAGCATCAGCCTGTAGTTATGGGTTGGAGCTTTAATGAAAAAACAGCAGGCTATACAGAATCGATGAAGCAAAAGAATTTAGACGTTGTTTCACCTCGTGGGTTTACGCTAACGTCGAATGACAAAGTTGTTTCATCTTCTATAAATGAATCATATGTTCAAACGGCTCATAAAAACGGCAAAAAAGTCTGGCCGCTTATTGGTAACAATTTTGATGATGTACTTACAAGTGATGTGCTAAGCAATAAAGCAAAGCGGAAAAAGCTTGTATCATCAATAGAAAGTTCGCTAGTAAAAACAAACAGCGATGGGATCAATGTTGACTTTGAAAACATTAATATTAAAAACAAACAAGATTTTGTTTTATTTATTAAAGAATTAAAAGCAGCGTTAAAACCTCATGGTATGACTATTTCAGTAGACGTAACAAGAGAAAATAATGATCCTTTTTGGTCGGGAAGCTTTGATAGGAAACAGATTGGTCAAGTGGCAGACTATGTCATTATGATGGGATATGAAGAACACTGGGGAGGAAGTCAGGTTCCAGGATCTGTTGCTTCACTGCCTTGGGTGAAAGAAGGCACACAACTTCTTATGAAAGATGTACCTGCACACAAAATCCTTCTGGGAGTTCCTTTTTATACGCGAGAATGGAAAACGGACCTATCGACCAAAAAAGTTGTCACAAAAGACTTAACGATGAAAGAAGCCGAAGCTGTTATCTCTTCTAAAAAGTTAGCTAAAAAATGGGATAGCCAAGCCTCACAGTACTATGTAGAATACACGGAAAATGGTACGAAGCATCAAATATGGCTCGAAGACAAAGCATCTATGCAGCGCCGGGTTAAATTAATTAATGACTATCATTTAGGTGGGGCGGCAGCTTGGTATATTGGTTCAGAAACCTCAGATATATGGGAGTTATACAACTTTTAAATAAAAAACACACCTCTTGCTTGATTTAGTGAGGTGTGTTTTTTATTTGCATCATAATGAAGCGCATACATCTATTTACAAACGAGATAAATTTTACAATATTTGTTTTTCTTGAGTTAATTTATAACTATATTCCAAAATGAGCCTATTTAACCTTTTTTTAGTTGGAAACGCTTAATGACTTTACGATAAAGATAATTTATAGTAAATTCAGTTTCTATACAATAAATTTACTAAATGAACAATTAATTAATTTAATTATTAACTAAGTGAAAGGAATGAATGTTATGGGAAAAGTATTAGTAATAGGCTTTCCAGGTGAAGGGCATGTGAATCCTTCTTTAGGAATTGTAAAAGAGTTGATGATTCAAGGGGAAAAGGTCGTCTATTACGGCATTGAAGACTATGCTGAAAAAATTCGGAAATCAGGCGCGGAATTTCGTGAATACGAAGATTTTCGTCCAAGTCTTGATATGAGCAACCGGATGACAAACGAAGAGTCTTACGACCGCTATGAAATAATGAATTTGTTTTTAAATGAATCTGAAAATATTATTACTAAAATTATGAGTGAAACGAAACATGAAACATATGATTATGTACTTTATGATTATCACCTTTTAGCAGGTTCCGCTGTGGCCGACCTTCTTCAGCTTCCGAAGGTTTCTCTTTGTACAACATTTGCGTTAAATAAGGAGTTAGCAACTTGTATGATGCCAAGTGGTCAAACAGAACCTGACCAATCTTCCTTTTATCCTCAATTCGAAAAATCATTAAATAAGTTCAACAACCAATATAATACTCAGTTAAAAGATTCCATTGACATTATGTCGAATCCAGGGGATATTACGCTAGTATTTACGTCAGAATTCTTTCAGCCAAACGTATCTGAATTTACGAGTGAGTACAAGTTTATTGGTCCTTCAATTGTTAAACGATTAGACATTGAAGATCCTTCTTACTTACAAAATGAAAATGAAAAAATTATTTTTGTTTCTATGGGAACTATTTTTAATCAGCAGCTAGAAATCTATAACTTATGTGTAGAAGCATTAAAAGATTTTGAGGGTAAAGTTATTTTATCTATTGGTAAAAATACAAAACCTGAAGAATTAGCACACATTCCAGAAAACTTCGTTGTGAAACAATACGTACCGCAGCTAGAAATTTTAAAACGTGCGGATTTATTCATTACTCACGGCGGAATGAACAGCAGCAGTGAAGGGTTATACTACGATACGCCCCTTGTCGTTATTCCAATGGCAGTGGATCAATTTATGGTTGGCGATCGCGTGCAGGAGTTAGGAGCAGGTGTAAAATTAGATAAAAATAATGTATCTGCTGAGCTAATCAAAAAGACAGTTAACGACGTTTTAACTACTCACACATATAAACAGCATGCACAACAAATTGGAGAATCACTTCGCTCAGCGGGAGGATACAAGCAAGGAGTGAAAGAAATTTTCAATGTGGTGCCTGTCAAAGCGTAATAGATGTAAGGCAGCTAGATAACTAACAGAGAGGAGTAAATATAATATGCAGACTATAAAAAAAGCAGTTATACCAGCAGCAGGGTTAGGTACTCGTTTTTTACCCGTTACAAAATCTATCCCAAAAGAAATGCTTCCAATTGTAAATAAACCCGTAATTCAATTTATTGTAGAAGAAGCCTTAAAATCAGGAATCGAAGATATTTTAATTGTTACAGGAAACGGGAAACAAGCAATTGAAAATCATTTTGATCACAATATTCAGCTGGAGCACTTGCTTCATCAAAAGGGAAAAACTGAACTATTAGAAGAAATGGAGCATATCTCTGAACTAGCGAATATTCATTACGTTCGTCAAAAAGAAATGAAGGGCCTTGGCCATGCAATTGGCTGTGCTCGACAGTTTATTGGAAACGAACCGTTTGCAGTTTTACTTGGAGATGATTTAACAGACCCAGATCAGCCTTGTTTAAAACAGCTGATTGACCAGTACAACCAAACGGGATCATCGGTTATCGGCGTACAGCGCGTAGAGGAAGAATCCGTTCACCGTTATGGGATTATAGATCCAAAAGCAAATGAAAACCGGTTATACGAAGTGAATGGTTTTGTAGAAAAACCATCATTCGAAGAAGCTCCGTCTAATTTAGGAATTATTGGACGCTATGTATTTACACCTGACATTTTTGATTATCTTGAAACGCAGGAAGCTGGAAAAGGCGGGGAAATTCAGCTGACAGATGCTATTCAGCGTATGAATATAGACCGTTCTATTTATGCTTACGAATTCGAGGGCGAACGTTATGATGCAGGAGAAAAATTAGATTTTATTTTTACGACTCTTGCTTTTGCATTAAAAGATGAAGAATTAAAAGCACCTCTTTTGACCAAATTCAAAGAACTTATCAGCAAAGAAGAACAAAAAGAAAAAATTGCTGTACAAATTGGAAAATAACCTTCATTTACACACCTTTCTTCTAATTTTTCTTGAAGAAAGGTGCATTTTTTTGCGGAAATGGAACGTTTGACAGCTGAATAGAAAGGGTTGAAATGAGTTTATGTCGAAAACAGAAAATTCGTTTGTATCAGGCATAAAGATTGTATTTACAGACCGGGATTTTCGAACGATTTTTATTTCATTATTTATTATTGGATTATCTGTTGGCGGCTTTATGCCTTATTTAACGGTTTGGGCAACAAATACATTGCATGCCACTTCTTTTCAAGCAGGATTTTTATTTGTGCCAATGAGCATTATTGGTTTAGTCGTATCGTTTTATTTAGCTTCGTTATCAGACAAATGGGGGAAACGAAAGCCATTTATTATTTGGGCGTTACTGATCGGAACCATTTCAAGAATGCCGTTAGCGTTTACGCATTCTTATACAATAGCACTCGTTTTACTTGCTATAGGAGGGTTTAATGCGTTCTCTTTTTTCTTTGCCCTGCTGAATGATTTTATTGTTAAAAAGCAAGAAAGCAAATCGCAGGCAGGTACGATTACTGGTACCGTGCGAATGGCTTTTTCACAAGGCTATATTTTTGGACCTATGCTTGGCGCTTTAATTATTGACCACGGAGGGTATACTCTTTTATTTTTATTATCAGGGTTGTTATTGCTAGCAACTTTAGGGTGGGTTCTTTTTGCGCTTAAAGAAGACAGTATGCCTCAAACTTCAGTTCATGGATCTTCAAAAGCGCCAGCCGGTATACCTTCTGTATTAATAGCTGTATTCGTAGCAGCTCTTTTCATTTTTGCGGGTGATTCCGGGCGTTCTATGTATTTGCCACTCTACATAACGGATACGTTAAAACAATCCGTTTCGATTGTAGGGATTCTCTTTACTGTTACATCTGTTTTTGAGCTAGTATTTATGCCGTTAGGGGGCTATTTTTCTGATAAGATCGGAGTTAAACGATTCTTTATCATTGGAATTGCTTGCCAAGTGCTTTATTTTATTTTAACGAGCCTTCATTTACCGCTGAGTGGGTTAATTGTGCTTCAAGTATTTTATGCTTTTATTCTGTCCGCTACAATGGGAGTGGGAATGGTGTATGCTCAGTCACTCTCTCCGCGTCAAATTGGACTAGCCACAACGGCATATATGACCGCTATACAAACTTCAGCAGTTGTCAGTAGCTTAGCTATGGGGTCGCTAGTCAGCGTGATTCCGCTGCCTTCTACTTTTTACATTTTGGCTGTTTTCTCGGTTATTTCAGGTGTGATGTTCCTGTTTATGAAGCAAAAATCAGCTGAGGAAATGAGTTGAAAAGAAAAGTTAAGAAGAGGTTGAGACATTACCAAATTAATTCAATCTAAAGGCGGACAAATAGTATACATGAGCTGGACTGCTTGTGCCACCGCAGTTGATTTCCGTACAAGTCTTCGCTTTCCGCGGGTGGCGGATGAGCCTCCTCGTCGCTTGCGCTCCTGCGGGGTCTCATCTGTTCCACTTTTTCCGCAGGAGTTTTCGCCTTGCTCTCCAATCAACTGCTAGAAGGACCTAAACAAATGACACATACGTTCACCATAACAAAAAAAAACGAACCATTGATTAATGGTTCGTTTTTTTTACTTTCTCTAAAATATTTTTGCCCCCGCCTCTTTTTTATGAGGCTGTTTCTTGAATTTGTTCGCTGCGATTTTTATTTAAGATTTTGCGGTAGCGGTAATTAACAAAAGCTGCCGCTGCCATACCTACTACTGAGAGCATCGCATCAAAAATAAAGATAATTGAAATATGTCCCGTTTTAGACATGAGCCCTGTTGCTAAAGGCAATAAAATAGCAGCTAATCCAGCAGCCGTCGCGACAATTCCGGTAACCGTTCCTTTTTTGTTCCAGAAAAGCTCGGTCATAACAGTAATCGCTAATTGAAAGACCCCAGCCGTAGAAAATCCCATGAAAAAAGCAGCTGCAATTGCAATAGCAGGTACTTTAACAAAAAGAAGCGTAAGTACGGCTATAAGGGTAATCATCGGGTAAACGAGAATAACCGTTACAGGACGAAGCACGTTGCTTAATAATACAGCTAATACTAAAACAGAGATTAAAGCTCCGATGCTGTAGTAGCTTAAAAGGCGGACTGAGCTGCTTTCAGCCATACCTAATACTTGTTGACCATAAGTAGGGAGCCAAATTTGAGCCACCGTAAAAAGCGCTGTAGAAGTAAATCCAATCACAATAAGAGCAATTCCTTCTTGTTTCATTTTAGGAGCAGAGATAAATTTATTCTCTGCTGTATTTAGCTGTTGAACTGTACTCTGTTCGCGTTTATGATTGGGAAAAGGCAGTTTGAACATAAAGATCATATTTAGTAAATAAATAAGAGCAGGAAGAAAAAAAGCATACCCATAAAACAAATCACGATCTGCAAAAAAGGCAATCATAAACGGCAAAAGTGCCGCTCCTGCAGAAATAAATGCTTTTACAAGAACACTGGCTGAACCTGAAGATTTAGGAAAGACCTCAATCAAAGCAGGGTACGTTCCAGCATCCATAGCAGAGTTTGCAATACCAGCGATAATAGCAAAGATAAAGGCTGTTTGATAATTTGGCGATAATGGAATGCCAATTAAAAAAATCGCCATCGTCAGAGACGAAACCATAATCAAAGGCTTTCGTCCAACTTTATCAGACAAGACGCCTGATAGAGAATACGAAAGCAATTTTCCAATTCCGATAGCAGAAATGATATAGCTGATTCCAGCACCGTCGGTATTTAATTGTTTTGTCAAAAATGACATATTTGATGCAAGCATGATATTGACCATGCCCAGTAGAAAGTAGTTAATATACATACCTGAAGCTGACAGCATGTACTTATTTTTCATCGTTTACACATCCTTACGTAAAAAAGCTTATATGAACTGGATAAAAGTAATCACCCGTTCCTCCTTTTTTCTTCGTTATTTATAAACCTACTTCCATGATAAGTTTATGAAGACATTACCTTTATCTTTTATCATTACATCTATTTAGTCCTTTTTAGTATGTGACTAAATGCCTAGTGCTTCAAATCAATATGAAATCTATTCTAACATGTTTTTAGTGCTTTAAACCAAAAAAGTGATATTTTATAAAAAAATCCTGTCTTCTTTTGCGGATTCACAAAAGAAACCCGCAAAAAATGTTCACTTTAAAGCCAGGCTGCACAAGAAGTGCCTCCTAGTAGTGGTTATTAAAAAGGAGAAAAGGGTATTTATAAATTAAGGAAAAAGAAACAAAAGAAGAAAGGTGGAAACAATGAAACACAAAGTATTTTTTGATGCGCAATGTCCTTTATGTTACAACGTAAAAAAAATAATTAAAGCGCTGGACTGGACCAACCGAATCCAGTGGATTCCAGTTCAATACATTGAACGAACGGAGTATAGTTACTTAAAAGAAGAAGGAAGAGACTTATATGATCAAATTCATATGGTGACCAAAAAAGGAGAAGTTCTAGCAGGATTTGAAACGGTCAGACGCCTTTTAGCTGTTTTGCCTCTTACATTTCCAATAGGTGTGCTTTTGCATTTACCATTGATGAACAAAGCCTTTAGCCCGCTATACAAGTGGGTCTCCACAAACCGGTACGACTGGTTTGGGCGCTACGATTCTCCGCGAACCACATAAAAATATAAAAGGGACAAGCTTTGAAAAAGCTTGTTCCTTTTGTTTTGAAGACATTATACTTTATACATACTTTAATTTTAAAAAACGTTAATTTAGTGTGACTTAGACGCGTAAATTCTAGAAAAACAGCTATAGCTGAAAGGGAGAACTTATATGATAACAAAATGGACAGCTGAACGAATGCCCGATGTAACGGGAAAAACAGCCCTTATAACGGGAGGAAACAGCGGTATTGGATTTGAAGCTGCAAAGGCTCTAGCTGCGCGCGGAGCAGAAATCATTCTTGCTGTACGTAATGAAGCAAAAGGGAAAGAGGCTGAAAAGAGAATTAAAGCGGCTAACGGGAATGCTAAAGTGACGATTATGTCATTAGATCTCAGTGACTTGATCTCTATTCGACATTTCACCAATCAATTTCTTCAACAATACTCGTCTTTGAATCTTCTCATTAATAATGCAGGCGTGATGGTGCCGCCTCACAGCAAAACGAAAGATGGATTTGAACTGCAGTTTGGCTGTAATCATTTAGGGCATTTTGCATTGACGGGTTTGCTTCTTCCTTTGCTAATGGAAACTCCACATTCACGAGTCGTAACGGTAAGCAGTATAGCTGCTAATTCTGGAGAAATCTATTTTGATAATCTAGACGGGGAAAAAGGCTACAGTCCAATGAAGTTCTATAGACAAAGTAAACTCGCCAACCTGTTGTTTGCAAAAGAATTGCAAAAACGTTTAGAAGCAGCGGGATCAACGACAATTAGTGCGGCGGTGCATCCAGGCATTTCGAATACTAACCTATTATCACGCGGTTCAGGCAAAGAGCCAAACGCTTTGTTGAAGCTTTTGGTCAAGCTATTTAGTCAATCTGCAGAAATGGGCGCGCTGCCTACCCTTTACGCAGCCACTGAAGCAATAGAAGGCGGTGCGTATATTGGGCCGGACGGAAAAGATGCTAAAAAAGGATATCCTGTAAAAGATATGATGGGAGACGTTTTATTTAAACCGGACGTAGCAGAAAAACTATGGAGCGCATCGGAAGAGTTAACAAAAGTGACATATATATTCAAGAAAAGGTAAAAACCAGCGGCTATTGGTCGCTTTTTATCTTTTTTTGAATCAAAACATTATAACGTTATATTTACTTATTTAATTCTTTATGTTATTCTACATTTGTAAAAGCAGAAAAATAATTAACATTAGTGTAAGCGTCATCATAAGGGGAGTGAACGAAATGGAGAATCGGTTTCTATTACGGAATGTCAAATCGGTCACTGAAAAAGAGTTTGATATTGTTATAGAAAATGGAAAAATCTCTGAGATAGCAAAAGCTGGTGAAGGAAAAGCACCGCTTGTTTATGATTACTCAGGAACCTACATATCAAGCGGATGGATTGATTTACATGTTCATGCATTTCCAGATTTCGAGCCGTATGGAGATGAGATAGACGAGATAGGAGTGAAACAAGGAGTAACAACACTTGTAGATGCAGGTAGCTGCGGTGCTGATCAAATAGCAGATTTAGTTCAAAGCCAATATGCAGCAAAAACTAATTTGTTAGCGTTTTTAAATATTTCGCGTATTGGTCTAAAACGCACAGATGAGCTTTCAAATATGGAGTGGCTAAAAGCGGAAAAAATTTTGGAAGCCATGAAAGCATATAGAAGCATTATTGTAGGTTTAAAAGCCCGTATAAGTAAAAGTGTAGTAGGTAAAAGCGGTATTGAGCCTTTATATTTTGCTCGAAAAATGTCTAGTGAAATTTCACTTCCATTAATGGTTCATATCGGATCTGGCCCTCCTGCTATTGAGGAAGTTGTTTCGATTCTAGAAAAAGGAGACATTATTACTCACTATTTGAATGGAAAAGCTAATAATCTATTTGATAATGAAGGAAAGCCGCTTCCACTCCTAATGGAGGCCATCCAACGAGGTGTTCATTTGGATGTAGGGCATGGAAATGCAAGCTTTTCGTTTCAAGTAGCAGAAGCTGCCAAAAAGCATAATGTTAAATTCGATACAATCAGTACAGACATTTATCGGAAGAACCGACTAAATGGGCCTGTATATAGCTTAGCTCATGTATTATCTAAATTTCTTTATTTAGGATACAGCCTTGAAGAAGTAGTTAATGGTGTTACTGTTAATGCGGCAAAATGGCTTAACAGACCCGAGTTAGGAAGGATACAAGTTGGAGACCGTGCCAATTTAACTCTCTTTACTATAGAAGACGAGCCTGTTCTGTTTATTGATTCCGAAGGAGAGCAGAGAGAAGGTAAGCAAATAATTAAAGCAAAAGGAGTAGTTGTAAATGGAACGTTCATTGAATGCTAAATATGGCTTGAAACGAGTAATTAATGCGAGCGGCCGAATGAGCATCTTAGGAGTATCAGCACCAACTGATACAGTAATGGATGCAATGAAGCAAGGAGGACAAAATTACGTTGAGATTGCTGATTTAGTTGGTAAAGCAGGTGACTATATTGCTGACATTCTAGGATCAGAAGCAGCTGTGGTTGTTAACTCAGCTTCAAGTGGAATTGCTCTCTCTATTGCTGCTCTTGTTACACAAGGAAACCGCCGTAAAAGCGAGCGCCTTCATCAAGAGGTCATCTCCAAAAATGAAATTATTATGCTGAAAGGTCATAACGTACAGTACGGGGCCCCAGTTGAAACCATGGTTTATTTAGGTGGCGGAAAGCTTATTGAAGTTGGCTATGCTAATGAGGGTAGAGCGACTCATATTGAAGAAGCGATTTCCGAAAATACAGCTGCTATCCTTTATGTGAAGTCTCATCACACTGTTCAAAAAAATATGATTTCTGTGGAAGAAGCGTGGGAAGTTGCACAGAAAAATAATATTCCATTGATTGTGGATGCCGCGGCAGAAGAAGACCTTCAAAAGTATGTAAAATACTCAGACCTTGCGATTTATAGTGGTTCAAAGGCAATTGAAGGTCCAACATCTGGAATTGTTGGTGGTAAACGTAGCTACATTGAATGGTTGAAAGTTCAATTACATTGCATTGGAAGAAGTATGAAAGTTGGTAAGGAAACAACGTTTGGATTACTTCAAGCTCTTGATGAGTATCGCGAGAAAAAAGATAAAAGTGAACAAGAAAAAGAAAGTTTACAAGCATTGATGTCATTAAAAGATATAGAAGGCGTGAATGTGACAATTGTACAAGATGAAGCAGGTCGAGCTATATTCCGTGCACGAATTCAAATCAGTCCAGAACGGGCTAATACAACTGCGAAAGAGGTTGTAAAAGAGTTGTGTGAAGGTGAAATTGCTATTTATACACGCGATTATGGGATAAGACAAGGATATTTTGATATCGATCCCAGACCTTTAAAGGGCGACGATATACATGTAATTGAGTCTAGAATACGCGAAATTGTAGGAGGAAAGTGACATGTCAAACATTACAAAACGTTTTTATAAAGAGCGCGCAGCGTTAAACGTATTAGCAAACAGTATCGAAAATGCCAAAGAAGTATTTGAGGCTGCAGAAGGGCATGTCTTAGTAGGCGTGTTATCCAAGGATTATTCTACTGTTGAAGAAGCAGTAAAAGCAATGAAAGAATACGGAAAAGAAATTGAAGAAGCAGTATCAATCGGTTTAGGCGCTGGAGACAATCGTCAGGCAGCTGTAGTAGCAGAAATTGCAAAGAATTATGCTGGCAGTCATATTAATCAAGTATTTCCTGCTGTTGGAGCAACACGTGCTAATCTAAGTGAAAAGGATAGCTGGATTAATAGTTTAGTGTCCCCAACCGGCAAAGTCGGCTATGTAAATATTTCGACTGGCCCAGTTAGTGCAGCGCATGATGAACAAGCTATTGTACCGGTCAAAACAGCTATTGCCCTAGTACGTGACATGGGAGGAAACGCGCTCAAGTATTTTCCTATGAAAGGGTTAAGCTATGAAGAGGAATTCCGAGCTGTGGCAGACGCTTGCGGGGAAGAAGGATTCGCTTTAGAGCCAACTGGCGGAATTGATAAAGAAAACTTTGAAACAATTTTGCGTATTGCTTTGGAAGCAGACGTTCCAAAAATTATTCCGCATGTTTATTCGTCAATTATTGATCAGAAAACAGGAAAGACAAAAGTAAATGATGTACGTGAGCTTCTTGAAAAGATGAAAAAGTTAGTTGATCAGCATGGCTAAGAATTTTGCAGCATTTGGAGAGGTAATGATGCGTTTACAAGTACCAGGATATGAATTACTTTCTCAAGCTCATACATTAAGCTATTCGTTTTCTGGTACAGGGGTAAATGTAGCGGCGGGGTTAGCTAACTTCGGATATACGGGATATTTGATTTCTGCTTTACCGGATAACGCTGTGGGAGATGCGGCTGTATCTTATCTTAAAAAGTTAGGTATTTCACAGTCATTTATTAAACGCAGCGGAAAACATGTCGGTATGTATTTTTTAGAAAATGGATTTGGGTCCCGATCTAGCCGGGTTACATATACCAACCGTTTAGAAAGCAGCTTCAACAGAGCTCCTGAAGGCATATATGATTTTGAGAATATTGCGGAGAAAGTAGATGTGATGCATTTTTGCGGAATCTCTCTGGCAATGAATGATTCCGTCCGGTTCCATATGAAATCATTTGCCAAAGCGGTAAAAGAACGCGGTGGTATGGTCGTATTTGACTGTAACTACCGTCCGTCTCTATGGGGAGATGGAGGATATGAAAGTGCAAAACCTCATTATGAAGATATGCTGTACCTTGCAGATATCGTAATGATGAATGAACAAGATGCTATGCACATTCTTAAGATGGAAACAGAAGAAACAAGCAGAAGAGAGCAGCTGATGAAACTAATTCCAAAGGTGGCAAAGAAGTACGATCTTTCTGTCGTAGCCGGTACGCACCGATCTATTAATAAGGACAATAAGCACTCTTTGTGCGGTTTTATATATAAAAATCATACATTTACATTTTCTGATACGATTACTTTTTCTGTCTATGATAGAATAGGCGCAGGAGATGCCTATACAAGCGGCATTTTATATGGCGAGTTAGAGGGCTTTTCGACAGAAAAGACTGTTGCATTCGCTGTAACAGCGGGAATGCTTGCTCATACAATCGTAGGCGATACTCCTATGTCATCCCAGCACGATATACAAAAAGCGATGACAGAATCAGTAGGCGATGTAGAAAGGTAGAGGATGTAATAGTGAACGTATCTCGAAAAAAAGGACCATTGTATTTGCAAATAAAAAATATCTTAAAAGATCGAATTTTGCATGGCGTGTATCCCATTCAAACAAATATTCCTTCTGAACCGCAGCTGGAAGAGGAATTTCAAGTAAGTAAAATTACGGTTCGAAATGCTATTAAAGAACTTGTGAAAGATGGATATTTAGAAACAAAAAGCGGTAAAGGAACAAAAGTTATTCGAAATACATCCATTTCAAGGCTGTCAAAAGGAAAACGCTTTACCGAAGTATTGGTGGAAAAAGGGCATATCATTCAAAAAAGGCTGCTTGGGGCAGAGACAATTGAAAATGCACCAGAAACAACTTTATATAAGCTGTTCGGTGAGCAATGCATTCGAATAGAACGTCTTTACTATTTAGATAATGAACCTTATATTCATTACACGCATTATTTAACCATGCAGCGCATGGAAGGGATAGAATTAACACACTTAAATGCACAATCGTTATACGATTTGATTGAAGAACAGGATATTACATTGGAGAAATTTCGAGATCAGTTTGCTGTTGCAAAAGCTGATTCTTATGTAGGCGAAAGACTGAATGTGCAGGCCGGAGAAGCGCTATTAAAAAGATCACGGTATTCATATGATGAAGAAGGAAATATCATCGAATACAGTGAGGGCTATTATAATACAGAGATGCAGCAATACATTGTGAATTACGATATTTAAGAAGTGCGAGAAGAATACATATTCTTTTCGCCTGAAAAAATGAGAGCGTTTACTAAATGGGGAAAAAGAGGAATTTAGTATGGATATGTATCTATTGCTTGTGACATGCCTAGCCATTGTTATTGTTGTATTAGGGGTCTCTTGGTGGAAGTGGCACGCTTTTATCAGCTTAACCGTTGCCAGTTTATTTCTGGCTATTATGTCAGGGCTTTCAATGGACAAAATTGTGGGAGCTTATGAAACAGGAGTCGGCAGTGTTTTAGGTCACCTTGTTGGAATCTTGGCGCTTGGAACGATTTTAGGAAAAATGATGTCAGACTCAGGTGCTGGCATGCAGGTCGCGGAGTTTTTTATTAGGTTTTTTGGAATCAAAAAGTTGCCGTGGGCGATGCTCTTTGCTGGCTTTATAATAGGCATTCCGGTTTTTTTTGAAGTCGGAATTGTTATTTTACTGCCGTTAGTAATTTCTATTCATAAAACAACAAGACAGAATATTCTACTAATTGCACTGCCTGTAATTGCAGGACTATCGATTGTCCACGGTCTGGTGCCCCCCCATCCGGGAGCGATGACAGCCATTGGAATATATAATGCAGACTTAGGAAGAGTTTTGCTCTATTCATTGGTTATTGCTCTTCCAGCAGCAATAGTAGCAGGTCCTGTATTCGCAAAATGGGTGCATAAACGTGTGATTCCTGAAGGGGAACCTGAATTAATTCGTGTCAGCACTTCATCTGAAAAATTACCTAACACAGATATTTCATTTTTCATTATCTTATTACCTGTGTTATTAATGGTGTTATCTGTTATGGCTCCGTATATACCGCTTTCTAGCTTTTTAACTAAATTTTTTGGATTTATCGGCAGCCCTGTCATCGCACTTTTAATTTCTTGCTTTGCCGCATTTTATCTTTTGGGCATGCGTCAGGGAATGAAGAAAGGTGTGATTAAAAAATTAGTGGAAGAATCTTTACTTCCGGTCGGATCTATTATTTTAATTATTGGAGCTGGAGGGGGATTTAAACAAATTTTAATTGATAGCGGTGTAGGTACATCAATTGCTCAAATGTCTGAGCAATTATCGCTTTCTCCTATTGTCTTAGCATTTATGGTAGCAGGATTAATTCGTATTGCTACAGGATCGGCAACCGTTGCATTAACAACAGCTGCGGGCATTGTTTCACCAATCATTGTGCATATGTCTGGAGTCAATCTGGAACTGCTGGTTATTGCGACAGGAGCAGGATCACTAATGTTCTCTCATGTAAATGACGCAGGCTTTTGGCTAGTAAAAGAATATCTAGGTCTAACAGTAAAAGAGACGTTTAAAACATGGACGGTACTAGAAACCCTGCTTTCGTTTATTGCTTTTGGAGGCGTTCTATTATTTGATGTTTTTATTTAAAAATTGCCTCCTTCTGATTATTTTGGAAGGAGGTTTACTAGTTGACTTGAAATATAGTATTTGTAGAATAAGGAGGCAATGTATATGACCTGGTTAAAAGAAATACTTGGAACAGAAAAAGCTATTATTGCTATGTGTCACTTGTTACCGTTGCCCGGAGATCCATATTTTAATAATGAAAAAGGCATGGACTATGTGGTAGAAATGGCAAGAAAGGATTTGCATGCTCTTCAAGAAGGCGGAGTGGATGCCATTATGTTTTCAAATGAGTTTAGCATGCCATATTTAACGGATGTTAAAACGGAAACTGTAGCTGCGATGGCCCGAATTATAGGTGAATTGATGTCGGAAATTAAAGTGCCTTTTGGGGTAAATGTATTGTGGGATGCTAAGAAATCTTTGGATTTAGCGGCTGCTACAGGGGCTAAATTTGTTAGAGAAATTTTTACAGGCGTATATGCAAGTGATTTTGGTACTTGGAATACCAACGTTGGAGAAACAATTAGACATCAGCATCGAATTGGGGCACAAAACGTTAAATTATTATATAATGTTGTCCCTGAATCTGCTGCGTATTTGGCTGAGCGGGAAATTGAAAGTATTGTTGCATCTACGGTATTTAATAATAGACCAGATGCACTATGTGTATCTGGATTAACAGCAGGGGCCAAGACGGACGTGCAGTTATTAATACGCGTAAAGGAGGCTGTTCCCAATACAATTCTACTTGTTAATACAGGAGTTAATTTCACTAATTTCAAAGAACAGTTATCCATTGCTGATGGGGCAGTTGTAGGTACAACATTTAAATACGACGGCAAATTTGAAAACCATGTGGATGTTGATCGTGTAAAAAAATTCATGGACAAAGTAAAAGTTTTTCGTGACAATCTTTAAACGAAAGAAGGGGTAAAGATGAATCAATTAGCTTTTATTTTTGATATGGATGGCGTAATTGTCGACAGTGAACCTGTATACCGCATCCGTAATAAAGATATCTTTAAAAAGCTAGGAATAGAAGTAGATGAGGATACACAGCTCAATTTCATTGGAGGAACAGCTAAAAGAAAATGGACAATATTAAAAGAGCAATTTTCACTGTCCTCACCCAATTTGGAGAATACAAACTATCTGGTCAATTAACTTTTATTGTAGCAACGATTTAATAAAAAACGAGCCTTTTCATATTAATTAGAATCTTAACTATACAAATTAAACGTAAAAACAGCTCTGTAATCGGAGCTGTTTTTTGTTGCCTGAAAAGCTGTTTGTTAGAGATTTAAATAAAAAAAAGAATGTTGGATAGCATAATGATAAGTAAACGTACAATGAGTATGTTCTCTTTTGAACAATAAAAGCACTCAATAAAGCTGAAGAAGCGGAGGGAAGTAACAGTGCCTGACAAACCTAGTATTACCTCAAGTGAAATTGGAACGCTGTGGATGACATATCAGCAGAAAACGTTAATTATTTGCTTGTTAGATTATATGATTGAACATGCGGATGATGAAGATGCTAAAACAATTATGACGGACTTGCGTGAGCAGCTTATTATATACATACGAAAAATAAAAACAATATTTGAAAAAGAAGGAGCCGTAGTGCCAACCGGGCTTTCATCTCAAGACGTAAACGTACAGGCTCCAAAACTATTTACTAATGGATTTGATATTATGTTTCTTCGTGTCATCAAAGAAATTAGTATGGGGATGTATACATTAAGTTTAGGCAAGGCCTACAGAGAAGATGTGGTGAAATTTTATCAGGATTTAACAAAAATTACGCAAGAGTGCTACGATTCCTGTACGCAGTACTTATTGAGAAAAGGAATTTTATCACGCCCACCCTATATTCCAATGCCAACTACCGTTGAGTTTGTTTCAGATAGAAAATATCTGAGCGGCTTAAATGTATTTGCGGACAAAAGAGTACTAAATACGATGGAGCTAGCGCAGATTTATCATGGAGTCGAAACAAACATTGTCGGGATGAAGTTAATGAAGGCTTTTTCTCAAACGGCTAAGGATACCGAAGTGAAAAAGCATTTTTTGAAAGGAAAAGAGGTCAGTAAAAAAATTATTACGCGACTTGAAGAAATAATTATACAAGACGATATTTCACCTTCTGTTGCCTCAACAGGAAGCATAACCACTTCTGAAACGCCTGCTTTTTCGGATCGTTTGATGCTGACATGCGATATTTTACTAAGTAACTTCAGTATCGGAAGTCAGGCGTTTGGAGCAGCATTTAGTTTTCGAAGAGATATTGTGGCTAAAATGATGCTGATAGGAGAAGATGCGTTTCAATATGCAAGCGAAGCAACAGAAATTATGATTAAAAAAGGCTGGCTTGAAGTTCCGCCAAGTATGGATTAGCTAAAATGAAAGCCTCTTTCATGCATTGTAAATGGAAGTTTATATATCTTTACACACCTTTAACCTTTTATTCAAGTTGATTTAACAGACTGCGTGTACAGTTAAGTTATGTCAATAATAAACAGTAAAGGGTGTAAACAATGAAAAAACGTGCAATTGGAGCGGCAGTATTATCAGCGGTAACTGTAGCAGCGCTGGCATTTGGAACAAATTCACCAACAGATGCTAAAGCAGCTAAAGGCGTAAATAACCAAAAAGCTAAAAATGTTATTCTTTTTGTTGGAGACGGTATGGGTACCGACCATCGTGATGCAATCCGACTGGCCGCCGTAGGAGCAAATGGAAAGTTAGCAATGGATGATATGCCGGCAGTAGGGAGAGTCCATACATCTTCAGGAAATTCATTTGTTACGGATTCTGCAGCAGCTGCTACAGCCATGGCTTCAGGAGTTAAAAGTTATAATGGCGCTATTGGCGTAAATATGAAAGGAAAGCCTGTTCAAACAGTTTTAGAAAAAGCAAAATTAGCTGGGAAAACGACGGGGCTTGTGACAACAAGTCAAGTAACAGACGCAACTCCAGCTGCTTTTGGCGCACATGTTAAAGATCGAAGTGCTCAAAGTGACATCGCGAAGCAGTATCTTGAAAACAGTAAGATAGATGTGATTCTAGGTGGCGGAGAAGATTATTGGTACACAAAAGGAAATGAAGGTGCACACTCAGATGCCCCGCCAGAAGATAAAACTGAAGGAAGCAAAGGAACGCAAGGAAACTTAGTAAACAAAGCACAAAAACTTGGGTATACGTACGTTAATAACGAAAATGAATTAAAATATGCTAAGGGAACAAAATTGCTTGGTCTGTTTGCTAATGAAGAAATGTTTCAACAAGCTCCTGAAGGCCAAGGTGATGTGTACAACCCTCAAGTATCTCTAAAAGACATGACAAAAAAAGCAATCAATACGCTATCACAAAATAAAAAAGGGTTCTTTCTTGTAGTAGAAGAGGAGGCCATTGATGAAATGGCTCATAATAATAATGCTGAACTCATGATTAAAGCAGGTAAGCAGCTTGATGATACGGTGAAGATGGCTAAAGCTTATGCTAAAACACACCCAGACACTCTCGTATTAGTAACAGCTGACCATGCAACCGGAGGTTTAGCACTTGAAAAAGTAGACAATAAAGATAACGGTGGAGATGAAGTATCAAAAGAAGATGGGCCATTTGCAATCGCTCATTCAAAAGAGCAGTTCGTTGCGGATTGGACAACTGAAGAGCATACGTCATCAGACGTTCCTTTAAATGCAATGGGTGCCGGCTCAGAAAGATTTACCGGAGTATATGAAAATACGTATTTACATGATGCTCTTCTAAAAGCAATGAATTTAAAATAGGTGAGATAAAAGCACCGTGTTGATTGAATACACTTAGTATGTAAATCAACACGGTGTTTTTGCTTTGTTTGAGCAAGTTATGATGGAGTTTCTTCAAAGGTATGCTACGATAAGAATTATCTTGAATTGAAGAGGTGTCACAATGAAAATAGAAGTTTGGTCAGATTTTGTCTGTCCTTTTTGTTATATTGGAAAGCGCCGATTAGAACAAGCGCTTCAGCAATTTGCACACAAAGATGATGTGCAGGTTGAATTTAAAAGCTTCGAGCTAGATCCAAATGCCCCAGTTAATACTGGCAAAACGATTAATGAAGCTCTTGCTGCTAAATATGGAATGACCATTGAACAAGCAAAACAAGCAAATGAAGGTATCGGGCAGCAGGCAGCTAGTGTGGGCTTATCCTTTAATTTTGACGATATGAAGCCAACTAATACATTTGATGCTCACCGCTTAGCTAAATTTGCAAAAGCTCAAGGAAAAGAAGCAGCCATTACAGAAAAACTCTTATATGCATACTTTACTGAATCAAAACATCTAGGTGAAGAAGAGACGCTGGTTGCTGTTGCAGAAGATGCAGGTCTTGACCGAGAAGAAGCACGTCAAATTCTCGCGGATAAAAACGCATACGCAAATGAAGTGCGCAGTGATGAAGCAACGGCTCAGCAATATGGCATTAGCGGTGTTCCATATTTTGTTGTTAATCAAAAATATGCGATTTCAGGTGCACAGCCAGTCGAAACATTTGTAGGAGCTCTCCAACAAGTATGGGAAGAAGAAAATCCGACTCCCGCTTTGAAGAGCCTTTCTCCAGAAGGCGCAGATGATGCCTTTTGTGCAGATGGTCAATGTGCCGTTCCTGATTCCTCTAAAAACCAACAATAAATAAAAAGCAGAAGCGGAAATTTCGCTTCTGCTTTTTATTTATTTGCAAAAAAATTCACAAAAATACAAACACACGTTCTGTTTTTGTGTTATAATAAGTTTAGAAGCAACAAACCTCGATGAGTAAGCTCCAAAAATAAGCGATTAAAAGTGATCCCACCATGAACTAGCTTCCATTTAATCCTGCAGGGGGAATCTGAATGAAAAGCAAAGTGCGCATTATCCCATTTCAAGTAGTTGAACAATTGAATCAATTTAATGAAGTCCCAGAAGGAGTCGCTCTAATTGGAGCAGAGCAAGTATGGAAGCAAACAAAGGGACGGGGAATAACCATAGCGGTTTTGGATACCGGCTGTGATGTTACACATCCAGATTTGCAGGAGCGAATTATTGGAGGAAAAAACTTTACACAAGATGATCAGCAAAATCCAGATATTTTTCAAGATTATAATGGTCACGGCACTCACGTAGCAGGCACAATTGCAGCAGCGCATAATGGAACGGGTGTTGTAGGAGTGGCTCCTGAAGTGGGCTTACTTATCCTAAAAGTACTTGATGGAAATGGTTCAGGTCAATACGAGTGGATTATTCAAGGTATTAACTACGCCATCGAGCAAAAAGTAGATATCATTTCGATGTCGCTTGGAGGTCCGTCGGATGTGCCTGAGCTGCATGAAGCGATTCAAGATGCTGTTGATCAGAATATTTTAGTTGTCTGCGCAGCGGGAAATGAAGGAGATGGAGAAGGCTCCACAGATGAGTTTGCGTACCCTGGCTCATATAATGAAGTGATTACCGTAGGAGCTGTTGATTTAGAGAAACGATCTTCGGTATTTTCCAACTCAAACAACGAAGTAGATGTAGTAGCTCCGGGAGAGAAGATCGTATCAACTTACTTGAATGGAAAGTATGCCGCACTGAGCGGAACCTCTATGGCAACACCTCACGTAGCAGGGGCCTTAGGATTGATAAAAGTTCTTTCAAATGAAATGTTTGGAAGAGAACTTACAGAACCAGAGCTTTATGCACAGTTAATCAGAAGAACCCTTCCATTAAATGAATCACCAAGAGAAGTAGGAAACGGATTTGTGCACTTGACCGTTGTTGAAAAGCTGTTGCGTGAAATTCAAAGTCAAATGACTTCAGAGGTGATCAGATGAGAAGCAGTTTAGATATGTTAATGATGGAAAAGCAGCAGGCAAAAGCTCTTTATCACGAATACGTAAACAATCGAAGTTATTATGATGAAAAGACGGATGAAGAAAATAAAAATCTTTATTATCAAGATACGCTCTTTGAAAGAGAAGCCATGCAAACTTTGTTAACGGAAACGCATCAGCATTTGCTAAGTTATTCGCCGCATAAATATGTATACCCATGGGTGGATCTACAGGAGAATGGGGAGCTGAAAAGTCTATACTCAGGGAAAGGGATGGATCCGTTAGAAACTATACAGCAAGATATTGATCAACTTCAATCGTTTAGTAACTCCTCTCTTTCAAGCAATGACATACTGCTAAACTGTGAGCACGTTGTCCCGCAATCTTGGTTTGGAAAACATGAGCCTATGAGAGGTGACCTCCATCATTTATTTGCGTGTGAACCTTCTTGCAACAGCCGAAGAGGTAATTCTTCTTATATTGACTTCGCGGATTATACGCCGGAAGTAAAGCAATCAGATGTGAAAGAAGGATGTGGCAAAGCAGAAAAAGGTAAGTTTGAACCTGAATATGGAAAAGGAATTGTGGCTCGATCAACTCTTTATTTTTTAATTCGCTATCATAATAAAATTGACTCTTCGCGAGTAGATCTTCCTCTTTTACTAAAATGGCATGAAGAATTTACTGTTTCACTTTATGAAAAACATCGCAATGCAGCAATCTTTGAGTTGCAAGGCAACCGAAATCCTTTTATCGATTTTCCTGACAAAGCAGGTGCGTTAATGAGTTCTGCTTTCTAAAATAGCGAAGAGCTCCGCTTCAATTCGAAGCGGAGCTCTTTTGGATAATCTAATATGAAAATCCATATTTATCACTTAAAAGGGCGTCCATTTTATTTAATAAGCGAAAATATTCTTCTTGTTCTTCTACACTTAGAGCTGCTAGCATATCTTTTAAAAATCCATTTCGCTTCTCTGTAATCATTGAAACAAGTTTCTTGGATTCATCGGTCAATGAAACCCACACGACTCTCCGGTCTTTTTCGTCTCGCACGCGCTGAATGAGAGATTCTTCTTCCAATTGATTTAATAAGCTAGTTGTAGCGCCCGAGGTTAAGTGAAGTTTATTTGAAATATCTGCTACCATATACTTTGTGCCGCTGGCAATGTAGTTTAAGATATAAAATTTAGTGGGTGTTAAGTGATAAGGCTGTGTTTTTAATGTTTCTTCGACTAAATGTCGCATATATTGAAAAAAAGATGTGTTAATTTGATAAAGGTGTTCAATTTTTGAATCTAAATTGTTATCCATGCTAGCTTCCATCTCCTTGTACACTACGGACGTATATAAACTAACTCTAAAATAAAATGAAACAATTGTAAAGGATGGCAATGATTATCTTTAACCACCATTATTATTTTTAAATTAATACCTTTACGAAAAAATATCTTTATGATAAAGTTATTTAGGTGGTTAACCAAATAGATGATTGTAAAGAAACATATCTCATAATAGATGGAGATAATATCTTTATGAAAAAGCTATATAAAAAAGTAATTTCATTAGTGAAGTATTAAGGAGGAGTAATGAATGTCTAGAAGTCGCTTAATGGTAACAAATTTTATTGGAATCATCGTTATTTTAGCTTTATTAATTGGAGGAGGATATTATTACGTTCAAAAATCCAACTATATTACAACGGATAACGCTAAAGTATCTGGAGATGTATACAATGTAGTTGCACCTGCAGCAGGTAAAGTAGCAAGCTGGACAGTAGAAGAAGGAAATGATGTATCAAAAGATGCTGAAATTGCTAAGATTCAAGCTGAAAAAGGCTCTGTAGCTGCTACAGTACCAGCAGATGGAAAAATTATTCAAACAAACGTAAAAGAAAATCAAATGGTTCAAGCTGGACAGCAAATTGCAACCGAAGTAGATATGAAAGACCTATTTATCGTAGCAAATATTAAAGAAGATCAGCTTAAGGATATTAAAGAAGGCGACGATGTAGATGTAACGGTAGACGGAGACAGCAGTGCAAAAATCGACGGCAAAGTCGAAGAAATTGGATATGCAACCAATTCACTTTCATCTTTAACATCGAACTCAAGCTCAGATGGAAACTACACAAAAGTATCTCAAACGGTTCCTGTAAAAATTTCTATTTCTAATTATTCAGAGCATGTACTGCCAGGTATGAACGCCGAAGTAAAAATTTCGAAAGACTAATTCTTACTACAACAGTTCAAGAAGGGAGGAAATATGATGACAGCCAGTATAGAAAACACAAGTGATGGATCCATCAAAAAGCATATTCCGCTATTGATTGTTTTAATGCTTGGTTTGTTTCTTGCGATATTAAACCAAACGTTACTGAACGTGGCCATCCCGCATTTGATTACTGAGTTTGGCGTAACGGCAAATACAGCTCAGTGGTTGTTAACTGGATATATGCTTGTGAACGGGGCATTAATTCCGCTTTCAGCTTTTTTAATTGAACGATTTGGTGTGCGTCGCTTGTTCTTATTTGCAATGTTTTGTTTTACAGTAGGATCATTGATTTGCGGAATTGCACCTACGTTTTCGATTATGCTTACCGGCCGTTTAATTCAAGCTATTGGCGGAGGTGTCTTATCGCCTCTTGTTATGACTATTATTGTGTTTATTTTCCCTCCTCACATGCGAGGAAAAGGGATGGGGATTTTTGGTTTAGCCATGATGTTCGCACCGGCTATTGGACCAACGTTATCTGGATGGGTTATTCAAAACTATGATTGGCACATCCTTTTTAACGGCATGGTGCCATTAGGTGCCATTGTATTAATTATTGCTTTCTTTCAATTAAAAGACATTCAGCCTCCAAAGGATGTAAAAGTTCACATGCCTTCTGTTGTGACATCACTTGCAGGTATGGGATTATTGCTTTACGGATTTAGTGAAGCTGGAAATGACGGCTGGACGGATTCAGTTGTTCTTTCTACAATCATTGGCGGGGCAGTTCTTTTAATTATATTTGTTCTTCAACAAATTAAATCTGAAAAGCCGCTATTGGATATGCGCGTGTTTAAATATAATATTTTTTCACTATCAAATATTATTAGTATTGCGATTACAATCAGTATGTACGCAGGTATGTTCTTGCTTCCAATTTACTTGCAAAATATCCGCGGATATTCTGCTTTTGATTCAGGGCTGCTGCTGCTTCCTGGCGCACTTGTTATGCTGGTTATGTCGCCGATTTCAGGTACATTGTTTGATAAAGTTGGACCTCGTCCGCTAGCAATCGTTGGTATGCTCATTACATCTATTTCAACGTTTGAATTTACGAAGCTGACGATGGCTACACCGTTTACTCATATTTTAGCGATTTATATTATCCGCTCGTTCGGTATGTCACTCTTAATGATGCCGATTATGACAGCCGGTTTGAATCAGCTTCCGCAGCGACTAAGCAGTCACGGAACATCAATGTCTAATACGCTTCGTCAAGTAAGTGGTTCAATTGGTATTAGTTTAATGACGACCATTTTTACGAATCGTACAACGTATCATGTAAATGAAATCAGCAGTTCCATGAATACGTCTGATCCATTCTTTATGAACAGCTTTCATTTATTTGTACAAAAGGTAGCTGCTACTTTGCATTTATCACAAGATGCGGCTCAGCAGCAAGCGCTGACGATTTTATCTGGAAAAATGACGCAGCAAGGTACGATCCAAGGTATTAACGATGCCTTTTACTGGGCAACAGCAATTTCTGTTATCGGTTTAATTCTAAGTTTCTTCCTTCGTGACGTACGTAAAGATAAAGTAGTCCAAGAAAAGAAATCAGAAGCTCAAGAGGAAGATATTCGTATGCTTCCAGCTCCTAAAAGTATAAATTCATAAGGTGCTATAGAATCAAAAGTTCCTCATAAAAATGTTGGAGAGAAAGGGGTGGTGAGGTGGATGGATCCATTGATATTTGGTGAAGAAATTCAAAGAATTTCAATATCTTTAAACAAAAAAGTAATGACAAATGTAAAAAGCCTTTTACATCATTACGGAATTACCCCTTTTCAATATCATATTTTACTGATTGTTGAACGTGCACGTACAATGCCTGTCACCAAAGTGGCAGACGAGATAAAGGCGAGCCCAAGTGTTATTACAGCATCGATTACACGTTTGTATGAATTGAATCTTGTGGAGCGCTACCATTCAAAAAGAGATCGGCGTAAAGTTATGGTCGAGCTTACAAACAAAGGGAAACAAGTGATTCAAGCTGCTGAAAAAGACATGCAGCAAGGGGTTGAAAAACTGTTTGCTTGCTATAAAGAAGAAGAACAGCAGCAATTTCTCACGCTCTGTCGACAGCTAGATGAACATGTGACTTGAACTTGAGTAGAAAAAAGTATATTGAGTTAAGCGGAGTGAGTGTAAATGAATAAAGAAATGGTAAAAAACATTCGGAAAAACTACAATATGAATCAGCGAAACTTTGCTCAAGCAGTGAACTGCAGCTTTTCTTTAATTGCACTGGTTGAAGTGGGGAAGCGAAGAGTAACAAAAAACTTGGAAGACAAAATTAAGCAAGCATTTCAATTGAACGATGATGATTTAAAAACACTGCAAGGTTAATACAAAAAGTAGGTGTGAAACGAGCGCACCTACTTTTTTTCGTCTTGTTTTTTTGTAAGCGGATCTACCGTATGTTTGTAATCATAAGCTTTCGAAGTAGTAACTATGCATAGCAGTAAAATAACAAATACAATGATAATAGAGAGTGTAATAATGATGATCATATAAAACGTCCTTTCTTTTTCTTATTACGTATGCTTTCGGTCTTATTGGTAAAATTCCTTCTTTCTCCACATAGTGCAGAAACGACAAACGCATACTAGTAACAGTCTAGAATAAAGGAGTGTTTATAATGAATGAAAAAGAGTTGAAAAAACAATTAAAAAAGGTAGCGGATTATCCTGCATCTAAAGCAGATGGAGTAGACGAAGAGTTTTCTCGTGAATTAGCAGACCAAGACGATTTAGAAGCTCAGGCTAGAGCGAACGCTGCAGATGAGAGACAAAAAAAGCAAAAATAAAGCTGAGATAAAAGTATTTTAGCCCAAGTGAAAAACGACCCACTAATTGAAATGTTTGATTAGTGGGTCGTTATTTCTCAGCCTCGTTTATTATCTTTTCAAAAGCAAATAAATAAAGTAAGGAGCACCGATTACGGCAGCAATAATTCCTGCTGGTAGACCGTTAGGATCGGCAATGTTATGTCCTATTGTATCTGCAATCAGCAAAAGCCAGCCGCCAAGTAAAATAGCAACGGGAATAAAAAGCTGGTTTCTCGGTCCGACTAAGCCTTTGGCAATATGAGGAGCAAGAAGCCCAATAAAGGCAACCCCGCCTGTAACTGAAACTGCGGCTGCCGCTAATGCAACCGCTGCTAAAAGCAATGTTACACGTTCTTTCTCTATAGCGATGCCGACTCCAATAGCTGCAGCTTCATTTAAGTTAAAAATATTTAATGAATTTGCTTTGTACAATATAAAAGGAATCAAGACAAGAAGCCAAGGCAGAAGTGCCCATATAAAAGGCCAGTCTGTCCCCAAAATGTTTCCTGCAATCCATTTAGCAATAAAATCAACTTTAGCATGATCAGCTGATGACATAATCACCACCATCATTCCAGAAAGAGCCATCGAAAAACCTACGCCTGTTAAAATAAACTTTACAGGCTGCAGCCCTTGGCTTTTACTATATGCACAAAGGTAGATAAGGCCAGCTGTAAACAAGGCGCCGATGAACCCTACTAACGGAAGAGCATACACGAAAGAGCCAGCTTCAATTGGAAAAAATAAAAAGAATACGGCAATTGCGACGCCTGCTCCCGAATTAATTCCTATAATTCCAGGTTCCGCTAAATCATTGCGCGTAACACCTTGTAAGATAGCGCCTGATAAAGCTAGAGCCATTCCTGCTAAAAGAGTAATGATAATTCGCGGAAGTCGAATTGAAAAAAGAACAAACTCATCCGCAAAATTCCCTTTGCCAAAAAGAGTAGGAAACACTTTATTATAAGGAAGGGAGGCAGCACCAAGCCCCACTCCTATCACAATCGTTCCAAGAATCAAAACAGTGAGCAGCATCATAATTATTCGTTGTTTTCTAATAAGGGCTGGGTGGATCATGAGAATGCTTTTCCTCCTTTACGAACAATGATTAAAAAGAAAGGTAAACCAATCATGGATACAACTGCTGCTATTGGTGTTTCATAAGGCGCACTTACGGTTCGGCCCAACGTATCAGCGAGCAGCATAAACGCTGCGCCAGTGATAGCCGACATAGGGATAATATAACGATAGTCGGTTCCTACAATTCCTCGTACAATATGAGGAATCATCAAGCCGATAAACACCATGTTTCCGACTAGCGCAACAGAAGCACCTGCAAGAAGAACCATGACAACAAATAAAATGGTTTTGACCTTTGTTGTTTGCTGACCTAACCCCATAGCAACTTCTTCATTTAAACTTAAAATAGTAAGCTGCCGAGAAAGCAAAAGGGCAATGAATATACCTCCGACAATAAAGGGAACAATGATTTGAAGCTGTTCCCAAGAAGTGCCTACCATTCCGCCAGCAGTCCACATCGATACATCTTTTGAAATTTTAAAATAAATACCGACGCCTTCTCCAATCGCATAAAGAAACGCTGAAACGGCAGCCCCGGCTAGTACAATTCGAAGCGGAGAAAAACCACCTCTTTTTATAGCGGCAATTCCAAACACCAAAATTGCGCCAACCGCAGCTCCAATAAAGCAAGCAATCGTAATACCTAAATAATTTACAGAAGGGATAAAGGCAATGGTTACAGCTAAAGCTGCATTTGCGCCAGAAGTTAAGCCTAAAAGTCCTGGATCTGCAAGAGGATTTTTTGTCATACCTTGCATAATCGCCCCTGATACTGATAAAGCAGCGCCAACAAAAGCAGCGGCGATTTCACGAGGTAGGCGAATATCTCGGATGATCGAAATCTGTTCGTTTACACTGCTTGATGAAAGTGCTAGCCACACATCTTTTATCGATATGTCAGCAGCACCAAAAACCATGGAAAGACCAAACATTACGATGAATACGAGCAGCATACCTATTAATTTATATAAGAAAGGAATGAACCGCTGATTGTCTATTTTCATAAAACACCCATCTTTTCATATAAGAATAAATTTAGTAAAACAAAGTAAGAGGAATTCTAAAAAGAATTCCTCTTGAATGAATTACTTGCCAAGAAATTTTTGAGTAAAGAAATCTAGTTGATAATCTAATGTGATTGGATCATTAAAATAAAATTCTTTTGCATTTGCTTCAAATACGTGATTATTCTTTACAGCAGGAATATTTTTGTACGTATCTGTTTTCTCAAATGATGTATCTCCATCTTGGTTTTTGCTGAAGATTAAATAATCTCCGGCATATTCAGGAAGAACTTCTGGCGAAATCGCATAGTATCCATCTTTCAAAGCCATTTTCTTTACTTTCTCTGGCATTTTTAATTTCATTTCTTGATAAAGAATTTCCGTTCCGCGTCCCCAGTTATCGCCAAACACATACAACTGCTTGTCAAAGTTCTCAATAACTGAAACCGTGGTATCTTCGCCAATTTTAGCTTTGATGTCAGAACCAGCTTTTGCCGTACGCTTTTTAAAATCGTTTACCCATGACTGTGCTTCTTTTTCTTTATTTAATAGTTTTCCGATTTCTACATGCTGAGTAAGGTAATCTACTTTATCGTATGTATACGTAACGGTAGGAGCAATTTTTTTCAATTTATCAACGTTTTTTGTAGTAGATAAGCCAATAATTAGGTCGGGCTTTAATTTAATGATCTTTTCTAAATTTTCATCTGATACTTCTTCAACGCCTTTTAATTTCTTTTCAAAGCGGGGATTCATTTTAGACCACGAATCAACTCCGACAATATTGACACCTAACGACATGACGTTACCTGCGTAAGAGCCTAACACTACGACACGTTTCGGGTTAGCCGGAACTTTTACAGGACCGTCTTCAGATTGATATGTGATTGTCTTGGATCCGCTGTTTCCTTTATTAGAATCGTTTTTGCTTTCAGTTGAACCGCTGCTGCAGGCACTAATAAGTAGTACGAATATGAGCATGAATGGAAGCAGTAATTTTTTCATTTAGTTATCTCCTCTTAATAAGTTATACGTGATGCACATTGGTTTATTGGTTCTCGGGTCTCGTCCGATTTCAGCGTCGATATGAAACACTTTTTTTAGAACGTCATGCGTAATAACTTCGTTACACGTTCCAGCTTTAACAATTTCTCCATCTTTTAAAGCGATAATATAATCTGCAAAGCGAGCGGCTTGATTTAAATCGTGAAGCACCATTACGACGGTACGTTCTTGCTCTTTGTTTAGTTTTTGAAGCAGCTCAAGCACTTCTAACTGATGGGCCATATCTAAGTAGGTAGTCGGCTCGTCGAGGAATATAATGTCGGTTTCTTGAGCTAAAGCCATTGCAATCCACACTCGCTGACGTTGACCGCCTGAAAGAGAGTCAACGAGACGAAACTTGTAGTCTTTTATGCCGGTGACTTCAAGCGCCCAGTCAATCGTTTGATAGTCTTCTTTTGATAGACGTCCAAAACCTTTTTGATAGGGAAAGCGCCCATAAGACACGAGCTCGCCAACAGTCAACCCACTGGCACTTTCCGGCGTTTGAGGGAGAATGGCCATTTTTTTAGCGAGTGATTTTGTATGTTCTTTTGAAATGTTTTCCCCATCTAAAATAACGGAACCAGATTGATGAGAAATAATGCGGGTAATGGCTTTTAAAAGCGTTGATTTGCCGCATCCGTTGGAACCAATAATCGTTGTAATCTTTTTGTCTGGAATGTTAACGCTTAAATTCTTTACTATTAGACGTTCACCATAACTAATATGTAATTTCTCTGTATATAGGCGAACCATATCTGAACCTCCGTTTATATTTAATACAACAAATATATGATAATGATTATCAATATCGTTTTCTTTACATACTATAATTCGAACGTTTTCGTATGTCAATAGTTATTTTTATTGTCAAAACGGTGAAGAAGATGTATATTTAAATGAGAATGATAATCAATAACGGTTGATTATAAGGAGTGAACGTGCATGACACACCATGAACTTTTTGATGTGACAATTATCGGCGGGGGACCGGCTGGCCTTTACTCGGCCTTTTACAGTGGACTAAGAGAAATGAAAACAAAGCTGATTGAATATCAGCCAAAGCTAGGCGGGAAGCTTCACGTTTATCCTGAAAAAATGATTTGGGATGTGGGCGGACAAACTCCTGTGGCTGGTGCAAAGCTTATTGAACAGCTTGTTGAGCAAGGGCTGACGTTTGATCCAACTGTTGTTTTAAATGAGAAGATTGAATCCATTTCTCGCTTAAAAGATGGTATTTTCCAGCTAACGAGTTCTTCAGGTGAACATCATTACTCTAAAACTATTATCCTTGCTGTCGGAGGAGGTATTTTAAACCCGCAAAAGCTCAAAATTGAAGGAGCAGAACGATTTGAAGTAACAAACTTAAACTATACAGTTAAATCTCTGCAGCATTTTAAAAATAAAACGGTGATTGTTTCCGGTGGAGGCAATTCAGCCATTGATTGGGCAAATGAGCTAGAGCCCGTTGCTAAAAAAGTGTATATTACGTACCGAAACAGCGAACTAAATGGTCATGAAGCACAAGTGAGACAATTAATAAATAGCTCAGCTCGGTGTCTGCTTAACACATCTATTACAAAATTAGTGGCTGATGCGACGCATGAATTTATAGAAAAAGTTGAACTGACTAATCATCAAACCGGTGAAATTGCTTACTTGCCCATTGACGAAGTTATTATTAATCACGGCTATGAAAGAGACACAGAGCTGTTAAAGGGCAGTGAACTACATATCAAAACTATTGATGACTATTACATCGCAGGTAATGCAGCAAGCGAAACGTCTGTAGAAGGCGTGTATGCAGCGGGAGATATTCTCATGCACGAAGGAAAAGTCCATTTGATTACAGGTGCTTTTCAAGACGCTGCTAATGCCGTAAACAAAGCAAAAAAATTCGTTCAGCCCTCTGCTGCTAAGGCGGCTATGGTTTCTTCTCATAATGAAGTATTCAAAAAACGTAATTCAGCACTAATTAAACAAATGATGAAGTAAAGCGAGGTGCAGGGTGCATGTCGCTTCTTTCTCTACGGTGGAATTATCTACATGGAGAGGCAGGGAACGAAAAAAGAAAAGAGAAATATAATAAAAGAAAACGCTTACATTTTTCGGAAATGACATAGTGCTTGTGTGCATAAGGGGGAAGCCGTATGAACGAAAAAGAGAAATATCAGTTTGAAACAAAAGCCATTCACGCAGGGTATGAATCAAAACATCATTTTGATAGCTTAGCTCCGCCTATCTATCAAACGTCTACATTTACATTTTCATCTATAGAACAAGGTGCAAACCGGTTTAGCGGAGCAGAAGATGGTTATGTATATTCCCGGTTATCGAATCCAACGGTCACCATTTTAGAAGAGCGTATGGCACAGCTTGAAGAAGGAGAAGCCGCTTTGGCATTTGGATCGGGAATGGCTGCAGTATCCGCTGTATTGATTGGACTTACAAAAGCAGGCGATCATATTTTATGTTCTAAAGGAGTGTATGGATGCACATTTGGTCTCTTAGAAATGCTTGAGGAAAAATATCAAATCCATCATTCTTTCTCCCACTTGGAAACTGAGGAAGAAATTCTTGCTGCTATCAGAAAAGATACAGCATGTATTTATATTGAAACACCGATTAACCCGACTATGACTTTAGTAGATTTAGAGTTAGTTGCTTCTATCGCTAAACAAAAAGGAATTCCTGTGGTAGTAGACAATACCTTTTCAACTCCTTATTTGCAACAGCCGCTGAAGCTTGGGTGCGACTTAGTCATTCATAGCGCAACAAAATTTATTGGTGGACACGGAGATGTTGTAGCAGGAATTGTAGTAGGGAACGAAGAAGTTATTTCCGTACTGCGCAAAACGACGCAAAAAGATATCGGAGGCATTCTTTCACCGTTTGATGCTTGGCTATTACTCCGAGGCTTAAAAACGCTGGCCGTTCGAATGGATCGTCACTGTGAGAATGCTGAACATATCGCAAAACAATTAAGTCTCCACCCCAAGGTGAAAGCCGTTTATTATCCAGGTGATAAAAAAAGCACTGCTTATTCTCTCATGCAAAAGCAAATGAAAAAAGGAGGGGGGCTTCTCTCCTTTGAAGTGAAAGGAGGTTATGAAGAAACCGTAAAAGTGGTTAATCAGCTTAAGCTCATTTCTATTGCGGTGAGTCTTGGAGATGCTGAAACACTTATTCAGCATCCTGCCTCGATGACGCATGCAGTTGTGCCGGAACAAACTCGGAAAGAAATGGGGATTTCAAACGAACTCCTTCGTTTATCAGTTGGACTGGAAGCATGGGAAGATATTATGAGAGATTTACAGCAGGCATTAGATAGTATATAACAAACGTTCAAACAACGCTTGAAGTATCTTAAGGATATTTCAGGCGTTGTTTTTTGAATATCAACCGCATGTCATCACTCATACATCCTTTTTTGCGAATAGAACTTTACCTACATCTTTAGACAAATGTCCTAGACAGAAGAGATGCCTTTCAATAGACTAAAGGTTATCTGTAAAAATACAATATTTAGGTGAGGAAGGTGCTCTGCTATTATGCTTCATAACCCAACTGGAAAAAAACGTCTAGGATTGGCGTTTCTCCTCAGCACGCTTGCGATATTAGGTCCCCTTAATATCGATATGTATTTGCCAAGTTTCCCTGCTATTGCTGATCATTTAGATGCGCGAGCTTCACTTGTTCAGCTTAGTTTAACATCGTGTTTATTAGGCCTTGCCATTGGTCAAATCGTGATCGGTCCAATCAGTGATGCGAAGGGACGAAAACGGCCTTTACTTATCTCCATCTCTTTATTTATGATATCGTCCTTGCTCTGTGCTTTGGCTCCTACTATTACAGCTTTAGTCATCGCACGCTTTTTACAAGGGTTTACGGCTTCGGCAGGAGTTGTTCTTTCTCGAGCCATTGTCAGAGACGTTTTTAGTGGAAGAGAGCTTACGAAGTTTTTTGCTCTGTTAATGGTTATCAATGCCTTTGCGCCAATGATAGCACCAATGGCCGGAGGTGCTATTTTACTTCTTCCTTTTGCAAGCTGGCATACTATTTTCTTGTTTTTAAGTTTAATAGGTCTTTTAATTGTTCTAACAATCTCAATGCGTTTAAAAGAAACTTTGCCAATTGAAAATAGAACGCCAAGCTCAATTGGTCATTCCGTTCGCACGATGGGCAGTTTATTACAAGACCGTTCTTTTATTGGGTATGCCTTAATTGTCGGACTGGTCCACGGAGGAAGCTTTGCTTATGTATCAGGCACTCCATTTGTCTATCAAGGGATCTACCATGTTTCTCCGCAAATTTTCAGCATTTTGTTTGGGATTAACGGCTTGGCCATTGTGACTGGAAGCTTTATTATAGGGCGCTTTAGCGGAATTCTTCATGAAAGAAGCCTGCTTCGCATTGCCGTGATTACGGCTGTAAGTGCTACTAGCGTACTTCTTATCATGACCATGCTTAAAGGGCCGCTGGCTACGATTGTTATTCCCATTTTTATTTACATGATCTCTATAGGAATGACGATCACAGGCTCGGTGACATTGGCAATGAAAAATCAAGGACATAGAGCAGGAAGTGCGAGTGCCGTGTTAGGCATGCTTCCGCTAACTTTAGGATCAATTGTTTCTCCTTTAGTGGGTATTAACGAAACCACAGCGATTCCGATGGCTGCTATTTTATTTAGTACGGCGCTTTTAGGTTTTGTAGCTTTCTTTACGTTAACTAAAAACAAGAAAGAAACAGAAAAGTGCGAAGTTAATGAGTTTAAAACGGAGGTTTCTCCGTAATCACTTTTTTGATTGTTTGAAAGCATCACTCCTTTGTGAAAATGAGTGGTGCAAATTTATTCAAGTATTGGATAATATATGCTAACCTTAGGGCATGATCGAAAGGAGTGGATAATAATGAGTAAAGTAATTCCTGAAATAACCCTTAATGACGGGGTAACCTTGCCTGCTATAGGTTTTGGTACATATAAGCTTAACGGAAATGAAGGAGTCAACGCTATAACGAGTGCGATTGATGTAGGGTATCGTCTAATTGATACAGCTTATAATTACGAAAATGAAGGCACCGTGGGCCAAGCTCTTCGAAGAACACCGGTTTCTAGACAAGAACTATTCGTTACATCTAAACTCCCAGGGCGCTACCATATGTATGATAAAGCAATTCCTACTATCCAAGAATCTTTATATCGCGCGAATTTAGACTATTACGATTTGTATCTTATTCATTGGCCTAATCCTAAACAAGATCATTATGTAGAAGCTTGGCAAGCATTGATTGATGCGAAGCGCTGGGGCTTAATTCGTTCAATTGGTGTTTGTAATTTTCTTCCCGAGCATGTTGAGCGCTTGGAAAAAGAGACCGGCATTTTGCCAAGTATCAATCAAATAGAACTGCATCCTTTTTTTAATCAACATCAATATCGAAATTGGTATCAGGAGAAAAACATTCAAATTGAATCTTGGAGTCCGCTAGGGCGAGCAAGTGCTGTTTTAGAAAATGAAACAATTAAACAAATTGCCGGCCGTCATAATAAAACAGTTTCACAAGTAATTTTGCGATGGCATTATCAGCTAGGAGCGATTTCAATTCCAAAATCGTCATCTCGCAAGCGGCAGCTTGAAAACATATCCATTTTTTCATTTTCTTTAGATGAAACTGAGATGAATATGATTTCAGAATTAAATCGCGAGGATGGAAGACTTAATAATCAAGACCCCTCTGCTTATGAAGAATTTTAATTATAAAGCCTCACTTACTTTTTAAGTGAGGCTTTTCTTCTATTATGATTTTTAGTTATTTAAGCTTGAAAATAGTCCGTTTAGTTCTAACGATTGTAGAAGAAAATGTGTTAAAATATTCCGAAAAAAGGAGTGGTGAACCATGGGAAAAGTAGTAAAAGCGATTCAAGACGAATATCCGGATGATTTTGCATGGTGTTACGGATGCGGCCGATTAAATCAGGAAGGCTATCATTTTCGGACAGGATGGTTAGGAGAAAAAACCATTACCCTTTATACACCTAAGCCTGAACATACAGCTATACCAGGATTTGTTTATGGAGGACTTCTTGCATCACTGATTGATTGCCATGGAACAGGCTCTGCTTCTCTTGCTCTATACCGTAAAAATGGCTACGAAATAGGAGATTCAGCAGAGCCGCCGCGATTTGTTACCGGTTCTCTCCACGTGGATTTTAAAAAACCAACGCCGCAGGGTGAAGTACTAAAAGCAATAGGAACGGTTGAAGAAATTCACCCGAAGAAATGGAGAGTTAAAACAGAAGTATACGCGAGTGACATCATTGTTGCGACCGGAGAAGTTGTAGCAGTTGTTATGCCAAGTACGTTTAAACAAAAAGAAGACTAAAAAATGTAAAACAGTTACATAAAAAGGGAGGAAAAGGTATGGGTAAATGTAATTTAGACCACTCGGTAGAAGATGTACAGCAGAAGTTTAACTCGCAGTCACAATGGCTGCCAGAAGATATTCGCTCGTTATTTCATGAGTTTCTCGTACGAAATCCTTCGCAAACAACATTAAACGAGATGTTTCATTTGCTGAAGAAATATGATTTGGTTGATGAACAAGAAAGAAAAGAGCGAGATCGAAAAATCAAATGGCTGATATTAAATAAAGAAAATACGAACAACTAGAAGCAACTACATGCAGTAAACCTACGTTTACGACCACAGTGAAAAAGTCCGAACGAGTTGGATTCTCCATCAAGAATCTCGCTTCATCGTTCGGATCTTTCTTCAGATAAAATGCTTTTACCCCAGCCTCTTTTTAACGAGATTAAAAGTAATCACCACCACTTAAACCCGTCGTCTTCTAACAAATGATTTGAAGCCGCTGGTCCCATCGTACCCGCAGGATAAAAATGAAGAGGAAAACGTTCATCATTAAAAACTTCTAAAATAGGTTGCACCCATTTCCAAGATAATTCAACTTCTTCCCAATGAGCAAAAAATGTGGAATCTCCCTGTAAAGCATCAACTAACAGCAGTTCATAAGCTTCGGGTACTTCTCTTTGATTTGTTGAGAAATTGATAAAAATAGGTTCGATTTTATTATCATTCAAAGGGTTTTTGCTGTTTAATTGCAGTGATATACCTTCATTTGGGCTGATTTCGACAACCAAAAGGTTGGGAATAACTTCTTCGTCTGTATAAACATCCTTTAAAGGATGTTTAAATTCAATGACGATACGCGTGCATTTTTTACTCATTCTTTTTCCTGTGCGAAGATAGAAAGGTACTCCTTTCCAAAGCTCATGATCAATCCATACCCGCACTGCTATAAATGTATCATTAACGGAAGCAGCATTGATGCCGGGCTCATCTTTATATCCTATAACGGAACGATTTTGGATTTTTCCCGCTTCGTATTGACCTCTTATGACGTTCGAATGGATAAACTCTTTTTGTAGAGGACGAAGGCTTTTCATAATTTTTATCTTTTGTTGGCGAGTCTTTGCGATGTTAAGTGTCTTTGGCAGCTGCATGGCAGTCATCATAAGCATTTGAAGCATATGGTTTTGGAGCATATCCCTAATTGCACCGGCCTGATCATAGTAAGGCGCTCTTTCTTCTACACCAACTGTTTCACTAGCTGTAATTTGGACATTTGCAACGTAGTGATGATTCCATAGTGCTTGTAAAATAGGGTTTGCAGATGCTAAAGCCTCCAAATTTTGGATCATTGGTTTTCCTAGATAGTGGTCGATACGATAAATCTCTTCTTCATTGAACGTTTCAGTAAGCTTTTGATTTAACACTTGAGCAGATTGTAAATCGTGTCCGAAAGGCTTTTCGATAATAAGACGTTTCCAGCCTTTTGTAGATCCTAATCCGCCGCTGTTTATATTTGAAGCAATGACGTCTACAAATTCAGGAGCCACTGATAAATAGAAAAGACGATTTTCAGGAATATTTAATTCTGCTTCGCCTTCTTGAATAGCATGCAGCAACTGGTCATATCCATCACTATTGGTAACATCCATTTTATGATAGCGAACTGTCTTAAGAAATTCTTTTATCTTGGATTCACCTTGTCTAAAGCGCCTTGAAAAAGTCTTTACTGATTCTTCTACATATATTTGAAAGGCATCATCAGACCAGTTGCTTCTATCCGTACCAACAATAGAAAAGGAAGAAGGAAGCTTTTTATCTAAAAATAAATTATATAACGCAGGAAAAATTTTTCTTTTAGCTAAATCTCCTGTTGCTCCAAATAAGGTAAAGGTCATGGAATCCACTTCTAACGCTTGTGGTGAATGAGACTTGAGACAATTATCACGTGAACGAGCTACACTGCCCAATTGATCTCCTCCTTTATTTTAACGGTCTATTGCAGTGAATATAGTCTTTTACCACCTTTACAGATTACAGTATAGCAGGTACAATTTTCCTTTATAAGTAGACACTTTATTTTCATATAGTGTCTAAAACTATACTATTACGCATAAAAAGGGAGGAAAAAGGATTGAGCAGACTTTTTAGCAAAACGTTTAACTGTGAAAAGGAATTAACGTTAACGATTATTGGAGGCAAGTGGAAAATGCTGATTATGTGGCACCTAGGAAAAGAAGGGACGAAACGATTTGGGGAGTTAAAGTCCATGATGCCGGGAATTACTCAGCGAATGTTAGTAAGTCAGCTGCGAGAATTGGAAGAAGATCAAATCGTTCACCGAAAAGTCTATCCGGTTGTCCCTCCAAAAGTTGAATATTCCTTGACTGAACACGGGAGAAGCTTGATGCCCATCCTTGAGAGCATGGATGAGTGGGGAAAAAATTATATGGAAACCGTTATAGAGCCTGAAATGAATAATTCCAGCCATATGGGTTAAAATCTTTTGGTGAGAAGGATAAAACCACCCTTATTATTCAGAATTTTCTAAAATAAATACAAATGATACGCTGCATTGAAGCGTCCATAGTATATTTTTAGTGACTATATGTTTTAAAAGTGCCTACTTTTTTTTTGAAAGTAACGGTTTTACAATGAATTCATGCTAGATAACCCCATTTAATGAAGGAGTGAAGTAAGTATGGAACTTCAATTAGCATTGGATCTTGTAAATATTTCAGAGGCAAAAGAAGTAGTGCAGGAGGTTCAAGAGTATATCGATATTGTAGAAATTGGAACTCCAGTTGTAATTAACGAAGGGCTAAAAGCAGTCAAAGAAATCAAGGAAGCTTTTCCGTCTTTAAAGGTATTAGCTGATTTAAAAATTATGGATGCAGGTGCTTACGAAGTAATGAAAGCTTCTGAAGCGGGTGCTAGTATTATTACGATTCTTGGCGCTACTGATGATTCGACTATAAAAGGCGCTGTAGAAGAGGCCAAAAAACAAGGAACACAAATTCTTGTTGATATGATTAATGTAAAAAACCTTGAGCAACGTGCAAAAGAAGTCGATGCGCTCGGTGTTGACTATATTTGTGTACACACAGGGTATGATCTTCAAGCTGAAGGAGAAACCCCGTTCGAGCAGCTTCAAACGATTAAACGAGTTGTAAAACATGCAAAAACAGCGGTGGCAGGAGGTATTAAACTGAATACACTTCCTGAAGTCGTGCAATCACAGCCGGATCTTGTGATTGTAGGCGGGGGGATTACAAGTGAAAAAGACAAAAGAAACGTTGCAGAAGAAATGAAAAAAGTAGTCAAACAAGCAACTTTGGTCTAAAAATAAGCAAAAGTATTTAAGCCTTCAAAATTAATTAATCGGTAAATGGTTTAAAAAGAAGATAGCTAAGTTATTTTAGCTATCTTCTTTCCGTCATTTTTGATATAACCATTCATTGATAAGTGTCATTTTGACAGATAGATAGTTTCTTTAAAATTCGTTATTCGAAAGAAAAAGACGGCAGTTTTTCTGATATTTTAAAGTTAAGAAAGCGTTATCCGAACATTAGCGGAAGAAAGTCTAAAAAAATCTATGTCACACTTTTTAACAAAATACTTTGAAAATTATGAATCTTAAAAATATAATTAACTATCGACAATATTTAACATCTTCAAACCAAAAAAGGAGGGAGATATAAAGTGATGGAACATAAGAGGATAGTAGTGATAGGAGCTGGAATTGTCGGGTGCAGCATTGCCTACTATTTAAGTAAAATGGGGCAAAGAAACATAACAGTGATTGAGCAAGGCCCTTTGTTCGAAACGGGAGGATCTACTTCTCACGCTCCGGGGCTTGTATTTCAGCTTAGCTTTTCAAAAGTCCTGACAACACTAGCTTCTCAAACAGTCGAGACCTTTAAAGAGTTGAGTACAGATGAACAGCGCTCGTTTTATCCTGTCGGCAGTTTAGAAGTTGCCCGTACACCAGAGCGATTAGAAGACCTAAAGAGAAAGGCTGGTGTTGCCAGCTCATGGGGAATCGAAGCTCTTCTTCTTTCACCGCAGGAATGCGCGGAAAAAAATTCGTTGATTTGTCCTGATCGTATTTGCGGAGGTCTCTATGTTCCTTCAGACGGTATTGCCAAACCTTTGCATGCCGTTGATAAAATGACTCGTTTTTCTAAAGAGTGCGGAGTAGAATTTTACGGTCATACAGAAGTGACGAATATCGAAGTGACAAATGGTCAAGTAAAAGCAGTGTACACGAGCGCTGGAAAATTTGAAGCAGATGTAATCGTGTGCTGTGCCGGATTTTGGGGACCTCGCATCGGAGAAATGGTCGGTGTAACAATTCCTCTTCAGCCGATGGCTCATCAATATGTGTTTACAAATGATTTACTTGAATTAAACGGAGAAACGGAAGAAGTCGCGACTCCTCTTATTCGAGATCAAGATAATGCAATTTATTTTCGTCAGGTAGACAAAGGGCTTGGGATTGGATCATATCAGCATGAGCCGTTTCCAATCGAACTCAGTGACATTACAAAATACGGAGAAACAAAAGAAATGCCTTCTGTTAAACCTTTTACACCAAAAGATTTTGAAAAACCGTGGGAAGATGCATTGGAACTAATTCCGGCATTAAAACAGCCAGGAATAAAAAAAGGAATGAACGGCATTTTTTCCTTCACACCTGATGGGATGCCGCTGCTTGGCGAATCACAAGCAGTAGGGGGATTTTGGGTAGCCGAAGCCATATGGGTAACGCACTCTGCAGGTGTCGCTAGGCAAATGGCTGAATGGCTGATGAATGGTGCACCGACTGTGGATTTGGAGCTATGCGATATTAATCGTTTCGATACGTATGCATGCAGCCCTGTTTATTACAAACAGCGGTCTATTGAAGAATATGAAGAGGTTTATAGCATTCATCATCCATTTATGCAGCGAAAAGTATCGCGAAACATGCGCGTAAGTCCATTTTATATGCGTCAGCAAGAACTAAAAGCGTATTTTAACGAAAAAGCAGGGTGGGAGCAGCCGCAGTGGTATGAAGCTAACTATCCGCTTATATCCACATATGAAAAGAAGATGGTTATAAGAAAGGGGTGGTCGGCTGAATATTGGTCACCGATTATCGAGGCTGAACAGTTGCATACTCGTCAGTACGCGGCGATTTACGATACAACGGCAGCAAAGAAAAGGTTGGAAATTAAAGGGGAAGGAGCTCTCCAGTTTTTACAGAAGCTAACGACAGGAAATATAGACATTACAGTAGGGCAAAGCATACGTACGTGTATGTTGCATGAGCGAGGCGGCATAAAAGATCAAATAATGGTTATTCGCAAAAATATATCCACTTTCTTGATTGTTTGTACGGGAGCTGTAGAAGCAAGCTGGATTCAAAAACACGTGCCTCAAAACGGTCAAGTTGTTTTTCAAGATGTAACGTCAGGGACATGCAGTATAGCATTAATTGGTCCTAAAGCTACAGGAGTAATGAAGTCCGTGGTTCAATGCTCAGAACTTAGCAGCACTTGGATTGAAGGGCAAGCGAAAACCTTGTTTATTGAAAAGAGTTCAGTTCTTGCTCTGCGTGATTCCTACGGGGGAATGGAGAGCTGGGAGTTGATTACGACTTCTGATCAAGGTCTGAATTTATGGGATGTATTAATTGAGCAAGGACAGCCTTATCAGCTGATTGCCGCGGGAGACCGAGCTCTTGAAAATCTTCGAATTGAATCTTTTTCGTTAAAAAGCGGGAAAGACTTTTGGAGCGAGCATCATCCATATGAAGTTAACCTTCATGAAATGGTTGATTTAACAAAACCAGTTTTTATTGGAAAAGAGGCATTGCTTGATCGTCAGCGAAAAGATTCTGAAACAGTATTAGCGACGCTCATATTAGATGATCCTTCAGCGATAGTAATGGGATATGAACCGGTCTTTTATGGAGAAACAGCCCTCGGATTTGTGACAAGTGCCGGCTATTCATACAGCTTAGGAAAAGGAATTGTACACACTTTATTATCTCAAGCTGTACATGAAGAAATGGTTTTAGAAGTTGAATACTTTGGTCAGCGTTATAAAGCAACAATGATGACACACTCCCCAGCGGTAGTTTAATTGATCAATCGAAAGACAGGAGGAATGCAGATGTCAACACATTATGATGTCATTATTATCGGATTAGGAGCTATGGGGAGTACGGCTGCTTATCAGCTCGCCAAAAAAGGTCAGCGGGTATTGGGGTTAGAACAATACGGTCCCGCTCATGACCTAGGATCGAGTCACGGCGGTTCTAGAATCATTCGACAGTCGTATTTTGAAGACCCTGCTTACGTTCCATTATTGCTTCGCGCCTACGAATTATGGAATGAAATTGAAAGAGAAAGCGGTCAAGAAATTCTTACGGTTACCGGTGGACTTATGATGGGACCTCCTGATAGCTTGACGGTTTCTGGAAGCATCGAAAGCTCTAAACAGTGGAATCTTGCGTATGAGATTCTAGAAGCAAAGGATATTTACAAACGGTTTCCGGCGTTTACACCTTCACCTGCTACGGTTGCTCTATATGAAGAAAGAGCTGGATTCGTTAGGCCGGAAGCGAGCGTATATACTCACCTTCTTCAAGCAGAAAAGTACGGAGCTGAGCTTCATTTTTTTGAGGAAGTGGTGTCGTGGGAAGCTCATCCTTCTGGTGAAGGCGTGCGCGTTATAACAGCTAATGGAGTATATGAAGCTGGAAAAATCATTATTTCTGCAGGCGCTTGGGCACCTGATTTATTACGGGATTTGGGTGTTAGCTTACAAGTAGAGCGTCATGTGCAAATGTTTTTTGAACCAACACAAGGAATAGATATTTTTTCAGTGGGAAAACAGCCGATTTATATTTGGGAAGCAGATGATTATGTACAGTTGTATGGTTTCCCTTCGTTTGGATTAAAGGCTGAAGGAGCAAAAGTGGCGTTTTTTCGAAAAGGAACAGCGTGTACGCCGGAAACGATTGATCGAAATATATATGAAGACGAAGTGAACATGATGCGGCACTATCTAGCTCAAGGTATTCCACAGCTTAACGGTCGATTTTTACAAGGGAAAACGTGCATGTATACCAATACACCAGATGAACATTTTGTCATTTCACTGCATCCTGAATATCCTCAAGTAGCGATTGCAGCTGGATTTTCTGGACATGGTTTTAAGTTTGCAAGCGTAGTAGGAGAGATTTTAGCAGATTTAGTGATGGAGGGAAAAACTAATCACCCAATTGATTTGTTTACTCCGCAGCGATTTGCGGCGAATAAAATAGTATAAATCGTCGTCAGCTCTTGCGAATGGTTCTATTTAAATGTTTCTAGAGAAGCGAAGGAGGAATAGTAGATGGTTATGGAACATGGTTTAGTGAATGATAATGGGAGACTTGAGCCCACGTTGAGAGGAGAGCTGTATACATCTTCGGACATTTTTAAGTTAGAAAAAGATCATATATTTTCTAAATCATGGAGTTTAGTTGCATTTGAATACGAAATAGCGGAACCAGGACAATATATTACGACGAGAGTTGAAGGCGAAAATATTTTAATTACTAGAGGAAAAGATCACGTGCTGCGTGGATTCTTGAACGTATGTCGGCATCGAGGAGCTAAGCTGTGCAGCCAAGCATCCGGTAAAGCAGGTGTTATTCGCTGTCCATATCATTCGTGGAGCTATAGCTTAGATGGTGATTTAGTGGGTGTTCCTAACACAAGCCGCTGTCGAGAAGAACTCGTGCATAATGAAAATTACGGACTAACATCCGTTCACATTAAAGTGTGGCACGGCATGGTTTGGGTTAATTTATCTGACAATCCTATATCTGTTGAATATCAGCTAGACGCACAAATTTTTGATCGTTTTGGAGAACTTTATACGTTTGCTAGATATGAAATTCAAAACTTGAAATCCGCTCATCGTGAAGAATATGAAGTCGAGGCAAACTGGAAGCTTATTGTAGAAAACTTTCAAGAGTGCTATCACTGTTCCTCTATTCATCCTGAACTTACGGCAACGCTGCCTGAATTTCGTTCAGGAGTCGGCACTCAAAGTTCCGTGGGAGGCGGAGCTAAGTTTGGGAATGAATTAGAAGCTTTTTCAATCAGCGGGAAAGGAAGCCGTCCTATGCTAAAAGGATTGCTTCCGGAAGATGACCGCACGTATTTTGGCATTACCGTTCTGCCGCTTGTATTTATCAATTTAACACCGGATCACGTTATTATTCATCGTATTATTCCAATTAGTGCGGAAAAGTCTAAAGTGATTTGTGAATGGTTATTCGACCCGGAAGAAATGGCTAAGCCTGATTTTGACCCAAAAGATGCCGTGGAATTATTTCATCGCGTTAATTTACAAGACTTTGAAGCGTGTGAGTGGTGTCAAGAAAATATGAGCTCAAAATCTTATAAAGAAGGAGGTATTTTAGTACCTATCGAACAGCACGTTTCTCAATTTTACAATTATGTATTGGAAGCAATCGGTATGAAGGTCGAATAGTAAGTAGAAGTGGTCTGACACGTTACCTTGAGGTGTCAGATCACCTCTAACAATCTACTTTAAAAAAAGGGGGAAATAAATTGAGTACAAGCTCTAAACTAACAGAACCCATTATCCGCGTTACCGATGTTTCAAAAGTATTTGGCCGTCAACAAGAACAGGCTCTTAAGCTACGAGAAGCTGGAGAAAGTAAATATGAAGTCGAACAAGCTACTAAGACAACCGTTGCTATTTACAATGCTCATTTCGAAGTGAAAAAGGGAGAAACCTTTGTGTTAATTGGATTATCAGGAAGCGGGAAATCTACTTTACTTCGATGCTTGAACGGGCTTGTAGAACCGACAGAAGGGACGGTATATCTAGAAAACACAGATATTTCTCATATGCCAAAAAGACAGCTTCAGGAAGTCCGGAGAAATAAAATTGGGATGGTCTTTCAAAATGTGGGCCTCCTTCCAAACCGCACCGTGATTGACAACATTACGTTCGGTCTAGAGATACAAGGTGTATCAGCAAATGAAAGAGAAAAGCGAGGGAAAAAGGCTCTTGAAATGGTGGGCTTAAATGGACAAGCTTATAAAAGAATTTATGAATTATCAGGAGGTATGCAGCAGCGGGTTGGACTAGCGAGAGCTCTTGCTTCTGAACAGGAGATTTTGCTGATGGATGAGCCTTTTTCAGCTTTAGATCCTCTTATTCGAAGAGATATGCAAAAGCTATTTCTTGATATTCAGGGAGAAGTACAAAAAACAGTTATTTTTGTGACGCATGATTTAGATGAAGCATTAACTTTAGGCCACCGGGCTGCCGTGATGAAAGACGGGGAAATTGTACAACTTGGAACCGCTGAAGATATTTTAAGTCAACCGGCAACCGGTTATGTAAAGCTGCTTGTTCAAGACGTTAATTACGGCAAAATTCGCCTTGCTAAAGACGCGGTGGTTCCGGTAGAAACGGCTGCCTATGAGTATGAATCACCGCAAGTCGTATTAAGAAGAATGAGAACCAATCATTTATCTACTATTTTTGTTCTTGATAGTGCTGACCGCTTATTGGGCTTAATGAGCATTTATACGGTGATGGAGCTGATAGAAGCTCATAAGCATGATTTAAAAGGCAAAGAAATGACACAGCCCCATTGTGTTAATCCAGATATGTCTTTACAAGAAATGATTCCTTTATTTACAGACAGTCATTCGCCTGTAGTCATTGTTGATAATCATCATCGCCTACAAGGTATGATTTCCCCAAGCACTCTTATTGCAAATCTCACTGAACGTACTGCAGTGACTGAGCAACAAGAAGTTAAGTCATATCAAATGGAGGTCCGATAAATATGATGGTAAATTCCGCGACGATTCCTCGTATCCCTTTAGATAAATGGGCAAACTCATTTGTTGATTACATGATTGATAGTTTTTCAGGTGTATTTACTGGAATCAACCAGATAATGACCAGCTTAATAAGCAGTCTCGAATGGGTATTGACCGCTTCTCCTCCGTTAGTAACGGTCGTTGTTTTTGTTCTATTAGCGCTATGGCTAACAGATTGGAAGATAGCTGTATTTACGTGTTTTGGTTTACTTCTTATTATTAGCTTGAATTTATGGGAAGCATCGATGCTGACCTTATCTCTCGTTTTAGCTTCTACTATTATCTCACTTCTATTTGGCGTTCCTTTAGGCATATTATCACACCGCTTTAACAAAGTTGGAGCAGTGATAAAGCCCATTCTTGATATTATGCAAACAATGCCTGCTTTTGTTTACTTAATTCCGTCCGTACTTTTATTTGGATTAGGGAATGTTACAGCTCTTATTGCTACTTTTATTTTCGCAATGCCGCCTGCCGTTCGTCTGACGCTGCTTGGACTTCAGCAAGTTCCCCAAACCACTTTAGAAGCGGCAGAAGCTTTTGGAGCGACGGAATGGCAAAAATTAATTAAAGTCCAGCTGCCGCTCGCTTTGCCTATGATTATGTCGGGTGTAAACCAGGTTATTATGCTATCTCTTTCGATGGTTGTTATTTCTTCAATGGTCGGTGCAGGAGGCTTGGGTGCTGAGGTATTAAGAAGCATCAGTATGTTGGATGTAGGCTTAGGATTTATCGGCGGGATTGCAGTTGTCATTATTGCCGTTATTTTAGATCGTCTGACGCACCTTTCTACTCAAAAAAGAGAAGGTATTCAATCAAGTAAATAAAATGAATAAAGGTGGGAGTATATGAAACAATCAAAAAAAGTTCTTTTTATTATGCTAACAATCGTCATTATGCTGCTTGTCTCCGCATGCGGCAATAGCAATACGGCAAGCAGCGCGACGACTAAAAAAGAAATTACAATTGGATACATACCATGGGACGAAGCCGTAGCTGTTACGTTTCTATGGAAGGAATTATTAGAGGAAAAAGGTTATAAAGTTAAAGCAGTTCAAAGTGACGTAGCTCCGCTTTTCTCAGGAGTTGCTCAAGGAAACATTGATTTATTTTTGGATGTATGGATGCCGACCACCCATAGTTCTTATATGAAAAGATTTGGAAAACAAGTTGACGTGCTCGGTACTTGGTATGATCAAGCAGATAGCGGATTGGCCGTTCCCGACTACGTAGACGCGCAGTCACTAGCTGATTTAAAAAATAAGAAAGATGAGTTTAACGGAAAGATTATTAGTATTGAACCAGGATCTGGAATAAACGGTCTTACTAAAGATCATGCGATGCCAAGCTATGAGTTAAAAGACTGGAATTTAGTAGAAAGCAGCACAGCCGCCATGTTATCGGAATTAGATAAAGCCATTGCTAATAAAGAACCCATTGTTGTTACGTTATGGCGCCCGCACTGGGCTTTTGAAAAGTATAATCTCAGATACTTAAAAGATCCCAAAAATACGATGAATCCAACTGGACCTGAAAAAATACAGTCGATTAGCAAAAAGGCATTTAAAGAAGATTATCCAGAAGCAGCAAAGTGGATGGAAAATTTTTCTATTAGTGCCGATCAACTAGCATCTTTAGAATCAGAAATTAACAGTGCAAAAGACGAAACAAAAGGTGTGAAAAACTGGATTTCTAAAAATAAAAAAGTGACGGAAAGCTGGGTGAAATAATAGAAGGAAAGGAAAAGAAAAGGCTGTCTCATAAGTGAAGCTATTAACTTAGAGACGGTTTTTTTGTGAGAGAACTTTTTATCTGCAGCTTTTCTAACGGATTAAGTTCGGTAAAAGCTCAATAAATGAAAGTTTTTTAACCTGATATGTAAATTAAAAAAATATATTTAAATTAAAAAAAGTGGCATTGCTTTCTACTATCCAAGTACAATTTAAATAATGAATGCTTTACGTTTCGCATGTAAGTATTTATTTACACCTATATTCTCATAATTTATGTGATTCCCCAAAGCATAAATTACTTTTCATTACCTTATTGTGTACAAAAATATTGTAAGATAGGCTCATGCTTTTAACAGCATGGGCCTATTTTTATAGACAGCTTGAAAATAGATATTTCCAAACTGGAAAATTAATCTTTCCCTCTTGTACAATAAATATTCTTCTGCACAAAAATAGAGTGTATAATAGGAATGTTGAATTGATAGGAAAAAGAGAGAAGCCCTATCAAGTAAAGGAAGATGGAGTGGAGAGTGTGTACTGAAAGTGAAATTGTCCAGCGGCAAAAATAAACATGTTTTTCGAATGCTTCTAGAAGAATATCTAGAATGAAAGTAGGAACATTATGGAAAAGAAAATAAGGTTTGGCATCAAATCCAAAATTATTATTGGATATTTAATTGTTATTGTCTGTTTATTTATTGCATTTATTGTTTTAAACAGTCAAATTTCATCTTTGCAAAAAGAACGAAATTTTATCATTGATCATGATATTGAAGTGCATGATCTGACCAATCGAATTGAAAAACACCTGCTCGATATGGAAACCGGACAAAGAGGCTATATTATTACAGGAGAAGCGAGTTACTTAGAACCTTATAACAGCGCAGCATCAAGTTGGGAAAAAGATTATAATGCACTGTATCAGCTTCTAAATAATAATCCAAATCAGCAGGAGAAACTGGAGAAGATTAAAGGGAGCATTCAAGACTGGATTGAGGCCGCTGGTGAACCGACCATTGCATTAAAAAAAGAAAATAATACAAAAGAGCTTCAGCAGTTTTTTGAGAAAGATCCTGGGCGCCATTATATGGATGATATACGCAGCCAGTTTACTTCTTTTAGAAATGTAGAGAAAAAATCGACTGAAACAAGAGCAACAGAGTTAGACGAGAAAAATCAAAAAATTAAAATTGGACTTTACGGTTTGCTGTTATTTGTTACGCTTATTTCACTTGCTATCGCTATTGTTTTGTCCAATTCTATTGTGAATACGATTAAAGAAGTTACGCAAACGATCAAACGAATTACGGCTGCAAAAGGCGAGTTAAAAGGAAGAATTAAAGTTCGATCTAATGATGAAATTAAAGATTTAGGGATAGCCACGAACGCGTTGTTAGAAAATATTGAAGAGCGAAACTGGCTGCAAACGAACATTGCTCACGCTGTAACGATGTACCAAGGCATAGCATCTGTAGACAAGCTTGCGGAAAAATTTCTCTTTACGGTTTCAGAAATGACAGGAGCTTCTTTCGGAGCATTTTATGTTCGAGAAGAAAATGATAAAGGAGATCTATTCGTCAAACAAGCTGCTTTTGCAGATAGAAAAGGCGACGCGGGAAGAGAAAGCTTTTTAATAGGCGAAGGGCTCATTGGACAAGCTGCTTTAGAAAAAAGAACCCTTGTCATAAACGATGTACCTGACACATACCAGCTCATTGCTTCAGGATTAGGAGACGTAAAACCTAAGAGTATTTTTATTGTACCCGTCTTGTTTGAAGATGAAGTAATTGCAGTCATCGAGCTGGCATCGCTGCACGAATTTACAGTTTTAGAGCAAGAACTTATTAGTCAAGTGATTGAAACGTTTGGTCTCACTATCAATGGTGTAATCAGACGTATGGAAATTGCCCGTCTATTAAAAGAATCTCAGGCGATGACAGAAGAGCTCCAGGCTCAGTCTGAAGAACTTCAAACACAATCAGAAGAACTGCAAATGCAGTCTGAAGAGCTGCGTATGATTAATGAACAGCTAGAAGAAAGAACAAAAGATGCAGAAGAAAAATCGTTTGAATTAGAGGCTGCAAAAGAAGATTTAGAAGAAAAAGCGCATCAGCTGGAATTGAATTCTCAATACAAATCTGAATTCCTTGCTAATATGTCGCACGAGCTTCGAACACCGCTTAATAGCATTCTTATTCTGTCTGAAATGCTTGAGGAAAATGCGGCTAAAACGCTATCTGAAGATGAAGAAGAATATGCTCGTATTATCCATTCTTCAGGAAAAGACTTGTTGGCGTTAATCAACGACATCTTGGATTTATCAAAAGTAGAGTCTGGAAAACTAGATGTCTTGCTTGCTGAGATGAATATGAGTGAGCTTCCAGATCAAATTGAACGTAATTTCAGCCACGTTGCTGAACAGAAAAAAGTACAATTAAAAATTAATAAAGCACAAGATGTACCGGACATCATTCACACAGATGAAAAGAGATTCCAGCAAATTGTGAAAAATCTTTTATCAAATGCATTTAAATTTACGGAATCGGGATCTGTCACAGTATCCATTCAACGAGTAGCTGACCATCGTCTTACAACAGCTATGCGTACAGTGGATACGGATTGCTGGCTAGAAATAGCTGTAGCTGATACAGGGATTGGTATACCAAAAGAAAAGCATCAGCTTATTTTTGAAGCGTTTCAGCAGGCGGATGGAGCTACGGTTCGCAAGTACGGAGGAACGGGACTTGGCTTATCTATTTGCAGTGAGTTTGCAAAATTATTGGGCGGCTGGATTTCCCTAAGCAGTGAAGTAGGAAAAGGAAGTACGTTTACACTCTATCTTCCTAGTCTCTCTAACGGTCTTGTTGACTATAAAAAAGTAAATTTTGCATATGAAGAAGTAGCAGTATCTGTAGAAGAAGCTGAACCTGAAGCAGAAATAACTGAAATTGACCATCCTATACAACCAGTTGAACCTTCATTGCAAGATGATGAAAATGTGTTTCAGGATAAGCGAGTGCTCATCGTAGATGATGACCAGCGCAACATCTTTGCCTTAAAAACTGCGCTAGCTAAACAAGGTATGACCATTATGACAGCTCATAACGGAATAGAGTGTCTTGAAATGATGAAGGATAGTGAACCATTTGATCTCATTTTAATGGATATTATGATGCCGCAAATGGACGGATATGAAGCGATGCAGAAAATTAGAGGAGAGCTAAAGCTTGTTGATTTGCCTATTATTGCATTAACCGCTAAAGCGATGAAAAATGATCGTGAAAAATGCTTGGAAGCTGGAGCATCAGATTATATCAGCAAACCTTTAGATTTAAATCAGCTGTTCTCCGTTATGCGTGTATGGCTAGTAAATTAAGCGGGGTATGAAACATAAATGGATATGAAGCACCTAGATTTAAGTGAAGACTTAGTTATGAATAAAAAAACAGATTTAGAGATTGATTTACTGCTGACGGCTATTTATCGATTAACAGGATTCGATTTCAGGCAGTACGCTAAATCTTCTATCTGTCGCCGGGTCTATAATCGAATGAAAATTGAACGTATTCCAACTGTATCTCGATTGTTAGAAAAAGCGATTCATGAAGAAGAATTTATGAATCAGCTTTTAAATGATTTTTCGATAAATGTAACAGAGATGTTTCGCGATCCAAGCTTTTTTAAAGCATTTCGCACAAAAGTGATTCCGGTATTAAAGGATTATCCAGAAATTCGCATTTGGCACGCTGGCTGTGCAACGGGCGAAGAGGTATTTTCTATGGCGATTCTTTTAGAAGAAGAAGGGTTAATGGATAAAACGGTCATTTACGCAACCGATATGAACGAAGATGTATTAGAAAAAGCAAAACAAGGTGCTTTTTCTTTACGTAAAATGAAGTCATATACAAAAAATTATATTCAAGCCGGTGGAAAGAACGCCTTCTCAGAATATTATCAGACGGACCATCACTATGCATATTTTCATCCGTCGCTGTTAAAAAATATTATCTTTGCTCAGCATAATTTAGTCACGGATCAGTCATTTAATGAATTTCACGTCATCATTTGCCGAAACGTCCTTATTTATTTTACAGCTCAGCTGCAAAATCAAGTGTATAATTTATTTTCAGAAAGCCTGTGTGCAAAAGGATTTCTTGGGCTTGGTGATAAAGAAACGCTTCGCTTTGCTGAAGGAGGAGCTTCTTATATCGAGTTTGCAGGGAACGAGCGCATTTATCAAAAGCAATAAAAAAAGAAAGACCTCATTGGTGAGGTCTTTCTTTATTGTGCTTGTGCTTGAATCATAAGCACGCACATGTCATCAGGCTGATTTAACTTTTGTTCTTCTGAAAAAATTTCATTCATAAATGTCTGCGGATTTGTCCATTTTTGTTCAGTAAGCTTTTGAAGACGAAGAGCAGATTCATTTTCGCAAGGGCCCATTGATTCAAGAGCTCCGTCTGTAAATAGCAAAATTTGCACATCGTTCTCAAAGCTGACAACAGATTTCTGAACGTCCATTTCTTCAAAAAACCCTACAGGGCAGCTTCCTCGTTGAAGAGGAACGAGCATATGTTCATCCACTAACATATAACCTTCTGGATGCCCGGCATTCACATATTCTACTGTCTTAGCTTCCGTATCAATCACTAAATAAATAGCAGTGAAATAGTAAGGGATTTCATCTTTTTCGCTGTGCAATAATTCCATGTAGCGATTCAACTCTGTAATAACCTGCTCAGGGTCTACGAGGGACTTGATAGCTTCTCTGAGCACAGACGAAATAAACATACAAACAAGCGAGGCAGAGATGCCGTGCCCCATCATATCAAAAAGAATAATTCCGTACCGATGCTCGTCAATTTTGTGCCAATAGTACATATCACCTGCTAATTTAAAAGAAGGATAATAAGAAACTTCCATTTGAATATCTTTCTCTCGTAAAGGGGGACTAAGTAAGTTTTGCTGTACGTGCGTAGCTAAATCTAACTCAGTTTGAATTTTCTTTTCATGTTCCGTGTGCCAGTCAATTTCTGCTTTAAGGCGTAAGGCTACCCGCATACGAGCCAGCAGTTCCACTTTATTGATCGGCTTTGTGACGTAATCTGTTCCACCGGCGTCTAGAGCTTCTACTAATTTGCTGCTGTCTTCTAGAGCTGTGACAAAGATAATTGGAATATGTTTTAAGCGTTCTACCTGCTGGATTCGCCTGCAGGCTTCGATTCCATCGATTTCGGGCATCATAATATCAAGTAAAATTAAATCGACCGAATTCGTTTTTGAGTTCTCATCGTCCAGGTTAAGATAGTCAAAAAGGGCATGGGCAGACGTAAGAGACACACAGTTATCGTAGCCAGCGCCTTTTAAAATTTTTTCAATCACAAATAGATTGACTTGATTGTCATCTACTAGAAGAATGGTCATGCTTTATTTCCCCTTATTATGTTTGAAGACTAATGATTGAGTATGTAGTTTTCAAGCATTTTTTATACTTTTTCTGTTTTTCTATTTATCTATTATACAGAAAACACAGCGTTTAGGGTATTTTTTAAGATTATTCTTTTCTATTTAAAAAGCAACTTGTCCCCAGAAAAGGAGATAAATTACTTTTTATAGCAACTTGTATAACGCAAATATCCCGAAAGTCAGTACAACCGCTCCCGAAATATGATTTACCCAAATCAAGCTGTTATTCGTAAACTTCGACCGGGCAAGACTAATAGCAAAACTGAGCGAAAGCCACCAGCAGGCCGATCCTAAAAATACGCCTGCAACCATTGTCAACGCAGAAGCAACATCAAATGCTGATTTACTAATGCCTACACCAGAAAACACGCCAATAAAAAATAAGATCGTCATTGGATTCGTAACCGTTAAAAAAAGAACGGATGTATAAGAACGAAGCAAACCTTCTCCTTTAGCAGCAGCAGCGTGCTCTGCAGGTTGAGAACGAAAAGTTTGTACACCTAAATAACATAAAAATAATCCTCCAATCAGCTGAAGCCAAATCTTTTGGGTTAGTAAAAAGGTTGTAATGAACGTTAGGCCAAACGCAGCGATGCATCCATAAAGAGCATCTGCTGTAGCTGCCCCCAGCCCGGATACAAACCCATGCAATCTCCCTTTAGATAACGTGCGATTAATGCATAAAATACCGATGGGACCGACGGGTGCAGCAACGGAAAAGCCGATCACTAACCCCTTTAGAAAATAAAATAAGTTCATCTTTTAAGTTGCTCCTAAGAAGTTTTTCTTTAGTATAGTACAAAAGCAATCGTGAATGAAGCCAATTTTGAGAAAGTTGTTAACACATATTTTTAGTCTGTTCGGTTACATCATAATGATGTTATAAAAAACATCACTAGCAAATTTATTTTAATCATTAAAAAGTTAAAAAACTAAATTATTTTACACAGAAAATTAAATGTAGTAAAATAATTCACTGTTACATATATAGAAAGATCTACCACTAAAAAGTAGTCATTCGTAATGAGATGAAGAGAGGTTAGTCATCATGAGTAATCTGTTTGCAAAAAAAGATGTTAACAAGCTATTAGAGGAAAATGCGGCAAAAGAATCAACTAAGACACTAGGGTTATTTGATGTGATTTTGATGGGAGTAGGAGCAACCATTGGGACAGGAGTTCTGGTTATAGCAGGGTTAGTTGCCGCGAGGGATGCAGGGCCCTCGGTCTCCATTTCCTTTGTTATTTCTGCAGTAGCCTGTATTCTTGTTGCGCTGTGTTATGCAGAATTTGGTTCAGCTATTCCAAGTTCGGGAGGCGCATATACATACATATATGTTTCACTAGGGAAATTTGTAGCGCATTTGATAGGATGGTCCATCGTAGGATGCTATACGGTATCTTTAGCTTCCGTAGCGGGCGGATGGTCATCTTATGTGAATAATGTGCTTACTGAATTTGGTATTAGACTTCCTGAATCGTTCACGGCCATACCAAGCGGTGGAGGTATTATTAATCTTCCTGCGGTATTTATTGTCCTGTGCATGTCGTTTTTATTAACAAGAGGGGTAAAAGAAAGTAAAAAAATAAATAACTTAATGGTTTTAATCAAGATAGGTATTGTTCTGTTATTTGTAGCCGTCGGCGTCTTTTTTATTCATACAAATAACTGGCACCCATTTACTCCTTTTGGTGTGAAAGGAATCTTTGCAGGCGCAGCTTCCGTCTTTTTTGCATATAACGGATTTGATGCCATTTCTACTTCGGCAGAAGAAGTGAAAAATCCGCAAAGAAACTTGCCGCTAGGCATTTTGATTGCACTAAGTGTTTGTACAGTCATTTACGTAGTAATTGCATTAGTATTAACAGGAATGGTTTCTTATAAAGAGCTAAACGTAGGCGATGCGTTGTCATATGCGCTCAATAGTATAGGACAAGAATGGGCAGCGCTCATTGTATCTATAGGAGCGGTTATTGGTATTATGGCCGTCGTATTTGCTTATTTGTTTGTCGTGCCTCGCATACTGATGTCAATGAGCCATGATGGATTATTGCCGTCTCTTTTTGCGAAAGTAAACCGAAAAAACAGCGAACCTGTCATATCCACATGGCTTGTGGGCGCATTAGGCGCTGTTGTAGCTGGTTTTGTTGATTTAAAACAGCTGGCAGATTTAGCGAATATGCTAGCGATTGTCACGTTTGCTGCCGTTTCATTTTCGATTTTGGTTCTGCGAAAAACTCAGCCTAACCTAAAGCGCGGTTTCAAAGTACCTTTTGTACCATTTATTCCGATTATTGCTATTCTTTGCTGTATCTTTCTTATGTTCAACTTATCAATGAAAACGTGGATGTATTCAATCGGCTGGATGCTGATTGGCGTCTTTATTTACGTTGGATACGGTAGAAATAAAAAGAGCGTTTAGCAAAAAAAAGACTCTAAGCGAACAAGCTAGAGTCTTTTTGTGTATATATTTATCTTGAAAGTGAGCTATGAATATAACGTAAAAATTTATTTGAGACATATGTCCTTTTTATTTTAGGAAATGTTATTGTTTAATAAAAGAAACCGTTATGATGGAGAGGAAAACATGAGGGAAATTACGAGTGAGAAAAAGCTGATGGAGTATATAAATACTTATAAATTAGAGTCGGTTTTCAAAAAAGAGTTACTACCGCATTTGTCACTGTATGATGTTGAGGCAGGAGAACGTCTTTGTTCTCAAGGAGACGCGTCTCACTGTTTGTACATATTGGTGAAAGGCAAGGTTAAAGTTTATACCATATCGCCCGAAGGCAAGACGCTTGTTCTTTCCTTTAAGCAGCCCCTTGAAGTAATAGGCGATATTGAGTATGTACAAGATGTTGATATTATGAATACGGTTGAAGCCGTTTCACCTTTAGTTGTTATCGGTATATCATACAAACGATTAAAGCAGCATGCGAGCAATGATCCACAGCTGCTGACGTTTTTACTGGAAATGCTCACAAAAAAGTTTTGCGCAAAATCGAACTCGCTAAGCTTTAATTTAATGTACCCAGTTGAAGTGCGGCTGGCTAGCTACTTGCTCTCTATTTTTTGTGAAGAATCACATTTGGTTATGAACCAAAAAACAGAAAGCCTAAAAGATATAGCTAATTTAATCGGAACGACTTACCGGCATTTAAATCGTGTTCTTCAGAAATTCGTAGCGCAAGGAGTTATTGAAAAAAAGAAAGGCTCCATTATTCTTAAAGATAAAGAAAAACTGAGCTGTCTAGCAAACGACAATATATACGAGTAGACAAAGTAATAGATTAGTTGAAGGAGAGAGAGAGAAGAATGAAAACATACCGAACGCTTCTATTTGACATTGATAATACGCTTTTAGATTTTAACGCAGCCGAAGAGCAGGCTTTACAGCTTCTTTTTGCTAACCACGATATTCCGTTGACTGAGGAAAGCAAAAAACGTTATAGTATGATAAACCAGGGGTTATGGACAGCTTTTGAAGAAAATAAAATAAGCCGTGAGCAAGTTGTAAATACTCGCTTTTCTACTCTATGTAAAGAATATGGAATAGAAAAAGACGGAAAGCTACTTGAAGCAGAGTACCGAACGTATTTGAACAATGGCCATCAGCTAATTGACGGAGCATTTGAGGTAATTAAAAACCTGAGCTGTCACTATGAGTTATATGTTGTTACAAATGGCGTATCGGCTACGCAATATAAACGCCTTCAGGACTCAGGTCTATATCCTTATTTTAAAGAAGTATTTGTTTCAGAAGATACGGGCTTTCAAAAGCCTATGAAGGAATATTTTGATTATGTTTTTTCACGTATAACAGAGTTGTCCGTACATGAAACATTAATTATTGGAGATTCTTTGAGTGCAGACATTCAAGGCGGGCAGCTAGCCGGTATTGATACGTGTTGGTTTAATCCGCAGAAAAAAAAGAATGATACAAATTGGAATTCTACCCATGAAATAGGAAGGCTTCAAGAGCTTTATATCCTGCTGAACGTAAATAATGAAGTAGCTTCGGTACAAGTGTAAAAGTGTATAAACGTTAGAAAACGCAAAAAGTGCTAACCTTTTCTTTAAACAAAAAGGGTTGGCACTTTTTCTATTTTACGGCTTTCAAAGGCTTAAAATCTGCTAGGGATATTGGTCTATAAATAGGATGGTTAAAGTAATCAATACAAATTTAAACAGTTTTATCTCAAAAGCAATAGGGTATTTTAACAATATCCCAGATAAAGTAAGTAACTAGGAGGTCGTAAAAGATGATTAATGGAAAAAGTTTATCTCGTTCAGGAAAGAGTTCATATAGAAGAGAAACAGCGGTTGGAAAAACAGGAATGGTAGCCAGTGCCCATCCAATTGCAACCGACGCCGGAGAACAGGTACTAAGAGCTGGAGGTAATGCAATTGATGCAGCAATTGCCGTTCAGTTTGGGCTCAACGTTGGAGAACCGATGATGACCGGTATTGGAGGCAGCGGCTTTTTTATGGTATACCACAATGAAAGCAAAACAACTAAAATTTTTGACGGGCATTCTCAGGCTCCTAAAGCAGCTTATCCTGAAATGTTTCTTGATGAAGATAAAGAAGTTATTCCGTTTAGAAAGCGTTCTACTCATGCAACGGCAATTGGAATTCCAGGGATTTTAAAGGCGATGGAAGCAGCTCGTAAAGAATATGGAACAAAACCCCTTGCTGAATTGATTGAACCGGCTGCCAAAGCAGCAGAAGTAGGTGTGGAAACAAACTGGGTGCTTGGAGATATTTTAAAAACATATGCCTATCGACTAGGAGAACATGCTAAGCAGCTATATTCCCCAAACGGCAAGCCTATGCAAGAAGGAGATATGATTAATAAAAAAGATCTTGCTAAAACATTCCGCATTCTTCAAGAAAAAGGTATTGAGGCTTTTTATGAAGGTGAAATTGCAGAAGCCATTATTTCAACGATAAAAGAGCACGGCGGTTTTATGGAACTATCGGATTTGAAAGAATACGAGATTAAGATCGATGAGCCCGTGTGGGGAGATTATAAAGGATACCGAATTGCTTCTTCTAACATGCCTAGTGCAGGAGGAGCCACCGTGCTGCAAATCTTAAAGCTATTAGAGGACTTTGATGTGTCTCAGTACGACGTGAAATCTTGGGAAAAGTATTATTTGTTTGCAGAAGCTATGCGCATTGCATTTTCAGATAAAATTGCATTCTCTGGAGATCCAGCCTACAGTGATATTCCATTAAAAGGGCTTTTAAATGATGAATATATAAAGGAACGTCAAAAATTGATTAATTGGAAGCATAAAAATGAGAAAGTTGATTTTGGCAACCCGTGGAATTACGAGAAAGGCCAAAAAGTGAATGTTGTGCGTCAGCCTTATGAACCTGAACGTGAGCTTAGTGAAACAACTCACTTTACGGTAGTTGACCGCTGGGGCAATATTGTCGCTTGTACATCAACTGTGGAACATCCTTTTGGTACAGGAATTATGGTTAAAGACCATGGGTTTTTACTCAATAACGAGCTTACTGATTTTGATGCTATTCCTGGAGGGTTAAATCAAGCGGATGCAGGAAAGCGTCCGGTTAGCTGTAAAAGCCCAACCATCGTTTTTAAAGACAGCGAACCGGTACTCACTTTAGGGTCTCCAGGCGGACCAACGATTGTAGGGTCTGTATTTCAAACGCTTATTAATGTCTTAGACTATGGAATGGATATAAAAGAAGCCATTGAAGAACCAAGAATTTTTAATAGTACAGGATCACTTATCGGTTGGGAAGCCGGAGTGGATATGAATGCAAAAGGAGAGCTAGAAGCCATGGGGTTTAATTTTGGAGATGAGCCATTCCCAATCGGAAATGTTCAAGGTATTCAAATTGATAAAGAAACCGGCCGTTTATATGGAGCAGCTGATTCCAGCCGTGAAGGAAAAGCAACTGGTTTAGACTCTTAATATTCAAAAAATGCATTATACGCTCTCTCTTTTTACAAAAGGGAGAGCGTATAATGCATTAAAAAAGATAAAAATGAGTAGGTAAAAAGAAGGAATATTTTTTTCTGAAAACATACTTTAGACCTTTATTATTATCATCCTAATCTTTAGAAAGGAAAAAGAATAGAACGTTTTCATGTCCGGCTAATAAAAAAAAGGTACTGATTTTTCAAGAGATTGATAAAAACAGAATGGTCGGAAAGTATAAAAAACGGAATAGCGTTTTCAATGCTGGAAAGATAAAGTGTTTAACCATGTAGAAAGTATCAAACGCAACGTCTGGAAATCGTGGTTTGAAATGTAAAAAAAGCCGTACACTTTTGTTGGAAAAACGGTTACATAAAAAAGGCTCTTACACGTAAACTTTGGTCCTAGTTACAGCTCAATGAAAAAGATAAAAATGAGAAATAGCTACATTTGGCATGTTTGACTTTCGTCATTTATCCAAGTAATCTTTTGGTTGAACGGAACCGGTTCTGTTTTCGGATTTTTGATAGCTAATTGAATTAATAAATTTATATTCTTTACTAACACAAAAGGAGAAAACATATGAAAATGAAACGAGTTGCTAAGCATACAACTGCTGCTACATTGGCTGCAGCCCTACTAGTAGGCGGGGGATATCAAACATTTGCTAAAGGAAACGACAGCAAAGACTTTAATAATAGCTACGGAATTTCGCATATTACTCGCGATAATATGGTGAAAATTCCACAGCAGCAAAACAGTGATCAGTTTAAAGTTCCTGCTTTTGATGAATCAACTATTAAAAACATTGCTTCTGCTAAAGGAAAAAATGCATCAGGAAATACAATTGACTTAGATGTATGGGACAGCTGGCCGTTACAAAATGCTGATGGAACAGTAGCGACTTATCATGGATATCAAATTGTGTTTGCCCTAGCAGGTGATCCAAAAGATTCGAATGACACGTCTGTTTATCTTTTCTATAAAAAAGCTGGAGACAAATCAATTGACAGCTGGAAAAACGCTGGAAGAGTGTTTAAAGACAGCGATAAATTCGTTCCGAATGACCCGCATCTTAAAAATCAAACACAAGAATGGTCTGGTTCTGCCACGTTAACAAAAGATGGTAAAGTTCGTTTGTTCTACACGGATTATTCAGGTAAACAATACGGAAAACAAACGTTAACGACAGCTCAAGTGAACATGTCTCAGCCAAACGATAATACGTTAAAAGTTGATGGAGTAGAAGATTACAAGTCAATCTTTGACGGTGACGGAAAGATTTATCAAACGGTTCAGCAGTTTATTGATGAAGGCGGTTATGACACAGGAGATAACCATACGCTAAGAGATCCTCACTACATAGAAGACAACGGACATAAGTACCTTGTTTTCGAAGCTAACACAGGAACAGAAGATGGCTATCAAGGCGAAGACTCTCTATATAACAGAGCATACTACGGAGGAAACAATCCTTTCTTCCAATCTGAAAAGAAAAAGCTTCTTGAAGGATCTAATAAAGAAAAAGCTTCTTTAGCAAACGGGGCTTTGGGCATTATTGAGTTAAATGATGACTATACGCTCAAAAAAGTAATGAAGCCACTTATTACATCAAACACAGTTACAGACGAAATTGAACGTGCAAACATTTTCAAAAAAGATGGAAAATGGTACTTGTTCACCGATTCTCGCGGATCTAAAATGACGATTGATGGAATCGGACAAGATGATGTGTATATGCTAGGCTATGTTTCAAATACGTTAACAGGAAAATATAAGCCTTTAAATGATACAGGATTAGTTCTTCATATGGATTTAGATCCTAATGATAAAACATTTACGTATTCTCACTTTGCTGTACCTCAAACAAAAGGCGATAATGTCGTTATTACAAGCTACATGACAAATAGAGGCTTTTATGAAGACAACCACTCTACATTTGCACCAAGCTTCTTAGTGAACATTGACGGTTCAAAAACATCTGTTGTAAAAGATAGTGTTCTTGAGCAAGGTCAGTTAACAGTAGACGAAGACTGAGCGCTTTGCAATAGCAATAAAAGAAAATGGTGATTGTAATCACCATTTTCTTTTGTTTTATTCGATATAGACAAAAAAGAGAAAGGTGGGGGTTTGTTTGAAGAAAAAAGGTGCTTATAAATGGATAACGCTTGCCGTTCTTTTAGTTATAATAGCCGGACTTATTATAACAGCCGTATCCAAAAAAGAGGATACAAAAGACCCAGGAAAAGAAAAAGAGAATAAAAGTGAATCCACTTATCGCCCGGTGTATCACTTTAGTACGCCTGATAAATGGAAAAATGATCCTCAAAAGCCCATTTATTTTGACGGGAAATATCATTACTATTACTTATACAATCATGATTATCCTAAAGGGAACGGGACGGAATGGCGACATGCAACGTCTAAAGATTTGGTTCATTGGAAAGATGAAGGAGTAGCTATTCCAAAGTATACAAATAAAAATGGCGATATATGGTCCGGATCCGTTGTAGAGGATAAAGATAACACAGCAGGCTTTGGTAAAGACGCAATTGTAGCGATTATGACCCAGCCTTCTGCCGATGGACAAAAGCAAGAACAGTATCTATGGTATAGTACCGATAGAGGAAAAACCTTTAAATCGTATAGCAAAAATCCTATCATGCCTAATCCAGGCACCAAAGATTTTAGAGATCCCAAAGTCATATGGGATAATGAACATGACAAGTGGGTTCTCGTCATGTCAGAAGGTGAAAAAATCGGATTTTATGAATCTTCTAATCTAAAGGATTGGACGTATACGGGAGGATTTGTAACTAAAGATATTGGCATTACCGAATGTCCAGATCTTTTTCAAATGAAGGCAGATGACGGGACAGTTAAGTGGGTTCTCGGGACAAGTGCAAATGGAAAAGAAAGCGGAAAGCCAAACACCTATGCTTATTGGACAGGAAATTACGATGGAACAACATTCACTCCCGATATGGACGAGCCGCAATGGCTCGATCATGGCTTCGATTGGTACGGAGGAGTCACGTTTGAAGACGGTAAAAATAAAGATTCCTTAGAAAAACGCTACGCTTTTGCATGGATGAACAACTGGGATTATCCAGATAAGACGCCAACGATGAAAGAAGGGTTTAACGGCTTCGATTCAGTAACCCGTGAAATTACGCTTTCAAAACAAGACGACGATCAGTACAGCCTGTTATCAAAGCCTGTCGAAGAATTAAATCAGCTAACTGATTCAACAAACTCTGTTGAACAAGTAGAAGTAAACGGAGAGAAAAAGTTAAAGATAAAAGGTGAAGCTTATCAGCTTGATACAGATATTTCATGGTCAGATGCAGAAAATGTAGGCTTACGACTTCGAGAGTCCGCAGATCAAAAGCGGCACATTGATGTGGGCATTTTTGCAAAAGATAACGTCTCATATGTGAACAGAAGCTATAGCAATCAGCCTGATCAAAGCAAAAAGTATGTGGAAAGCCGTGATTACTTTAATGCAGGCAAGAAGAATGTTCATTTGAAAATATTGGTAGATAAAACAAGCATTGAAGTCTTTGTTGATGATGGAAAAACCGTGCATTCTAGCGAAGTGTTTCCGCGTCACAACGACCAAGGAATTACGCTTTTCTCTCAAGGAGGAACGTCTCTCTTTAAAAATATAGAAATCAAACATCTTCGCTCTCTTCAGTAATTTCCCTACTTTTAAAAAGAAGGAGCAGAATATCGCCTTATTGTGGTTTAGGACTAGATAGAAAGGGTACATGTCTACTAACAGCAAATGAAAGGGTGTTTATTCAAATGGAAGAGAAAATGAGACAACTAATAGAGGGACTTAATACCGATTTAGCGGGTGAATATTCGGCGGTTATTCAGTACACTTACTATGCGTCTACAGTAACCGGCCTAGAATATCAAATTTTAAAACCTTTCTTTGAAGGAGAAATTCCTGATGAGCAAGGACATGCCCTTTATTTATCAGAAAAAATCAAAAACCTTGGCGGTGAGCCAACAACAAAGCCGGCTGAGGTGAAGCACGTCTCAAACGTGACGGAAATGCTTAAAGAAGCGAGCAAGGCTGAAAAAGAAACTATCCAGCGCTACGAAGAGCGTAAGAAGCAAGCAGAAGAGTTAGGTTTAACAGAGCTTGTTGTAAAGCTTGAAGATATGATTGCAGATGAAACAAATCATATGGAAGAAATGGAACGTTTATTAAAAGATCCCCGATTAAGTTGATCATACAAAATACGTAAAAGCATCCCGTACCAAGTGTTACGGGGTGTTTTTTTGCAATTTAAAAAGGAAATAAAACATCATGTACGCATGTTTCTATCAATGAGATGAAAGTCATATTTTTGAAATTATCTATCGCTTTGAAAAAATTTATAGTAAAATAATTATTTGGCTGCATATGGCAGCAACTATATGCGGGGCATCACATACATATAAAGGCTAAAAGGGTATCCGTATATTGAAACCGCTTTTATCTTCTATAAGAAAAACCATGGTATGCCCGCAGTTGCAAGGAGAGAGAAAGATGAGGAAACGAATCATGACAGCGCTGCTGCTTGTCACTGTTTTAGCTGCAATGGAAGGAACCATTGTCAGTACGGCTGTTCCAAGAATTACAAGTGATTTGTCGGGCATTGAGCTAGTTAGCTGGGTATATGCCATTTATATGCTGACAACTGCTGTATCTACACCTATATACGGAAAGTTAGCGGATCTATTCGGCCGCAAAAAAGTTATGCTTGTTGGAATCATTATTTTCTTAATCGGATCGATACTTTGCGGACTTAGCTTTTCGATGCAACAATTAATTGTCTATAGAGCTATCCAAGGGCTGGGCGCCGGGGTCGTTATGCCGCTTACAATGATTATTATTGGGGACTTGTATGAAGAAGCAAAAGAAAGAGCCAAAGCGCAAGGGTGGATTAGCGCAGTTTGGGGAGTTGCGGGAGTTCTCGGGCCTCTTCTTGGGGGATTCTTAGTGGATACGCTGTCTTGGCGCTATATTTTCTTTTTAAATATACCGTTTGGACTAATGGCTTTTTTTGTTCTTTTAGTAAACTATAAAGAAGAAGTGGTAAAAGAAAAACGCTATATCGATTATATTGGAGCGGTGACTTTTTCAGTGGGAACAATTGCGTTTTTATACGCGCTTTTAACCGGAAGTCAGCATCAAAACTGGGGAGATCCGACCATTATAGGGTTATTTGTTCTAGCTGTTCTAACATTCATTGGCTTTATTTATATAGAAAAGAAATCTCCCGAACCTCTTATCCCGCTTGAACTGTTTTCCATTCGAAGTGTATCTGTTATAAACTTATTAACACTTCTTGTGGGATCAGTAGTTATTAGTATTACGGTCTACCTTCCAATTTGGAGTCAAGGAGTGCTGGGGAAAAGTGCAACCGCTGCTGGTTTTGTATTAATGCCTATGCCAGTATGCTGGACGATTGGTTCACTGCTTTCAGGGAATTTAGTAGGGCGTCTTAAAACGCACTCTATCCTTACGCTGGGCACGGCAATTGTAAGTACAGCTTGTTTTATGCTGTTTTTAGTTTCCACCCACTCACCCGTATTTTTAATTTATGTAGCCGTTGGGGTCCTTGGGTTAGGAATGGGGATTATTACGCCTATTTTTATGCTAGTTATTCAATCAGCGGTCCCGGCTAGCAAAAGAGGAGTAGCGGTGGCTCTTAATACGTTTACAAATACATTTAGTCAAACGCTAGGTTCTGCGGTGTTTGGTACAATCTTTAATTTAGTGACACTTTCACAAGCAAAGAAATTAGGGCAAGAAAATTTAAATGCTTCGTTTGAGACAGGCGGAGTACCAGCAGAAGAACTGTCAAAGCTGCATGAAATTCTTGCATCAGGTGTTCACATTATTTACAGTGGAACGTTTTTAGCTGCATTACTAAGCTTTGCTGTTTCATGCTTATTAGTAAAAAACGGACATAAAAAAATAAAGAACATCTCTATGCAAAAGTAACGGAAGAGATTGCTACAAAAGTATTTTAATTGAAGGACAATCCGAACGAGTTTGATTAAGGACCAAACTCGTTCGGATTTTTTTATTGGTATGGTGAATGTAGGTTTCATGTATGGAGGTGCTTTTAGCTGTTGATTCAGTTATGTATCAGTCTCTTTTTTAAAAGAATTATCAAAGAGAGAAAAAAAGATATTGTCTAATAACGTTCCGGAAAAATCGTTAACAGGAGGAAGAATTTTTATTATTGACGAAAATTTCTTATTTTTTGTTTTTTTAGTATGGACATTTACCTAGTTGTTTATTATTATGAATTCTATAAGTATTGAATTTTAAGCGCTTCCAAAAGAAACATTTGTCTTTCTCAGGAATACACTTGATTTTTAATTCATATACTGTAAGTGCTTAGATTAATCTTTTAATGGGGAAAAGAGAGGTTTATAAGACGTATTGAACAACGATGAGGGGGTATGGAAGATGACAAGCAGACGTTTAAAAGAATTCTTGAATAGTAATTTAGAAGATTTAAAAGATAAAGGATTATACAATGTCATTAATCCGGTAGAGGGGCCAAACGGACCTGTGATTCAAATTGAGGGAAAGCAATTAATTAATTTATCATCCAACAATTATTTGGGTCTTGCTACAGACGAGAGGCTTATTAACGCGTGCAACGAAGCTACTGAAAAATACGGAGTGGGGGCTGGAGCTGTCCGAACGATTAATGGAACTCTAGATATTCATATTAAGCTAGAGGAAAAGCTAGCCGAGTTTAAGCATACAGAAGCAGCTATAGCTTATCAGTCTGGCTTTAACTGTAATATGGCAGCCATCTCCGCGGTTATGGATAAACATGATGCGATTTTATCAGATGAGCTGAATCACGCTTCAATTATTGACGGATGCCGGCTATCAAAAGCAAAAATTATTCCTTTTAAGCATTCAGATATGGAAGATCTTCGTGCAAAAGCAGGCGAAGCACAAAAATCCGGTTTATATAATAAAATAATGGTAATTACCGATGGTGTATTCTCAATGGATGGAGACATTGCTAAGCTTCCGGAAATTGTAGAAATCGCAGAGGAATTTGACTTAATCACATACGTAGATGATGCTCACGGGTCAGGCGTATTAGGGAACGGCATGGGCACAGTCAAACATTTTGGCTTATCTGAAAAAGTAGACTTCCAGATTGGAACATTATCAAAAGCGATTGGAGCTGTAGGTGGGTACGTAGCCGGAAAAAAAGACTTAATCGACTGGTTAAAAGTAAGAAGCCGTCCGTTTTTGTTTTCGACTGCTATTACACCAGGCACGGCTGCTGCCTGTATGAAAGCAATTGAAATCCTAAGCACAAGTACAGAGCTGCAGCAGCAAATGTGGGAAAACAGTCGATATTTAAAGCAAGGATTAAAAGAACTAGGCTTTAACATTGGAGAAAGTGAAACACCTATCACTCCGTGCATCATAGGAGATGAAAACCAAACGCAGATTTTTAGTGAGAGATTAATAGAAGAAGGGGTATACGCTAAATCAATTGTTTTCCCAACCGTTCCAAGAGGGACAGGACGCGTTCGCAATATGCCGACGGCTGCTCATACGAAAGAAATGTTAGATGAAGCACTTCGTATCTACAAAAAAGTAGGCAAGGAAATGAAATTAATCTAAACGTTTAATCTAGGCAGTACACGAGGAGGATATTGACATGAAAAAAGTATTAATAACGGGTTCTTTAGGGCAAATCGGTTCTGAGTTAACGACGAAAATGAGAGAGATATATGGTTCAGAAAATATTATTGCCACCGATATTCGCAAAACGACGAGTGATGTCGTGACTTCAGGTCCATTCGAGATTTTAGATGTAACGGATCAGACTGCGTTATTTACGATCGCTAAAAAGCATAAAGTTGATACGATTATTCACTTGGCTGCGCTGTTATCAGCGACAGCCGAGCAAAAACCGCTTCTAGCTTGGAATCTAAATATGGGCGGATTAGTAAATGCGCTCGAAGTAGCACGCGAGCTTCAGTGTCAATTTTTCACTCCAAGTTCAATTGGTGCATTTGGTCCAACGACTCCAAAAGACTGGACGCCGCAGGATACAATTCAACGTCCTACCACGATGTATGGTGTTAATAAAGTAGCGGGTGAATTACTTTGCGATTACTACCACCATAAATTCGGAGTAGATACACGAGGGCTGCGTTTTCCAGGCTTAATTTCATACGTAACGCCTCCAGGTGGAGGAACAACGGACTACGCTGTTGAAATTTATTATGAAGCCGTTAAGCATAAGCGATATACGTCCTATATTGACAAAGGAACATATATGGATATGATGTATATGCCTGATGCATTGAATGCTGTTATCCAACTAATGGAAGCAGACGGTTCTAAGCTTAAGCACCGAAATTCATTTAACGTTTCTGCCATGAGTTTTGATCCAGAACAAATGGCGACTGAAATCAGAAAAACGATTCCGGAATTTGTTCTGAATTACCAAGTAGATCCTGTTCGACAAGCAATTGCTGAAAGCTGGCCTAACCATATAGATTCCAGCTGTGCGATAGAAGAGTGGGGATTTAAAACAGAATATAACCTAGAAAAAATGACGAGAGAGATGCTGGGAAAGTTAAAAGTTGAATCACAGCTTGTCTTAACGTAAGTAGAGAAAAATGATTTCTTCCTTGAAAGTAAAGTAAGCGCTTACAAAAAGGTAGGTTACTTGTTTATGCAAGTTCTACTTCGTAACAGTGGTGGACAGTACACATAGATCTCCTGATCCTTTAAGTGAGCGCTCGTTCGTTGAATAATTAGCACCTTTTTAGGTGCCGTCTGTTAAAATAATAAGGGGGTAGAAGGGAGGGAATGACAGTTGAGCAATAAATTTCAACAAGTTAATGATTTTTCAATGGGAAGATTAACATCTTTACTCGTTCTTTTACATAATACGGAACTAGCTGAAGGTATTGAAAAGGAAATTAATGAGAGAGGATACAGCTATACAGTAGGAAAAGTCGGAGCGATGGAGCTGTCTAAAGTCGTGGCGGCAATTGAAACGAGCGCCAAGACAAACAAAATTATTAATGCCCAGTCGTACCGGGAAGTTCACGCTCTTTATCATGCTATACTTGAAGCCATTCAAGGAGTTAGTCGAGGAACGCTTCAGTTGGGTGATATTTTACGAACGGTAGGACTCACATTTTCAATCGTGCGCGGAAAAATTGAGTTTTCAGGATCAAGCGATGAATGGATTAGCGTTTGTGTGTATGGAACGATAGGTGCGCCTAAAAAAGGCTTTGAACATGATACATTAGGCTTTGGTTTTAACCACATTTAAAAAATAATGAACGAAATAGTATGAATGTAAAAAGTGAGAGATGTACATAGCTGCTTTAAAGAAGATATTTTTCTTATTGAAAGGTTCTGTGCGGCGTGTTAACATAATGATTAATATAATAACTGCCTTTAAGACGGTCCAGAGAGGCCGAAAAGGACGGATCACTCATTTACTGCTTCTATGCCTATCTGTGCCCTTTTGCCCTCTGCGACAAAAGGGCTTTTATGTGTTACTTACTTCTTTTAAACGAAGTCCAGAGAGGCTTCAAAGGAGAATGGAGATATGTTATTTATCCATTCCTTCAAAAAAGAAAGAGCGTTGATACAGAAAGAATACACTGGAGGGTGGAACAACATGAATTATCGTAACAAGACAGTTGTAGCATCAGTAGCAGGTTTGACGTTAGAAGGGATGGACATTATGTTTATCTCGTTTGCTATGTCAATGATTATTGCTGAATTTCACATTGATTTAGCAACAGGTGGACTTATTTCTTCTATTACGAATATAGGAATGCTGATAGGTGGAGTCATCTTCGGAATTTTAGCAGATAAATTTGGAAGAGTGCGGGTTTTCACCTACACGGTTCTTCTATTTGCAGTCGGAACGGCATTAACAGGTTTTGCAGCAAATGTTGAACAAGTGTATGCTTCGCGATTTATTGCCGGAATTGGGGCTGGAGGAGAGTACGGGATCGGTATGGCTCTTGTAGCAGAAGCGTGGCCGAAACATAAGCAAGGACGAGCTTCATCCTATGTTAGTATTGGCGCACAATTTGGAGTGATCCTTGCGGCGCTTTTAAGTTCTCTGATCCTGCCGATTTTCGGATGGAGAGCGCTGTTTTTTGTCGGAATCATCCCCGTCATTTTTGCTTTTATGGTACGAAAAAATTTAAACGAATCTCCTGAGTGGCTACAAGCTCAAAAAGAGAAAACAGCGGTTGTTAAAAATAATGGTAAGCTTCGTCAATTATTCGCTACGCCTAGGACGGCGATGACGACTATTTCGCTGGCAGTGATGGCTACAGTCCAAATTGCAGGCTATAACGGACTTATGATATGGCTTCCATCTATGCTTCAGCAATCACAAGGCCTCTCTGTTTCAAGTTCAGCTCTTTGGACAATCAGTACAGCCGTTGGAATGATTATAGGCATGCTAACATTTGGTCAATTTATGGACCGTTTTGGATCGAAACGTACTTTTGGAATCTTTCTTCTTGCTTCAGCTTGTGCGGTATTTTTATACTCGTATGCCGAAGGAAGTGCAGGGCTGCTTATAGGAGGAGCTGTGGTCGGATTTTTCTCAAACGGAATGTTCGCGGGATACGGAGCGTTGATCAGCAGCCACTATTCAGTAGAAGTGCGCAGCACTGCAACGAACACCATTTTTAACTTTGGGCGAGCGCTCGGAGGGTTATCACCCATTCTTGTCGGCTATCTTTTGCAAAGCTATGATATGACAGTAGCGATGACGTACTTGGCGGGGCTGTACTGTATTTCGTTTATTTTTATGGTAAGTCTTAAAAGAACGGGAGAAAAGAAAGTGAAACAAATGAACGCTCAATCTGCTCTTTAAAATAAAAGATAGATTCTATGCTTTTCTGGAAAAAACCGCGCTTATTCAAAAGGGCGGTTTTTTTGAGTGTATAAAAAATAAATTCAGATGTTATATGGTTGTTTTTTCGCAGATGCTTTATTAACAAAGACACATTATCTATAAAAATATTTATGGATAAGTATATATTTTCTAATTTGTATTATAGTAATTCCTCTCTTACAATAGGGTGTGTAAGGCGGAAACAGAAAATACTATCTTTATTTACAGGAGGACGTTACTATGTCTAAACATATATTAATGGTCGTAACAACGGCTGACAAAATGAAAGAAAATCATCCAACAGGCCTTTGGCTTTCAGAATTTGGTGAAGCGTACGTAGAGTTCGAAAAAGCTGGATTTACGATTACTGTAGCAAGTCCTGTAGGAGGAAAAGCGCCGGTGGATGCTCGCAGCCTTGAAGGGGAGACTTCTCAAGAAATCTTAAATACAGCTAAGCATCTAGAGAATACCCTAAAACTTGATACAATTACAGACAGTGCTAAATTCGATGCTGTTTTCTTACCAGGCGGTCACGGCACAATGTTTGATCTGCCAGATAATCAAACACTCCACGCTTTAATTCGTGAACTATACGAAGGAGACAAAGTAGTAGCCGCTGTATGCCACGGACCCGCAGGCTTAGTAGGTGTTACATTATCAGATGAAAAGCCGTTGGTCGAAGGAAAGGATGTCGCTGCGTTTACAGATGATGAAGAACGTGAAACAACATTGGACCGCTTCATGCCGTTTCTTTTGGAAACACGTCTGCGTGAACTTGGGGCAAATGTAGTAACTGCTCCAAACTGGACAGATAATGTACAAGCAGATGGCAACCTAATAACAGGGCAAAATCCTCAGTCAACAATCAGTGTAGCAAAAGCAGTCGTGCAGCACTTATTGAAATAAGATATAAAAAAGCCTGTAGGCTTGTAGCCTACAGGCTTTTTTTATGAACACATCAAGAAAGACCGATGTGTATAGCATGGATGTTTTGCTGTCTTGGACTAGAGAAATCAATCATCATACAAAAAATATGATGGTCAGTGTAATAAATTCAAAAAGAGGGAAGCTTTTTATGGAGAATATTTTTTAAAGAAATGAGGAAAAACGATGTCAGAAATTATTATTAACGCCATTTTGCAAGCCAAGCCAGGAAAAGAAGAAGAGCTTCGATCAGAGTTAGTAAAAGTTATTGAACCATCAAGAGAAGAAAAAGGCTGTATTCAATATACTCTCCACCAGGATACAGACAAAGAAGGCACATTTGTTTTTTATGAGAAATGGAAAAGCAAAGAAGATGTTAAAGCTCACATTGAAACACCTCACTATCAACAATACAGACAGCAAACAGAACCGTTAATTGAAAGCAGAGCGGTACATCGTTTACAAGAAGTACGTTAATACAAAAAGTGGCTGGACCAAAAGTGTTTTAGTGGAAAGAAGATCCGAATGAGGAACCGAGATTCTTGATGGAGAATCAAACTCGTTCGGATTTTTTGTGGTTATGGTAAACGTAGGTTTCATTTAGTGAGACCACGCTGAAACCTACGCGATGAGGAGACTTATCGATCGCCCGCGGAAAGGGAAGGCTTGCACGGAAATCAACAGCGGTATAACAAATAATCCATACTAGCTCCTTTATCCCACCTGTTCATCTATAGATGGAATTGATTTCGTTATAACTCAATCTTTGTTTGTTATAAAGAACTAAAAAGCTGCAGAGGAAAAATAATTTCAGCTGCGAAAAGCGGATTCGAAAAGGGGGAAGACAGTGAAAGAAACAACAAATAATAGAAGCGGTGTTTGAGAAGCAGACAGGCGGGTAGATAAAAATTAGATGATATAGTTCAACAATTAACAAACTAAAAGGAGAGATCAAATCAATGCGTACAAATTTAAAACACTTTATTAACGGAGAATGGATTGAATCAACAGGAAACGAAACGTCAGATGTGATCAATCCTGCTACTGAAAAATCAATTGGTAAAATTAGCTTAGGTACAAAAGAAGATCTAGATAAAGCCGTGGCAGCAGCTAAAGCAGCTCTTCCCACATTTTCAAGAACAACAAAAGAAGAGCGAATTAAAATGCTTCGCAATATTGCAAAAGGATATGAAAAGCGTAAACAGGAGCTTATTGAAGTTATGACTGAAGAGCTTGGCGCTCCTTTAAAGATTTCAGAAGAAGTTCACTATGAAATGGGACTTAGCCACTTTAAAGAAGCAGCTAATGCACTTGAAGATTACACATTTGAAAAAGATCATGGAAGCTACAAGGTCGTGAAGGAGTCTATTGGAGTAAGCGGACTTATTACACCATGGAACTTCCCAACAAATCAGACTTCTACTAAAATTGCAGGAGCTATTGCAGCAGGAAGTCCAATGGTATTAAAACCATCAGAACTTACACCGTATGCAGCGATGATATTAGCAGAGATCATTGATGAAGCTGGTGTACCAAAAGGTGCTTTCAACCTTGTGAACGGAACGGGAAGCACAATCGGTGACGGTATTAGTTCTCACCCCGACATTGATTTTGTATCATTTACAGGATCAGGTGCTGTAGGCGAGAAAATTATGCAAAACGCGGCTAAAACAATCAAAAAAGTTGCGCTTGAACTAGGCGGAAAATCACCGCTAGTTGTATTAGAGGATGCGGATGTAGAAGAAGCGGCTAAAATAGCAGTTTCACACATTGCAATGAATACGGGGCAAGTATGTACGGCAGCAACGCGCATTATCATTCCTGCCTCTATGAAAGAAAAATTTGAAGAAGCAGTGAAGAAGGTTCTCCCATCATTCCCAGTTGGTGATCCATTAAATAAAGACAACGTAACTGGACCGCTCGTAGCGGAAAAACAGTGGGATCGCGTACAGGATTATATTAAAAAAGGAATGGACGAAGGTGCAACACTTCTTACTGGCGGAACGGGCAAACCAGACGGCTTAGAGACAGGATACTTTGTTAAACCGACAGTCTTTACTGACGTTTCAAATGATATGGTTATTGCACAAGAAGAAATCTTTGGACCTGTAACAACTATTATTACGTATGATGATCTAGAGCAAGCTCTTGAAATCGCAAATGATACAATTTATGGACTTGCAGGCTATGCGGTCGGAAAAGATCAAGAAACACTTGACTATGTTGCTAAAAATATTAGAGCTGGTCAAATCATCGTCAACGATGCCGAGCAAGACAGAGCTGCACCATTCGGTGGATTTAAGCAATCTGGTATTGGACGCGAGTGGGGAGCATTTGGTATTGAAGAATATCTAGAGCCAAAAGCGATCATGGGCGTTAAAGTTCCGGCAAAAGTATAATTGATGTAAAAAAAGAAAGGAGTTTTTCTCCTTTCTTTTTTTATGGATACATAAAAGAGAGCCAGTTAAAAAAAGAATAACCAAAGCAAAGGTGGATAGCATAAACGTGTATCACATATATGAAGTGACACGTTAAAGGAGGGAATTATAAATTGAATAGAGAGATGCACGGAAGTTCATCAACGGAAAGTTTCATTCCCATGAGCTCTATAGCCAGTGGAAAAGGAGTCGAAGTGGCACCGGATATCTACAGCTACACTACACAGATTGTTAACGTATGTTTTATAGGAAATCCAGACAAAGAAAATAGTTTTGTACTTGTGGATGCGGGAATGCCTAATTCGGCTTCTATGATTATCAAAGAGGCAGAAGAAAGGTTTGGAAAAGAAAAAAAACCAAAAGCAATTATTCTTACACATGCACATTTTGATCATATTGGATCTATTATTGAACTAGTGGAGAAGTGGAACATACCGGTATATGTACATCCACTTGAACTTCCATATGTGACGGGTAAAAAAAATTATCCTACACCAGATGGCACAGTGGAAGGCGGGCTCGTGGCAAAGCTTTCTCCGTTATTTCCAACGGAAGCCATTGATTTAGGCTCTCACGTGCAAGCTTTACCAGCCGACGGCTCTGTACCTCATATGCCGGAATGGGAATGGATTCACACCCCTGGTCATTCTCCAGGACATATTTCTCTTTTTAGAAAGCAGGATCTGGCGCTTATCGCAGGAGATGCTTTTGTTACCACTAAGCAAGAATATTTACTGGATGTACTAGAGCAAGAATTGGAAATTAGCGGTCCTCCTCGTTATTTAACTACGGACTGGGCATCTGCCAAAAGATCAGTTGAAGTGCTTCAGTCACTGCATCCGTCTGTGGCGGTGACCGGACATGGAAAACCAGTTTCCGGAGAATGGCTTTCAACTAATTTATTGAAGCTTACGAAGAATTTCGATGAAATTGCTCGTCCTGATTACGGCAAGTATGTATAAGGCTAAAGAAAAAATATTACTCTTTACGCAGCTCTTAAAAGCTGCAGGTGAAGATCAAAAGCTCTACGAACTCAGTGAGTTCGTAGAGCTTTTTTAGTTTTTCGTATAAAAGTAAAAAAAGTTATAACTTCCTTTATTAAAAATTTTGCTGAATAGCCTGCTGCGCTTCGCGTAAATGTCTTAGGTGTTCTTCCATTCGTTTTAATTCTTTATCACTAGACGCCTGTTTTTTTTGTTCGTTAATTTGCTGCTGAACGATAGTCAAATGCATTTGAGCATTTTGAAAATTAGCTCCATTCAAATTCATCTGCCCTTGATAAACAGCCTGTTCAGCTAATTGTAATGCTTCTTTAATATGAGTGTATGAATTCATGCCTCTCATCCTTCTGTATAGTATTTACAGTTAACATGCGCTGGTTTTTCGCAGCTATACAAATGATTTAGAAATAAAATAAAAATTACGTAGTACAAGCTAAGCAGGCTGCATACATTTATCATAGTTCAATTTATAAAATCTCAAAAGTAATGGAAGAAGGGATGTATGTGGGAGCTTTCTTTAGCTATGTATTATTAGGACTCTCGTTGGCGGCACCAATTGGTCCAATAAATGCAGCGCAGCTTGATAAAGGAATCAAAAATGGTTTTTTACATGCTTGGTTCTTAGGGATAGGAGCAACCTCGGTTGACGCTCTTTATATGCTTGTAGTGTATTTTGGATCCGTTCATTTTTTAAGCAGCGATTTTATGAAAACGTTTCTTTTTTCGTTTGGATGCTTCGTATTAATTTATACCGGTATTGAAGGGTTAATGAGCGCAGGGAAAATTACACAGCATCGGAACGCAAAAGGAGATTCTGTAGTAAAGTGTTTTTTTTCAGGTTTTTTAATTTCATTAACAAACCCGCTTACTATTCTTTTTTGGCTTGGTATTTATGGCTCTGTTTTAGCCAAAACAGCTAATACATACGAAACAGAACAGCTCATTTTATACAGCTGTGCTATTTTTACAGGGATTTTATGCTGGGATATTGCGATGGCAGCATTAGCAAGCACTTTTCGAAGGTACTTAGCAGCGACATTTTTGACTGCAGTTTCTGTTATATCCGGCCTTTCTCTAATAGGATTTGGTATATATTTCGGCTGGCAGGCTGTACAGCAATTGATTATTTAAGAGGGGAAAAAGCAGAACTGAATTTAAAGAGTTTTCTATCTGTTGAAAAATAGTAGAAAGCTGCCTCTTTTTGCGCATAATTTTTTCAAACTATCACACACTACATCGAGGCGTAAGGAGTGATAGTATGAAAAAGAAAATAGGCTGCGGAAGTCAGGTTGAAGGGAAATTAAAATGGTGGCAGCTGTCTTTAATCGGAGTAGGGTGCATCATCGGTACAGGCTATTTTTTAGGATCAAGTATTGCAATAAAAGCCACGGGTCCCTCTGTATTAATTGCTTTTTTACTAGCAGCAGTATGTACATTTGTTGTATTTGATGCTCTTGCTAAAATGAGTGCTCAAGATCCTCAAAAAGGTTCGTTTCGCTCCTATGCTAAAAAGGCTTATGGAAGATGGGCAGGATTTAGCAGCGGATGGGTGTACTGGAGTTCAGAGATGCTGATCATGGGGAGTCAGCTCACTGCTTTATCTCTTTTTACACGTTTTTGGTTTGACGGTATTCCACTGTGGGTCTTTGCCTCTATTTATGCTGTTTTAGGCATTGCTGTTGTATTAATCGGAACAAAAGGCTTTGAACGAATGGAAAATGTATTTGCTGTCACAAAAGTGGCTGCCATTTTAATGTTTATTGTATTAGCTAGTCTCGCTTTATTTGGATTTCTTGACCAAGGTGCCAAACAAGGAGTGCCACGAACGATAAGTGAAGTATTTCCCCACGGCTTTTTAGGTTTATGGGGCGCTTTGCTTTATGCCTTTTATGCTTTCGGCGGCATCGAAGTCATGGAAATCAAAGTCCATTTATAACGGCTTTAGAAACATATCATCTTCCATTTTTCCCTCATGTTTTTAATGGAGCAATGATTGTTGCTGGTTTCTCAACGATGTCAGCGTCTTTTTTTTCTGTAACGACAATGATTGTCACTCTTTCAGAAGATGGAGATGCCCCGGCATTGTTTTCAAAACAAAAAAAGAAAAAGCTGCAGTTTCCTTTACCGGCTTTACTTTTAACAACAGCAGGATTAGTTGTTTCTATTGTTCTTTCCTTGCTATTGCCTGGGAAAATTTATGAGTACATTACAACAGCAGCGGGACTGATGCTGATTTATAACTGGTTCTTTATTTTAATTTCTTTTCATCGCTTAATCAAACAAACCGTTTGGGATAAAGTAAAACAAGCTGTTGGCCTCTTATTAATCCTGCTAGCAGTAAGCGGTACGCTGTTAGAATCTGCAAGCAGGCCAGGTTTCTTTGCAAGCTTAGGCTTTCTAATTGTTATAAGCCTTGTTATTTTAAAACTGCGCCATAAGTGGAAAGAAGAAGAAGCCGCTAGCTAACATATATTTAATCTTTATGAGGGACACTATGCACGTTGTACAATTACAAAAATAAAAGGTGGTTATGATTATGCCAAAAAACAAGCAGACTCCTTCTTCACAAGTAGATCAAAAACAAGTAGTAGATGACAAAGCAAAAGCGCTACGAGAAAATAATTATGAAGATGGTCATATTCGCAAGATAACTCAAAGCGGAGCAGACGGCCAATAACAAAAAAAGACGCGTTCGCGTCTTTTTTTGTTGAAGTGTATCATCCTTACCAACGATGAGCTTTTGCATTACTTCGCAAGATGATGTTCGTTTGAGACATCTCTGTATGTCCATTTACTTGGGACTTTGAACGCTTCGGTCTCGTCCAGTTGTGGCGGAATAGTTCTGAATGCTGATCTACTTGATTTTTATCATTCATCATAATCACCTCAAGGATAGGATACTTTCACAAGATATTTACGGTGAAATATCTCTCTTATAGAATGGGATAAAAAAGAAGAAATACACCTAACACTTTTAACCATACATATAAAGGGAGTGCCTATTCATAAACTATAAAGGGCAACTTCTAACTTTGGGTTAAGCTTCGGATTTATAAAGTAAAACTGCCTTAGTGGGGACTAAGGCAGTTTTTTAGTGGAGTAATCAAACTTCAATAATGACAGGAAGGATCATAGGTCTTCTTTTGGTTTGGTTATATAAAAATTGGCCAAGCGTTGTCTTGATTTCTTTTTTCATAATGCTCCATTGGTGAACATGAGCTTTTTGTAATTGATTTACAATTTTAGTCACTTGTCGGTTAACATCTTTTAATAACTGCTCTGAATCTCTGGTATAAACAAAGCCTCGTGAAATGGTATCTGGGCCAGACACAATTTTCCCTTCCGCTTTATTCAGAGTAATAACAATAACCAGCATACCATCTTCTGAAAGCTGTTTGCGGTCACGTAAAATCGCGTTGCCGACATCTCCAATGCCAAACCCATCTACATATACATTACCTGCAGGGATTTTTCTTGTTTGAACAGCTGCTCCGCCCTTGATATCAACAATATCACCGTTATTTATAATAAAAATGTTCTCTTTTTCCACCCCGACGGATTCTGCTAATAAGCTGTGGTGATGGAGCATTCGAAACTCACCGTGAATGGGGATAAAATACTTTGGCTTCATCAATGTAGCCATTAATTTTAGCTCTTCTTGATAGCCATGTCCTGATACGTGCATACCTGTTGCGCTTCCTGAACCGTAAATCACATGAGCCCCGAGTGTGAAAAGGCTGTCGACAATACGAGAGATATTACGTTCATTGCCAGGAATAGGCCCTGCTGATAAAATGACCGTGTCTTCAGGAAGAATCTCTACTTGTCGGTGATTTCCGCTGGCTAATCTAGATAGAGCGGCCATCGGCTCGCCTTGGCTTCCAGTGCAGAGAATAGCGACTTGTTCAGGTGCAAGTGAATGTACTTCATAAGGTTCAATTAGCATCCCTTCAGGAATGGTTAAATACCCTTTCTCTAACGCAACTGATACAACGTTAACCATGCTTCTTCCTAGCAGCGCAAGTTTTCTGTTCGTTTTAATCGCTGCATCTACAATTTGCTGTACGCGGTTAACATTCGAGGCGAAAGTAGAAATAATCACTTTTCTCTTTGCTTTACGAAAAGCTTCTTCTACATGTCTGCCAACTAACTTTTCTGAAGGCGTAAATCCAGGGCGTTCAGCATTTGTACTTTCGGATATTAAAGCCAGTACACCTTCACTGCCGATTTTCGCCATTTTATGAAGATCTGGATATTGGTCGTTAACAGGAGTTAAATCAAACTTAAAATCCCCGGTATGCACAACAGCTCCTTCAGGCGTATGAAAGACAATGCCAAGACAATCTGGAATGCTGTGATTCGTTTTAAAAAAAGAAAGTGGAATATTGCCTAATGTAATTTCTGACTCTTCGTTGATTTCAATAAGCTCCGTCTCTGCAGATAATTGATGTTCCTGGAGTTTAATGTCAATTAATCCAAGGGTAAGGCTTGTTGCATAAATGGGAAGGTTCAACTGTTTTAAAAGATAAGGAATACCTCCAATATGATCTTCATGACCATGCGTAACAACCAGTGCTCGAACTTTTTCTCGATTCTCTTGCAGGTATGTAATATCAGGTATAATCAAATCAATTCCTAATAAACTTTCGTCAGGGAATTTAGAGCCGCAGTCAATTACAATGATGTCATCATCATATTGAACGGCATACATATTTTTTCCTATTTCATTAATGCCACCTAAAGCAAAAATGGATAGTGTGTTTCTATTTGTACTCACACTTATTTCCTCCTATATTTTCAAAATGAATATGCAGAATTTCTACTCTTAGTATGAACATTTATTTCTGGTGCATTCTGTTAAATATGGAGATTTTATTTTTATTTAATATGAGGATACAAGCAAAAAGAAAAGAAGGTCATTTTCCTAATACTACCTCTTATTTTCTTTTTATAACTCCATAAAATATAGACGTTACACATGGAGGTGGATGGAATGAGTAAACAAAATAAAAGCAAAAACCAAGGAGTCAGCAGCAGTGCAGCTGCTGTCGATAATGTGAATAAAAGTATTTTATCAAACGATATTCATACAGATGAGCTTCAAAAAGCAAAAGTAAGCCGTCATAACAAATAAAAGAATGACAACCAAAAGAGCAGCTTTGAGCTGCTCTTGATAAAATAGAGATAGGGAAGTGAAAAAACGTGTCAGAAAACAAAAGTTCTCAATATAAAGAAGAAAATAAGTCAACGCCTAGTCGTCCTCTTGAATATAAAGAACGCACAAATCAATCACAGAGTACACGTCAAATGCTGCGCAGCATTCTCGAATATTCGAGTCGATATCGTTAATAAAATTCTACATATAAAACTGTAAGGATAAGCGGGCAATATAAAAGTTGAAGCACCGCTTTAATACAAAAAAGCAAGCAGCTATGCTTGCTTTTTTGTATGTATAGCCTTATACATATTGAAAAAAAAACATACATACGGTATTTTAGATAAACGTATGTATAATGGTAAACCTGTACATGTATTTTTTGAGAAAAGAAGTGGGGGATTTTATGAATTTACATGATTTTGTTCATGGAGTAGATCCAACAATAAAGCTAGTTATTGAAGATGAGTTTCCTGGAACGCGGTGTGTAGGCGGAAAGTACGTTCCTAGCACACATTCTATTTTTTTATATGAAGAAGATATTAACATACAGTGTCAGCACTTATTTGGTTCAAATGAGTGTTTAGAATCTTATCAATGGATTATTTTAGCTCACGAATTAGGTCATGCGCTAGATGAAGACCTTTTATCTTTGAGTGCAAAGTTTGATCAAACAGACGATATAGGTCTTTTGTATCGAATTGAATGTAATGCTTGGGAGATAGGAGAGAAATTGATTCCTTTTATTAATTCAGAACTATTCTCATTCATAAAAGATCAATCGTTAGCCCATTACCATAAAGAGATGGAGAAGATTAGTTAGAAGAAAAAAAGTTCCTGTGACTTGTACTATAAGGAACTTTTCTTCTTCGAGTTGTTTATTACTTCAAATACTAGTTAATTATTACGCTGGCTGCTGGATCTGCCGCCTTTTTTTCCAATTTCCTCGTAAAATTCTTTACCTTGATTTTTGGAAGTAGCTTCTCCGCCTTTTTCACCAATTTCTTGGTAAAACTCTTTGTCATGATTTTTGGAAGTAGCTTTTCCACCTTTTCTTCCTGCTTCTTCACGACTCATTTTTTCATTCTTTTTATTAGTTGCCATCTTGCATCCCTCCTAATAAATTTGAATTCATAGTCTGTCTTCCCGGTCAAAAAAGGATTAAACTGGTTATTTTATATTTTTTCTAAAAATTAGATTTTTCTCAAAATTATCAGACCACGAAGCCCTGTATAGCAGTATTTATTAAGTTGAAATTAATCTTAAAAAATTTTATATGAAATATGATATGGTTAAGAGAAATAAGAAAAAGGAGCTTAGAAACATGTCAAAATATGTAGAAATGGATACCGCTTCGCTGCGACGGAAAATACAAGAATACAAAGAATTAATTTGGAGAGTAGGGCCAGGAAGTGAAAGAACTATAGAAGCTGTTCAAGAGATTCAAGGAATGGAAAAAGAGTTAAAAGCACGCAATGCAGAATTTGAAGCTACGGATTGGAAAACTTTTACTCAGGAAATAAAAGAAAACTACGACTTTACTTATTAAATAAGACACATTCATAATAATGTGATGAGGATAAATGTCTCCAAGTAGAAGGCTGTCTGTTTTCTACTTGGAAACGATAGAAGTAGTATGAAGACGATTAAGAAAAATGATCCAGTATGAGTGAAGCAAGTAATCCAAGTGCAGCAATCAATCCTGTAATAGACCCTCCCTCTTCATAGGCCTCTGGCATCATTGTAGAACCTACCATAGCAATAATACCACCGCCGGCAAAAGCAGCAATAGCAGCCATAAGTGTCTCAGATGCATGGTCTAAAAAAACAAATCCTGTCCATGAACTAAAAGCTGAAATGAACAAAACAGCTGCCCATAGTAAAAAAATTTTCTTTTTAGAGAATCCGCTTTTCACTAGACCGGTCGTACTGGACAGTCCTTCAGGAATATTACTTATAAAAATAGCGATAACAAGAAGCCAGCTAACGGTTGCATTTTCAATTAAGCTAGCCCCAATCATAATGGACTCTGGGATTGCATCCATTACGGTTCCTATAAATATAGCAATTCCAGAACTACTCGCAGCCATTTGTTTGGTAGACCGCTTTCTTTTATTCGCTCCTTGACGTGAAATTAGATAGTCTAAAAAAGTAAAAACGACAGCCCCGGCAAGAAAACCAAGAGAAGTAGCTTTTAACCCGCCGTTATGAACCGAGTCTCCAAGCAGCTCATAGGTAGATGCTCCGATTAATACACCTGTCCCAAAAGCCATAATATAACCAATTATCTTTTTGCCGATAGGCAAAAAAACTGCTGCCAAAGCACCAAGAAGGACAGCTGATCCTGAAATTCCGCCCCACATCGCAGCTTGCCACATGAAAAATCCCTCCTCATCTCTATTTTCTATGGATACTTTCCCTAAGAAGAGAAAGAAGAAACGTAAAAGGAGAAGAAAGGATTTTTTTCGATTAAGTAGTGGTTTCATTTCGTTCGCCTTAAAAAATAGAGTGTTCTAGCACCCTGAGCCTATATTTATTTTAAATATTCATAAAATTTAAATTATACTGAAATAAAAAAATATTTCACTAAGATGATTGATTTAATAAAGGTAAAAGGTTTTGTTAAGTGTTTTTCTGAAAAAAACAATTGTATTTCTGAGGGAAATTTATTATTATAAAATAAGTAATTATACAGTCGAATAGCTAAAAATAGAAAAAATAGTTTAGTTGTAAAGGTACTAGATAAAAATGGAAGGTTTTAAAAACGATAGCTGTTCCATCAGACACAAAAAGTATCTTTCCTAACAGAGCTATAACAAGTTTAGGAGGAGGAAATGGAATGGCAGACAAACAGCTAAAAAGAGGCTTAGAATCCCGTCACATTCAAATGATCGCGCTAGGCGGAACAATTGGCGTTGGATTATTTATGGGATCAGCAAGCACCATCCAATGGACAGGTCCATCGGTATTGCTTGCTTACGCAATCTGCGGAATGTTTATTTTCTTTATTATGCGTGCCATGGGCGAAATGCTGTACATGGAACCAAGCACAGGTTCATTCGCTACATTTGGCCACAAATATATTCATCCATTAGCAGGTTATATGGCTGCGTGGAGCAACTGGTTTCAATTTGTAATCGTAGGGATGTCTGAAATTATAGCGGTAGGAGCATATATGCATTACTGGTTCCCACATCTACCTGCTTGGGTACCAGGTATTATTGCCATGTTGATTTTAGGCACAGCCAACTTAGTTTCAGTGAAATCATTTGGAGAGTTTGAATTTTGGTTTGCGATGATTAAGATTGTAACGATTATTTTGATGATTATTGCAGGGCTCGGGTTGATTTTCTTCGGATTTGGAAACGGCGGAGACGCTATTGGATTATCAAACCTTTGGGCACACGGCGGCTTCTTTGCAGGCGGATGGTCAGGTTTTTTCTTTGCACTATCTCTTGTTGTTGCAGCTTATCAAGGAGTCGAGCTAATTGGTATTACAGCTGGTGAAGCAAAGGACCCTAAAAAAACGTTAAGAAACGCAATTCAAAGCATCATCTGGCGCATTTTAATTTTTTATATTGGAGCTATTTTCGTTATCGTGACGGTATATCCGTGGAATGAATTAGATTCTTTAGGGAGTCCATTTGTATCTACATTTGCTAAAGTTGGTGTTACGGCAGCTGCAGGTATCATTAACTTTGTTGTTATTACAGCAGCTATGTCAGGCTGTAACAGTGGAATTTTTAGTGCAGGACGCATGCTTTATACGCTTGGCGTAAACGGTCAAGCACCTAAATTCTTCACAAAAATTTCTCGTAACGGCGTTCCAATTTATAGCACACTCGCTGTTATGATTGGATTGGTAATTGGTGTTGTTTTAAACTACATCGCTCCACCGAATGTATTTGTTTATGTATACAGTGCGAGCGTGCTTCCGGGAATGATTCCTTGGTTCATCATTCTTATCAGCCAAATTCGTTTCCGTAAAGCTAAAGGTGCTGAAATGGATAGTCATCCTTTCAAAATGCCTTTTGCACCTGTAACGAATTATGTAACTATTGCCTTTCTACTAATGGTGCTTGTAGGCATGTGGTTTAATGATGAAACGCGTATTTCACTTATTGTAGGAGTTATTTTCCTCGCTCTTGTTGTCATTAGTTTTTACGCATTCGGAATAAATAAGCGTATGATACCTGATACAGAGAACGGTCAAATAAAGAAATAAATATGCTTTTTCATAAGTGAAAGGCAAAACAAAAAAACGGCTGAGAAAAGCCGTTTTTTTGTTTTGTTTAAATGAAAGATACAAGAAAAATGTCATTGTACGCTGATAGTTTGGATAAACTATATTCGTTCATATAACGTAAAGGAGCGAATGTTATGAGAAGCCACAGATATATTATCAAAGATTCACTAAAAGCTGATGAAGTTGCCAAGGATTTGGAACTGCAGCTGGATATAAACCGAATGTCGGATGTCAGAATTCTTTCGGTAAATGCACAAAACGAAATACTCGTTCAAATGCAGGAGGAGAACGAGGAAGCAGGAGATGTTATTGATGTATTTATGAAAGAGTATAAAACAGGAGAAATTATTGAATAGCATGTAATTGAGAAGAATATTGAGTGGTTTTGTTGAATAAATAAAAAGAAAACACCTTTATTTTTTATTGAAAAAGAAACGGACGTAAGAAAACTTCTTGTTTATCAAGAAGTTTCTTTTGTATCTGAACAGTAGTTTGTATACGTAGGGGAGAGGTGATGAAGGTGAAAAAAAATGGTGAAGGCCACGTCCTTTTTATTATTCTCGGAGGTCTGTTTATTTTAATAGGCACACTCTTTGCAAATACTTCCGTTTATTTTCTCATCTCCGGATGGATAGCAGCCGTCTGTTGTTTAGGAATCAGCGCTGTACTAAAGAAAGAAAAAACAAAATCAGTCAGTAAAGAGGAGGAAGAATAATAATTTTTATATAAAAATGGAAAGTAAATATATGAAAAGGAAGAATGGATATCCATTCTTCCTTAAGTCATGGTGTGTATGAAATTGTCTTAGAAACGTCCGCCGCCAAGTTGTTGCTCAGCTAATTGTACAAGACGTTTTGTGATTTCGCCGCCTACTGATCCGTTTGCACGTGCAGTAGTGTCAGCTCCTAAATTTACTCCGAACTCGCTAGCGATTTCATATTTCATTTGATCGATTGCTTGTTCAGCCCCGTATACTAATAATTCATTATTATTGCTGCTTTTGTTGTTTGCCATTGTATTCAACTCCTTTCTGTAACGTTAAGGTGTGAATAAAGGAAGAAGAATATGCAATAAACTGATATTTATTTTATAAAAAACGTATTTTTACGTTGTTTGTCCTTCTAGAAGCTTAACGGGAAGGCAGATTTCACGAGGTATATTGCTGAATTCTCCTTCAATTTCTTTTAGTAAAATATCAATGGCTGTTTGAGCAATCGATTCAATGGGCTGTTGAACTGTAGTTAGACCAGGTAACAAAGTCTGACTGGCCTCCGTTCCGTCATAGCCCACAATTTTTAAATCTCTTGGGATGTTTTTTCCTCTTTTTTGTGCTTCTGCAACTACTAAAGCTGCAAGTAAGTCATCACTTGCAAAAATACCATCTACTTCCGGATTTTCTTCAAAAACCTTAGAAATAGTTTCTCTCTGGATGTTGCGGTCGAAGGTATTTGAAATTTCATACGTGATAGGCTGTTTTCCGTACTTTTTCATCACGTTTTCATAAGCTTTCCTTCTTAAGTTAGCTGGAGTTTCGAGTTTAAGGGGGCCATTAATATGAATAATATGCTTACAATCTTTTGAAATGAGCAATTCCGTGGCTTGTTTTCCTCCAGAATAGTTATCAGAAGATACGGTAGGAATATCTGTTGATAAATAATGATCCACTGCAACTACAGGGAGACTTTGACTTTCTGAGTCAAAAATACCTCTATTATAAGTAACGGCAATCACACCATCTACCTGATTTCTGATGAGCATCTCTACATATTTTTTTTCTTTATCAATTCGATTAAGACTGTTGCAAAGAAGTACTTTGTAGTTAAGAGAAGCACATATACTTTCAATGTGAAAGGCTAACTCTCCGAAAAAAGGGTTGCTCGTTTGCGGGACAATCATACCGATTAAATTTGTTCGTTTATTAAATAATGAACGTGCAATATCATTTGGGAAATAATTAATTTCTTTCATTGCTTTATAAACATTTTCTCGCGTTTCTTTGCTTATGTAACCACGGTTATTTAATACACGAGAAACGGTAGTCGGTGAAACACCTGCAATTTTTGCTACATCACTAATCTTGGCTTTCATCTAATTTCCTCCTAATTTCTCCAAAACATTGCTTTTATAGTATATATCAGACATGTAAAAGCCTTAAAATAAATTGCAATTAAGCAAATAGCTTTCAGTCGTTACGTTTTCTTTTGACCAATAAAAATCTATGTAAAGATTGTAAACGGTTTATTAAACAATTTAAACATACCACAAAGCCCACTTTTACACCTAATACAATCTTTTTTTAAAATATAAAATGTGAAACCGGTTGACATATGAAACCGGTTGACATAAAATCAAATTGAAAGTGCTTTCATTTTGTTAGATAAAAGATTTTATATCTTAAGCTAAAGGGGTAACTAAAATGAAAAGTTCAAAAAGTTTATATTGGAAGCTGAGTGCATATTTTTTCTTCTTCTTTTTTACGTGGTCGTCCAGCTACTCTTTATTTTCTATCTGGTTAGGGCAAGAGATTAAGTTGAACGGATCAGCAACAGGCTTAATCTTTTCTGTGAACGCTATCTTTGCTTTGTGTATGCAGCCTTTGTACGGATATATATCTGACAGGATAGGTTTAAAGAAACACGTTTTATTTTTTATTAGCTGTCTTTTAGTGTTTGTAGGACCATTTTATATTTTTGTTTATGGACCTTTGCTTCAATACAATGTGTTGATAGGGGCTATTATTGGAGGCTTATATTTAGGAGTAGCGTTTTTGGCGGGCATCGGAGCGATTGAAACATACATAGAGAAAGTCAGCCGGAAATATAAATTTGAGTACGGAAAATCTAGAATGTGGGGGTCATTAGGCTGGGCTGCAGCTACGTTTTTTGCAGGACAATTATTTAATATTAATCCTCACATTAATTTTTGGGTGGCATCTGTTTCAGCGGTTATCCTAGTGGCTATTATTTTTTCTGTAAAAGTAGAAATGAGCAGTTATGAAATGGAAAAAGCTGAATCCGTCACGCTAAGAGATGTAGGTAGTTTATTTTTATTGAAGGAATTTTGGTTTTTTATGATTTATGTTGTTGGTGTTACATGCGTATATGGGGTATACGATCAGCAATTTCCTATCTATTATGCATCTTTGTTTCCTACTGAATCGATAGGTAACCAAGTATTTGGCTACTTAAATTCGTTTCAAGTATTTTTAGAAGCTGGAATGATGTTCGCAGCACCGTTTATTGTAAATAAGATCGGTGCAAAAAATAGTTTGATTTTAGCAGGATTTCTAATGGGATTTCGTATTATTGGGTCAGGACTTGTTGTTGGTCCAATCGGAATATCTTCAATGAAGCTTATTCATGCATTAGAACTTCCTATTATGCTCATTGCCATCTTTAAATATTTGGCAGCTAACTTTGACACGCGCCTATCTTCTATCCTTTATTTGGTTGGATTCCAATTCGCTTCACAAATAGGTGCTTCAGTCCTTTCACCCATAGCGGGAGGATTATATGATAGCGTAGGTTTTTCCCGTACCTATTTAATTATGGGAGGCATGGTTTTGGTATTTAACGTTATTTCCATGTTTACACTACTAAACTCTAAAAAACATAGATTTATAAGAAAAGATGTACAAGAAAACACGCAGATTATATAGGGGGATATGATGATGTTAACGATAAATAAAATCGAGCAAGCTCAAAATTCATTAAATGAAGCAGAGAAAAAGGTAAATCATCAATATCGGTTAGGGTATCATATTATGGCGCCAGCGAACTGGATTAATGATCCGAATGGGTTGGTTCAGTATAAAGGAGAATATCATGTTTTTTATCAACATCATCCTTATGACGAAAATTGGGGGCCAATGCATTGGGGACATGTCAAAAGCAAAGATCTTGTTCATTGGCAGCACTTGCCGATTGCTTTAGCTCCTGGAGATTCATTTGATAAAGATGGATGTTTTTCTGGAAGTGCCGTGGATAACGAAGGAGAGCTTACGTTAATTTATACAGGACATAATTATATAGACAAAGAGCTGGATACTTTTTTTCAAAACCAAAATATAGCTGTTAGTAAAGACGGCATTACCTTTGAAAAAGCAGAGGCCAACCCAGTTATTGCTGAGCCGCCAGCAGATAGCTCTCATCATTTTAGAGATCCTAAAGTATGGAAGCACGAAGGTTTCTGGTATATGATTCTAGGAAACTCAACAAAGAAACAAGAGGGCCGTGTTATCTTATACCGGTCTTCAAATTTACAAAAATGGGAATATGTTGGTGTTCTTGCTAAAAGCGATGGAGATCTAGGATACATGTGGGAGTGTCCAGACTTCTTTGAGTTAGACGGAAAGCATGTGTTAATGATTTCTCCTCAAGGGATAGAAGCAAAAGGTGATTCCTATCACAACCTTTTCCAAACAGGATATTTAGTTGGAGAATATAATTATGGAACCAATACATTTCATCATGGGTCATTTACTGAATTAGATTACGGCCACGATTTTTATGCTGTTCAAACACTTTTAGATGATAAAGGACGGCGAATTGCAATTGGCTGGATGGACATGTGGGAAGCTAATATGCCAACGAAAGAGGATGGATGGTGCGGTGCGCTAACGCTCCCGAGAGAACTAACTTTAAGAGAGGATAAAGTGTTAATGAACCCCGTCCAAGAGCTTACATCACTTCGGAAAACTCAGTATAATATGCTAACCAATAAAGCTCTTTCTAACAGCTATGTAGTAGAAGTAAATGAAGACTTGCTAGAGATACAAGTTGTATTTGATTTAGCGGACTGCCAAGCTTCATCGGTAGGAATAAAAATTCGTGGAATAAACAACGAAGAAACGCTTATGTGTTACAACCTTAATGAGCAAAAGTTATTGCTTGACTGTACTCACTCGGGAAAAGAAGATGGAGTGAGGAAAGTAGCGCTACAAGCAGGTGAGACACTAGCTTTACGAATATTTGTGGACCGTTCTTCCGTTGAAGTATTTGCAAACGAAGGACAAGCGACCATGACGAGCCGTATTTATCCAAAAGAAAGCAGGCTTGGAATTGAGTTATTTACTGAAGGAGGAAACGTAATCGTAAAAGAGTTAACGTATTGGAATTTAAAAGATATTTGGGGGTAAAATACAGAGGAAGAAGTATATTAATACTTCTTCCTTTTTTGAGCATTTAATAGCTCGTCAACAAAGTGGAGGTATATAAATGGATAAGGCACTTTAGATTAAAAGTACGGGCAAATACGATATAATAGTAAAAGAGATAATGAATGAAACAGCAACTGTCCTGCTCTAAGATGCCCAGAAGAAAGCAGGATAGAGCAAGGCTACTGCGCTTATAAAACAACAATCAGTAAAGAAAGAATTATGTTTTAAGACACAAAAAGAAAAGGAGATACGATGACTAATCAAAAAGAAACAGGATGGAATTTACGTAATAGCTATGCGGAGTTACCAAACATCTTTTTTACCCCTCTTGATCCTAATCCAGTGAGTTCACCTAAAATAGTTAAATTTAACGACTCTTTAGCCGCATCTCTAGGGTTACAAAAAGAACAGCTGCAAAGCCCAGAAGGAGTTAGTATTTTGGCTGGAAACAGTTTTCCAAAAGGTGCTTTCCCGCTTGCACAAGCTTATGGGGGGCATCAATTTGGCCACTTTAACATGCTAGGAGACGGCCGGGCTTTGCTGATAGGGGAGCAAGTTACGCCTTCGGGTGAGAAAGTAGACATTCAGCTTAAAGGCTCAGGCCGAACACCATATTCCCGCGGAGGAGACGGCCGGGCAGCTCTAGGACCTATGCTGCGTGAGTATATTATTAGTGAAGCCATGCATGCTCTTGGTATTCCGACTACTCGGAGCCTAGCAGTCGTAACAACAGGTGAATCCATTGTTCGTGAAAAAGAACTGCCGGGGGCGATTTTGACGCGTGTAGCTTCCAGTCACCTTCGTTTTGGCACATTTCAGTTCGCTGCAAAATGGGGAACGGTCGAAAACCTTCAAGCTTTAGCTGACTATGCATTAGAACGTCACTTTCCCCACATAGAAAAGAATGAAAAAAAATATTTATCATTGCTTCAAGAAGTGATTAAGCGTCACGCTACCCTAGTTGCTAAATGGCAGCTTATTGGTTTTATTCATGGCGTCATGAATACGGATAATATGACAATTAGTGGAGAAACAATTGATTATGGGCCATGTGCATTTATGGATACCTATGATCCAGAAACTGTATTTAGTTCAATTGATGTACAAGGGCGCTACGCTTATCAAAATCAACCAGGCATTACAGGGTGGAATCTTGCGAGATTTGCCGAGGCTTTATTACCGCTATTGGATCAAGATATAGAAAAAGCAGTTGAAATAGCGCAAAGCGCTGTGACGGAATTCCCAAAATTCTATCGGGAAAACTGGCTGGCAGGTATGCAGGCTAAACTTGGTCTTTTTAACGAAGAAAAAGAAGATGAAGCATTATTTCAAGACCTTCTTACAATAATGAAAACCTATAAAGCTGACTACACAAATACGTTTCGTGCATTAACCGCTGAAAAGTTAGAAAACAGTGATCTGTTTGAAAGCAAAAAATTTGCACAGTGGCATGAGCTATGGCAGAAAAGATTAGGTAGACAAAAACAATCTAAAGCGGAGTCACAAGAGCTTATGAAAAATAATAATCCGGCTGTCATTCCTCGAAATCACCGAGTGGAAGAAGCGTTAGACGCAGCACAAAAAAAAGACTACAGCGTCATGGAAACCCTTCTTGAAGTGATTTCTAGCCCATATGAATCTCCGGGTCAGCCAGAGTATTGTACACCGTCTGCTCCGTCTAAGCAGCCTTATCAAACGTACTGCGGAACTTGATTCTTAAATAAGAACTGCTATTTAAAAACAGCACAAATGATATCAAAAAGAGCTCTTTATAAAGAGCTCTTTTTGATTTTCTGAAAAATGTATTATTGATTCATTAAAATGATAGCGATTTCTCGTGAAAAGCTACATAAAATTTAACAGGATAAAAGAATCAAATTGAAAAGCAATTATCTAATTCTTTTGTCTCTCATTATTTCCAATAGGAACTATTATATAATAAATTATTCCACTAATTCACAAAAAATACATTAACAATATTTTTTTGAAAATGGCTTACTTTAACAATTGTAGAAGAGCTTATAAAAAATAGCAGGTTAAATATGATGGTGAATTTGCTCATTTAATTAAAAAGTTGAAGGTTTAAGACTTTATAACCAAATGAAAGATATAAGAGAAGAAAAATGAGATAATTACTCCATTTTACCTATTTGACTTTTCAATATTATGCAAGTAATCTTGGAAAGGTAATGGAACCGGTTCTGTTATTTCGCCAGATTGATATGACTTCTCGATACATAGAAAATGAATTGCTTGTGAGTGACACAAGAAAAGGTATTATACAAAAGGGAGAAAAACAGATGAATATTAAGAAAATCGCAAAGCAAACTACAGCTTTATCTTTTGCTACAGCTCTGTTAATAGGTGCTGGATCTCAAACATGGGCTGCTGAAAGCAATCATAAAGATACCAACAATAATTATGGAGTTTCCCATATTACACGTGATAACATGCTGAAAATTCCTCAGCAGCAAAAAAGCGAACAGTTTAAAGTTCCAGCTTTTGATAAATCAACAATCAAAAATATTGCCTCTGCAAAAGGGTATGATAAATCGGGCAATTTAATTGATTTAGACGTATGGGACAGCTGGCCTCTGCAAAATGCTGACGGAACAGTAGCCAACTATCATGGTTACCAAGTTGTATTTGCACTAGCAGGCGATCCGAAAGATGCTGATGATACATCTATTTATGTGTTTTATCAAAAAATCGGTGAAGATTCGATTGACAGTTGGAAAAATGCAGGAAGAGTGTTCAAAGACAGTGACAAATTTGTACCGAATGATCCTCATTTGAAAAAGCAAACACAAGAATGGTCAGGATCTGCTACTTTAACATCAGACGGAAAAATACGCTTATTCTATACTAACTTTTCAGGTACAAACTATGGAAAACAAACCATAACAACGGCTCAAGTAAATGTATCCCAGCCAAGTGGAGATACGTTAAAAATTGATGGTGTTGAAGATCATAAATCCATTTTTGATGGTGATGGTAAAAAGTATCAAAATATTCAGCAGTTTATTGACGAAGGCGCATATGGTTCAGAAGATAATCATACGTTGAGAGATCCTCACTATGTAGAGGATAAAGGGCATAAATACCTTGTATTTGAAGCAAACACAGGAACTGAAGATGGTTATCAAGGTGAAGATTCCCTTTACAATCGAGCTTACTACGGTGGAAATAATCCATTTTTCCAATCAGAAAAAGAGAAATTACTTCAGAGCTCTAATAAAAAGAAAGCCTCTTTAGCAAACGGTGCATTAGGCATTGTTGAACTAAATAACGATTATACCTTGAAAAAAGTAATGGATCCACTGATTACTTCAAACACGGTGACAGATGAAATTGAACGCGCAAATGTATTTAAAAAAGATGGGAAATGGTACTTATTCACAGATTCTCGCGGATCTAAAATGACGATTGATGGTATCGGCCAAGATGACGTATATATGCTAGGGTACGTATCAAATACGCTGACAGGAAAATACAAGCCGCTAAATGATACAGGACTTGTTTTACATATGGACCTCGATCCTAATGACAAAACGTTTACGTATTCACATTTTGCAGTTCCACAAGTGAAAGGAGACAATGTCGTAATCACAAGTTACATGACAAACAGAGGCTTTTATTCAGAGGAACATTCTACTTTTGCTCCTAGCTTCTTGTTAAATATTAAAGGATCAAAAACAGCTGTTGTGAAAAACAGTATTTTACCACAAGGGCAATTAAGTACGGATAAATAATTTTTAAAAACGAAAGAAGATGGCGGTAACTGCTGCTGTTTTCTTTCGTTTTATTATTTAATCAAAAATGTGCTGTAAACGCAGTGCTGATTAAAATAAAAAAGCAGTATATACATTAATAGTTATTTAAAGAAAATGAAACATTCAGACAGACTATAACTTCAAGAATGAAACCGGTTGACATGCAAGTTTGACTAACTTAATATATTTACATATAATGGTTTGAAACGTTTTCATAGATTAGTATCACATGAGGGTACTTGTAGATGAAATAGCTTGTAGTAGTAGGGAATGATCATTTTTTTGAAAGAGAAAATTCCAATCGTGAACTGAAAATAAAGAAGGTGCTTCTAATGAAACGAATTGATAAGGTATACAATCAGCTGTTGAGTAATTTTCAAGAGTTTACAGAAGTGGAACTTTTACATAAACAAGGAAGCTCAGCGATTGAAATTGCTGAACAGTTAGATTTAGAGAGATCTAATGTAAGCCTTGAACTTAACAAACTTGTCCGCCTGCAAAAAGTAATCAAAATTAAAATGTTCCCCGTTCGCTACGTTCCGCTAGAGGTTGTTGAAACCATTTGCCGTCACAAGTGGGATACGAATAAGATGGAAGTAGAAAAACTAGAGCAGCTATCTAATGGGGGTAAAGAAGAAGCTCTTCCTGCTAATCCTTTTGAATTAATGATTGGAGCTACCGGAAGTTTGAAAAAATCGATTTCTCAAGCAAAAGCTGCTGTTCTTTACCCGCCTAATGGATTACATATGCTGCTATTAGGTCCCACGGGATCGGGAAAATCTCTTTTTGCAAAACGAATCTATCAATTTGCCTTATATTCAGAGAGGCTAAAAACAGATGCTCCGTTCATTACCTTTAACTGCGCTGATTATTACCATAATCCTCAATTACTTCTTTCTCAGTTATTTGGTCATAAGCAAGGGAGTTTCACCGGAGCAACTGAAAGTAAAGTAGGTTTAGTAGAACAAGCAAATGAAGGGATTCTCTTTATGGATGAAGTACACCGGCTTCCTCCTGAAGGCCAAGAAATGCTTTTTTACCTCATTGATCAAGGTACGTACAATCGCCTAGGGGAAACAGATCATAAGCGAACGTCTAAGGTATTAATTATTTGTGCTACAACTGAAAATCCCGGTTCAGCCTTACTGCAAACTTTCTTAAGAAGAATTCCGATGACTATCCATATTCCCTCATTAGAAGAGAGGTCTTTAAAAGAAAAAATTCGCCTCACCACGTTTCTTTTAGAACAAGAGGCTAAGCGAATTAATAAAAAGCTAAGTGTCCACATTGATGTATTAAATGCTTTAATCCACACTGAAAAATTCGGGAATGTAGGGCAGTTAAAGTCGAATGTGCAGCTCGTTTGCGCACACGGATTTTTAAATAACCTTGATAGTAAACATATGGTGGAACTTACAGTGCGAGATCTGCCTGACGATATTAAACGAGATTGGATTTCAAATAGTAAAAATATGGAGCGCAGCAAAAAAATTTCTGAATATGTAAACCTTAAAACGATTATCTCCCCGGCTATGGAGAGCCAAGAAATAAAAATGGAGGAAGACGTATCATTTAATTTATATCAGTTAATAGAAGAAAAAGTAGATGTTTTAACAAAAGAAGGTTTATCTCAAGAAGATATCAATCAGTATATTCTTACCGACATTCATTTGAATGTTCGAAGCTTTTTTAATCAAAAAAATGGCCAGAGCTCTAATTTAATGAAATTCGTAGAAGACGATGTGATGCAGCTTACAAAAGAATTAAAACAGTTGGCTGAAAAAGAATTGAACTGTAAATTTGATCGCAGGTTTATTCATTTTTTAAGTATGCATATGGAATCCTTTTTAAAGCGAAAAAAACAAGTAGACGTATTAAATACAAAGGAGATAGATGAAATTCGCGAAACATATCCAAAAGAATATGCGGTAGCACTGCTTTTTAAAAATCGAATTGAAATGTGGTTTAACATTAGCGTGCCAGAAATAGAAGTCATTTATCTCACAATGGTTATTCAATCAATTCGAACGTTAGAAGAAAATAAACGAGTAGGGATTGTAGTTGCTGCCCATGGAAACAGCACGGCAACTTCTATGGTTGAAGTTGCTACGGAGCTTTTAGGAAGCACTCCTATTATAGCTATTGATGTGCCTTTGACGGTATCTCCGGTTGAAATTGTAGACAGGTTAATCCAAGGAATTAAGAAAGTAGATGAAGGAGAAGGCGTATTAATGCTTGTGGACATGGGCTCGCTTGCCATGTTAGAAAGCAAGTTGGAACAAAAAACAGGGACTAAAATTAAGACCATCAGCAATGTGACGACGTCTATGGTGTTAGACACCGTTAGAAAAGTAAATTATTTAGATTTAAATTTATATGCCATATTTGATTCGGTGCAAAAAGACTTTATGGAATTTATAGATAAGCAGCAGCACGTGTTTGGAAAAAAGAAAGCACTTGTTTCTATTTGTACAACAGGAAGCGGTACAGCAAAACAATTAGAAAAAATCTTAACGATTATTTCACGCAAAGTATCTCAAGAACCTATTAAAATTCTAACCGTTTCTTCTATTAAATTAGCAGCAAACATTCGAGAAATTCAAAAAGAATATGAAATTGTTGCAACGGCAGGCACTAAAAATCCAAGGATTGATGCGCCTCATGTATCATTAGAAGTTCTCATTGAAGGGCAGGGAGAGCGAATACTTCAACAGGCAATTACAAAAGAAACGATAAGCTATGATGACGAGAAAACCGAAGCGAATATTGTGGTGCGTGAACTTTGCGAAGAAAACTTGCGAAAGTACCTTCTATTTATTAATCCGTACCTCATAAGTGAAATTCTGTTAGAGTGGTTAAGTCATGTACAAGATGAGTTAGAAATGGAATTAAGCAACACTGTTATGATTCGAATTGTGATGCATACAGCCTTTGCTTTAGAAAGAATGATAAAAAATGAACCTCTTACTTTTCCCGAGGATGAAGAAATCACTCACGAGTTAGAAAACATTTATCAAAAAATGGAAAAAACATTACAAGCCGTCGAAAAAAAGCTGAAACTTACCTTAACAAGAGATGAAAAATTATTTATTGCCACCATTTTTGCGGATGAAATGTAAAAATCATATTATAATTTTGAGAAACTAGTTTGATTTATATGCCACTAGTTTCTTTTTTTATCCCATTTTTTAAATAACAGAAAAACCTGTATTAAAACGCATGACGTTTTGATACAGGTTTGTTTATTTTAAGGAACCTGTATCAACAACACAGAAAAAGGTATTGAAAAATAAATGAAAGCGCTTAATACTCTTTGTTGGCACGATACTTGCAATAAATAAGTGTAGAACGTAAAAGAGAGGAGCAAGTGTACATGATTTCAGTCATTATTAGTGGACATGGTGATTTCGCGCCAGCGTTAGAGGGGTCTTCCAAAATGATATTTGGTGAAGAGAATCACGTAGTAGCCGTACCTTTTCTAAAAGGAGAGGGTATCCAAACCCTTGAAGAAAAATATAAGCAGGCATTAGAGGAAATGCCCTTAGAAAATGAAGTGCTTTTTCTAGTCGATATTTTCGGAGGTACACCCTACAATGCGGCTACTCCATATATCCTTAAAAATAAAACAGCGGATATGGTATCCGGAGTTAACTTGCCTATGTTATTAGAAGTGTTAGCCATGAGGGAACATGTTACATTAAAAGAGATGCTAGGAAGATTAAAGCAGGTAAATGAAGAAAGTTTTCAAGTGTGCAGTGAACATTTGGAGAAAATCCAGCAAGCGAACCAAATCGGAGAGGATGGATTATTATGAAAATCGTTTTAGCAAGAATTGATGACCGCTTTATTCACGGGCAGGTATTAACAAGATGGATCAAAACAAATGCAGCAGATCGAATTATCATTGTTTCAGATGAGGTGGCAGCGGATGAAATGCGAAAAACGCTTATTCTTTCTGTGGCTCCTTCGAATGTAAAAGCGAGCGCTGTCTCGATTTCTAAAATGACAAAAGCATTTCACAGCCCTCGTTATCAGGATACAACAGCCATGCTGCTGTTTGAAAACCCCGCAGACATTGTCGCTCTTGTTCAAGCGGGCGTACCTATTGAGACAGTAAACGTAGGGGGCATGCGTTTTGCTAATGACCGAAAACAAATCACTAAATCTGTAAGCGTTACCGAAAAAGATATCGATGCTTTTGAGAAACTGCAGGAACTAGGCGTAAAGCTTGAGCTGCGCCAATTACCTTCAGATTCTAGTGAAAATTTTATTCAACTACTGAGAAACGAAACAAAAATCAAATAAGGAGATGAGTTTATGTCTTCCATACAAATTATTTTATTATTAGTCATTGCAGCAGTAACTGGCATCGCAAGCGTGTTGGACGAAGGGCAATCCCATCGTCCTCTCATTGCCTGCACGTTAGTAGGCTTGGTGCTTGGAGATTTAAAAACCGGCATTATTTTAGGTGGAACACTGGAATTAATGGCTCTTGGATGGATGAATGTTGGATTGGCGATGGCACCAGATACGGCTATTGCTTCTGTTATTTCAACTATTTTAGTTATCACAGCTGGTCAGGGGATTGGTGAAGGCATTGCGGTAGCCATAGCTTTAGCAGCTGCAGGGCAAGTACTCACCATTTTTGTTCGTACCATTACGGTATTTTTAATTCATCGAGCTGATAAGTACGCGGAAGAAGGAAACTTTAAAGGAATTGAAATTATGCATATTACTGCTATGGGTTTTCAGGCTCTCCGCGTTATGATTCCAACTTTAATTGTTACATTAATCAGCGTAAGCGCCGTGCAAACTTTCCTCGGAAATATTCCGGAAGTTATTACAAAAGGCCTGCAAATTGGAGGAGGCATTATCGTGGTCGTAGGATATGCCATGGTTATCAATATGATGAACATTCCTCATTTAAAGCCCTTTTTCTATATCGGGTTCTTATTGGCGGCATTTACAGGGTTTAACCTGGTAGGATTTGGAGCGCTGGGTCTTTGTTTAGCACTTCTTTATCAGCAAGTAATGCAGCAGCGAAATCAAATGCAGCCGGCAGGCGTTCCCGCAGCTACAGGGAGCGAACAAGTATATGATGATGACGATGATTTAGATGCCTAAACGGCGAACTTAAGGGAGGGATAGAGATGGAAAATGAAAAAAGATTAACGAAAAAAGATATCTTTAGCATGTTCATTCGTTCGAATTTTTTACTTGGTTCATTTAACTTTGAACGTGTTCAAGCAATGGGCTACTGTTATGTTATGATTCCAGCAATCAAACGCTTATATGGACCAGGAGCTCAGCGAAATGCAGCATTAAAGCGTCACTTAGAATGGTTCAATACACACCCATGGATTTCCGCACCTATATTCGGCGTCACGGCAGCAATGGAAGAAGAAATGGCAAACAAAAAAGATTTTGATGAAAAAGCTATCAGCGGAATGAAAATTGGATTAATGGGCCCGCTTGCTGGTGTAGGAGACCCTATTTTCTGGGGAACGCTTCGACCAGTTCTCGCAGCCCTAGGCGCCTCGCTTGCGTTAGGCGGTAATATTGCCGGGCCACTGCTGTTTTTTATCTTAATTAATGCAATTCGATTAAGTACAAAATATTATGGATTAAAATATGGTTACTTAAAAGGAACAGAAATTTTAAAAGATTTAGTAGGCAATCGAATTCAAAAACTGACGGAAGGTGCATCCATTTTAGGACTCTTCGTAATGGGAGCGTTGGTTTCGAAATGGACCACTATTAATATACCAGTGGTTGTTTCTAGGATCAAAGATGATTCTGGTAAAGTTGTGGTAAAAACCGTGCAAGACGTACTTGATAGTATTCTACCAGGGCTGCTTCCTTTAGCACTAACTCTATTAGTAGCATGGATGCTTCGAAAAGGTACAAATCCGCTGCTTATTATTTTCGGTATTTTCTTAATTGGTATAGGGGGTTATTGGATAGGCTTTTTAGGATGATAAATAAGAGGAGTCATCTATTCTTCTAGCATCTGCTGGTGAAAATGTTTTACATAACCAGTATGCAAATAAAGGAGGAAAGGAAGATGAAAAGAACCGTTAAAAAGTTATTGATGATTGGAGTCGCTTGTTCCATAAGCTTGTTTTCTGCATGCCCTGTATTAGCTGATAATACAGGGTATTATCAAGAAAAATACCGGAATCAATTTCATTTTTCTCCAGAAGCGAACTGGATGAACGATCCAAATGGAATGGTCTATTATAACGGAGAGTATCACCTTTTTTATCAGTATTATCCTTACGGTACCACTTGGGGACCTATGCACTGGGGGCATGCAGTTAGTACAGATTTAGTGAAATGGAAACACCTGCCGATTGCTCTTTCTCCAGACGAGAACGGAGAGATTTTTTCCGGAAGTGCCGTTATCGATTGGAATAATACCGCAGGGTTTGGAAAAGAAGCAATGGTAGCTATCTTTACACACTCGGGCAGAAAAGGACAAGTGCAAAGTCTAGCATACAGCAAGGACAGGGGAAGAACGTGGACCAAGTATGAAGGAAACCCTATTATGCCGAATCCCCCAGTTCCTGACTGGCGCGACCCAAAAGTGTTTTGGCATGACCAAACCAAGCAGTGGGTGATGTCTTTAGCTGCTAAAGATAAAATTATGTTTTATACATCACCTGACTTGAAAAATTGGAAATACGCTAGTGAGTTTGGACCTGATGGAGGCATCCAAGCAAACGGGCAAAGTGGTGCATACTCATATACTTTATCCGAACAAAAAGGTCAATCCTTTACTCTAGAGGGGGAAATTACGCTTGTAGAAAAGAATGGACGCGCAGGCGCAGGCGGTCTTGTTTTTCGTTCTAATAAAGACGCAACAAACGCATATACCGTCAATTTAGATGCAGAAAAGAACCTCTTAACACTTAACAAAGTAGAGAAAGGAAGCGTAACGACTGTTGTTTCAAAGCCAATGAGGCTTGATACATCACAAGCATATCATGTAAAAGTAGAAGCAAACAGTCACTACTTTAAGGTACTGCTAAATGGAAAACAGGTTCTAGAAGGCAGTGATGCGTCTTTTGAAAATGGTCAGTTTGGATTAACAGCATGGAATTCCACAGCTGTCTTTCGTCATGTTAAATTTACGAATCAATCTAATTTCATAACCAATCTATCTAACTGGAAACCTGTTACGGGAACATGGAATGATACTGCTGATGGAAAAACCGGTAAATCTGACAGCGACGGATACATTATGAGTGAAGAACAGGGAGATCAGTTTATTTACGAGTCAAATATGACATTTTTAGATGAAAACCCTGGTTCAGGTGCACTACTCTTTCGGGCAGACGCGGAAGCCAAAAACGGATATATAGCTAGCGTGGATGCTTCTAAGGATACAATCAAACTAGTAAAGCTTCAAAATGGCATTTCAACTGTCCTTGCCGAAACAAATGAAAAAATTGATACGAGCAAATCACATCAAGTAAAAGTAACTGCATCTGGAAATAAACTTGATTTGTATATAGACGATAACTTCACCCTTACTGCAAAAGATGAAACTTTTTCAAAAGGATTGTTTGGACTACATGTTAATCAATCTTCAGTCCGGTTTCAAGACGTTAACATGACCAAGTTTATTGATACAGATGAAAAAGAAATTAAAAATAAAAGTTTTGAAACAGGCGATCTCACCGGCTGGAAAACGATAAAAGGAAATGCATTCACAAACGATCATGTAACGGATGCAACCACAAATTGGAGCGGTCTCTTTGAACAAAAAGGAAAGTATCATTTATGGGGATTTTCCGATAAGCAAGATGGTGATAATGCCACTGGAGAATTACATTCGTCTTATTTTAAATTGAGCGGATCAGGTGAAATCAATTTGTTAATGGGAGGCGGAAACGACCCCGCAAACCGCTATGTAGCCTTAGTCCGGGCATCCGACGATAAAGAATTGATTCGTCAAGCGAATACAAAGTTTGCAGATGAAAAGTATCAGCGCTACGTATGGGATGCTTCTAAGTATATAGGAGAAGTACTGTACATTAAAGCCGTTGATCAAGCTGTAGGCGGATGGGGGCATATTAATCTAGATGATGTGAATGTATTTCATACAGAAAAAATGCCGGATAAAGTAGACAGTGTAGCAAAAGAACCGGAGGAAGCTAAACAAAGAGAAAGCGGAGAGATTTCAGATTGGAACACAGTGTCAGGAGAATGGGTGAATTCAACTCACGGAAGCAACGGAGGCATTTGGGAGTGTCCTACTTTACTCGAACTGCCGGTTGATGGAGACAGCACAAAGAAAAAATGGGTGCTGCAGGTCAGCATCAATGATGGAGCGGCAGCTGGAGGTTCAGGGATGCAGTACTTTGTTGGGGATTTTGACGGAAAAACATTTAAAAATGAAAACCCGCCAGAGGAAGTGCTTTGGACAGATTATGGTGCCGACTTTTATGCTGCTGTAGATTGGAGCGGAGTTGCAGGAGATAACGGAGAAAAGTATTGGCTAGGCTGGATGAGCAACTGGCAATATGCAAACAATACTCCCACTACTACTTGGAGAAGCTCTATGTCAATCCCAAGAAAAATAGAACTCACCAACACAGCAAAAGGGCTTCGTTTAAAACAAATACCTGTTTCAATTGATTCAATCCGCAATAAGCAAGAAAAAAAGATATTGAAGAATCTCATGGTTACTGAAAATGGAAATCTTCTTTCAGGCATACAGGAAAACAAATATGAAATTATGGCAGAATTCGATGTTTCTAATACAGAGGCACAAGAATTTGGTTTTCAAATTCAAAAAGAAGGCAGTGAAAATACGAAAGTCAGCTATAACATAAACAAACAGCGATTATCTGTTGACCGAACAAACTCTGGAAGTTTTGATTTTGGTGAAAATGTGAAAGGCAAACACTCTGCTTCCATGCTTCCAAAAGACGGAAAGGTTAAGCTTCATATGTTTGTAGACCAGTCGTCTGTAGAAGTATTTGGTAATGACGGCACGGAAGTAATAACAGACCAGCTCTTTCCAACGCTTTCAAGCAATAAAATAAGGCTTTATAGCAAAGGAGGCGCTGTAAAATTAAATTCTCTTAAGATGTATCCGTTAAAATCAATTTGGAATAAAAGTCCTGTTGAGACAAACTTATCAGGGTGGAAAAGCATTAGCGGACTATGGGCCGATACGATTAACGGGAAACAAGGACGAAGCAAAGAAGATGCCTTTACCTTATCATCAAAAGAAGCAAAAAATTTCACATATGAGGCAAAGATAAAGGTGTTAAAGGAGGCTGTTTCAAATTCTACAGGAGCAGGAGCGCTAGTATTCCGTTCGGGTGAACAGGCAAATAACGCTTACGCTGCGAATATAGATGTGCTTAATAATCAAGTGAAACTCATTGCGTTTAGAGATGGAATAGGAAAGGATCTCATTATTTACGACGATGGGGGAAAGCTGGATTTAAAACCAAATACGGATTACCATCTAAAAGTAAGGGCTGAAGGAGAGCACATTCAAGTTTATCTCGATGGCAAGCTGGTGATCGATACAATGGATCCTACCTTTTCAGAAGGTTATGCTGGGCTGAATGTGTGGAATTCTACTAGTTTGTTTAATGAAGTGAAGCTTGAAATAGTGGATTAAGGGATTGTGAAAGCTGCCGTTTACTAAGGCAGCTTTTATATAACATAAAAAAGTATGCTGCGGTGAAGTAGCATGCTTTTTTGAATTTCATAGGTTAATGAAGAGGATTTTTACATATGATAAATATCTTACTAATCTAATTAATCATACATTTTAGTTCTTAAAAGGTCTTTTGAAAAATCCTCATAAAAATATGATAAAATCGGATAGGATATATATTTCGAGGAAGGAAAGTGTTTTTTTATGATTATTGGTAACGAACAAGATTTAGAAAGTTTACGCAAAATTGGACGCATCGTTGCACTTGCGCGCGAAGAGATGAAAAACCAAGCAAAAGCAGGTATGACAACAAAAGAACTTGATATGATCGGTAAAAAAATATTGGATGAACATGGTGCTATTTCTGCACCTGAAAAAGAATATGATTTCCCAGGTGTAACGTGCATTAGTGTTAACGAAGAAGTGGCTCACGGTATTCCGGGAGATCGAGTATTAAAAGATGGCGATTTAGTAAATGTGGATGTATCTGCCGTACTTGATGGCTATTATTCAGATACAGGCATTTCATTTGTTATCGGGAAAGATGAAGAAAAAGAAAAGCTGTGTCAAGCTGCAGTAGATGCATTTTGGGCAGCTATGAAAAAAGTAAAAGCTGGTTCAAAACAAAACCAAATTGGTCGTGCTGTTTCTAACTTTGCACACCAAAACGGATACGCGGTTATTGAAAATTTAACGGGTCATGGTGTTGGCCGCAGCTTGCATGACGCTCCTAACCACATTTTAAACTATTATGATCCAATGGATAAAGCACTTTTGAAAAAAGGTCTTGTTATTGCTGTAGAACCGTTTATCTCTATGAAAGCTGATCATATCATTGAACGCGGAGACGACGGCTGGACGTTTGTTACACCTGATAATAGTCTTGTAGCACAATGTGAACATACGATTGTTGTAACAAACGGTGAACCGATTATTTTAACTGAACTATAATCAAGTTCCGCACGTCTTCTTATTTTTATGGATTCCATTAATTAAATTAATAAAAAGCTACTTCACTTAGCAATGTTTTTTTATTGTGTTATAGTGAGGTGGCTTTTTTGATTTATTACGCAATGAATGATGATCATATTGATTTGCTTTGTTCAGATAACGTTTGAAAGATAGTGTAATTGAATATGCTCAAGGGAATGCTAAACATAAATCAAAATGAAAAGGGGTATAAAATGTGGAATATGTAAAAAGAGAAACGGCTATAAGTGAACTGACGCATCATATGGATGACATTTTAAACAAATATAACCTTCAAGGCGTCTCCGTATATGAAGAAGAAGGAGAAGGTAATCACTATTATCTTGGCTACACAGTAAAAAAGAATGATCAGGTGTTTATGCTAAACAGACCTTATCTAAAAGATAAAGACGGGAAACTAGCAGTAGAAAAGCAAGAATGGACCGTTCAAGGTAACGAAGGAGAAACAAATGGACATGCTTCACTTGAAGATGCATTTCAAAAAATTGATGAAATCGTACATTAAATAAATTCGATGAATTTCACTGCGGATACTTTTCTTTGAACACTTGAGTACGAGCAGTAGAAGCGCTACTAGGTAACGGGTGTCTTTCATCTATACTATCTAAATTTTCTTTGCTTTGAAATCTAGAAAATTATATAATGAAAAATTGTTTTTTTAGGTTTTACTATATAAATACGGGGTACACATATAGTACAGCAGCTATCATGCAAATGGTTGTTGTGAAAGGTTAAATACTTAGCGTTTGAAGGGACTGATTAGTTTTGAAAGGCTTAACAGCGACTTCAGCAAATGTATTACCGCAAATTGAAAGCAGATATTCGTATCTGACACAAGGCACTTTGGTTATGAACCGATATACGTAACGAAAGGGCCTGACTAGGCAAACAAAGGAAAGACTGAATCAACTAGAAGAAGCCTGCATCTAAAAATGTAGGCTTCTTCTTTTTTACAGATGAAACTAAGGTGATGAGTGAGTACATAGCGGGTATAAATTAAAAAGATTCACATTCAGTCAATTTTCCGTACACGTTTTTCTTGAAAAAAGGTCATAAGTTGAAGATACTGTATATAACTATGTAAAAGAATTTTTGAAGACAAAATAGTAAATCTGCTTGAGGTGAAAATGATGAGAAAAGCAAATAAAAGTGAATTTCTGTGGAATACGTTAGACGGCTGGCTTTTTATCCCTAGGAACATTCCTTTACTATTCCTTTTTGTATTTCTCTTAGGGGTTTCTTACCTAGGTTGGGTTAAGCTGTTTCATAAATTCGTTTAGATACACCAATGAGCTGAAACAAAAAACTGTTTCAGCTTGTGGGCGTGGTGATTTATTTATTTTATGTATAGCTGTACCGTAATTTACCTGAATTATTCATTCCATCCTTTGCATACATCAACCCATTTTAAGCATTTCGAAAATTCTTCTAGTTCGGGTATTGTTAATTCGATTGCACTATTTCCACTTCCACAGGCAGGGAAAATGGTGACAAAACGTTTCAGAGATTCATCTAGGTACACGTGAACACCTTCATTAACGGCAAACGGGCATACTCCGCCTACAGCATGACCAATCAGCGTTTCTACTTCACTTGCTCCAAGCATTTTTGCTTTGGTTCCGAACTCTTCTTTATATTTTCGGTTGTCAATTTTTGCATCTCCCGCTGCCACAATCAATAAAACGGTTCCTTCTGCGTTAAAAGAAAGACTTTTTGCGATTCGTTGCGGCTCGCATTTTAAAGCTTGCGCTGCCAGTTCTACAGTAGCACTGGACTCATCCATTTCAATAATTCGATTCTCCATGTCATATTGTTTAAAATATGCTTTTACTTTTTCAATCGCCATTTTTTATATCCATTCCTTTCATTGAATCTCGCAAATATGTATGATTGCCTTACAGAGAATGTACAGTTGTTCTTTAAAGTGAAAAATTCTTATTATTTTAATATACAGAAATTATACACAACTTTGAAGTTAAAAGCACATATTCGTTTTAATTAAAAAAGTTACGTAAGTAAAGTATTTTTAACTGATTAAAGCAGGATTACGGAACCCTTTGACGAATGTAACTATGTCGGCTGCGAAAACATAGGCATTAGAACAAAAGATAAATGATGAAATTGAAAAGGCGCAAACGTTCTAGTGAAATGAGGAGAAGGAATGCCAAATTTACACACTGTCGTCAGTTTTTTTAGCAGTACATGTATGGCAACGATGAGTATGATTTATTTGTTTTCCCTTGTGCCGCGCGCATGGTCTTTTAAATTTCGATTTGGAGCCATGGTTATAGGAATCCCAGTCGGCATTATAATGGGACAGGTTGCTATGCTGATCGGCTGGCACCATCATTAAAACTTTGAACTTTTTAACAAAAAAGGAGACGTGTAAAATGAATATGGTTACATTAAACAATGGTTTAAAAATGCCTCAGCTTGGGTTTGGCGTATGGCAAGTAGAAGATAACCAAGCAGCAGCTGCAGTGTCAAAAGCAATTGAGGTTGGGTATACCTCTATTGACACAGCTATGATTTATAAAAATGAAGAAGGAGTAGGTCAGGCGATTAAAGAATCTTCTGTTCCTCGAGAACAGCTGTTTATTACAACAAAAGTTTGGAACAGCGACCAAGGCTATGAAAATGCATTACGTGCATTTGATGAAAGCTTAGAACGATTAGGACTTGATTATGTCGATTTATATTTAATTCACTGGCCTACGCCTCAATATGATGAGTACGTGGAGACGTATAAAGCATTAGAAAAGCTTTATCACGACGGAAAAGTAAAAGCAATTGGCGTCTGCAACTTTGAAATTGAACATTTAGAGCGCTTGTTAAACGAATGTGATGTAACACCGGTTTTAAACCAAATTGAGTGCCATCCGTATCTTGCTCAAAACGAATTAAAAGAGTTTTGCGCTAAACATAATATTTTTGTGGAAGCATGGAGTCCTCTTGATCAAGGCGGAGAAGTGTTACAAGACGAGGTTATTCAAAAAATTGCTGAAGTACATAGCAAAACTCCGGCTCAAGTTGTATTGCGCTGGCACTTACAGAACAACACAATTGTCATCCCTAAATCAGTTACACCGTCTAGAATAGAAGAAAACTTTAACGTGTTTGATTTTGAACTAACTGCCGATGATATGGCAGAGATTAATGGGTTAAACAGCAACCGCCGCAAAGGTCCGCACCCAAGTGACATGAACGTCCGATAACGTTTAAAAAATAAAATTTTGCAGCCGTGAATCATCGCTGCTATAAGAAAAAACCATTTTATTTCAGATTATTTAAAATTTTCTTAAATAATGATTGACAAATGATTAATTTAGCGCAATACTTAGTGTAGATACTCTAGTTGCTTTAAGATGTACAGCTTAAAGTGTATAGTGATTTAGTCATTTAGCGATTGTATGTATAAGTGAAATACTGATTATTAATAAAAGCCCATAGTGTAAGTAGGTTAGTTTATAGGGGGCTATATCAAAAGGAGCTTGTTTCCTCTTTGATATAGCCCCTTTTTGTGTTCAAAAAGAAAAGGTAGTCTACAGTTTAACAAGGGAGCGGGTATGATGTTTATTCAAATTGATGGAAATTCACTGACGTTCGACCAAATTTACAAAGTTATTTACCAAGGATACTCCGTGAAAATTAGCGATCACGCAGTTGAACATATACAAAAAAGCAGAACGTTAGTTGAAGAGAGCATTACGAACAACAACGTCATTTACGGAGTGAATACGGGATTTGGAAAGTTTAGCGATACGGTTATTTCAAAAACAGACTTAGCTGATCTGCAGATTAACCTAATTCGCAGTCATGCCTGCGGACTAGGAGAGCCATTCTCGTTAGAAGTAAGCAGAGTCATGCTGCTTTTACGAGCGAATGCATTAGCTAAAGGGTATTCCGGAATACGACTGGAAACCTTGCAGCTTCTTATCGATTGCTTAAATCAAAACGTAGTACCGGTTATCCCGAGTCAAGGTTCGCTTGGAGCTAGCGGTGACTTAGCCCCGTTATCACATCTAGCGCTGCTGTTAGTTGGAGAAGGAGAAGCTGTATATAATGGTCAGCGAATGCAAGGAGAAGAAGCTTTAAAGCTAGCGGGGCTTGAACCTATACAATTACAGGCAAAAGAAGGGCTAGCTCTAATTAACGGCACTCAGGCAATGACGGCTGTAGGCGTAGCTTCGTACCTTGAAGCTCAAAAGCTCGCTGATCTTGCGGACGGGATTGCAGCACTAACACTAGAAGGTCTGCAAGGTATTGTAGAAGCATTCATGCCCGAGTCTCATGCAGTAAGGCCTTATCGCGAACAACAGCAGGTAGCTGCCCGAATTCTTTCGTACTTAGAAGGCAGTCAATTAACTACTTCTCAAGGTCAAATAAGAGTGCAAGATGCTTATTCACTGCGCTGTATTCCTCAAGTTCATGGTGCTATTTATCAAGTTTTAAATTATGTGAAAGAAAAGCTTTTAATTGAGATTAATTCAGCAACCGATAACCCGCTCATCTTTGCCGACAGCGGCAAAGTAATTTCTGGAGGGAACTTTCACGGGCAGCCTATTGCGTTTGCTATGGATTTTCTAGGAATTGCAATGGCGGAGCTTGGGAATATTTCTGAACGGCGCATTGAACGAATAGTAAACCCTCAGCTTAGCGGGCTGCCGGCATTTTTAAGTACAGATCCAGGTCTAGAGTCCGGGCTCATGATTACTCAATACGCTGCTGCTTCATTAGTTTCCGAAAATAAAGTATTAGCGCATCCATCAAGTGTCGATTCTATCCCATCTTCAGCGAATCAAGAAGATCATGTCAGCATGGGAACGACTGCTGCACGTCATGCTTATCAAATTATCCAAAATACACGAAGAGTTTTATCAATTGAAGCAATTTGTGCGGCTCAAGCAGCTGATATTCAAGGGGTGGATAAACTGGCTTCGGAAACAAGAAAAATTTATTCAAGAATTAGAAAAACCGTACCAACCATTACTAAAGACCGAATTTTCTCACGTGATATTGAAGCGTTAGCAGCTGATTTCAAAACCTTTGTGCAAGATACTAATTATGAACTAGCGCTGTAATAAAAATGTTCGTTTAACAGTTTTTCATTTTTATAGAGGAGGAAAACGAAATGGAGACAAAACAAAGTGGAATAAAAGCACCTCGTGGAACAGAACTAACGACAAAAGGCTGGGTACAAGAAGCTGCTCTTCGCATGCTTCTAAACAATTTAGATTCTGAAGTAGCGGAGCATCCGGAAAAGTTAGTCGTATACGGAGGAATCGGAAAAGCAGCCCGTAACTGGGAGGCGTTCGATCGTATTGTCGCAGCGTTAAAAGAGTTAGAAGAAGATGAAACGCTTCTCATACAGTCCGGTAAGCCTGTTGCGGTTTTTAAAACCCACAGTGATGCACCGCGTGTTTTATTAGCGAATTCGAATCTTGTTCCTGCTTTTGCAAATTGGGAGACGTTCCATGAGCTTGATAAAAAAGGGTTAATGATGTACGGACAAATGACTGCAGGAAGCTGGATTTATATCGGAAGCCAAGGCATTGTTCAAGGAACGTATGAAACATTTGCTGAGTGTGCCAACCAGCATTTTAACGGAACTTTGAAAGGAACGATTACGCTAACAGCTGGATTAGGAGGAATGGGAGGCGCACAGCCACTAGCTGTTACGATGGCAGGCGGGGTTGTAATTGGAATTGATGTTGATCGCACGCGTATTGAAAAACGTATCGAAACAAAATATTGCGATACGGTAGTCGAAAGTGTAGATGATGCAATCACGTTAGCTGAAGATGCAAAAAGATTGGGCAAAGCGCTTTCCATTGGATTAGTTGGAAATGCAGCCGAGATTCTTCCTAAGATGATAGAGCGAGGATTTATCCCAGATATTGTGACGGATCAAACATCGGCACATGATCCGCTTAACGGATATTTGCCGATTGGAGTCAGCTTAGCAGAAGGAGAAAGATTGCGGAATACAAATCCAAATGAATATATAAAACAATCAAAAGCAAGTATGGCTATTCACGTTCAAGCCATGTTAGAGATGCAGAGAAAAGGCGCGATTGCTTTTGACTATGGCAATAATATTCGCCAAGTGGCGTTGGATGAAGGTGTCACGAATGCATTTGATTTCCCGGGATTTGTCCCAGCGTACATCCGTCCGCAGTTCTGTGAAGGAAAAGGACCGTTTCGATGGGTCGCTTTGTCAGGAAACCCAGAGGATATTTATAAAACAGATGAAGTCATTTTACGTGAGTTTTCGGATAATACGCATCTTTGCAACTGGATTAGAATGGCGAGAGAAAAAATTGAGTTTCAAGGATTGCCGGCTCGTATTTGCTGGCTAGGCTACGGAGAAAGAGCGCGCTTTGGAAAAATTATTAATGACATGGTAGCGAACGGAGAGCTGTCAGCGCCTATCGTTATTGGCAGAGATCATCTAGATGCCGGTTCTGTAGCTTCGCCAAATCGTGAGACTGAAGCAATGAAAGATGGCAGTGATGCAGTAGCAGACTGGCCGATTTTAAATGCATTAGTCAATACGGCAGCAGGCGCAAGCTGGGTATCTGTTCACCACGGAGGAGGAGTAGGTATGGGGTATTCTCTTCACGCTGGGATGGTTGTAGTGGCAGATGGGACGGAAGATGCCGCCAAACGTCTAGAACGTGTTTTAACAACAGACCCAGGCATGGGTGTTGCTCGTCATGTAGACGCCGGCTATGATAAGGCCATTCAAACTGCAAAAGAAAAAGGAATACAAATTCCCGCGTTAAATGAATAAAAAAGGAGGGATACGTATGACTATTACGTATATCAAATGCGCTGCACAAGTCATTACGGTTAAAGGAGGAAGTCAGCCTAGACGAGCGGAAGAAATGTCAGAGCTAGGCATTATTGAAAACGGCAGTATACTCGTGAAAAATGGAAGAATTGTATTTGTTGGGCCTGACGTTAAAGCTAAGGAATATCTTGAACAGATTCAGGAACAGGTTCATGTAATTGATGCCTCAGGAAAAATTGTAACGCCTGGGTTGATCGATCCCCACACTCACCTTGTGTTTGGCGGCAGTCGTGAAAAAGAATTAGAAATGCGCTTAAACGGAGCAAAATATATTGATATTTTAAAAGAGGGAGGAGGAATTTTACAAACAACCGTTAGTACACGACAAGCAACGGAAGAGGAGCTAATCAAGCAATCTACAAAACGTTTAAATAAATTTCTGCAGTACGGAGTTACAACTGTCGAAGCAAAAAGCGGGTACGGTTTAAATCTTAAAGACGAAATCAAACAATTAAAAGTAGCGAAGAAACTGAATGAACAGCATCCAGTAGATGTGGTTTCAACCTTTATGGGAGCTCATGCGGTGCCAGTTGAGTACAAAGGCAATGAAGATGAGTTTGTTCGTTTCGTTATCGAAGAAATGATACCAATCGTTGCAAAAGAAGAGCTAGCGGAGTTTTGTGATGTGTTTTGTGAAGAAGGCGTGTTTACAGTTGAACAGTCAGAGCGTATTTTACAAGCTGGAAAAGCATACGGACTAAAACCTAAAATCCACGCTGATGAAATTGTTTCTTTTGGCGGGGCAGAATTAGCGGCTAAAGTGGGAGCTGTGTCCGCGGATCATTTACTAAAAGCATCGGATCAAGGAATTAAGCAAATGGCTGAAAGCGGAGTTATAGCGGTGCTATTGCCGGGTACTGCATTCTTTTTAATGGAAGAGCCGGCGCGTGCTAGAAAAATGATCGAAGCAGGAGTACCTGTTGCTTTATCAACAGATCGAAACCCGGGTTCTTCTCCTACGGAATCACTTCCGTTTATTATGAATTTAGCTTGTTTAACGATGAAAATGACGCCAGCAGAAGTGTTAACGGCCTGTACGATTAATGCAGCTCACGCCATTTGTAAAGGGGATCAAATCGGAAGCATTGAAGTAGGTAAAAAAGCCGATTTAGTGCTATTTGACGCTCCAAATTATCAAACGCTGCAATATAACTATGCGGTAAATCTTGTAGACACGGTATTAAAAGATGGAAAAGTAGTGGTTGAAGGCGGTGTGTTACATGAGCTATCCGTACCCACAGCTTGATCGACCGCCTTTTTGCTGGCAGCGTCAAAGCACTCATGAACCAAAAGTAAGCGATTGGATTCAAACAGTTGAAGATGGGAGCAACTTCGACTTTCCATCGATAGATATTACGGTCTTAGGTGTGCCTCTTTCAAGGTCCTCCATTAGCGCTTCTGGAGCCAGTGAGACGCCAATGGCCATGAGGAAGCTCTGGAAATCCTTAAATCCGTATCATATTGAGTATGATACGGATTTAACTTCCCTGTCAGTGTTGGACTTAGGAGACGTTAAACAGCATGTAACGGATATAGAGAAATCCCATCAGCATATAAAAGAAGCGATGATGTCTATGCGGAAATATCATCCGCATGCGCTGCCTGTTATGCTTGGAGGAGATCATTCTATTACAGCTATGTTAGTAAAAGGGTGGAAAGCGTCACATCCTGAACAGAAGATAGGGATTTTACAGTTTGATACGCACTTTGACTTACGCAGTCTAGAAGATAATGGGCCTTCTAATGGAACACCTATACGAAATTTAATTGAAAGCAACACGATTGATGCAAGACATGTATGGAATATTGGACTTCACGGGTTTTATAATTCAAAATCGTTAAAGGAATATGCAGATAGTAAAGGCGTTCATTATGTAACGTTACTGCAAGCAAGAAAAGCGGGAATAACTCATACCGTGAAAGAAGCATTAAAACAGCTGAGCAAAGAGGTAGACATGATCTATTTAACCGTTGATATGGATGTGTTAGATATCGCTTACGCACCGGGAGTTCCAGCAGGAACGACAGGCGGAATGAGGACAGATGAGTTGTTTGAAGCAGTATACACCGCCGGGAGTCATCCGCTTGTTCAAGCAATGGATATTGTATGTCTAGATCCGCTGCGTGATGTAGGAGAAATTACCGTGAAAGCAGGCGTACACGTGTTTTTGAATTTTTTAACAGGCGTTGCAAACAGAAAGTAAGGAAGTGTGCTTCCTTACTTTTTTATATGGCTATTTTTATAAGATTCATAAACGATTGTTGAGAGTGGGATAAAATAATTTTAGGAGTGTGTAGGGGTTTTAGTAAATATATTTTTACTAAAATAAACGATTTTTATTGTTTTTATTCGAATTTAGTAATAATATATTTACTAAAGAAGGTGGATATCTCATGAAGGAAAAACTGGCTAAGGAATATATCGCTTTAATACCAGTTTTATTTGAAAGCTTTAAGAACTTAAACAAGAATGAAGTGAAATTAACACATTTACAAAATCACGTAGTTGAATTTATGTATATGCAAAAAAGAGATTTGAATATTAAGGAAATTAGCCAAGGGTTAAATATTGCCAAACAGCAGTTAACGAATGTTATCAGTGAATTAGTAAATGAAGGATATTTAATCAAAATGCCCGATTCGCGAGACAAGCGTGCAGTTTTAGTCTCATTAACATCTAAGGGAAAAAGTATTCAAGAGGAAAAATGGAGAGGGATTTATAGTAATTTTCATACAAATCTTGCGAAGTTAAATGAAGAAGAGCAATTAGACCTGCAGTTTGCTCTTCATAAATTAAATGTTTTGTTAAAAAAGATGGAGGGATAAATCATGAGTCAAAGAGAACGAATTTCACTTATTAGTGTAGGCGTTATAGGCGGGACAGTAATGGGAGTAATTTATAAAGATATATCCAACTGTTTGATTACAGGTGTTATTGTTGCTTCAATCATTACTGTAATGCTTAATCAAAAAGCGAAAAAAACAGCTAGATAGTATGAATAAAAGTAAGACAGCACCAGCAAGTGGCAAACTCTGCTATGGTGCTGTCTCACTTTTATAAAGTCATGAACATTACGAAGCCGAATATGTTTTAAGAGCCTTAATCATTAAATCCCAAAATCCGTCTACATCAAGGGTTAAACCAAATTTCGCATTGGGTTTCCTTCCTGTTACTCCCAGCAAATCAACTGAAGTCGTTCCAGCCGTGTATTCTCCGCGTGTTTCTACTACAATATTAACTTCTTTGAACGTAAATAGCTCTGGAGCTACGCAATAAGCAACGGTCAATACATCGTGAACGGGAGGGCCGTCAAAGTCAAAGGTTTCTTTATAGGCAGATTTAAAAAATGCTAATAATTCCCCGACCTTTTTTGCTACGTTATTATCAATGTTCATCACCTGGTTAATAACATTATCTGTTGCAACGGCTTGATGGGTAATATCTAACCCCATTACTACCAGTGGGATACCGCTATCAAACACTTTTTTAGCCGCTTCCGGATCTGCCCAAATATTAAACTCAGCCGTTGGCGTCCAGTTCCCAAATGTTCCACCGCCCATAAGGATAATCTCTTCAATGTTTTCTTTCATTTCTGGAGCTTTTATTAAAGCTAAGGCAATGTTTGTTAAAGGTCCTGTTGGTAAAAGCGTAACGCGATCTTCTGACTCTTTGATCATTCGTATAATAGTATCTACTCCGTGTTCTTCGCTCCAGCTGCGAGAGAGAGCCGGGAACTCAGGGCCGTCTAATCCTGAATCCCCGTGTATACTAGGCGCATTTTCACGTCTGCGCATCATTGGTTCGCTTGCTCCTTTTGAAACAATCACGTTATGTAATGATACCAAATCACACACCTTCAAAGCATTCATCGTCGTTTTTTCAATTTCTGCGTTTCCTGAAACAGTTGTAATGGCTAAAATATCTAATTCCGGTTGTGCGGCAGCCAAAATAATAGCAATAGCATCATCATGACCTGGATCACAGTCCATAATAATCTTTCGTTTTTTCATTATGATCACCTCTATAGAATGGATAAATTGCTGCTAATGTTGCAGGGATTTTATTTTTTCTAAAATAGCTTCTGTAAACTCCGACGTAGAGGCATGTCCGCCTAAATCTTTCGTTTTCACTTCAGCTTGGAGCGTTTGATAAAGTGCGTGTTCTACTGTAGCAGCCACTTCTGTAAGTTTACGATCCGCATGTTTTTCAGCCAGCCATTTCAATAGCATGGCTGCTGAAGAGATAATGCCGGTTGGGTTTGCTATGTTCAAACCTGCGATGTCTGGCGCAGAACCATGGGCTGCTTGGGCCATAGCGATATGTTCATTTGCATTAAGAGAAGGGGCTAATCCTAAGCTCCCTACAAGCTCGCCAGCTAAATCTGAAAGAATATCACCATACATGTTTTCTGTTACGATGACATCAAAATCGGCTGCACGACGTACGAGATGAGCAGCCATGGCATCGATATGGTAGTCGTCCACCTTTACTTCAGGATATTGCGCAGCTATTTCTCGACAAACGTTTAGAAATAGTCCGGTACTTAATCTTAAAACATTTGCTTTATGTACGATTGTTACTTTTTTACGGCGCTGCATAGCCAATGCAAAAGCTTCATGCGCAATTCTTTCTACGGCTTTTCGCGTAAATACGCCGGATGTCACCACAACGTCTTTTGTAATTTGCCATTCACCGTGCCCAGAAAACATATTTCTATCAGCATAGAATCCTTCTGTATTTTCTCGGACAATCACTAAATCAGCTTCTTTCACGACGCTTTTAATACCTGGCCTTGTTTTAGCAGGGCGAATATTCGCGTAAAGGTCTAAACTGTGACGAAGCTCTCCGCTAGGATTACGCTTTTCTTTGTGCTTGAGAGGATAAGCAGCAGAATCGTGCGGGCCAAGTATCCATCCATGCGTATGTTTTAAAGCATCTATTGTTACTTCTGGAAGAGGATCGTTATATTGTTTAATTCCTTCCCATCCCATCGGCAGATGAATCCATTCCATTTTTACTCCAGCTTTGCAAGAAGCATTTTTAACTACCTGAACTGCGGCGTCGACAATCTCCGGCCCGATGCCATCACCCGCCAATACCCCGATACGATAAACAGTCATTGTTTTGAACACCCTTTCATTATGCGCAATGCTTTTATAAATAGATTGAAGGTTTATAGTATTAATCTACTTAAAGAAAAGACAATAATAAAATAGTATTTTTTTATGTTTATAGATTAAATTCTTTTATCTTTCTTTTTGATGCTTTTTTAAAAAAAGAACTAGCTAATGCTTCATGCTCCAGATTTTCTATCAAACAGCTTCTTAATTGGCGCTGTTAAATTTTTAAAAACACCCAATTAACACCTAAAACACGATTTAATTATATCATAATTCAGAAAATTAAACGGTTTTACGTTGGCACGAAAATTGCTTGTACTGTATATGAGGAATGCAAAAGGAAGGAGCAATATGGAGCTGCAGATAAGGAAGCTGCTTTTAAAGAACGGGATGTCTGTTTAAAGCTATTATTTCATAATGAAGGGGAGAAGAAGAATGAGTGAACCGCAAAAAGAAATGAGTTCATTAAATCAGGTACGGAAAAAAGAGAGGAAAATAAACGTTTTTGCTTTATTGTTAGGCTTTCTTGTGATTGCTACTATTTTAACGTATATCTTGCCAGCCGGAGAATACGCACGTGTAGAAGTAGACGGACGAACAACGGTAGATCCTCAGTCGTTTAAATGGATTGATTCTACGCCAGTTGGATTCTTTGATATGGTCAAAGCGATACATACAGGAATGGTAGAAGGAGCCGACATTATCTTTTTTGTATTAATTATCGGCGGTTTCTTTGGTGTACTAAGCGCTACGGGTACAGTAGATGTATTAATTACAACGATGGCTAAAAAGCTTGCTACCCGAGAAAAGTTATTAATTCCTGTTATGATGCTATTTTTTGCGGTAGGAGGATCTTTAATGGGAATGGCGGAAGAAACGCTAGCCTATATTCCTCTTTTAATTCCGCTGGCACTTGCTCTTGGGTTCGACGCATTAACGGGAACTGCCATTGTTTTAATTGGAGCATCAGCTGGTTTTACTACGGCCGTTATGAATCCGTTTACAGTGGGTGTTGCACAAGGAGTAGCAGAGCTTCCTATGTTTTCTGGGATGGGCTTTCGCCTTATCTTATTCGTAGTTGTTTACGCTGTTTCAGTATGGTTTGTCTACCGATATGCAATGAAAGTTAAAAAAAGTCCTTCGATTGGAACATACGGAAAATACAGCATAACTAATGCAAATAAACTCTTAAACTCAGATGCAAAGTTAACTAGAAAGCATAAATGGATTATGGCAGCATTTCTTGTTAACTATGTAATTCTTGCTTTTGGGGTTATTAAGTATAAGTGGTACATTACCGAAATTGCCTCTCTGTTTGTCATTTTGACTATTGTGATTGGGGTTATTGGGAGACTGTCTGTTGAAAATACAGTTAAGTCGTTTACAAACGGGGCAGCAGCATTAGTTGGAGGAGCGCTAGTTATCGGAGTTTCTCGTGCTGTTCTTGTTGTTTTGAATGAAGGTCATATTGTAGATCCTATGCTTCATCAAGTATCTGGAACCATTCAACATATTCCGGGATATTTAAGCGTCATTGGAATCTATAACTTCCAAGCGCTGATTCACCTTATTTTAGCATCTGGAACAGGTCATACGATGCTGACAATGCCAATCATGACACCGCTTGCAGATTTGCTTGATATTACAAGACAAACAGCAGTATTATCTTTTTCTTTTGCAGACGGCATCGGAAACATTATTTTCCCGACGGCTGGAACATTAATGGCTGGCTTAGCGATTGCGGGAATTTCATGGACAAAGTGGGCAAAATGGGTGCTGCCGTTAGTCCTTATTCAATATGTGATTGGTCTAATAGCCGTTGTGATTGCTTATTTTATCAATTACGGACCATTTTAAGCATTAAAATTATATAGAAAAATATTATTCGCAAGTCGAGCTTACTAGTAGGAGGAATAGAAGTTGTTAACCTTAATCAAAAACGCAGAAGTATATGCACCACAGCCTTTAGGAAAAAAAGACGTATTACTTGCAGACAGCAAAATCATCCTTATAAAAGATTATATTGAGCATTTAAATACGTCCATTCCTATTGATGTTGTAGACGCCGCTAATCACATTATAGCTCCAGGCTTCATTGACTCACATGTTCATATTATTGGCGGAGGAGGAGAAGGTGGATATAAAACACGCACTCCTGAACTAATGTTAACCGATGCAACGACTGCCGGTGTTACAACTATTGTAGGTGTACTTGGAACAGACGGTACAACAAGAAGAATGGAAAGTCTTCTGGCCAAAGCAAGAGGATTAGAAGAAGAAGGAATTAGCTGCTTTATTCACACAGGTTCTTATCAAATACCAGTAAAAACGTTAACTACCAGCATCGAAGAAGATCTTATTTTAATTGATAAAATTATCGGAGTAGGTGAAATTGCCATTTCTGACCACCGTTCCTCTGAACCGACATTTGAAGAACTGGTAAAGGCGGCTTCTGCTGCCCGCAATGGAGGGATTCTATCAGGGAAAGCCGGAATATTAGAAGTTCATGTAGGGGATGGAAAACGGAAATTATCTTTATTAAATCAAATCGCAGATGAAACAGATCTGCCAATTCGTCAGTTTCATCCTACACATATTAATCGAAATGAAGAACTGTTTAAAGAAGGAATTCAATTTGCAAAACGAGGTGGCTATGTAGATTTTACAACTAGCACCATTCCATATTTTTTAGAAGAAGGCGAAGTTAAGTGCAGCAAAGGGTTACGTATCATGCTTGAAGAAGAAGTTCCAATCTCGAGCATTACGTTCTCATCCGATGGACAAGCGAGCCTGCCATTTTTTGATGATAACGGAGACTATAAAGGGCTTCAAGTTGGAAAAGTGTCTTCTTTATTTCAAGAAGTACGAGATGCAGTATTAGAAGAATCAGTGCCGTTAGAAACAGCTCTTCAAGTCATTACTTCTAATCCTGCCAAAGTATTAAAACTGTCCAATAAAGGGCATATTCAACCTGGAAAAGATGCAGATTTAGTCCTTTTAGACAAAGAGACACTAACAATTAAAACAGTTTTTGCTCAAGGTAAAGTAATGGTAAAAGACGGTGTCCCTGTTGTGAAAGGAACGTTTGAATAACAGGTTTTAAACATCATTTAACGAAAGTATCGAGAAAGAATACGAGCTAGTCAGAGAAAGATATTAAAATTTGCGTGGAAAGGATCTTTCAAATGAAAAAGAAACTTGTTTCATGTCTTATCAGCTTTACATTACTTTCTTCTTTGAGTACACCGCTGCTTGCAAAAGCACAAGAAAATACTGAAGACATTAAAGGCAGCCTTGTTATTGCAGGCGGAGGTATAGGGACATCTAATCACGAAATCTATGAAAAGTTTCTCTCGCTTGCTGGAGGAAAAGAAAAAGCAAAAGTAGGGATTATTCCAGCTGCTAGCACAACGCTGCAGTCTTCTAAAAAGTTTAAGGAAGACCTCGTAAAATACGGAGCAAACTCAGATTCTATTAAAATTCTTCCCGTTTCAAATCACGATTTTTCTGATACACAAAAGGACGAATCAACCTGGAAGAATCAAGTAAATGATAAGAAGTTATCCCGTACGATTAAAGGACTAACGGCAGTTTGGTTTGTTGGAGGAGATCAAACCAAAATTGTGGATTCTCTTCGTCAAAATAATGGAAGTGATTCTGAAGCGTTAAAAGCTATTTGGGATATATATCGTAAAGGAGCAGTAATCGGAGGCACAAGTGCAGGAGCTGCAATTATGAGTGACGTCATGATTACAGGAGGAGACAGTCTAGGAGCGTTAAAAGACAGTCTAGAAAACAAGGAAAATAAACATGTAAGCAAAAACCAACGCAGTCAAAAAGAGTACGAGCCTCTATCAATTCAAAAAGGGCTGGGGTTTTTCCAACACGGCATAATTGATCAGCACATGGATGAACGAGCACGACTTGGGCGACTTGCAGTAGCTGCATATACTTCTGAACGTGACAAAGAAAAAAACTTTGCATACGGTGTGGACGAAGATACGGCTATGGTCGTTAACAATAAAGATCAAAAGATTGAAGTTGTTGGACGAAGCGGAGTAGCCGTCTTGGATATGAGCAAAGCTGAGCTTGTATCTAAGCAGAAAGCTCGTTCGGGATTAGAGAATATAAAGGTTAGTTACTTATCTCCTGGAGATAAAATTAACTATCATTTAAAGTCATTTGAATTTCCAAAAGAGAGAGTAGAAACGAAGGGATTTGAATATTACTCGTTTAACGCACTGCCTGCTACGGGTGTTTTTACGCCATATGGAAGATTAAAGGCTTATTTATCCTATTCTCTTGTTGACAATGAATCGATGAAATCTGCGAAAAGCTATGTTTATGACAGTAAAGGGTCGGGATATGAAATTGCTTTTCAAAAGGACAATGATACAAACGGCTACTGGAGATATACTGACGGACAAAAAGATGACTATTCCATTGTAAATGTCAAAATGGATATTACGCCCAAAACCTTCAAATTCCAACCGGATAGAAAAACTAGTTTAACGTATAAAAAACCTACTTTTTCTTCATCTGAAAGTCCTGCATACGATTCGATTAAAGGTAATCTCTTAATTGCAGGAGGAGCGCTTGGCAGCAGCAATTCAAGCGTGTATAACAAGTTTATTAATCTTGCAGGAGGAAAACAAGCCAAAATAGGAATTGTGCCTGCAGCGAGTACTAAGTTCGACTCTTCTAATCAGTTTAAAAGTGATTTAATTAAATACGGAGTGAAAGCAGAAAATATAGAGATTTTACCTATCTCGAACCATGACTTTAAAGGAACTTCTGAAAATGAGTCGACTTGGAAAACAAATATGAACAGTGATAAACTAGCGCAAAAAGTTAAAGGGCTAACGGGCATTTGGTTTGTAGGAGGAGATCAAACCTTGATTACGGGCTCCTTGCGTAATGAAAATGGTTCGGACTCAAAAGTTTTACAAGCTATATGGCATACGTATAAAAACGGGGCAGTACTTGGCGGTACGAGCGCCGGCGCGGCAATTATGAGTAATACTATGCTCGCAGGCGGAGATAGCTACGGAGCGCTTTCATACGGATTTACAAACACATATGATGATATGAATCAGCAAGAAGGCGGGCCTGCTTATTTGGAAAAAGGTCTTGGCTTTTTCCAATACGGTCTTGTAGATCAGCATTTTGACAACAAAGCAAGACTCGGACGTCTTATTGCAACAGCATATGAAAAAGGAAATAAAAATCAGCTTTCATACGGAATTGATGAAGATACTGCTATGGTGGTAAATAATAAAGAAAAACAAATAGAAGTTGTGGGAAGAGGCGGTATTACGCTAGCTGACTTAGCGAAGGTACAGGCAAATGACAAATTTCCGAGTGATTACAAAAATATTCTTATCTCTTGTATCACTCCAGGCGACAAAGTAAATCTCACAACAAAAGAAATTGTCATAAACCCAGCTAAAACATCTACTAGAAAAAATGAATACTACAGTGAAAAAGTTGGACCAAATACAGGTCTTTTCTCTCCGCACGGTGTACTAAGAAAGTTTTTAGCTTACGATCTTGTTGATAACGCTCAGAGTAAAGAAATAAAGAGCTATGCGTTTAATCAAAACAAAGGTTTTGAGCTTACCTTCCGAAAAAGTGCTGAAAGCAATGGTTATTGGGCTTATACAGACGGTCAAAAAGACGATTACTCCATTGTAAAGGTAGCCTTAGATATCAAACCAATAGATGTAGATATTAGATGAAAAGAAAGTAATTCAATGCATCTAGCACTTTAGCATATTGTGCCTCCACCTATTAAAGCGGAGGCACTTTTTTCTACTTATTTTTATTTACAATAGGGACAAACGTCCGCTAGATGAAATGCAGGGCAACGTATAAAATGATAGGTACAGTATTCCAAGACTAATCTCTGAAGGCAAGCAAATTTAAAGGCCTGTAGAAAGGTGTTCATACGATGAAAAAGAAATTAGTTTTAATAACAGGAAGCAAGCAAACTAGAATCATTTTGCACGATCAATTAAAAGAGTTGCTAGACGATTACATTTTTATTGAATGCTTTGCGATTGACGAAGAATTACCGGGGGAAATTGATGGCGATGTTGTCCTCTACTCATCAGAGAGTATAAAGCACGAAATGAAGGACAGATTAGACGTTCAGCATGCACATGAAATTGTAGGAAATAGAACGATTCACCATAAGCATATAAATGAATTGCTGCAAATCCCCGCCCATACAAAAGTATTAATTGTAAACGATGACGATAAAGAAACCCTTAAATTAATAGAATCTCTCTATCAAGTAGGTATTAATCATGTTCAGTTTATTCCTTTTAAAAAGCAAAAGACCTATTACGAAGGTGTGGAAGTTGCTGTTTCTCCGGGTGAGATTCACTTATGTCCGCCATATGTAAAACATGTAATTGATATAGGCGTTAGGCTTTTTGATATGGCGACCATTTTTGAACTTATAAAATCATTTGGTTTTAATCAGTCTAATCATTCAATTATTTGGGATCGCTATTTACGAAATATTATTGAGCTGCAAAAAAAGCTAATAGAAGCAGAAGGGCAAATGAAAGAACTTCACCTCCATGTAAAGAGTGTTGTAAATGTAGTAGAAGATGGGATCCTGGCCGTGGATTTCAATAAAAGAATTACGTTATTTAATAAAAGGTTAGAATCATTGTTTCAGCTATCTTCTTCTGATGTTGTAGATCGTGAAATTCAACATGTCATTTCTAACGAAGGCCTTGTGGAGTTTATTACATCGTCCGACGAGAAAAGTCAGTACTTTAACGTAAACGGATACGAAATGGTTATCTATAAGTCTATGATTCAGGAAAGCAATACTACGGTAGCAACGTTTAAAAGTGTGAATCAAGCTGTTGAAATAGAAGGAAAAGCGCAGTCAGAACTTAGAAAAAACGGCTTTTCTGCTAAGTATAATTATCAAGATATTATCGGAGAACACCCAGCTTTGCTTAAAACGATTGAAATTTCCCGGAAAATGGCGGTTACTGAGTACCCTATTTTAATTCAAGGAGAAACCGGTACAGGAAAAGAGCTGTTTGCTCAGGCTATCCACAATCATTCTACACGTAAAAACGGACCGTTTCTTGCCGTAAATTGCAGTGCCATGACCGATACATTGCTAGAAAGTGAGCTGTTTGGGTATGAAGAAGCCAGTTTTACAGGAGCCCAAAAAGGTGGCAAAAAAGGGCTGTTTGAGAGCGCTGATAAAGGTACGATCTTCCTGGATGAAATTGGTGTGCGCCCATACGGGCATATAGAGAATCTCCTTAGACAAGAGATGGGAGTCTGCGCTTAACCCATTTACCACCTTGCTTACCCACAAAGGGAAACCCGGAGGGGACCAGAGCATGCAAGGAAAGCCCTAAGTTACCAAAATGACCTAGGTACGACTGAGGGGCAAGGTAAAAAATGTTATGAATAAGGATGAATGCTAAACTGCGTGAACCATAGTCCAAAGTGGAGTATCGTCGCCCGAAGTGAAGGGTCATTGAAACGCTTCGCAGTCAAGAATGGAAATATTGCCAAAGTTTCCATTGAACATACGTGATACGTATGGCAGACCAAAGACTGGCTAACTTGGATAACAAGTAACGGACGAAAGTGGCATCCGACATCATAATTAGTCTAGTTTCTATATGTACTAAATGGGGATTACCTAACTTGGAACGCCTCGTAAGGAGGCTATTGAGGATGATACCAAGTGTAAAAAGCAAGGTATGTGGCTCATGAAAATCCAATATGGTAACGGAGTTCTCGTAGTAGTCAGAGCGAGGGAAAGCCTCGTACAAGGCAAAGGAGAACAGTCTTTTCGACTAATATTAAATTGGGAAGGGGCGTGAGGCTCTTGCGAAGCCCAAAAATCGTATTAGGAAATCTAGCATCTCACAGTAACAAAGCAGGATATAAATACAAAAAATTATATCGGAATCTGTATAACCCATTATTTTTTCTTGATGCCTATCAAAATATATACGCCAGCGAAGGAAACATGACTGCTGGAACAGATGGAAAGACCATTGACGGAATGTCTACAGAAAGAATCTCAGCACTAATTGATAAGTTACGAGATTATTCTTACCAACCAAAACCAGTAAGAAGAGTTTATATTCCAAAGAAAAATGGAAAAATGCGTCCGTTGGGCATACCTTCCGTAGAAGATAAGTTAGTTCAAGAAGTCATCAAAAACCTATTACAATCCATCTATGAACCAACCTTTAGTAAGTTCTCTCATGGCTTTCGCCCTGAAAAAAGTTGCCATACAGCACTAATTCAGGTCAAAGGAACCTTTACTGGGAGTAGATGGTTCATTGAAGGTGATATCGAAGGTTTTTTCGACAATATTAATCATCATATCCTTATCTATACCCTAAGGAAGAGGATAGATGATGAACAATTTATTTCGCTTATATGGAAGTTCCTTAGAGCCGGATATTTAGAGGAATGGAAGTTTCATAAAACGTTTAGTGGTGCACCACAAGGTGGTATTCTTAGCCCTTTACTAGCAAATATTTATCTAAATGAGTTAGATAATTTTATAAATCGGTATAAGTCAACTTTTGATGTAGGAAAAGTTAGAAGGATAAACCCAGCTTATTCTAAAATACAACATCAAATAAACAGGGTTAAGAAAGAACTAAGGGAATCCAAGGAAATAGATGAAGTACGGGAAAAAGAATTAACCAATAAGGTACATGAGTTGTTAGCTGAAAGAGAACGTATTCCTCAACGATATCCGATGGATGAGAATTATAAACGAATTCAATATGTTAGATATGCAGATGACTTTCTCATTGGAGTTATTGGAAGCAAGGAAGATGCGTACAAGGTAAAAAAAGACATTGCTAATTTCTTGAAATCGGAACTTAAGCTAACATTATCCGAGGAGAAAACACTTATAACAAATACGAGGCATAAGGCTCGATTTTTAGGATATGACGTTAAAGTTTTGCGAGATTTCCACTCTAAACGACGAAGCGATGGAATAAAAACAAGAGCATTCTCGTTAAAATGTGAACTATATATGCCTACTGATCTTGTTTATAGTCGCCTGTTTAAAAAAGGGGTAATAAAGGTCAACCAAAAGACAGGTCAATGGAAACCAATGCACCGTCCAGAGTTAATTAAATTGGTTCCTCTTGAGATTTTAAGAAACTATAACGCCCAGATACGTGGAACCTATCAATATTACCAACTGGCAGTTAATGTGTGCCATCTAAACAGTTATAAGTATCTCCTTGAATATTCTATGTACAAAACCTTAGCAAATAAGTACCGTACTACCTTAGGTAAAGCTAAACAAAAATTTATGGTGAACGGAATATTCCAAGTCAGTTATATGACAAAGTCTGGTAAGAAAACGGAAGTGCTTTATGATAAGGGATTTCGTAGGAATAAAGCTCCTATAACTAAAAAGGATATAGAAAAACTTCCTTCGGAAGTATCATACCAATCCCGAACATCGCTTATCCAAAGGTTGATGGCTAATCAATGTGAATGGTGTAAGGCTGAAGAAGGCTCAATGGAAGTTCATCATGTTCGAAAGCTAAAGAACCTTAAAGGGAAAAAGAAATGGGAAAGACAGATGATAGCAAGAAGTCGTAAAACGATGGTACTTTGTCGAAAGTGTCATCATGACCTGCATAATGGGAAGCTAGACTGAAAAGATGGAGAGCCGTATACCTTGAGAGGGGTACGTACGGTTCGGGGGGGAGTTCTCGGAAACCTAAGACCGAGAGGTCTTAAGGCGCCGGGTTCTTACCCTACGATATCAGTCCGCGTTTACAAACTCAGCTTTTAAGAGTGCTTCAAGAAAAAGAAATTAGACGGGTAGGAGGGACAAGAGTTATTCCGATCAATGTAAGAATAATAGCAGCTACTCACAACAATTTACTACATAAAATGAAAGAAGGGTTGTTTCGAGAAGATTTGTACTATCGTTTACACGTATTATCTTTAACGATTCCTCCTTTAAGATATAGAAGAACCGATATTCCTTTACTGATTCATCATTTTATTTCTAAATCAAAAACGTGGACGCATATCCATCCAGAAGCGATGAAGCTGCTTATCGAATACGAATGGCTAGGAAACATAAGAGAATTAAAAGGAGTCATCGAGTATTTGCTTACTGTCTGCGATGAAAACGAAGTGAAAGCAAAAGACGTAGAGTATAGGCTTAGTAGTCAAAAGGAGGAGCATACTTTACATGAAATTGAAAATGAATCGGTTGACTTGATCGAACTTCAAGAAAATCACGCTCTGTTAGAAACGATAAAGCAGTGTAATGATACAGGAAAAGCAGCAAGCAGAAAGTGGATTACACAGCATTTAAAAGGCTTTACTCTTACAGAACAGCAGGTGAGAAATCGTTTGGATGTACTAGAAGAAAGAGAGTATATTATAAAACGCAGAGGCAGAGCAGGAACGAAAATAACAGAAAAAGGACTGCATTATCTATATCATTTAAAAACAAAACAGCACTTAATCAATCCTTAATATACGGAAGAAAGGGAAGCTTCACTAATCAAGTTTCCCTTTTCTATAAAATAGTGTCGTCATAGACTTGGCGTTTACGGCTGATTTCCTCCGTATACTTTTCCTGTAGAGGAAGTAATAACACCGCCGTTTACGTTTAAAGTATAAGCTAACCCTCCAGAACCCGTCCAAGTGGAAAGATTAAAAGTGCTGCCATTAAATAGTTTATAGATAGAAACGTTATTAAACGTCAGCGGCTGACCGCTTATACAAGTAGCAGGCGCCTTATTCGTTTTAGCTAGATAAACAGCTGCGTTTGTAGAGCCTGGCTGTGTTACTACTTTAGCTGAACCATCTTTTTCTACCAGAAGCGCTGACTGTTCATTAACAGCAATTCCTTTGGCGCTTGTTCCAGTTTCTTCTCCGTCTTGGATATTACGTGCAAGAAATGTTAAAAAGCGTCCCATTCTATCTCGTTGTTCAAAATGAGTGTCTGTTTGAATGTTATTATTATGCGGGGTTTGAATCAAATAATCTGTAAAAGAAATAAGAGAACTATAGGGATTGTTTAGCGCTGTTTTCGAATCTAAAGTTGTAGAGCCTGCTGAGATAGAGTCATAAACGTGATCACCTTGAATCATGGTGCCGGCACTTGTTCCTCCAAAAGGAATGCCTTGATTAATACGATTATTTAAGGCTGTAAGAGCTGGGGATCCTTCTAAGAAATCTACGTAATCAGCTTGATTGCCTCCAGCAAAAAAGATGCCTTCTGCCTTGTTAATTTTGTCAATTAAAGAAGAGTCTGAGCCTGCTCTTATTAAATCATCGACAACAATTGTGCTAACAGAGTTAAGGGGCTTACCTATGCTTTTGGCGAGGTCATAGATATATGAATTATAGGCGTCAGTACCCGTCGCTCTTATAACCAAGAAATCTCCGCCGTTTGCCTTTTGAATCATCCATTTGAATGCTTCATCTACATCGATGCTTCCGCCCATATAGACTTGTCCGAAGCTTGTACTAGTAGCTTTGTCTGCAGTACTTCCGACTTGATAAAGCGTATAAGGTGCAGAAGCAGCGGAAGTGGAGATTGGAAGTAAAAGAGATGCCGCGAGAACAGCACAAGTAATGACCTGCTTTTTAATACTTTTCTTACGTTCAGCTTTTTTCATAAAGTTCTCCTCCTTTAATAAGTGTTCATAAATGAACATGCAAGTTTTATACCAACTTATTGAACACCGGCAAAATAGTGAAAGAATGCTTTTTTTAAAAGCTCTATGTGTAATATAGGTTATTTATGGGTCATTATTAAGGTTTTTTACACCCGAAAAATGGCGAGAACGACTTTAACTTGGATATCTAATAGTGAAAAGAAATTGCAAAAGGTATATTACAAGATTACATCCCTCATTGAAAAATCACCTTTAAAAACTTAAAATTATAATAGAAAGGAAAAACAAGGATAAAAAGAAGAGCTGTCCGCAATAGCGCCTTATTTATCAAACAGACCTTCATTCTATCAATATCTTCATCTCTTAAACATTTTCCACCAGCATTTCTACGCAGAAAAATTATACATGAGAGGATCTGTCAAAATGAACAAACAGGAAAGTAGCTACAGATGGGTTGTTTTTGGAACCGCTTTATTAGCGTATTATTTGATTGTCAGTCAACGAACAGCCCCTGGACTTATTACAGAACAGTTAATGAAAGATTTTCACGTTTCAGCGTCTGTTATAGGATTAATGACTAGTATACAATTTTTAGCATATGCAGGTCTTCAGATTCCTATTGGTTTACTTTCTGACCGATACGGTCCCAATCGATTTTTGATTATAGGGTCGCTTTTAACGGGAATAGGAAGTCTTATCTACAGCACGTCTCCTAACGAATATGTGTTAATTTTCTCTCGTTTACTAGTCGGTACGGGAGACTCCATGATTTTTGTCAATTTAGTGTTAATTTTAAGTCAGTGGTTTAAGGGAAATGAGTTTGTAAAGCTATTAGGTTTAATTGGGCTGGTAGGAAGTGTAGGTTCATTATCAGCTACCGTGCCTTTGTCTATGTGGATTTCATTTTCAGGCTGGAGAGTTCCCTTTCTTAGCATAGGTCTAGTTTTAATGGCGGTATCCTACCTGCTTTATGTCGTTTTGGTGGTAAAACCTAAACGATTATTTCAAGATGATGCTAAAGCAAATAAATCCTCTGTTAAGACTTCGGAAAGCGTATGGGCGATCCTAAGGAGAGTGATGACGACTCGCCAAGCCTGGGCAACATTTCTTTGTCATTTTGGTGTAGTTGGTACATATATCGGTTTTATTGGTTCTTGGGGAGTTCCTTATGGAATGAATGTGTTCCATTTATCTCGCGCTGATGCAAGTCAGCTTATTATGTATGGTCTGTTTGGCGCTATGATTGGTGGACCTTTAATCAGCTGGATATCAAGCAGGTTAAATTCCATTAAAAAAATTTATTCACTTATTCATCTTATTGTGGTGTTTAGCTGGACTGGGTTATTACTTTCCGGCGTGAAACCTTCATTCATGCTAGTCGTTATTTTGCTTTTTATCATCGGCTTCGGAAACGGCGCAAGTGCTTTGACTTTTGCCGTAGTACGTCAATCTTTCTCACTAAAAGAAGTAGGAGTTGTATCAGGTTTTGCCAATATGGGAGGCTTTTTAAGCGCCGTATTATTACCTAGTATTTTCGGAAATGTCCTGGATTTATTCCCTGAGCGTTCACTGCATGTTGGTTATCATTATGCTTTTATGATTCCCATTTTGTTTTCAATGATGGGGTTGTTAGGTGTCTTACTAATTAAAGAGAAGGAAAAAAAGGAGCAGAAAGTGCTGAATGCTTCTTAATGTCTTATATAATGAGAATGAGAGACACGCAAAAAAAACGGGGCTGTCTGCGCCCACTCTGCGATACTACGAAAAGAAAGGTATTTTACCGTTTATCGAACAAAATGAACATGATCAGCTTCTATACAACGACCAGAATATCGAGTGGGTCAAGTTTGTTTTAGCTTTACGTGCAACAGGGATGCCGCTTGCCGAGATTAAGCAGTATATAGAGTCATATAAAAAAGGCGAAAGTATAATTAGCGAACGTAGAAACATGATGCTTCAGCATAAAAAGAAAGTGGAAGCAGACATGGCACAAACCTATCTGCATTTAGAACGAATCAATTATAAATTAGCACTGTGTGATACGTTGGAAGCCGGTTTAAACAATAAACAAATAAAAATCTAAATGCTGATAACAAAGAGGCTCCTCTTTATACACAAGCTATAGACCTCAGATGTAAAAAGCTAGGAAACAAAGAAAACAAGATAACTGCCCAGTTATCTTGTTTTCTTTGCACTATTTTAATATGTACTGCTTAAATAAAGAGCTACATCGCGAATTGCTTTATCAGTTTCACTTTCCATTAACTCTCTGTTCTTTGTATACGAATAAAGAGTGTCGCCGTGAAGAAGGTGGTCTGATAAATTTAATAAGCCGACAGCGCGCTTATTAAATTTATGAGCAATGGCCAAAGTAGTAGCTGTCTCCATATCCACACCGAGAAAACCTGCAAGCGACCATTCCTTTACCATGTCATGCGTCTCGATCAGCATGGCACCCATACTGACCGTATGTCCTTTTATATAGCTGTAGCCTTTTTGTTCACAATATCTACAGGCGGCTTCCACTAGCTCTTTGTCAGCTTCCACAAGCGTTTATTCTGGTAAATACCAGTGTGATACGCCATCCTGCATTTTTGCTGCAGATACAATTAAGATATCTCCATATTGTACAGTAGAAGATAAGCCTCCAAAATATCCCGTTTGAATAAATAAGTCGGTTCCGCTGCCGGCAAATTGATGTACGATGTTTGACGCCATCGGACTGCCATACACATTTGCAAATCCTATATTTCTGTTATTTAACTTACCTATTACCGTGTTCCATTTAGGCATATGAACATCAGTGGATAAGATCTCTTTCCATAAATTTATATTATCTTGAAATACCCACTCACCATACAGCTTCATCTTTTTCTCCTTATTATCTCATTTAGACTAGTTAGCAAAGAATTCTTCATTACTAGCTTTCATTCCTTTAATTTTTATAACTAACAAATATAAAAGAAATGAAGGTTCTGATTTTAAAATGAAGTTATACGTGCTTTTTTTACTCATTTCTCGACAAATATTTAGTATTAAAAAGGAATTCAGTAATAATAAAAGAAATTTCTTATTAGCGGTTATTTAAATTAGATAAAGCTGTGAGAAAAGATCCGTTTAGTTAATGAATAATAGGAGGGAAGGTACAGGTGTCAAATTATTTTCCCGTCATTAAAACAAAAAGGCTTACCCTAAGGGAATTTGAAACAGAAGACGCAAGCAATATTTTAAAATACTTATCTGATAAAGAAGTAATGAAACACTACGGACTAGAGCCTTTTAAAACGGTTGAAGATACTTTAAATGAGATTGCGTGGTATAAATCAATCTTAAACGAAAAATCTGGAATAAGATGGGGTATTGCTCTTAAAGAACAGGATGACATTATTGGCAGCTGCGGATTTCTTAATAGAGTTCATAACCATTACCGTGCAGAAATTGGATATGAGCTAAGCAAAGATTACTGGGGGAATGGGATTGCTAATGAGGCATTGGGCGCCGTTATAAAATATGGTTTTACACATTTAAATTTGCGGAGAATTGAAGCATTAATAGAGCCCGCTAATGCTGCTTCACAAAAATTAATAAAAAAGCATGGCTTTATAAAAGAAGGTTTATTAAGAAGCTACGAATTTACGGGTGGGAAATTTGATGATTTGTATATGTATTCTTTATTAAAGCAAGACTTTGAGAAGCTTCAAGCTTAGATAACGACATTAAAAATACAAATAGCACTATGACAGGGAAGGGGGAAAATGTATGGCCCATTTTAATGTTGATATTGTTCACTATCATCCTCAATTTGCTGAGGAAACGGTAAAAATGTGGAGAGATAGTAAAGAAAAAGCGATTGAACAAATGGAAATGCACAGTTTTGACTGTCATGTCTATTTTTTAAATCATATATTGTCAGCACACTATAAAATTGAATTAGCGTTAATGGATGAACAAATAGTAGGAATGATTGCTTATCATGCTGATGAAATTAGCCAGCTGTACGTTCATGTAGATTATCAAGGAAGAGGAATCGGACAGCTTTTACTCGAAAGAGCCAAGACAGAATCAAATGGAAAATTAATATTACGTACATTCGAACGAAATAAAAATGCCCAGAGGTTTTACGAGAAACACGGCTTCAGTATTATAAAAAGAGGATGTGAAAACGAAGAGCAATTACCCGATATTACATATGAATGGACAAGCAAATGAAGCATACGTAATTTTAATAAAGGAGCGGTTAGTGTGAATACGTTAGCACATGAAACATAACAACGCTGTCTATATGTCCGTGGTCCGCCTTTTACGAGTTTAGGATAGATGATTAATGCTAGCTATAAAAAGGAGGAGTTTAATATGATAACGGACAAACATTTTTTAAACGCTGTAAACAATACAAATGTTGATTTTACTGGATGGGATTTTTCTATTATTACTCGTACTGGTCATATGGATAGCGACATGCTTTCGTGGTCATACGGAAGTGAAGCTTTTCGTCTTATTCAAAACTCTAATGTCGCTTTAGATATGGGAACAGGAGGAGGAGAATTTTTATCTTTGTTACAGCCTTTTCCTCCCATTATGTATACTACAGAAGGATAAAAACCTAACGTTCCAATCGCTAAAAAACGTTTAGAACCGCTTGGTGTCAAAGTTGTTGAACGAACTGAAGACGAAAACTTACCGTTTAAAGATGATACATTTGATTTGATTTTGAACCAGCACGAATCTTTTTGTGCTTCAGAAGTAAGAAGGATTTTGTCAAAGGAAGGCACGTTTTTCACGCAGCAAGTGGGAGGGTTAGACTGTTCACGAATCAATGAATGTATAGGGGTTCCAATAAATAAAGAGTTTTGTAATTGGAATTTAAAGAAAGTAATAGAAGAGCTTAAACAAAGTTCTTTTAACATTATCTCTTGCAAAGAAGAGTTTCCTGTACAGAGATTTTATGATATTGGAGCGCTTGCCTTTTATTATTAAAGCTGAAGCAAAGTAAATAGTGTAAACTAATCACATATAAAAATCGGATCTCTAACTGGAGATCCGATTTTTATATGTGAATGATGATTGTACATACACGTTCTATTTCAGTTATGTAATGGAGCGTTTATGATCTTTAGTATGATTTTGTGATATACGAGAGTTTGTTAAAATGCAGTCTAATGCTCTTTTAGTAATGGGCATAAAAAAATTAAGCAGCACGCCGCCTAAAAACACGGTTAATAACGTTCCAACACCAATTGGTCCGTTTAAAATCATTGCAGCTAGTAAAAATGTGAAGTAAATCAATGTTCTTGCGAGAAATAAATTTGTTTTAACTAGTTTTTGTATGATTAATGTTAAGCGATCAATTGGAATGGGTGCAAAATTTGTATGTAAATAGGCAGAGGTTCCTACACCTATAATGATTAAACCAATTCCATAACAACATAATTTGCTGTACCATATCTCAAAGGGAGCCCAACTCTCTAATAAAAAAAGCCATATATCAATACCAAGACCCGTAATGAATGCGGTCAACAGTCCCAGTACTTCCGGCTTTTGTTTGCTTAAAAGAGCATTGACGCAAATTAAAACACTGGCAAGTATCATTTCCCAGCTTCCAACGCTAAGACCTACGTTTAGGGATAGTCCAACTAAAAGTGCATCAAAAGGTGAAGCTCCTAGGTTGGATTGGATCGTCAAAGCAATTCCCAGAGTTAATAGTAAAATTCCTCCTGCATAAACAACATATTTCACTGTAATCAGATCCTTTATTCATTATTTTTTGTTGCAAATGCAACTATTTTCAGGTACATTAAACGTATATTATTTTTATTGTATTTGCAACAAAAATATGTGCAAAGGAGATATTTATGAGTGAAATTCTGCGTGAAATTGGAATGATAGCAAGAGCATTGGATTCGATTAGTAATATAGAATTTAAAGAGTATGACCTGTCTAAGGGGCAGTATTTGTATTTAGTGCGAATATGTGAAAATCCCGGAATCATTCAAGAAAAGTTAGCTGAGATGATAAAAGTAGATCGAACAACAGCGGCTCGGGCTATAAAAAAGCTTGAAATGAATGGTTTTATTGAGAAGAAAGACGATCTCCACAATAAAAAAAATAAAAACCTTTTTCCTACTGAAAAGGGCAAGAACGTATATCCGTTTATAAAAAGAGAAAATGATTATTCTGATAAAGTGGCATTAGAAGGTTTTACCCAGGAAGAAGCAGATACCATTCTTAAGCTGGTTCAAAGAGTAAGGAAAAATATAGAAACAGACTGGGAGTTTGTCAAAAAAGGAAATAAGAGAAATTATTGAGGATATAAAGGAGAGGCGCATGTCAGTGATGATGGATATAAAAAAATGTACTCTTGAAGATGTAAATCACCTTAAAAATATTAGCTACAAAACATTTAATGAAACGTTTAAAGATCAAAATTCACCTGAAAACATGAAAGCTTATTTAGAAAAAGCATTTACAGTCGAACAGTTAGAAAAAGAACTATCAAATACGTCCTCGCAATTCTTTTTTATGTATGTTAACCATGAAATTGCAGGTTATTTAAAGGTTAATACGGATGATGCTCAATCTGAAGAGATGGGGGAAGAAGCGCTTGAAATTGAAAGAATTTATATAGGTAACAGCTTTCAAAAACGAGGGCTTGGTAAACATTTATTTAATAAAGCAGTAGAGATAGCAACGACACTTAATAAAAAGAAAATGTGGTTAGGCGTGTGGGAAAAAAATAAAAATGCGATTGCTTTTTACAAGAAACAGGGATTTGTTCAAACTGGATCTCACTCGTTTTATATGGGAGACGAAGAACAAATAGACTTTATTATGGTTAAAACACTTTTATAGTTTTTTAAAAGATAAATAAAGTATGATAAGGATTATTCACTAATTTAACTGGTAGAGGATAATCCTTATTGCATACAGAGGTTTTATGATTTTTTTCAAAGCAGATGCTTTTAGGGTAAGCAGTAAGCAAACTAATATGGCTGCTGTGCCAGCATATAGGAGAATGAAATTAATGTCACATGCTTACCAAAACGTTGGCTTTTTTCATTTTGGAAATTACATTTTTACTTTAATTCTATTTGAAATAACACATGTTAATTAGATACATATCGAATTAGAAAGGTTAAAAAATGAACGTTTTTACGCTCATTTTAAAAAATAACGGGCCACATCTCTTTCGGATTTAACTCATATTCTCCATTTTGCCTATACATAAAATGCTGCATAATTAACTCTCTGCGAATCGTTGCATAATCTTCATGATATTTTTTAATATGTTCATTTAATTCTTTTTCTTGATACGTTTTTCCGTGCTGTAAATCACGTATTAAATAGGCTAATATCACGTTCTTTTTCTTTCTTTGACTTGGAATGATTTTTAAAGTACCGTCACTATTTATAAAGTTTTTAACAATAGATAATTTGTCTTTATCCTGTAAATGGTTGTCTTGATTTTCCATCGAATCCTCTCCAATACTTAAAATAGCCTTCGAGTTATATTCAAGTCTTTCAAGGTCTAGATAAAAATAAACAATGTTCCCTTGTCTTCTTTGATAAACAATTCCTACATCTCTTAGCTTTGAAATATGATGAGTGATAGTTGAAGGCTGTAACCCCAGTTTGTAAGCAATTGCTTGCCCGTGAAGAGATCCTTTTTTTAATAGTGAAATAATTCTAATTCTGGTAGGATCACCAACGGCTTTATGGTAATTCACCAACTTATCTAATTGCATAGCTGAATACCTTCTCTCTTTAATTCGATATATATCTAATTAGATATTAATCGAATTAGATGTATATGTCAAAAAAATGAAAATATTTAAAGTGAAGACTTGTCACACTGTATATAAAATGCTCTGTATAATCTTTAAACTATAAAAAAGCACTTATTTCTTCGTATAATTTCACCATTATTTTTACCTGTTCTTTTTATTATTAAGAAAAAGTTACCATGTTTTCATCAAATAATACCGGAGAACATATTCAAAGAGATAAATGAATTATTAAAGATACATGTATGTAAATAATAAATGAAAAAGGAATGAGTAAATCATGACAGGAAATTCAAAAATTTTAATGGTTGTTACAAATGGACATACAATGGAAAACGGAGAGCTTGCTGGTATTTGGCTTACGGAATTTTCTGAAGCATATTTAGAATTTAAAAAAGAAGGATACGAAGTAGTCGTAGCAAGTCCAAAAGGCGGAACATCGCCTGTGGATCCTAACAGCTTAACAGATGATGTGACGGACGAAGACAAAGAAGCAGGAAAGCTTTTAGAGAATACAAAATCATTAGCTGATATAAGTTCACAAGAATTTGCAGGTATGTTTGTACCTGGAGGGCACGGAACAATGTTTGACTTTCCAGACGATACGCGCTTACATCGTTTGCTAACAGAATTTGCTGAAGACGACAAGCTAATTGCAGCGGTATGCCACGGACCGGCAGCTCTTGTAGGCGGAAAGCTTAAAAACGGTGAGCCGATTGTAAAAGGAAAACGTATTACAGCGTTTACTGATTCAGAAGAGAAAGATACAACGTTAGATAAATACATGCCGTTTCTTCTTGAAACAAAGCTTCGTGAGCTAGGCGCTGAGTTTATTGCAAAAGATAATTGGAGCGATCATATTGAAGTAGACGGAAAGCTTTTAACAGGACAAAATCCACAGTCTACTATCAGCCTCGCAAAAGAATTTGTACGTGCTTTAAACGCGTAAAAGTATGCATGACCTTAATAGGGTGAAATAAAATAGGAATTAAGGAAAATAAAAAGGGCAGCTATTTAAATAGCTGCCCTTTTATTTATTAGAAGATTTATTTCTGAAAATGTATGTAGTAATTCCTGTCACAATGATAACAGCTACAACACAAATGATCAGACGAACAATCTGTGTCACAAAGATATTATTTGCAATACTCATGTGTTTCGTTAGAATTAACGTTCCATAAGCAGCTAAAACAGATAAAAACATATTGACGATTCGTTGAGCCATGTTGTCGTTACTCCTTTCGCTTCACTACTTTACACTTTAACATATGTGCTCACTGTAAAAAATATCGAATTACAAGTATGTCAGAAAATCAGCACTCCAGGAAAAGAATCTACTTGTAAGGAAGTAGCTGATATTATATTAGTTATGACGACTAAACGCAGTTCAGGGAAGGAAATGGGATTCCTTTAGTCGAATTTAACATGCTTATATTCTTTTTTTAGATAGGTGGGAAAAGCTTGTTTGATAAATTGAAAAAGCTATTTATGGATAAACAGGATCAGGAAGCAGATGACAAATACATTTTAGTCCCTGAGAGTGAAATAAATGAGACTTTAAAAAGAGATATAGTAAAGTTGGAAGAAGTAGGAGAGGCATACTGCAAAAGTCTTCAGCACAAATATAGAAGTAAATTTGAACGTGATGGTAAGCAGAACTTAAAAATATGGGTGTGCCGAGATATTGATGGCGACCAACTGCCAAATCTAAGTTCGAAGCAGTGTTTAGAAAAAGAATATCGTTCCCAGATTGCAATAAACTTTGATGGATTTACAGATGAAGAAGATGCATACGTTTATTACATCCAGTTGTGGTATTACGTTGGTGGGTATTTTAAAGGGACAGGCACTTTGTATGATTTGTCAAAAAATCATTTAGAAGCTGATATTGAAGAAAAGTTAGAAGAATTACTGAACCAATTATAGATTTCTACTTAGCACTGAGATTATTTGTTAATACACAGGGGGAAGGAATATGAGGGGGCGGCCACAGTTAGAAATAGAAAGGGAAAAAGTTTATAAAACGAAAAAAAATCCTAACGGAACATTTATAGCGCGAATTATTCAAGTGCCTAAGGAAGAAAATATGTTAGATTTTATGCTGGAAATCAAAAATTTAAAGAAAAAGGAACTTTCTTATAGAAGTTTATTAGTAAGGACTGAAAACTGGTACTATTCTTTTCGTCTTGCTAGAGGAGATCTGAAATGGGTATCTTTGCATACAGTAGCGGTATGGGACCGGCTAGGACATAAATTAGTTGAGGTAGCGGCCCCAACCGGTAAGGAAAATTATCGTATTTCTAATGAACACTGTTCAGCTTACCGAGAAGAGTAATAATGACGATATAGTTAAGGAGAAAACGAATGAAAAAGCATTGCTGCGATTATATGAATTATCATGCGAACTTTACGTGTGATATTCATAGTGATCCGTTTGATTGTCCAGATAATCTTATCTTATTTGATAAAACAAATAAGGCATACGGTTTAATTATCCATGATGGTGGTTCATCCATCATTGGAATTTCATTTTGTCCATGGTGTGGTGCAAAGCTATGAATTAAGAAATGAAGAGGTATCTTTTGCTTAAGAGATCCTCTTCGCTCTTGGAATAGGGGGATAAAATCACGAACATAAATCAAAACAGTTTTACTATTGTATTGAATAAGCCTGAGAAAACCTTAGCAAGTAGCCATCTGGGTCTTGAACTATAAATTCTTTCTGAGTAAAGCCACTATAGTTATTTATCATAGTGTCTCTAAAAAGTGAAATATTATGGTTCTTTAAGTTTTGTAAAATAACCTCTATATTTTCTACTTCAATTTGAAAATTAATCCCTCGGCCATATGGGTATTCAAGTTCAGCAGTTTCCCAATGACCATTACATTGCTCAATCATCATTTGTGCTCCGTTTAGTGAAATAAATGCAAATTGGTCCTCAGTACGTTCATAGTTAAGTTTAAATCCAAGTATCTCTAAATAAAACTTTTTTGATTTGTGAATATCTTTTACTGATAGTTCTGGTATTAACTTATTAAATTTCATATAATTGCTCCTTTATTTACAGGGCTACTGTTTGTTTTAATAATACCGTATAGATATAAGCTGCACACGCCTTATTCTTTATTATGTAGAAGTAAAGCCAGAATTTCTTTTATGTTAACAAAAGGTGTATACGATATTCATAGTAGTTTAAAGCCATAGTATTGTAGATATAAAATACCGAAATGGGGGATTAGGCTTGATCTTACGTTATCTAGCTATGTTATCTGGGTTGGGAATAGCTTTATTAAACCTTTTTGATCTTATACATCAAGGGATTACGCGCTGGTTAATGGTTATCTGTGGCTTGTTAATTTTTATTAGCCATTTAAAATTCATCGTAGATAAGAAGTCAAAAAGAATAGATAATCAAAATAAGACCTACTGATAAGATTTTCTTTTGATTTAGTCCTGTTGATAAACGGTGTTATGTAAACGAAAAAATTTTTGAATATGTAGAGAAATAAAAGAGAGAATTATATGTTATAATAATTATGAATATCCAAATAAAGGAATTATTTATTATGATCAATCGTAAATTTAATTCTCTATTTATAGTCTATCCTATTGTTTTCTTTGTAGTGCGTACTGTTTTTTCTTTTGTGAAAAATAGCGCTGCGGAATCTGTCTATGAGACGTTAGCTATACTTGCCATGTATTACTTTGCAGTTAGTGTTTTCTATTCGATTGACTTGTATATGCAAAAGAAAAATAGTTAATAGATTAGAAAATGCTGAGAGTCAGAGTAAAAACAAACGATATGAAGGAGTCTAACAGTGCGCATTAAGAGCTATTTTTTGTTTATTTTCCCACTCATTTTACTATTATTAGCAAGCTGTGATCCATCTTCTACACCTAAAGAAAAATATTATTCAAGCACCAAAACCACAAATCTTGAATTAGAAAACGTTAAGGCAGTATCAATAGGAAGGTCTAAATATGACGTAGCAAGTTGTTTGAGGAAGAAACCAAAATTTATAGAGGTTACTGAGCAGCCTCCGTACACTACCTACATTTATGGAAAAAGTACAGAAAAGTATGATGTTGAATTTAAAATAGTAGATAATAAAGTCAGCAGATATTATTTGCTTAGTGACAAGTATGCTACAGAGAAGGGAATACATACTGGTGACAGCAAAAAAGATGTTATTAGGGCGTATGGAGAAAATTATTACGAAAGAGAAGATACCGGAGCAACAATAGTAGGGTATTTTGATAAAAATCATAAACTCAATATTGAGTTTTCTTTAGATGACAAGGATAAAGTTGGAGGCATTTTGGTTCAAAAAATGAATAATTAAGATGAGTAATAATCATTTTTGCTGCAGCTTTTAATATGTACTCATTTATGTAAATTGAGTATGTTTGAGCTATAAATCTAAAACAAATAAACAGAAAGGGTTTTTTCCTATTGAGTACGTTTACTAAAGTAGTACCGTCAGCTTTTATACTTCTCTATATAGTATTTTTCTTTTTAGATATTTCTTATCATTATGGTGTTCCTTATTCATATAGCTTTTTTCTTTTTTTATTTTTGTCGTTAATATCTCTAGTCTTATGTTTAGTAATATGGTTTAAGGACAAGGAACGTCTTTTTCTATTTTTGAGTGTAGTTTCAACCCTCCAACTTACGTTTACTGTCTTTATTTATCTTTTGCCAGAAGCAGGAACTAAACCATTAATTTATGAAAAAGTAATCACAAAAGAAGATGTTTTACATAAATAAGCTTACACAAAAAAACTTGAAGAATGTGTATCTAGTATAAGGTTATTAAAGAGATCCCTTAAATAAAGAGGATCTCTTTGGTGTAGGTTTTTGTAATAGTAATTATATTAAATAGATCTGTATACTTCTTCATTACAACGTGGTGTTTCATACTTATTAAAAAAAGAAATGTGTACAGTTAGTATAAGAAAAGGGATCTAACAAAAACCATTAATTTATATTTTAACCATAATATGTTATAGTATTTTAAAAATGGTGGTGTAATAATGAACGAAGGTAAAGAAACACCCGAAAGAAAAAGAGAGAGATTAAAATACGAAGAGTTAAAAAGAAACCCCGCAGGGAATATGAATGATGCATTTAATAGAAATGAAGCTGGAAACCTATCTGGTTTAGCAGGCAGCTTAGGATGGAAGGGGCTAGGTATACTTATTACTGTACTGATTATAGGCTTTATCGTTGTGTCCCTATTTTTAAAATAATATGAGGTTTATAAATTAAGAGTACTGGAGGAGCCATTTTGAAAAATTATGCAGTGTTTATTGGTAGTTTTATAGTGTTACTGTTTGCTTTTCAAATTGTTTCTGGGCTATTTCTTACACTTACATATGTACCTGAGACTTCACAGCATTTGAGTAGCTCAACGATCAGTATTTTTTCTTTTAATTATCCATTTTTAAGTTCTATTATAGCAGCGACTTTTTCATTTATTATTTCAAAGAAAGTATGTAAAGTTAAAAAGAGCACCTATAAATGATTAGGTGCTTTTTGTGCTGAGAACATTCATTATGGTTTTTAACAACTGTAGGTTTTCCTTTTTATGGTATTATATATAAATACATATTTAATACTGCCGAAAGAGGGAGATACTTAATGTTGCAATCACTGATTTTTGATATGGACGGAACGCTGTTTCAAACAGATAAGATTTTAGAATTATCGCTTGATGATACCTTTAACCATTTGCGCACAATCAATCAATGGGACGCTAGTACTCCTATTGATAAGTATCGTGAGATTATGGGTGTACCTTTACCAAAAGTATGGGAAGCTTTATTACCTATTCATTCAGATGAAATGAGAAAGTATACGGATGACTATTTTTTGAAAAGCCTAGTGGAGAATATAAGAAAAGGGAAAGGTGCTTTATATCCCAATGCAAAAGAGGTCTTTAGCTATTTAAAAGAAAATAATTGTTCCATTTACATAGCAAGTAACGGTTTAAAAGAATATTTAGAAGCAATTGTAGACCATTACGATTTGAATAATTGGGTGACAGAAACATTTAGTATTCAACAAATCCAAACCCTCGATAAAGGTGATTTAGTCAAAACAATTATAAAAAAATATGATATCAAACATGCTGCAGTAGTAGGAGACCGCCTATCTGATATCAATGCTGCAAGAGATAATGGTTTAATGGCAGTCGGGTGTAATTTTGATTTTGCTCAAGAAGCTGAGCTTGCGCAGGCTGATGTAGTAATAGATGATTTAATGGAGTTAAAAAGGATTGTATCTAACATAAATAGTAGCTTGTCAGTCTAATGGAATAGATAGTAGGCTTTTATGCATTATAGAAAAAGGATTAATCTCATTTGTCATCACAAATATATTCATAGTAGCATTAGAGCTAAAAAGCTGGGGCTAGGTTGAAAGATAAAACTTTTTCATTATGAGAAAGGCGGGGATGAAATGGCAATAGGAATCGCATTAACTGTTTTAGTATTAGGTCTTATGTTTGCGAGTGGACTAAGCCAAGGAAAGTTAGCTAAAAGAAAATATATAGTATGGGGAACGACTATTATATTAATAATAACTCCATTCTTTTCATGGGTTGTTTCTATTCTGTTTGGTATTAATCAAGGAGATGGTTTTGCAGCAGTTGGTTTAATGATGTTATTATTGCCGCTTTTCTTTTTAATCGGAGTCGTTACTCTTCTGATAGGTATTTTTAAGAAGGACAATATGAATAAATCTATTTAGAAAGCAAAGAAAGCTCTAAGATTTATTCATGGGGCTTTCTTTACTTTTTATTATCTCACTTAACGATATGATGATTATAGATATAATTGATTCTATAAAAATAGCAAAATTAACTACTCCAATTCCCATACCAGTTAATCCTCCGTAAAAATAGCTTATGACAACAATACTTAGACTAACTATTCCTGCAATTAAAGGTATTGTATATTTTAAAGAGGATGTTGTTCTGCCCAGTTTGTATGAAAGTAAAAGTAAGCAAGCAACTGTAGTTATAACAATCAAGTACATTATAGCCATTTTTAACCTCCTTGAGCTGTATGACATAAATATTACCATAAATTTACACGTTGATAAATGGTTTTTTGAATCTAGAAACAACGATTGGAAATAAATCATAGCCTGTCTATCTCATAGATTTTAAAAGCGAGTTTATACCAACCCAACATATGTATGTGTAATTTACCAAAGAAGTTTGTTGAAAAAGAAATTTTTTAATTAGTATCTATTAAAGGAGGAAGCGAATATGCAGGATAAAACGATGATAACAAAAGTTATGGCTTACATAACTAGATTCAATGAACCCTATACAGAGTTACTAGTTTGCGAACACAAAGATTATCCAGAAGCAGGAGTTCAAGTTCCAGCCGGTACTGTAGAAGAAGGAGAAACAATTGAAGAAGCTTTATATAGAGAGGTCAAAGAAGAGTCTGGGTTAATGGATTTTTTATCGGTGAACAAAATAAAAACATACGTCTATCATCATGAAAGTAAAAGTCAGTATCATGAACGACATGTTTTTCATTTAGAAGTTCAAGAAGAAACGGCAGAAAGGTGGGAATATAAGGTGAATTCTGAAGGGGAAGATGCAGGATTAATCTTTTTCTATTATTGGGTTCCTGTTGGAGCTGTTCCTAAACTAGCTGCAAATCAAGATGACTGCATTAATCAGTTATTCGTATAGTTTTGAATTTACTCATAAAAGAAACATGCAGTTAAACAAAAAATAAAACCGATTTTCACATTATATTAAACCGTCCATAAGGAGAATAGGAAACATGCTTAATCAATTAAAGCTGTGGGCTAAAAAGTTAAAAAAGCAGCTATTTATCTTATACTTAGCTTATAAAGATGAACGAGTATCTTGGTATACCAAATTATTTACTGCTTGTGTTGTTGCATATGCCTTCAGTCCAATCGACTTAATTCCTGATTTTATACCGATTTTAGGCTATATTGACGATATAATCATTGTTCCTTTAGGAATTATGATTGCTTTGAAGATGCTGCCTAAAAATGTAATAGAGGACTGCACACTAAAAGCAGAAGAGCTCATTCAAAATGAAAAACCTAAAAACTGGGTTGCAGGTTCAATTATTATCATAGTATGGCTACTTATTTTTATGTGGAGTTGTTTTATTGTTTTTAAGTTTTTAAACTGAATGTACTCTTATAAAGAAAAAAAGATATATATATAAGGAAGCTAAACAATCTCTAGAGAGTTTATTGAGTAGTAGGTCAAATGCTTGGAATGGGGCTTGTAGTAAATGATTTTATCGGAAAAATCAAATGGAGAAATATACTTGCATACAATCCTGTAGAATACTTTGCATTAATCCTAGCAGCTAGCGGGGTCATCATCTCTCTGATACTAGGTATACAAAGTTTGTACCGATGGATAATTGACCAAAGAAATCGAAAAAAATGGGTGAAACAGACTGTGTTATCTTCAACAAAGGAGTGAGAGCAGATCCTTATTTCCTCCATATGCATCTTAAAGCAGAAACAAAGGTTGTATCTTAGCCCATAGTTGGTAACCACAGGTATCAATTATGGGCTAATTTATCTCTATGCCTTTTGAAGAAATGTTCAGGTTAATGGTTATATTTTTATATAAATTATATTGATTTACAATTAGAAATAAAGGTTGAAATTAAACTAATAATCCATTTATTTAGTACGTTTTTTTATTATCCATTTTTTAGAGATGTAGTGTAAGAGAAAGCCTCTGTACTGATTTATAATATAGTAACTAACAATATAGAGTATACTTCCAAACAAAAAGCTATTAAGAAACATTCCCGTTAAAAAATTCTTTCCTACTTTCGCTCCTAGTTCTAGTCGATTATCCAAATTTCCATCTGCACTTTGAAGTAAAGTTTGATCAAAATCAAGTGGAAATATATATCCTCCAACTACTGTATTCAAATAAAACATCAACGGAAAAGCCCACATAAAAAACATTCCACCAACGAGTCCTGCTATGCTGTTTCCTTTACATAACTTAGCTAAACCTACGGATATTATAAGGCCAAATCCAAAGGTAGGAACAAAGTTCACAACAGAACCTAGACTAAAACCTAGCGCAACTTTATGTGAATGATCTTTTAATCGTAATAGTTTAATAAGTAAGTATTTAAACCGGCGCTTCAAAACCACTATTTTGTTCACATTATTCCTCCTATCTCTTTACGCTTGTATCCTATTTTTTCTTTTTATGGTTACAACCATAAAAAGGTGCTTTATTGTATGAAAGATTTAGCGGTATATACGTAAAAAGAAGAGTAACTTTAACCATTATAAGTATATTTATACTTTATATGACAAAATAAATAATTACCTCCTAATAAATCAAGTGTTTTTTTTAATTGTCACAAAAAATTCACAAATAGGTTGTTTCTTTTCTATTTCTCCCTGCTAAAATTTTATAGTCAAGAACAAGAAAAATATAACATCGGGGGATATACTTAGTGAAAAAGATAATTTCTTCATTAGCTTTATGCTCATCATTGATTGTTTTGCCAACAATCAGCCATGCAGCTTTAGGAGACAAGCTATTAAAAGAAGGTATGACAGATCCAGACGTAAAAGAATTACAGGATGTTTTAAGACAGAAGGGCATATTTTCAGCTACTTCGACTGGCTATTTTGGTTCAATTACAAAAGATTCAGTTCTAAGCTTTCAGCGTTCTCATAGTTTAACCGCTGATGGAATTGTAGGATCTAATACATATCAAGCGCTAATAGGTAATTCAACAAGTGCGGTTACGAGCAGTACGCTTCTAAAATATGGAATGACTAGCAATGAAGTTGAAAAAGTACAGCAATTGTTAAAGGAAAAAGGTTACTTTAATGCCACACCAACAGGCTATTTTGGTACAGTTACTCAAACTGCGGTTATGAATTTCCAACGGGATCATGGCTTAGCCGTGGATGGAATAGTAGGTCCAGCTACTTTGAATGCCTTAAATAACACATCTAGCAGCTCCACTGGTTCTTCAACTGTCAATAGTTCAACGCAAGCGACAGCTAGTGATATTGTTGCTTATTCCAAAAAATTCATAGGCGTACCATATGTGTGGGGAGGAACGTCTCCGAGTGGTTTCGATTGCAGCGGTTTCATTTATTACGTGTTTAAAAATGGAGGTGGAGTAACTGTACCGCGAACAGTAGCTACCTTGTATCAGTCAGGAAAAAGTACATCTACTCCAAATGTAGGAGATATTGTGTTCTTTGATACTACTGGAGGTCCTTCACATGCTGGAATTTATATTGGAAACGGGCAGTTTATTCATGCTGGCAGTTCAACGGGTGTAACTATTGCATCGTTAAGCAATTCTTACTGGGCACCTCGTTATTTAGGAAGTAAATCTATCCTCTAATAGATTACTAGTAAAAAAATATAGCAATTGAAACTAAGCAGCTTTATTCTTATTTGTGTAAATAAAGTGAAAAGTCCTGATATATAGTCAGGACTTTTTGTTATAGCAGCGAACAATGGTCTTAATATAAATGATGTAACTAACTCTCTTTACACTAAAAAACTGACCAATTATGGTCAGTTTTTTAAGGTTAATAAATAAGTTATTTTGCTCACTTCTCATATCGTTTGTAATTTTATCATTAAAAAATGAAAAATAAGTAAAAAAAATAATATTAATACAAATAAGTAAAAAATATTTAAGTTTGTATAAAATTCATGTGATTCACAAAAATATTGAGAAAGAACGTTCGTTGAAATTTTTAATGTTAACTTTTATATAAAAGCTGTGATTGCTTACAGAATGCAAAGTTCTTTTGAAAGCACCTTTTTATTTTTATGAATATTGAGCTTTATGATACGATATGAAGTGAACTTTTTAAATGAGGGTCTATATGCAAAAAATTAAAGGTAAAAGAATAAAAATCAGTATATTTATGCTGGGATTAGGGATTGTTTTTTTTCTGTTTGCCGGGAAAGAACTTGTGGTAAACGAAAAGCCGGTAAAATCTGACGTGATTATTGTGTTAAGTGGTGATAATGATCGACTGGAGAAAGGAATTGAATTATATAAAAAAGGCTATGCCTCTCATTTAATCCTTTCGAATGGTCAAGAGAATAATTTTTATCATCAAGCCAAGGAATCAGGGGTACCTGAGAATTCAATTATATTAGAAAATCACGCTACAAGTACTACGGAAAACGCTAAATTCACAAAAAGGCTAATGATGAACTATCATTTTCAATCCGCTATCGTTGTTTCTTCCAACTATCATATGAAAAGGGTAGAAAAAAACTTTAATAAAGAATTTAAGGATACCCAAATACAATTAACCTATTGTTCTAGTGGAAGTCGCTATTATAATCCACAGAGATGGTGGGAAACTGCTTTAAATAGAAAAGTTACCTACACAGAATACGTCAAGCTTATTGGCAATTATTTTGGTTTTAGCGGAAAGAAATCTAAAGAATTATTAAGAGAATTTATCTAACAAAATCGTATAAAAAGTCCATAGGGGATGTCTCTATGGACTTTTTGCTATTTAAAATTACGAGTAGTTGAACGTAATCTTGTAAGCTCATATGAAACGGAATGATAATGGATTACTTGTTTAACATAAAGGAAAGCACGGTGCCCCATATAAAGATTACTAAATAGAATAATCTTTGCAGCAGACCGGTAGGCATAGGAACAAAAAATACAAACATAATGAGTATGAGGATGAATAGTAAGGAGACTAAACAGCCATAAGTCCAATACTTGCCGCTGGTTAAAGAAGATGCATATATCCAAAAACCAGCTAAAACAGTGATCATGCCAAGCTGAGCGAATATTGAATGCCAAAATAAATTTATATCAGCCGGTATAAAGCCTGAAACAATGTTACCCAAAGCTAATATAAGAATAAAAGCTGTTGCTAGTTGGGTTATTTTTGTTTTCTTTAGGTTTTGTGAAATGTACAGAACACCAATTGAAAGTGTTAATCCGTTTATAATAAACAATACGTTCATCCAGAAATGGTGAGGAGAGCAAATTTTATGAGGTGCAATTGAATAGGTGTAGGTTCCACAAGAAGTTACGCCAAGATCACTCATTGCGTGATGTAAAAAACTGTAGGAAGCAGTTGAAGTCAAAATAAAAAAAGGTTCAACTAAAAAATACAAGCAAGTAGCAAACCAGCTTAAAATGCCAAGCTTTTTTGATATATACAGAATCATCACCTCTTAAAAAGTATTATATACGAATTGTATATCCAAATAATGTTAAACAGAATGGTCTTGACGCCTATTTTTAAGTAGGGCTTGAGGTTGATGCGAGGAAGGAGGACAAAGTGTTTAAACTTGAAGGTGCTTAGGAAAAGGCCTCTTTACTAATGTTTTGTAGCGGTAAAGAGGTTCAAAAGCTGCTTAATTAGAAATGAATAACGGCTGATTATGCACCCCCATACGTAAAGTTAATGTATTCCAAACGCGGTGACATTCAAGACATTTTCTCTAGAATTTTATAATCTGATGTTTTTTGAATATCTACATCATATTCATGGGCAAATGTTTCTAATTCCTTAAAAACATTTGGTGGATTGAATAATGCTATTCGCATATTCCACCCGTTTTCTACTTTTACTACTGCTAATTTTGTTTTCCAACTTAACCGTTTAAATACAATTTTTTTAATGTCCCTTGGTTTAACAGTTTTTGCATATACTTTAAACCGTAATATATATGTTCTATAGGTTAAAGTATCTTTGTCTATCTGAAATTCATATCTGAGGAAAAGGGAAAGAAACGAACAAAGGATAGCAAAAAGAAGTAAAAAATCAAGTGCTTTATATTGAACTGCTTGAATGCATAATAAAGCATTTAAAGGTAATAGGATGAAAATAATAGTTTTTTGAGCAGTAGCTTTAAATAACATAGAATCTCCTTTCTTTAGTAAATAAGCCAACTGATTTTTTCTATGATATTATTTAAGTGTTAATTTAGATTAGATTTATATTAGGAGGTCTTGTACATGTATAATACCATTTCAGATTTTATCAAAGAATGGAACAACGAAGCTACGCTAACTCAAAAAGTTTTGGATAGCTTAACAGATGATTTATTGAAACAACAAGTTTACCCTGAAGGACGTACGTTAGGAAGAATTGCTTGGCATTTTACAACAAATATTCCAGATTATCTAACTGAATTCGGACTGAGCATAGACAGAATAGAAAGTACAGCAAGCGTTCCATCTTCAGCACAGGAAATCGCTATAACCTTTAAAAATGTAAGTTCTCACGCTGCTAAAATCATTGAACAGCAATGGACAGATGAATCTTTAGAACTCACTCAAGAAGCGTTCGGAAGAACCCAATCAAATGCCACAATCTTAATGGGACTAATCAAGCATATTGTTCATCACCGAGGTCAAATTACCATTCTGATGCGTCAAGCAGGACTAAAACCCCCTGGAGTTTATGGACCTCCAAAAGAAGATTGGGTTCATTTAGGTGTGGAAAACCCACCGCTTTAATAATATCAGGTAAATAAAAAAGAGGCTGTTCATAGAAAATACTATAAAATTTTTTTCTAGGCAGCCTTTACGTAAAACCTAATTAATCAGTTAGTACTTACTCTGAAAAAGCTTTTGAGTACTGCACAACACCTTGCATATTTTTTGATAATCCCTCTGTTAACTCTAAGGTCATAAAGAATTCTTCAGGCACGTCAAAATGTTCTTTCTTATCGCTGTATTCTTCATTTAAAAAAGCGCTTTTCACAACTTCTTCAGTTTTATTATATTCTTCAGTGAGTTCTTGTTTAATTAAGATATCCATAATTAGTATGTGTATATTTTATAGTGTTATATTTTATGAGTCCACCCTTAATACATAATATTTGTAAATTTTTATGGTAAAATATACTATATATGTTAAATTAGAGTGTGTGAATAAGGGGTAATATCTGATGTTGAACGTATTATTTATATGTTTAGTAAGCTGCTTCATTATTTATATTGGGAAACGTGTATGGAAAAAAGGTAATACTAGTTTCATTGCTGGGTATGGAAAGATATTTACACCTAAGGATGAAAAACAGATCGCTAAAGGAATTGGCCTTATTATTATGTTATTTGGCTTTGAATCTATAATATTCCCCATTCTCTCTTTGTTTTTTGAAGGGATTGGATTTTATTATGGATTGCTGGTTGTATTAAACTTCTTCGCTATATTTGGACTTATGATAAAGGATCAGGTGCAGGGAAAAGTCTAAGGAGGAGAAAAAGATCAATAAAAATATTCGACTTATGATTGGTTTACTCAGCACTATTATCCTGTGTTTCTATGGAGTAAGAGGTTTATTCATACATGAAACAATACCGTTTTCTTCTTACCTCTTTGCGGTAGGTGGAGCTATCTCCACCATTACTCTTATCTGGGAATTAAAAAAGAAAGATACTGCTTAAAAGTGGAAGGAGTGATGATGTGAAAAGACGATGGATTTCCTGGTGGATAGCTAATATAATTTGGATCATACTTTTCGTCGTAGGCACAGCTGTTGTCTGGACAAGAGAAGTGGATGGAGCGGGTGTTACCCAAACACCAGAGCTAAAATTGTTCGCATTTATAGTGTTGCTAATTGTATTTATTTTCCCTTTGATTATTCAAGTTATATGGCTAATTATTAATTTTAAAACTAGTAAGCATGTACTATAGAAACTAGGAATGATGTTATGGAATAGAGAGGGATGATGTGTATGTACAGCAAAAAGTACTCTAAATGTGATTCAACTCTAATCAAAGCTCGTATTCAATCATCACCTGGTACAGTAGGTGTAAATAAAACACCGAGCAGCATATTAAACAACAATCACAATTACAGTGAGTTAATACCTTATGTTTGTTCAAGCTGCGGTTATGTGGATTTTTTATGTGGAGGAGCCTGGAAAGTTTGTTTAATAGAACTTTTAGGATTGTTCGTTTTCGAATACACTATGATACGTTACTGAACTTGGTATATCCTCTAATGTCTATTTTAATTAAAGGGCAAGGAAAATGGTTTGCGGAGGCTGCTTATTATGAAGAGAACACTTAGTTTTCTGTCAGTAGTTTATTTAACCGTTCTAACTGCATGTAACCAAGAAAGTACAGGAATAAATATAGAGAGCTCTGCTATCATTGTGATAGTTGGAAATAAGGAATATAACGGAACAGAAGATAAATTAGATCAAACACAAGAAATAGGAGACCAAATAGGAACAATAGAAAAGAAAACTAAAGCAACTAAAATGCCGGCAGGTAATAATCAATCAAACTATTTTACAGTTGGTTCAGAAATCTATTCAGTAAAAGGAACAGAGGATTATATTATAGTTAAAGATAAAGATCATAAAAGTCAGTTAATGAAAAAGGTAGCCCAAAAAAGGTGAGTATTATTTAAGTTGACTACTTTATCTTTTAGAAAATACGTTCTATGTGAGCGTATTACATATATCAAAACCTAATTATAGTAAAACAAAAAAAATTTAAGAGGTCGAAAGTGAATAAAAAAATTCGATGGAGCTTAGCTAGTTGTATAACAATTATAGGGGCGTTAAGTATATATTTTTTGTTCTTTTCTTACGATAAGTTTTATGTAACAAAAGACGAGAATATGTTTAACACAAAGCTTTTAAGTGATACATATGGAAATTATGAGTGCGTGGAGATGGCTGATCAAACAAAGTATGACTCTAAGAAATATTTTAGAGCCTTTGGTAAAACACAAAATGGGGATCTTGTTTATGCTATTAAAGGTGATCCTAAGCATAAACAAGTGCTGCTAGTTGAAAACACAGAGATGCCTATGTGGTTTTTATATTCTAGTCAATAAAGGGGCTAAAGTGTCTACAAAATCCATTATGTTAATTAAAGAGGATGTATTATTTTTCTCTTGAAATATAGTTGGAATAAAGAAGGCGCTGCGTTATGAAAAAGTTCTCTCTTAGTTTATTTATTGCTTTTCTAGTATTTATAATTTCAGCTTGTTCAAATACAGAGTATGTAAACAATGTCGAGCACTTAAAATTACAAAAAACAGAGGTAAGGCTAACAGATGATAAAAAAATCGTTGGGGAGATGATAGTACCTGATAAAAAGAATAAAAGTAAACGTATCGTTCCAACCGAGTTATACTATACATTCACGATGGAAAACACGTCCAATAATATTATGGCTCTCTCTGATCTCGATAAAACAAAACTTCGCATAGAACCAGATAAGGAGTTAGTATCAGCTGTAAAAGAAGCAATTGGTTCAAATATTTATAATATGGATAACAATAAGTTAGGTATTGGTATGAGTATAGGAGAAATTCCATCTAAAGGAACAAGTAAATTTACTCTTAGTTATACCTTAGGAGCAAAACAAAAAAATAATGAATTACCTCTTTTGCCAGCTGAAGAAAAACTAAAAAAGCTACAGGCTAATGCATTAAAAGGCACACTCATTATCTCTCAAGATGACAAGGACATTGCGGAGTTCAGGTTAGATTCAAGACAATAAACATGATTTCAAGTGTAAATAAGCGAATAATCCACTTACTCTGGCAACATACGGAGTTAGTGGATTATTCTTTTATATTTAAGCGCTTTTATGTGACAACTTTTTTTACGTGTGAGATTAGTTTTAATCATTTAGTCACGATAAGCGCTCGAATAATTTCATTCCAATAGTATTTGAAGTTTTTTTCGCTGGTATCTTTTTTCGCTAGACTCATTGATTCCTTCGTATTCTCTTTTTTTATAGACATTATGATTTCCCCTTATCTCTTTATATTTAGTATGTTGTGGTTTGATTTACCATATTTTATAATGAAATTAGCAATCATTACAGATGAACATTACGATTGAATCAATCGAAATATCCGATTATATAGAGGTGAGGAAAATCGAAATAAAACAACTAATTACATTTAAAACAGCTGCAGAAAATTTAAATTTTACCTATACAGCTAAAGTTTTAAATTTTGCTCAATCAAGCGTTACCGCTCAAATAAAAGCTCTTGAAAATGAACTTGAAACGCCTTTGTTTGAACGTTTAGGGAAGCGCTTAGTTTTAACAGAGGCGGGTAGAGAATTTAAAAGATACGCTGATAAAATGATTCAATTGACTAAGGAAGCAAAAAACGCTGTAAGCGGAGTGGAGGAGCCTGCGGGTACACTTATTATTGGATCTTCTGAAAGCCAGTGCACGTACAGGTTACCTCCAATATTAAAAGAGTTTAAGGATCAATTTCCAAAGGTTAAAATGATTTTTAAGCCCATTTACTCTCACACACAAACAAGAGCGCAGCTACTAGACGGTACTCTTGATATCGCCTTTACAATGGAGCCTATTCAGCATCATGATGCAAATTTACATACACAATGTCTTGTTGCAGAAGACTTAAAAATTATTGCTTCTCCTCAGCATCCTTTAGCTGATAAAACGGATATCTACTTAGAAGAGCTTGAAAATGAGACTCTTTTATATACTGAGTCGGGTTGTTCATATCGGGTAGTATTGGAAAACTTGTTTCGCGAGGCAGGTATTTGTACATCAACTAAATTTGAATTTGCAAGCGTGGAAGCTATTAAGCAATGCGTCATGCTGGATTTAGGTATTGCCATATTGCCCGAAGTAGTAGTAAAAGGAGAGCTTGAGAAAGGCATATTAAAAGAATTGGCTTGTACTAAAGTTGATACGCCCCTTTATACACAAATGGTTTGGCATAAAGATAAATTTATGTCTCTTCCTTTACAATCTTTTATTCAATTGGCTTGCAGTACTTTTGGTTTAAATTATATAGGTATCCAAAGTGAAAAACTCTAGGTACGTTAATTATGCTGACTAAAGAATTACACAGGGTATATAAAATAATCTAATGTCTTTCCCAATAAGATAAAAGGTGAAGGAAATCTTCATTCCTTCACTAATATATAGATGAACCTTAATAAACTAGATTTTAATTGGTGAAATCTGAGTTAGGAGTTGATCTGATTTGGAAACGAGAGTAAATCAAATCGAACTAAATGGTTTAACATTTCAATATCGAGAGGCGGGTGAAGCTTCGGCACCCGCCATTATTGCACTTCACGCTTTGGGAATGAGTGCAGAGTCTTGGGATGAAGTAGCAGCTGTATTAGGGAAGGAATATCGGTTTCTAGCTTTAGATCAGCGAGGGCACGGTGGAAGTGAGAGAACCGGCACCTATACGTTTGAACTTATGTGCGATGACTTGCTTCAGTTTGTAAATGCGATGAATTTGAAGAGCTTTACGTTGATTGGGCATTCTATGGGTGGTACGGTGTCCTATCTTTTTTCTGAAACATTTCCAGAAAGGGTAGATCAATTGATTGTTGAAGACACTCCTCCACCTTTTACAGGAGAAAAGTTCGAAATTCCTGCCAAAGCGCCTGGTCCTTTACCGTTTGACTGGGAGGTTGTACCTTCAATTCTTCAACAGTTAAATAACCCCAATCCTAAATGGTGGGAAAGTCTTACAGAGATAATTGCACCTACTCTCATCATAGGAGGAGGATCCAGCCATATTCCTCAAGATAAATTGCAAGAAGTTTCTAAGCGCATTCCAAATTGTAAATTAGTAACGATAGAAGGGGCTGGACATGAGGTGCATGCAGGAAACTTATCCGCTTTTTTAACTGCTGTGAAAAGCTTCCTTGATTCGTGACTTTCTAGAGCTTTTATTTAATTTGAAAGTTTGGTTAAGTAAATAGAAAACAAATAAAGAGCCTTAAATAAGGCTCTTTGTTTGTTCTTATTCTTTTACGATAGGAACATTCTTAAAAAATTGTTCTCGAATAGTTGCCGATTTAACTGCTTTATTAATCTTCTCTTTATTATTATCTATAAATTGCTGTGCGTTTTCTTTATCAAATAACTCATTGCTACTTGGTAAAGTTTGAATGTTTTTGGAAATGAATTGTTTCATTTCTTGTCTAGATACTGAGAATTTCTGATCATCTATTTTAAAACTGTACCCTTCAGCATTAGGTATTAGTATCGTTAAATAAATAGCATTATAAAGAAAGTTTTTCTCTAGTGTATCCTTACCGTCGAGCCAATATTTTAATATTTCATCTTCTGATAAAGAGTCCTCTTTAGTACCATACATTATTTTTGGTGTTTTATTATGTAAATTAATTTCTTTAAACGTTTCTCCTCCAGGCAATGCTCTTACAATAGCTACTACGTTAGAATTATCTCCAACATAAGTTCCACTGTGGTCTTTAAGATCTTTTACATCAACAGTGTTAATGCTTGTGACTTCTTCTTTTGAAGAACAGCCGGTTATACCTACAAGTATTAATAAGATCAAACAAAAAAGCACCTTAAAATATTTCATAAAAACCTCCATTTTCTTACTTTAATACCCTTATGTGGATATTTAACGAATTATCAGTGTATCGTAAATATGATGTTTTGAAAAGATGTAGGTACTTTTGTACAAAATACTCTTTGCTATAGGAAAAGTTTTGTCTACTGTAAGTAGAAGGAAGGAACTTTGAAACATGAAAAGACCCCAAAGCTTTCTTAAAAAAGCGCTTTGAAGTCTGCATATCTCATGTTTTGATTTTAGGAGCTAATCTCTACAATTGATTTGATGATTTGTTCCCAGTCTTCACTATGGACTTCATGTCCTGTACGCTCAAGAGCTATTAGATTAGCATGAGCAATAGCTTTTGCAAGAGCAAGTCCATGTTCGTATGGGAGTGCCGGATCTTCTGTTCCATGAATAATCAGTGTAGGTATGTTAATTTCACTCAGCCTGTCATAATATTGTCCGCCTCCTTGAAGCAAAGCATGATTAAATCTACTCGGCAGCTGTTTAGCACGGGCAGCTTCTCTTTCTGCTAGCTTATACATTCTTTCCTCTTCATAAGGTTTTGTCCCACTTAAAATTTTCCATCCACCTGCAAGGTAGGGAACGGTTTCCTCTTGATTTGACCAGTCTATGGAAGTGCTCTTCGTGTGGTAATCAAGTATCTGCTGATCCATTGGGGGCAATTTTTCCGCCTCCGTTCCAAATACGCTTGATGCAATTAAAGTAAGGGAGTCTATGCGATCCGGATATCTAAGAGCAAGGATTTGTCCTATCATCCCGCCCAAAGACATTCCCACAATATGAGCTTTGTCTATAGAGTAAGCATCTAAAACACCAATTGCATCGTCAGCCATATCCGTTATTGTATAGTTAGACGTACCGGGTGGATAAGTGGTAGATCGCCCTAAATCACGATGGTCGTAACGAATAACAAATCTCTCATGTTCAGCGAGGCGAAGACAGAAGTCTTCATCCCACCAATCTAACGAAGACATTGCTCCCATTATTAAAAGTACAGCAGGATTCTTGGGGTTTCCAAAACTTTCTGTACAAATCTCAACGTTATCAATTTTTATTATCTCTTCATTCATTCGTGTACCTCCTTTTAAGTGTTAGAGAAATGAAAAGCAGTCCTTTATTCAGTTCTCTAACATAGGGATATTTCCTTTTAGAATTTTATTTAGGAAATCGGTTATTCTACCTATCTCTTTACCTTTTTACTAAAAAGTAAAATATAGCGTTCTTGAAAATGTAACTAAGGAAAGAGCCTAAACTTGTTGGAGACTAGGGGGATTCAGCTTTTGCTGTCTGAAACATGTTGATAAGGCAGGAAAGTTGAATGCATGTATGGAAAAATACTTATGTGAGGTGAAATAAGAATGAATGATTACTATGGAGAAAATACCTTTTAAACTTTAATTACATTTTTTCATTTATTACAACTTGATAGATTAATCTACATATACGGGATTGCTGAATTCGTGTGCTATTGATAAGCATATGAATTCAACGTTCTCATGAGGAGATGCTTTATGAAGCGGTTAATAAATAAAATTGCGATTGTTACTGGTGCTAGTCGGGCAAAAGGTATTGGTACTGAAATATGCAGGGAATTAGCTAGAGAAGGCGCAGATATTTTTTTCACTCATTGGTCAAAGTATGATCGTTTAATGGATTATTTTAATGAGGATGATTTTAAATGGTCGAAACATCTTATGGAAGAGATTCGCAGTCTGGGAGTGCGATGTGAATCAATGGAATTGGATTTATCGCAACCCGATGCACCAAGAAAGTTGCTTGATGAAGTTCAAAACAAACTAGGTTCTCCATCAATCCTTGTAAATAATGCAACACATTCCGTGGACGTAGATTTTCGTTCTATAGATGCTGATATGCTTGATGCTCATTATAACGTGAATATTAGAGGGACATGTCTTTTGACTGTTGAGTTTGCACGTCTAATCGAAGGCAAGCATGGCGGTCGAATTATTAATATGGTTTCAGGTCAAGATAAGTCACCTGAGCCTGGGAATTTGGCTTATGTTGCAACAAAAGGGGCTGTGTCTACGTTTACTAAATCAGTTGCTATTGAATTAGCACCTCTTAAAATTACCGTTAATGCTGTAGATCCTGGACCAACTAACACTGGCTGGATGAGCAGTGAGTTAAAGGAAGAGCTACTGCCAAAGTTCCCAATGGGTCGACTTGGTGAGCCCCGGGATGCCGCAAAATTAGTTATCTTTTTAGCAAGTGAAGAATCAGAATGGATTACCGGACAAATTATTCACTCAGATGGAGGCTTTTGGTGATTTAACATAGTAGCGGTCTTCGACTTTTTAGCGGATTTTTGCATGAAACAAGCAGTTAAAAGGATCTTCGAATGAAGATTCTTTTTTATAATGTAACGTAATATGACGATAACCGATTTTCTCCACTTTATTAGTCAGTCCCAAAGGATTGTTAATGGGCTCCAAAAGAAAAAGTACGGGCTTTTCTAAATCAGTAGTAAGATGAGATATTTCATTTATGACGAATGCTTTATCATTTTCACTTATTGACGACAAATAGGATATATTCAGGGGGAAGGTTTATATGTCAAGCTTTGAGGACGAAGAAGTGCTAACAGGAGGGAATGTCTCTAACGTTTATCGCTCGGGAGATACTGTACGACGAGAATTAAAATCAGATAGTCATAAATTTCATAAGCTATTAAAGCATTTAGAGAACAAAGGTTTTAGTTATGCACCAAAATTTTTAGGCATTGACGAAAAAGGAAGAGAGGTCTTATCATTTATTGAAGGTGAAGCTGGTAATTATCCCCTGAAGAAATATATGTGGTCTGATGATGTTTTAATAGAAATAGGGAAAATGCTCCGTCTTTATCATGATTCAGTGAGTGATTTTTCATTTGATGACAGCTGGAAATCAATAGATAACACTCCTAAACCATTTGAGATACTATGTCATAATGATTTTGCCATATACAACATCATTTTCAAGCACGAAAGACCAGTAGGCATCATTGATTTTGATGTTGCTGGGCCCGGTCCAAGAATTTGGGACATTGCTTATACTCTTTATACGTGCGTCCCTTTAAGTAGATTTTATCTTTCTGAAACAGGTGAGAAGATTTATTATAATTCATTGCAGCATGCTCAACATATAAACCGAAGAGTGAAATTATTTTTTGAATCATACGGCGAAGAATTACAAGAAGGTTATTTGGAAGTGGTATTGCTGCGATTAGAGGGGTTATGTAAAACAATTACAAGAAAAGCCAGTGAAGGCGACAGTGCGTTCCAAAAAATGATACACCAAGGGCATCTTGAACATTATCAAAATGATATTAAATTTATTCGTGAACATAGGAGAGAATGGGTTTAAGGATAAGTTTTAATTAAAGAAACAACACACTTTTATTAAAAAGCGTGTCTTTAACACCCTTTATGTAAATGATGGTTGTTATTCTTTGTAGAGGAGCACTTGTTATGCGAATTATTAATATTAGAGAACAGGTAGAGTACAAAGATAAAGCTATTGAATATATTCAGAGTAAGTGGGCGAGTAAAGAGAATTTAAGACTTTATGAAGACTGTATTATACATAGCTTAAAGACAAATAGTTGTCTTCCAGTTTGGTACTTGTTAGAAGATAAAGGAGAAATTATCGGCTGTGCAGGGCTTATCACCAACGATTTTATAAGTCGAATGGATTTATGGCCCTGGGTGTGTGCACTTTATATTGAAGAAAGTTATCGAGGTAAATCCTTAGGTGAGCAACTTCTTTTAAAGTTGAAAGAAAATACGAAAGATGCCGGATTTGATAATCTTTATTTATGCACTAACCACGTTGGATACTATGAAAAGTATGACTTTATATATATAGGTGATGGTTATCATCCATGGGGGAGTAGTTCAAGAATCTATAGGGCTAATTTAATTAAACTGTGATTGTATTTAATAGATTAACTATCAATTTTTATTTGAAATGTTTTTAACTGTTTCAATCAGTGAATAGCGGGTATAGGTTGATTATACAAGCGTAGTGCCCCCCAGGAACATGCATGTATATTTCTTTTTCTTACTTACCCTGTTTGAACCCTCCTATTGTGGCGGGTTCTTTTTTTGTGTTTAAAAGATACAACTTTTTAGACTATATACACCGGACACCTTAATCATATCTTATACTCAATGAATCAATGCAACAACAGTGTTACGAGATGAAAGAGGTTCAGTGTAGTTTTGAATTGCGGTAGCAAAAACGACCGTTACGTACTAAAGGCTAGCTTTTTATATGTGCTCTAGAAAGAAGCATTATGTTGACTAGGAGTGAATGTAAGAGAGATTGTAGAAATACTATGGACAGATATAGCCAAATTTTTAATTGGTAAAATATTTTTTGTGATTTTACGCGCTTTGCTTATGCCAATTTTCATTTTTTTCATAGTATGTACTATAAATGTATAGGGAGGTGAAGTTATGCCAGGACGTCGTAGTGGAGATCGTCGTACATCTCAATCTCGCTCTATAGTAGATAATTTTCGAAGAGGAGATAAAATTCAAGTTTTTTCTGCTGGAAGACAGCTTGATGGCAATGGTACGTTTATTCGAGCAGAAGGCGGATTTTTAGTATGGGAAGATAATTCAGGTAATAGAAATACGACTAGTTTAGAAAGTATCAGCGTTCGCAGATTAAGAAAACGTAGTTGCTAATCTTTTGGACAGGCTCTGATTTTATATAAATAAAAAAACACCTTCAAGCTGAAAACCGGGTATGGGGTACCGAGCAATCACTTGGAGGTGTTTTTTCTCATGAAAAACTGGTGATTTCGTTTTGAATGTATTCATTAGTTAGCATTTTTAGAGATTAATTTAGTTAACCACTATAGATTAATACCTTTCATAAGACGGAAGGTTTCAAGAAGTAAAACGTTTAACCCTAGCCATACGCCTCCAAATACATATCCTGCTGCAATATCGCTGGGATATTGTATGCTGAGATACAAACGACTAATCGCAATAAGCAACAAAATAAGAATGGCTGCTATTGGTGCTAATGTAGGAACCCATAATCTTTTAGAGTGTCGAACCAGCATAAACACAGCAAACCCATAAATAACAAAAGCCATTAAAGACTGTTCGCTTGGAAAGGTGTATGAAAGGTGTTCTATTAACGACTTTCTAATAGGGGAGAAATGATGGAAAATTCGTCTCAGACTTTCTTCGTACAGCTCTCCGCCGCCTGCAACAGCTACCAGAGATAATAATTCAATTTTTTTATCTCTGCCTTTCCATAAAATCCATACAAGTGTAAAGAAAATCAATGCTACCAGAACTTGCCTGGATCCCAGCGTGAAAAATACCCGCATTGGTACATTCCAATCTTTATTAAAAAGGACTGTTATTAATAGACTCGTTATTTTGTTAAAATCTCCAAACTCGTTTGCGATAAAGTCTTGCGTCATTCCAATCATAAGCAGAATAAACCCTAATGTTACTAATGCTGTAAATATAAAAACAAGCCCTGCCCGTTTCCGCGTATGAAACACATTTACTATCCACTTGAGACAATTAATTGCTATCTTTTTAATCGTTACTTTGAACTTTTTATAAATGTAAATAGCAACGAACAAACTTACAGTTACAATCATCCCAATGATAAAGTACTTCTTGATAGAATGATGAAACTGTTCCCACTGAGGTCCTAATAACTTTCCTAGAGTAATAAATGTGGTGACCCAAAGAAATGATCCGCTATAGGCGTACAGTGCATACGTACGAAAAGGAAGCCGAGTAATTCCTGAAAAATATCCTGTAATATGTCTAATAACTGGGAGGAAATAAGCAATAATCAACAGTTTGTTTCCATGTACACTAAACCATTTTGACATTCTTTCAATTCGCTCTGGCCCCATATGAAGAGTTTTTCCGTATTTATCAAAAAAAGGAGTCCCTAACTTATAACCAACTCCGTAGGCTATAGTCATTCCAACCATACTCCCCATACCGGCAACCAAGATACTTCCCACCCAGCTCAAATGTCCTTGAAAGGCAAGAACCCCAGCGTAGCCCATGAGCAGCTCCCCTGGAAGAGGAAGAGCAAGAAGTTCCAGCATCAATGCTAGAAACAGCACGATATATCCGTATTGATTTATATAAGATGTGATAAAATCCATGGTTTGTCCTTCTTTCATAGTATGTATTTACCTAAAGCACAGTTAGTAACTTGAATTTTATTGAAAATAGGAGAAGTGAAAAGAGTAATTTCACCTTTGTTTTTTTAATGTAGCACTATTTATAAAAAAAACTGGATTTTTCATTGATTTTTAATGTTATTTTTAGCCTATTTTTAATTACAAAACGTAGACTGAAAATGTGCTATTTGAAAGCTCAGCTTAAGACTGTATGTTTTTCTAATAAATAGTGTAAGAAATTCCTAAACAATCTATGTAACGAAAAAGAAGAAAAGATACACCACACAAATTGATTAAAAAGGCTAAATACCCGGTATTAATTTTTTATCATGTTTACTCTTTTATTAGTAAAGTAATTTTTTACTCGTATAAACAAGAGAACAAAAAGGTGCGTGAAACAGCCCAGGCTTTACCACATTGCAAATGCATAAAAACTACAAGGAGGGAAAGTCATGAATAATCGCGAGAAAGATAAATACCTCATTCTTTCCGCTACATTTGGAGAGGGACATAAACAAGTGGCAAATGCGATAAGCGAGGCAGTAAATGAGATGGTTGCTGATGCTGAGCCTATTACCATGGATATCATGGAGTGGATTCATCCCAACCTCTATCCAATCAGCCACTATATTTATAAAAAAAGCATTAAGAAGTTTCCTCAAGTGTATAGCTTTTTGTATAAAAAAACTCGTGTAAAAAATTCGTTTTCCGTTAAGCTAAATTCGATCTTTTTATCGGGCATGCAAGCTGTGCTTAAAATCATACAGGAAATAAAACCGAAAGTAGTGGTTAGTACCTATCCATTTGCCGCCGGGATTATATCAAGATTAAAAGAGCAAGGGTTAATTGATATTCCAGCGGTAACCATCATCACAGATTATACGGATCATTCTTATTGGATTCACCCCTCTACAGATCAATATGTGGTAGGATCTGCTCGATTGCGTGATCAATTAATTGTGTTAGGGGTAGAGGCAAACAAAATTAAAAACACTGGAATACCTGTACGGAAAAGATTTATGGATGTTCTTCCAAAAGACCTTCTCTTAGATAAATATATGATCAATCCAAATATGTTCACCCTGCTCATCATGGGAGGGGGAGACGGATTTTTTGGAAAAGGGATTTCAACCTTTAAGGCATTAGAATCCATTTCCACACCGATTCAACTTTTTATAGTATGTGGTAAAAATAAGAAATTAAAAACACAATTAGAATGGGAATTAAAAGGCTCGAAGCATGACGTGAGAATTTTTGGATACTGTGACAAGGTTGAAGAATTAATGGCTATTTCAGATTTAATGATCAGCAAGCCGGGGGGAGTAACAACCTCTGAGGCAATGGCGATGGATTTACCAATACTGCTTTATCATTCGTTACCAGGACAAGAAGAAGACAATGCAGAGTATTTATGTCGTTCGGGATTCGCACTGTCTGCAAAGTCAGAAAAAGAGTTAATTGCGCAAATTGAAAATCTTGTCCGCGATTCAGCACCTTTAAGATGGATGAAACAAAGAATGAAAAAATATCAAACCAAAACATCATCCATAGACGCTCTCCATGTCATTATCGAAGCAGCAAGACGCGGTCCATTACGTAACGTAATAGATAGCAGAACGATACAAAAGCAAAAGGAGATAGAGGTGAGTATATAATATGGAGTTCATGATTTTTGCTATTATTTTTTTTATTTTATTATACACCGTTATTCCGTATTTCTTATCACGTGGTCTAGGAGTGAACGTAGTTAAAAGAGGAAGGGATTTATCTAAAATTGCTTTTACGTTTGATGATGGTCCGAACCCTATTTATACGCCGATACTTCTTGATTTATTGAAGAAAAATGAGGTGAAGGCAACCTTTTTTGTGGTCGGTACTAAAGCAAAAAAGTACCCTGAACTGATTCAGCGCATGCATAATGAAGGGCACTTAATCGGAATTCATAACTACGTACATCACTCCAACTGGTTTATGTCGCCTTGGAAAGTTAGAAATGGACTTAAGAATACAGCCAAGGTGATTAAATCTATCACTGGAGTCACACCTATTTATTATCGCCCGCCTTGGGGAATGCTCAACCTTTTCGATTTTATGAGAAGAGGTAAATATAAGATTATTCTATGGTCAATCATGGCGGAAGATTGGCGAACCTCTGGCGGAAGCGAAAAGATTAGACAACGCCTAGCCAACATAAAAGGCGGGGATGTCATTTTGCTGCACGACTGCGGAAATACGCTAGGGGCAGAATCTGAAGCTCCAAGAAACACAATTAATGCGTTAAAAGATGTATTAAAAACAGTGCAAACAAAAGGATTCACTTGTGTCCGTGTTGATGAATTGGTAGAAAAGCTATAGGTAGTAAGAGGATTATCTTTATTAAAGCTTGCGAATGAAATTTTAATTCTTGTTATTACCGTAACTAAATATCTTGTCTGTTATAAAAAAGAACCTCTATTTTAAAGAGGTTCTTTTTTATAGTCAGTAAAAATATATGGTAATATAATCATATATTGGTTATATTTATAATTTAGTGATTTTTAAAATCTGTATTGAATCAACAGTCAATTTAAACGAAATCTATGAAAGTAGGGTAGTTCTTGAAAAAAGTTATTTTGAAATTCTTTGTATATTTTTTAATCTTCTTTGGAGGAAACTTAATGATTAATATTTTGTTTACCTCTAATTTTGATCTTTTAACAACATTTTCAACCGCTTTTGGAGTTTCCTTTGGGATTGCTATCTTTGAGTATTATACACATAAAAAAGGCAAGGTAGCATAAGGTGCAGTGTTTTTCACCCAATACATAAAAGATTTTATTAGAAACTTAAATGTCATAGTATTAAATTATAAAAATTTTGAGGTTTGAGATGGGAAATTCGTTGAATTACATTTATTTTTTTATTGCCATTATAGTTAGCTTGTACTTTTTTATCACCAATAAACACTCCAGAAAGCCACTATTCATGTTGTTACTATCGATGCTTTTATTTTATAGCAGCGCGTATTTCTTTTACTATAAGACTTATCCAATTAACTTACTCAGTACATTATCCATACTTGTGCTTTGGTGGATCATCCTTTTATTGCTAAGAGAGATTTACTCTAGAGAAGAAAATATTTTCTGGAATCTTTGTTTAATCTATGTAGCGCTATACCACTATTTGCATTATGTTTTTGATTCATTGGCTCAAAAGAACTTTTTGTATGGATTTATCTTTTATTTTTATACAAATGTAGGATTACTTCTGCTTGGCTTGTACTATTTCTTAAGAGTCTATAAAAATAGAACCGTGCATTAGAATGAAAAAAGCTCTTTGGAGATCAATGTCCACAATTCTTGTGGCGTTAAATTTTTATAACAGATTGCTTTGGAGAAAATCAATTATTTTTCATCATTTAATAAATATTATTAAATCTCATGGACGCCTTGTATATTTTTATATTATTTACCGCACTTTAAAAGAAAAAGGTGAGGCTGATATAATGGCTAAAATAATTCCATCCTTATGCATTTTGCTCGGGGCTTATGTTCTTATTGTATTCATCGACGTTTTTCAGGGGAACTATATGTTTCAATCGTTTTATAACCTAAAACAATATTTTGTAATTGCCCGTGGGGAAGATTATTTTTTGGTTATTTTATTTGCTTCAATATTCCTTGCTGTTAGCATTTTTCCTGTTTTAAAAAAACAATAGCCTCCCTTCTCATGAAAGGGTAGGCTTTATTTTTTGTTTTATATATGCTGTAATCAGCAATAGGATGGGAATTGCTATATGAAAAGGGAGGTGCAATAAATAAGGAACAATTTTGAGTCCTTCATTTATATGAGCTTGGTAACTAGGAGCAATCATCAGTGAGGAGAAAAAAATAACACCGCCAATTAAATAAATGTTTGTAACAGAAGGTTTCATTCGAAACAAATCAGCCGCGCCAATCACTGCACAAAAGAAATAGATGGTTATTTTAACAAAACCTAAAATGACCATGAGAATAAGAATAAAGGTATCCAGTCTTTGAATAAAACTAGCTATGTTAATGTAACTCACAGCTGTAAGAGCCGGGAAAGAGGATCTTAAAACAGTCTCTGGTCCGAGTACACACAAAAGAATAATTGAATTAATGGTTAAGGTAATTCCTCCTATTATAATGGCGGATAAACCAATTGTTGCGGCCTGATTTTTTTTATTTAAATAAGGAAGAATCATAGTAAAGGTAATCAATTCCCCGAAAGGTACAGTAATGCCAAGAGGGACTAACTCTTTTCCTATGTTTCCCCATCCATTCGCTAATACGGGTTGAAGGTTCTCCACCTTGATGTAGCCTCCTACTACATACAAAATATTTAATATAAAAAGAGTCAGTAAAATAACAACAAAACATAAGCATGTAACTCGTGCGAATGCTTCTATTCCTAAGTGAGTACTATAAATTAACACAAAGGTCATGCATATGCCCAGTGTAATAATCGATGTAACATAGTAAGAAGAGCTAATTAGTAATTCTTCAAAATCACGTAGTACTCTGGAAGCAATATAAACAAAATATATAATATAACAAAAGCTGATAGCACCGCCTACGTATTTACCCCAGATTTTAATGAGGTAGCCAGTCAAAGGCATATTAGGGTATCTCTTATATAAGGAGATATAGACTAAATACAGTAAACATCCAAAAAAAGTAGCCAAAAGGGGGACTATCCATGCATCTTGCCTAGCAGCCTTTCCGATATCTAAAAGCAGCGTACTGCCTAATATAAAGATAAACATCATACAAAATAATTGAAACCCGTCGATTTTTATTTTAGTCAATGCTTTTTCAGCTCCTCATCTAATTTACTTCATAAGGATTTGTCCGCATTCCGGTATTTACAATACTGACGTTCACATTCATCGATACCTTCGCACTTGAAAATAGATTCTCCCAATTCTGTTTATGCTGACGCCAATAACTAGGGTTGGTTCGAGACAAGCTATCACCAAAGCCAAATATATCTGCCTTTTCTTTTTGTGCGATGCGAATAGTTTTTGTGATTTCCTTTTGTACTTCTTTTTCCAATTCTTTCAATACCTTAGGGTTGTTTAAATCTTTTTGGCATGATGTTTCCGTAATTTCTCCCACGACGTTCAAATCTGTATGAATGAAAGGTTGTCCACGGCGGATTGCTGTTTTTATTTGGCCTTTTATTCCAGTCGCTGTAACTGTGATATTCTCATTTATATTACAAGGGAAAACAAGGGCTGTGCTTTTCACTTCAGACGTAACAAGTTGAACAGATCGAGCCTCATCGCCATCTAGCCATCGAACTAATTTTCCTTTTCTAAACATGGCTAATCCTTTTACCTGCATAGCACTTGGGCTGGTATTCTCTAAATTGCCTGCTTCTTCTGCCTTCTGAGAGGGCTTGTTAATGCTGATTCCAGGAAGAGATAGATCTTTTCCCTCACTCAAAAGCATAGAAATAACTTCATATGCTTGTACATTACTAACTATTCCGTACATTTTTTGATTATTCTGGCTGGTACTTAGGATACTTTTGACTGGAGTAACCTCAAAAGGTTCAATCACACCGAGCAATTTCTCAGCAGTCCCATCACGTGCAATAAAAACTGGAATACTTGTACGAGCTTGTTTGCCTCGATCCAAAGCATCAAATAATAAGCTAAGGTCATTTCTTGCTAATTTTTCACCTATAATGATAAGCGAAAGATGTGAAGTAATATGTTCTCTTGGAATGACGATGGAGGCTTTTTTTAATGCCTCTACTAGTGTTTTGGCAGTTACTGTGTAGTTAATGACAGGAAGACCCTGTCCTCCTGACGAACTGCCCTGTGATAAACCACTTGGATTAATGATCTGATAGGTTACTTTATAAGGTTGTTCCAAATTTTCGTTCTCATCAATTCCCAATCCTATAATAACTCCTATTTGGTTTAATTCTCGGTAATTCGAACATCCTGAAACGCATAAACAAATGGCAGCGATCCATAAAAGCGAAAGATAAGTTTTCATTTTCTATCCTCATTCATCTTTATACGACGTCTATTTATTTTGATGTTTTTTCAACAGAGATGGTAAAGAGAATCGAACTAAAGTATCCTTTTGCTCTTTAAAATCAAAGGGAGCAAAAGGTGAAAAGTAGGGAATACCAAAAGATCTTAGACTACTTATATGAAGCCATATACATAAGGTCATAAGCAAAATTCCATATAAGCCAATAAATGCTGAAATTAGAATCAAGATAAACCGAAAACCACGGGCCGCATTGACAATGCTAGTAGATGGCAGTGTAAAATTGCTGATGGCAGAAATAGCAACAATAATTACAACAGCCGCTGATACAAAACCTGCTTCTACAGCTGCTTGTCCTAAAATCAGTGCTCCTACAATGGAGACTGCTGGTCCAATTGCTCTAGGCATTCGGATTCCGGCTTCTCGCAACATCTCAAAAGCTAGTTCCATCACTATCATTTCTACAATTGCTGGAAAAGGAACTCTTTCTCTTTGCGCCATTAAGCTGACCATTAATGTGTTTGGAATAAGTCCCTGATGATGCGTAATCAATGCTAAATAGATAGCAGATGCATACATAGAAAGAAAAAAAGAACCAAATCTTAGTATCCTTAAAAAGGAGGAAATGTAATAATTCTGATAATAATCTTCGGGAGACTGAAAAAATTGAGAAAAAATAGCAGGCGCAATTAATACAAAAGGTGTTCCTTGTACAATAATAGCAATTCGACCTTCTAATAAATTTCCTACAACGGCATCAGGTCGTTCCGTATTTAATAGAAGTGGAAAAATAGTGGTCCTATCATCCCGGATAAATTCCTCAATATAGTTCGACTCAAGGACCCCATCTACCTTAATCTCTTTTAAACGTTCTTTGATTTCCTCTACAATACGTTCATCTGCATTCCCTTGGATATACATGATTCCTATATCTGTTTGGGTTACGCTTCCAATTTTCATGCTGTCTAAGCGTAAATTAGAATCCTGAATTCTAGCTCGTATCAAGGAGGTATTAGTCCTTAAATTCTCTGTAAAACTATCTTTGGGTCCTCTAACAACAGTTTGACTGGTTGGTTCTGTTACTGCGCGGGACTGAAGTTTTTTTGTATTGCCAATGAAAATTTTAGAACTTCCATTCAGTAGTATGACCGTATCACCAGTTAAAACTGCCGACACAAATTCATGCCAATTCTCTTTTATAGTCAATTGAGATACAGTCAATATTTGAGGTATTTGTTCTTCTATCTCTTTGACGGCTACTACTTGATTACTTTCTTTAAGCCACTGAATAAGAGGCGTCATGATATTCTCATTTATAATGTTTTCATCTGCTAATCCGTCAAGGTGAATAACGGCTGCTTTTAACGTTTTTTGATACGGAGACTCAACCATTCGAAACGATATATCAGAACTATTTCCTAATTCGTTTAATAGTCTCTCTATATTTTTATTTACATCATCATATAAGGGAGCTGCTGAACAATCTGGTGTCTTTTCTCTATTAGAGCTTTTCAGAAGATATTTTTGTCGCACGTTTTACCACCTTTTATATGAGTGAATATTTGTTATACAACGAGTAACGTTATCATTCCTATAAAATGTAAAAAATATGCACATGAGGAAAATACATAAAATGATAGGAAATGTATCTAACTTTGTTTTCTATTTTGTCGCATTAGTTGAATGTCAAAGTAGAGCTGAGGATTCTTTAGAGTTTTTAGATGAAAATCAAAGCGGGTTAGCTAGTATTACTTTATATCCAGTGACAGATCAGAAGGTATTGTTTTAAGAGTGAAGTAATTGGAGAGAAAAGCACCTCACACTTCTCTGTATATCTGATGTTTTTATAACCGATATCGTACATTGTCATAATTAAAAATGAAGTGAATATTCACATTGATTGATTCCAAAATTCCCAATGCAAAAGAATAAAAAGCCCTCTCTTAAGTTTAATTGCTTAGAGATTGGGCTTTTGTATAGGAATATCTTTAGTATTATAAATGAATTTCTACGCTACGTTTCTCTTAAACAAATGGGAGTTATCTTTTATGCCTTAACAGTCTGTTTTTTTACAGGAATGTAGATATCAATCTCTTTATTTTCTGAACCATAACATCTTTTATCATACAGTTCAAATTCCATTGATCCGTAGTGCTCATAACCCGATTCAGGGAACCATTCTGTAAAAACATAATTCCATGTGGACTGAATGGAAGAAGTAAAAGATTCTTCATTTGATTTTGGTGTAGTAAATACGGCATAGTCTAGTTCAGGGAAACTTCTGTAAACTGTTCCTTTAGGCGCTGAAGTGCCTTCCTTTACTTCCATGCCAATTACATAAACAAACTCACCCGTTTCAGGATTAAAATCGGTGCAAATACCAAGCTCCGTGTTTTCTTTTAAGGGATTGGGGATTTTAGAGCCTAATCTATTTTGCATGTACTGTTGCCAAAATTCAGGAATGTCTTTGTTATTCTGGCCACCCTCGTTCTTCGTTTTTAGCTCATATCCAATGACATAAAAAGCAGATTTAGTGACTAGTTTTGGTTCCATCTTATTTCCTCCTGACAAAAGTGTGGTAGTTAGGTAGGCTTTTCCCCGCAGCGGTCCAGATATTCTCCTTGCGTTACGGTATTGCTTCGGCGAAACATCATAAAAGTTTTTGAACGCTCTGTTAAATGATTCTTGATAGTGGAAACCAACATCAAGTGCGATATCAATGACTTTTTCATCTGTGAAAAATAAGCGTTCTGCTGCGCGTGTAAGTCTTCGTTTCCTCACATAATCCATTACCGATTCTCCAACCATGGCTTGGAAGACACGGTGATAATGAAAAGGAGAAAAGCAAGCAATTTCTGCTAACTTTTCTAAAGTAATTTGTGTCTCCAAATTCTCCTCAATGTAATCTAGCGTTCTTTGTATGCAAGTTACATAATTCATTTACATTCACCTACCTTACGTCCACTATAACAGCAAACAAATCGTTGTTCTTAACATTTTTTGCTATATTCAATTAGATGAGGGTAGTTTTGCAATATACGCCTCTAGATGTATAGTCCTAAGGGGATTTTAATGTTAAAATTTTCTATGTAAATTAATGGGATTAATACATTGGTAAAGGGAGCGTTCGAATTGAAGAAACTTTATTTTAGCTTAATAATTATTTTTTTATTAGGTGCTTGTTCTTATCAGGAAAGTACAAAAGAAGTTAGTGAAGAAATTGTATTACCAACTTCTATATTTAGTTCATCGAAAAATAATGCTGTAATTGATGAAAAGGAAATGAAAGAAAGTATAAAGACTTACTTAAATACTAACGAGGATTTATCCAATATCAGTGATCAATTTGAAGAAATGATGGATTCTGATCAACAGCTAACTAAAGCTGAAGCGAAAAAACTTGAACAACTAAACAATCTGGTCAAAGAAAATGATCGTAACTTTTCCACATATATCTCGCACAATACTCTACCAGAAGGATATAAAAAAGAGTCAGAGAGAATTAGCCGCTTTATTATGGGTTCCAATCAAATTTTGGATGAACTGGATCAAGCCATCGATGACATGGTTGAGCATATAAGCGAAGGAGGTTTTTCTGAAACAGAAATTGAGTCACTTATGAATAAAAATGAAGGCGTAAATGGAAGGGAACAGAAAAAGATAGAGAATTTTCTAGATGACAAAAATATTGATACAAAAGCTTTTGGACGAAAGAGTTAAAACAATTTAATAGATTTGCTTTGGTTAGGGAGAGTTTACTATTGGAGTAGTTAAGTCTACAAATAAACTTGCATTTTCTATTATCTATTTAGTCTTCGGTACAGTTTTGGGGATAGTAGCCAAATATTTAGATACTATTGCAGGTGCTGATGGAAGCTGGTGGATGAATATTCTGCCGTATTTCGGGGATTTGTGTTCAAGGACAGGTATTTGGGTACTGATTGCTACCCTTATAGCCGCGTATAGTAAAACCAAAATTAGTGCGGCTCTTAATACATTCATGTTCTTTATAGGAATGCTAACAGGCTATTATATATATTCCGCTTTTCTATTTGGATTTTTTCCAACTAGTTATTTTTTACTGTGGGGAAGTATCGCACTAGCGTCTCCGTTTCTAGCAGCTATTGTATGGATGGCTAAAAATAATTTACGTCTAGCTTGGATATTACCAGCGTTGCCTATGGGGTTATTGCTAAGTCTTTCTTTAGCGGTTGGAGTATTTTATATACATGTAAATTATATTGAAGAGTTCATTATGTATGCTGTTTTATGCGGAGTCTTTTACAAAAATCCAAAGCAGCTAGCGGCAACAATTTCTGTTTCGTTTATCATTTCGTTTATTATCAAACAAGTAAGTCCATTTCACTTTTGATTTAGATTAAGGTTTAAAAAAAAATGAAAGTTTACTATGTGAAAAGGGGATTTCGGTAACTAACTATAAATACAATTCAAAACGGCTTTTACATATATATTTTTCAAAATACAGTAATTAGGAAACTTTTATAGAAGTAATTCGTATAAAAGGCAGGAGGTGATGGACATTAACACGGAAAAACGTCTGGATGAAATTGAAAGAAAATTAGATGATTTACATAATAAGATAAGTAAGCAAGAAAATAGAGTAAAGTATAAACCTATCTTTACAATTGTACTCCTTTTATCTGCAATTCTCATATTTTTTGTGCTGATAGGTGTTGTAAGCTTTTTTACAGGTTAATTTTTTTACTAATCTCTCAGAATTATTTCTGGGAGACCTTTCATTATTTAAACTAACGACAATTCATTTTGTATAAACTTCTATATAATATACCCGCTTAAAATAAAAGGGGATAAAATTATGATGGGAAATGAAAAGAAACGTTCCACATTTAGTGCGACTTTCAAAACTTACGAACAGCTATTAAAAAAGATCTTACATATGTTCTTTACTAGATAATATTCTACGCCATGTTAACTAAAGATATATATTTTAATAAAATATAAAGTAGTAAAAATGACATTATGGTGTTTACATGGAGGAAGAGCATGAGAAAGTTTTATATTGCTTTATTTAGTCTTTTCTTTTTTATTTCATTAGTAGTTGGATGTCAAAGTAAAGCTGAGAATCCTTTAGAGTTTTCAGGTGAAACTCAAAGCTGGTCAGCTACTATTACGTTATATCCCGTTGAAAATAGTAAAGAAACAGCTCAAATGAACTTAAATTATCTAGGTGGTAAGGTAGAATCCGTAGGAGATTTTGGGATTAATTTAGACACTTCAAATAATCAAAATGAAATTGCAGTAAGAGACGCAAAGTTAAATAAAGAAGGGAATTTCAAAGAAAAAGTAAAGGTTGACGCTAGTAAAGATGTAATTAAACCTGAATATATGATTTTAACTGTTAAATGGAATGAAAAGTCAGAAGATATGATTTTAAAAGTTAAGTAATTAGGAAGAAAAAGCACCTTATACTCATCTATATCAAATATTTCCTCAGTTCTTTATCCTTACTATTTGTTAAAATATAATATTATATATCAGGAATTTTATTTTTGCAGTTTAGATTAATATAGTAGCGGTTTTTTGGAAAAATCCTTAGCTCACATAATTTCTAGTTGATTCCTTAAAAGGTGAATGCCCCCTCAAGCCTTCTGAGTAGGGGGGCGCTATACGAACATTTTCAAAATCTAATAGAAGATTATTAATGCTCACTTTCGTCTATTTCGTCTTATTTTCACGTAAATAGTCGGTGATGTACCAATGACGTTCCCGCAGGAGTCTAATGCTTTTACTTGAAAATAGGGACCAACTGCCTGAGCATGGATATCTGTTTCAAATCCAGTACGAGGGCTACTAAATATCACTACTGACAATTTAAAAGGCGTTGGTCCTGCCAGTAACTGCCAAGCAACCGTTTCTGTTGAACCATTCCATGATGCGTAAGCTGTAGCTTGACCGTCATGCAATAAGTCTACCGTTATGCTAGGCGGGTAAAGTGGTAGACCTACCCACTTATTTTTAAACGCTCGATAAGAAAGGTTCTGATTTGGATACCGCATATCATATAACAAATTAAATGAAGGATTTCTTTGTGTATTACCAGCATTCTTAAATTCTGAAAGGTAGGGCTCTTGCCCCCACCCAATGAGTTGATTTCCATTGGAAAGCTTTTGCGCATTTCCTTGACTTGGAACGTATAAAGCTGGGTCATGATAATACGTTCGATCTACATTGGCGACCTTGTGTTTATAGTCTAAGTGAAGAATTAAACCACGCGCCTGTCCCTCAGGAGGAGAGGTTGAAGAGGCACAGCAGGCGTCATCAAACAAGCTTATCCTATTTTCGGACCTATAGCGCGCATCATGCTGCCAAGAAAATGCAGCGTTCGGTCCAAGCTTAAAATCACTTTGTTTTCCACCAAGTTGCCAAATTACCTTTCCCGTTTTTTTATCAATGTTATAAATGGCCCACATATTACGCATACTCACTAGAAGTGTATTGTTTGGCCCTTCTTCGACTGAATTTACGTGGTAGCAATCCCATATATTATTAGAACTTGTCGCGGATGAAGCAGGTACCACTGAATCAGCTGGATTAATATGTTCAAGTGCACTCCAAAAGAAGAGAAGCTCTCCCGTCTCAATGTCTACTTCTTGAATAGAGTAATCATCAAAATACCCGCGTAATGGTCCACCATACTTAGATAAATCTGCAGGTACTTGTTTTACTGCCGTAAACAAAGCCGTATTCCGTTCGGTGATTGTAAACTCATGCACATCAGCTGTAAATCCTTTTTTAGCAAATAATTTTTTAATGACCTTATAATGCTGGTTGATAATTTGAAAATAAGCACCAGGTTCAGGATCGCCTGCTGGAAGGTTTGGGGTTGCGGTTTGAGTTCCTGAAATTGTTCCTTGCCACATCGTAAGAACAGGATTCCCGCAGTGCATTTGTACTCGAAAGTCTGTGTTTTGGATATATCTACTAGCAAGTGGTCTAAACCATATTGGATTCCCTGTCTGATCCATAATTAGTGCCCCAGTTTGGCCAATCATCGCTGCTTCATATACCGTATAGGGCGCAACAAATAATAGGCCGGGAGCTGTTCCGGGCTTATCAACATTAATGGTAACCTTCATGGGATGTAAATTAGGAGCCGAAACAAAATTCCATACTTGCGGGTTTGAATGATTGGTGGATGATTGTGAATTAAAATTATCCATTCCCACTCTCATCTCCTCTAAATTTTATTATTAGCACTGTCGAGCTATTAATATGTCATTTACGTCAGAATATGTACATATGTTTTAGGTTTACTTGTGTCTTTTGTTTATTTTAAATGTTAATATGTAAAGACACATGAAATAAATGTAAAAAACGAGCCCTTAGCAGATAAGAGCTCGTTTTTCTTGTTCATATACCATTATATATTATCGATGCAGCAATATTTTAATCGTGTTTAAAGTTGAACTACTAAATAGATAATAAGAGATTTCTTTTATGTCTAAAACACAGACAATTTCAAAAACTTTATGTATAATAAATGCTACATTTGTATTAATAGCTAAGATTAGGAGGTATAAATAATGATACAAGAATTTAATAAATATACGCCCCTTGATTATAACCAAATAAAAAATAACGAACTTGTTCATAGATGGATGAGACCTCTTTCCGCTAACCTGACAGAAGGTCAAACATTAAAGGAAGCCATTCATTTACTAGATATGCACGGTATTGAGGGGTTACCTGTTGTTTCCGCACAACAGAAAGTTATAGGGGTGCTGACAACTCCGGAATTATTGAGATCCTTAACTGGATGCCACTCACTAAATACCAAAGTTGAAGAAGTTATGAAGCCTTCAATAAACAGTGTTAGTCCTCATGACTCTATTGACACAGCTTGGAAAATACAAGGAGGGATTTTACCTGTTATAGATGAAAAAGAAAAATTGGTCGGGTTATTAACTAAAACGGATATTCTTCATTCGTATTCTTTCTATTTAAAGCATCTCCAAGAAAATCCTTATGCTGTTGAAACATTAGACGCTGTTCTAGAAAGCGCTTACGAAGGTATTGTTATTGTGGACACAAATGGAATTATTAAGGAGTTTAACGCGGCCTACTGCCGTTTTTTAGGAAAAAAACGTGAAGAAGCTATTGGAAAACATGTCACAGAGATTATAGAAAATACCCGTGTGCATATCGTTAGTGAAACGGGGACAGATGAAAGAGGTTATGTTCAACGTATCCAAGGTCAAGACATGATTGTTCATCGTATTCCGATTAGAAAGGAAGAGAAAATTGTAGGAGCAATTGGCATGCTTATCTTTGAAGGCGTCAGTGAGCTTTATAATATCTTAGGTCGTATGCAGGAATTGTCCCGAAAAGTAACAGAATCTCATTTGCCAAATCCTGAACAAATAGAGAATAACAATCATTTTGATCAAATTATTGGAGAAAGTCCCGCAATACAAACCGTAAAAGAGATTGCTAGAAAAGCAGCAAAAACACCTTCTACCGTATTAATTACTGGAGAAAGTGGCACCGGAAAAGAATTATTCGCAAAAGCAATTCACTATTCTAGTCCATTTTCAGAAGGACCCTTTGTTAGTATCAATTGTGCCGCTATTCCTGAACAATTACTTGAAGCAGAGTTATTTGGCTATGAGGAAGGAGCATTTACAGGAGCACGCAAAGGAGGAAAGCCAGGTAAATTTGAACAAGCTCATAAAGGTACCTTATTTCTAGATGAAATTGGAGACATGCCCCTACTTATGCAAGCTAAGATACTCCGAGTATTACAAGACAGAGAAGTGGAGCGAGTCGGAGGAATGAAAAGTCAACATGTAGACGTACGAATTATTGCTGCTACTAATAAAAGGTTAGAAGAGCTAGTTAAGAAGGGAGAGTTCCGTGAAGATTTATATTATCGTTTAAACATTATTCGTTTGAGTATTCCGCCACTTATAGAAAGAAAAGAGGATATTCAAATATTACTCATACACCACCTTAAAAATTTTTGTGAAAAGTTTGGAATCATTAAAAAAAGCTTTTCTTTTGAAGCAATGCGGTATTTACAAGAATATCAATGGCCAGGAAATATACGGGAACTTGTCAATACGGTGGAAATGTTAGTAAGTCTAGTAGAAAATCAAGAAATTACGGAAGAAGACTTACCTGCTCATTTTCGAAAAAAAGATACAAGCTCTTTTATAACAGAAAAAAATAGTGATACAAACAGACTCTTAAAAAAGGTAAGAGAAGATATTTTATCTAGTGAAAAAGACACTATTTTGAGAACGCTTGCTGACGTGAACGGTAATAAGGCTGCTGCCGCGAGAATTCTTGGAATTCAGCGTTCTACTCTTTACATAAAATTAAAAAAATACGGATTATAGTTCAAGTGTCTGTATAATCGGACATATATCAAACACTTATGTATTTAAAAATGGACACTTTAACTAAAAGAAGCCTTTGGAATTAAGCTTTTATAATTGGCACGGTTCTTGCATTAATAACAGTGACGTTAATGTAAGGAGGGATTTTATGAAAGGGTATTCAAAATTTTGTATGCCTAACTCAGTCTTTTATGGGGAAAATTCTTTAGCTCAGCTTGGAGAGCAAGTGAGAGCTTATGGAAAGAAAGTACTTTTAATTAGTGATCGTGTTATGGAAAAAATAGGACATGTAAGAAGTTGCGAAAAAATACTAGAGGATTTAAATGTTTCTTATGCTGCATACTTAGATGTTAATACAGAGCCTACGGATTTACACGTTAATGAAGCATTAAACCTGTGTCTAAGAGAGCAATGCGGTGTTATTATCGCAATAGGTGGAGGAAGCTGCATTGATGCTGCCAAAGCTGTAGCTGTAGTAGCAACCAATGGTAGTTATATTGGTGATTTTGCAGGCGGAAAGTCTCCAATTACAGAAGATCCTCTTCCGCTTATTGCAATTCCAACTACGGCTGGAACGGGTTCAGAAGTAACAAATGTTACCGTAATTACGAATACCAAGGAAGATATAAAAATGATGATTAAACATCAAGCATTTCTTCCGAAAGTAGCGATTGTAGATCCAATTTTCACAATTTCTACTCCTCCACAAGTTACAGCAGCAACGGGAATTGATGCACTTTGTCATGCTGTTGAAGCTTATATATCACGTTTATCTCAACCGTTAACGGAAACATTGGCTCTTTCATCGATAGAAGCTATTTTGAACCATTTAAGAAAAGTTTATCAAGATGGAGAGGATTCAGACGCAAGGGAAAAAATGGCCATTGCTTCTATGGAAGCTGGACTTGCTTTTAGTAATGCTTCTGTGACGCTAATTCATGGAATGTCCCGTCCAATTGGTGCTTTATTTCATGTACCTCATGGTATTTCAAATGCAATGTTACTTCCAGCGGTACTTGAATTTACAAAGGAAGCTGCTATCGATTCGCTAGCAAAAATAGGACATCTAATTTATCCAGAATCGAAATCATTAAACAAAGAAGAGCTAGCTGATGTGGCTATTGAGAAAATAAAGCAACTTTGTTGTGACTTAGATATTCCTAATATGAAAGCATGGGGAATAGATGAACGAGAGTTTCAAAAAGTAGTTGATAAAATGGCAACGGATGCACTAGCAAGCGGCAGTCCTGGAAATAACCCAAAAGTGCCTACTCATCAAGAAATAGTGGATTTGTACTATTACTGCTATAACTACAATTTTTCAAGAAGCAAAAATACTGTTGAATCTTAAAAATCTACTAGTTTATCTAAAAGGAGAATGGAAAATGGAAACTACAACTAATACAAAAGTAATTCAAAACTATATTGCCGGTGAATGGGTAGAGTCATCTACAAGGATTAGAGAGAAAGTCTATAACCCTGCAACTGGAGAAGTAATTGCAGAGGTGCCTCTTTCAACAAAAGAAGATGTAGATCAAGCTGTCCGAGCTGCGAATGAAGCATTTAAGGGCTGGTCCAAGACAGCAGTTCCAAAACGGGCGCGAATCTTATTTAAGTATCAACAGCTATTAGTAGATAACTGGGATGAATTAGCAAGGTTAGTGACGATTGAAAATGGAAAAAGCTTTAATGAAGCACATGGTGAAGTACAACGTGGTATTGAATGCGTGGAATTTGCTGCGGGCGCTCCTACCTTAATGATGGGGAAACAGCTTCCTGATATTGCGACAGGCATTGAATCCGGCATGTACCGCTATCCAATTGGCGTAATTGGAGGGATTACACCGTTTAACTTTCCAATGATGGTTCCTTGCTGGATGTTCCCTCTTGCGATTGCTTGCGGTAATACATTTGTCTTAAAACCATCTGAGCGTACGCCGCTTTTAGCTGCAAGATTAGTAGAATTATTTGAAGAAGCTGGATTGCCAAAAGGCGTATTAAACATTGTAAACGGCGCGCATGATGTGGTAAATGGTCTTCTTGAACATAAATTAGTGAAAGCTATTTCTTTTGTTGGTTCTCAGCCAGTAGCTGAATACGTATACAAAAAAGGTACAGAAAATTTAAAGCGTGTTCAGGCTTTAGCCGGTGCAAAAAATCACTCAATTGTACTAAATGATGCTGACTTAGACGTAGCAACAAAGCAAATTATTGGTGCTGCCTTCGGCTCGGCAGGTGAGCGTTGTATGGCCGCTTCTGTTGTAACGGTACAAGAGGAAATTGCAGATAAATTAATCAATCGTTTAGTAGAAGAAGCAAACAACATCGTCATTGGAAACGGCCTAGAAAAAGATGTCTTCTTAGGACCCGTTATTCGTGAAAATCACAAAGAGCGTACGCTTAGCTACATAAAATCAGGCATAGAGGAAGGAGCTCGGTTAGTTCGGGATGGCCGTGAAGATAGTGCAGTAAAAGATAAAGGCTATTTTGTAGGGCCAACTATTTTTGATCATGTCACACAAGAAATGAAAATCTGGCAAGATGAGATTTTTGCACCAGTATTATCGATTGTACGTGTAAAATCACTAGAAGAAGCAATTGAGGTAGCGAATAATTCCCGATTTGCAAATGGTGCTTGCATTTACACAGATAGTGGTGCAAGCGTCCGCGAGTTCCGTGAAAATATTGAGTCAGGCATGTTAGGAGTCAATGTAGGAGTGCCAGCTCCTATGGCGTTCTTCCCATTCTCGGGCTGGAAAGACTCTTTCTACGGTGATCTTCATGCAAACGGCACAGATGGCGTAGAGTTCTATACAAGAAAGAAAATGGTTACGGCTCGTTACTAAAAAGATATTTAGAGACAAAGGGGAAGCTTTAAGTAATTCTCATTAATATTGTCCAAAAATAAATGTGTTTGATATTAATGCAAGTGAAATAAAAATCACATAGTCGCAAAGACCTTTTCCACTAAGGCTTTGCGACTTTTTTGTGTTTTAATAATATTATAGAGACATTTGCCTGAAAATTGAAATGTCACGGGATTATTTTAATTCCTCTTAGTATTTATTAAACCACTTTTTTATTACCTTTTCTCAAAAAATGATAATAATAATATAATAGTCAATTGTTAAAATAGAGAAATATCTATAATATAAATATATCTAGTCTAGTTATTAACGAGTTTTTATATTAAGAAAACGTACTATAGAGGGAACAGGGAGAGGTAAATATGAAAAAAAAACAAATTAATGCAATAGAAGTGGCTAAGTTAGCTAATGTATCACAATCGACGGTTTCTAGGGTATTTACTCCAGGTGCCAAGGTGTCTCCTAGGACACAAAAACGCGTGTTAGAAGCTGCTCAAAAAATAGGATATCGCCCAAATGCTTTAGCAAGAGGATTAATAACTAATAAGACTAATATAATTGGACTTGTAATGGGTAATATTCAAAACCCTTTTTATCCAGAAATCCTTGATGAATTCACAAAAAGTTTGTACGAAAAAGGGTATCATGTACTTTTTTTTCATACAAAGAATGATGCAATTACCCAAGATGAAGTATCTCAATTTCTTGAATACAATGTAGAGGGTGTGATAGTGACAGACGTTTTGCTATCTTCAAATGTTGTCTCCAAACTTTCTACACATGATATACCTATTATCCTTTTCAATCGATATACCCAAGATTCTACCTGTCATTCTGTATGTTGTGATAATTATTCAGCGGGCATGAAAATCGGGGAATATTTATTTAAACAAGGTCATCAAAAGTTCACTTATATTACCGGTCGTACCAATACATCAACGAGTCGTGATCGTGAGAGGGGATTTGCTGAGTTTCTTTTACAAAAAGGAATAAAACCGGTAATTGAAGAAGGTGATTACACTTATGAAGCTGGTTACACTGTAGCAATGCGTGTACTAAAAAATAGAAATCGTCCGGATGCTATTTTCTGTGCAAATGATATTGTAGCTTTAGGAGTAATAGATGCTGCTAAAATATTAGGAATATCTATTCCAAATGAATTGTCAATTGTAGGATTTGATGATATTTCAATGGCCTCCTGGCCTCCTTATTCTTTAACAACTTGGCAGCAACCAGTAAAAGAAATGATTGAAGCAACTATTAATATGTTATTAAATACAGTGGATGGAGAAGCGACCAAGCCTCAATCTCTACTTTTTTCAGGCAAGCTTCTTGAGAGAAAGTCTGTAAAACTTCTCAAAAATAGTTGACAATGAAAGGGCTATCATTTATGATTTAGTAGACACAATAGTGTGAATTGTGTAAATAATAGGTTTTTTCTAAAAGGGATACATAATATCTCTTTTGTAACTAAAAATGCATACGTATGCAAATAGCTTTTTATTAAAGTTAGGAAGCTTACTATTAATTGAATTAATACTACTATGATTTTAAAATTCTGTTTCAAAATGCATACGTATGCATTTTGGGAATGTTGTTAAATGAAGCATGAATTTAATGCATACGTATGCAAATAAAGGGAGAGATTTGTCATGGCGAAAGTTTTTAAACAGGGGAAAAGTCAGGAAGAAATTAATCAAAATGATATGCAAGTATCAGCAATAGTAAGTCAAACCATTAAAAAAATTGAGGACGAAGGAGATAGTGCAGTTAGAGAACTATCAAGAAAATTTGATAATTGGTCTCCGGAAAATTTCAGATTGAGCAATCAACAAATCATTGAGATCGTGAATAGTGTACCAAAGCAAACAATTGAAGATATTAAATTTGCTCAAAATAATGTAAAAAGATTTGCTGAAGAACAGAGAAAATCTATGCTAGACATTGAAGTAGAAACATTACCTGGTGTTATTTTAGGCCATAAAAATATTCCAGTTGGAAGTGTTGGATGTTATATTCCTGGTGGACGTTATCCTATGGTTGCTTCTGCACATATGAGTGTACTGACAGCAAAGGTAGCTGGAGTAAATCGAGTGATTGCTTGTACTCCACCTATTGGAGGAGAAATTCCATCAGCTACAGTAGCAGCCATGCATTTAGCAGGAGCCGATGAAATCTACATTCTTGGGGGAATTCAAGCAATGGCTGCCATGGCTGTTGGTACGGAAACAATTGAACCTGTAGATATGCTGGTAGGGCCAGGTAATGCTTATGTGGCAGAAGCAAAACGTCAATTATACGGTCGTGTTGGAATTGATCTCTTTGCAGGCCCTACAGAAACATTAGTTGTAGCTGATGAAACAGCAGACGCAGAAATGATTGCCACTGACATTTTAGGACAGGGAGAACATGGACCAACTTCACCGGGAGCATTAATTACAACATCTGAAAAGTTAGCTCAAGAAACTGTAGAAGAAATTGAACGTCAGCTCGAAAAGCTCCCAACAGCTGATGTAGCACGTGTTTCATGGGAGGATTACGGAAAAATCATAATTGTAGAAAATGAACAGGAAGCTTTAATAGAAGCAGACAAATTAGCTTTTGAACACGTTGAAATCTTAACTGAAAATCCAGATTATTTTTTAGAAAACATGAATAATTACGGATGTTTGTTTTTAGGTCCTGAGACAAATGTAGCTTACGGTGATAAAGTCATTGGTACAAACCATACGCTTCCAACAAAAGGAGCTGCACGCTATACTGGTGGACTGTGGGTAGGTAAATTTTTAAAAACATGTACTTATCAAAAGGTTACAGAAGAAGCTAGCGCGCATATTGGGGAATATGCAGCACGCCTTTGTCAACTAGAGAACTTCTCTGGGCATGCTGAACAAGCTTTACTTCGCGTACGTCGTTATGGAAAAGTAACAGCAAAATAACCAATAAAAGGGATGCATAAACTTTTTATGTATCCTTTTTCAGTAAGTTTTTGTTCTTTAGATGAATTACTGATTATCCCTATTAAAATATTGAAAGCGTTTGCTTTTAGAGGGCTGGCGGTAGAATTACTAGAGCTTAATATGGTTTAAAGGCTAAAAATTTAAACTAAGAAAGAAAATATAATAAGTTGCGACGAGAAATATAGGGGGAGAAACAATGGATTTAGTCATCATTATACTTGCTTTGGGGCTCTTAATGCTTATTGCTTACCGAGGTTTTTCTGTCATTCTTTTTGCGCCTCTATGTGCGTTACTTGCGGTTATATTAACGGAACCTAGCTATGCTTTACCTTTCTTTTCTAATATTTTTATGGAAAAGATGGTCGGCTTTATTAAGAACTATTTTCCAGTCTTTTTATTAGGAGCAGTTTTTGGAAAGTTAGTTGAAATGTCTGGAATTGCTGAATCTATAGCTAAAACAATCATAAATTTAGTTGGTCGAAAACGAGCTATTTTAGCTATCGTTCTCATGTGTGCAATATTAACTTACAGCGGAGTCAGTTTGTTTGTAGTAGCGTTTGCCGTTTATCCATTTGCAGCGAACCTTTTTCGAGAAGCTAACATTCCTAAGCGACTTATTCCTGGAACCATTGCTTTAGGAGCTTTATCTTTTACAATGGATGCTATGCCGGGAACACCTCAAATTCAAAATGTAATACCGACTTCTTTTTTTAAGACAGATATTTATGCAGCTCCTATATTAGGAATAACTGGATCGCTCTTTGTACTTTGCCTAGGACTTCTTTATTTGGAAAGACGCCGTAAAAAAGCTCAAAGTGCAGGTGAAGGTTATTTTGGTTTTAATGGTGCTGGGGAAGAGATAGCTGTTGCTGCTGAAACAGTTAATATGTCAGCTGCTCCTTCTACTAATTCTGCTAGTATTGGGCGTCAGGTATTAGCATTTGTTCCTCTGATTTTAGTTGGAGTGGCCAATAAATTTTTCACTATATCTATTCCAAAGTGGTACCCAGAAGGTTTTGATTTTTCTAAGTTAGGTTTAGAAGCCTTTGGAAAAGTAGACTTAGCAACAGTAACAGGAATTTGGTCGGTAGAGCTAGCTTTAGTGCTAGGTATTATTACAGCACTTGCCTATGACTGGAAGCGCGTGACTAGTGGATTTCAACAAGGTATTAATGCCAGTATTGGCGGAGCTCTGCTAGCAGCTATGAATACAGGTTCTGAATATGGTTTTGGTGGAGTTATTGCATCTCTTCCCGGATTTGCAACTGTACGGGATAGCATCTCACATACTTTTACAAATCCACTTATTAATGGAGCTGTTACAACAAACGTATTAGCTGGAATCACGGGTTCAGCATCTGGCGGAATGGGGATAGCACTGAGTGCTATGGGAGATAAGTATATACAAGCTATTACACAATATAATATTCCTCCTGAAGTTATGCACCGTGTCGTAGCGATGGCATCGGGTGGGATGGATTCCTTACCTCATAACGGAGCCGTAATTACCCTACTTGCTGTTACTGGATTAACCCATAAACAAGCTTATGGAGATATCTTTGCAGTGACTATTTTTAAAACACTCGCATGCTTCTTTGTAATCCTTGTTTATAGTTTAACTGGTTTAGTTTGATAATAGAATCTATGAATCTAATAAAAGGAGGATTATAGTGACTTATTTTTCTGAACTCAAAGGAAAAAAAGTGCTGGTTACTGGAGGTAGTAAAGGGATTGGTAAGGATATTGCTTTGGCGCTCGCTAAACAAGGGGCAGACGTAGTCATTACAGGGCGTAACGAAGCTGATTTAGTGTCGACTACAAATGAATTAAAGCGGATTCATCCCAATTCTTTCTACTTAAAAGCAGATATACAAGATATACAAAGTGTGCATGAAATGGTAGATAACGCAGTTTCTACATTAGGTAATATTGATATACTCATAAACAATGCAGGCATTAATATTGCAAAACCAGCACTAGAAGTAACCGAAAAAGATTGGAATCAAGTCATAGACACCAATCTTAAAGGAACCTTTTTCTGTGCACAAAGAGTAGGCAAACATATGATAGAACAAGGAGGAGGAAAGATTATTAATATGGCGTCCCAAATGGCTTTTGTAGGGTATATTAAGCGCTCTGTCTATTGTTCTAGTAAAGGCGGCGCAGTTCAGTTAACAAAAGCACTTGCAGTTGAGTGGGCACCCTATAACGTAAGAGTAAATGCTGTGGCTCCTACTTTTATCGAGACAGATTTTACGAAAGAAATGTTTGAAGATGAGGAATTTTATCAGGATGTTGTTTCCCGTATCCCTTTAGGAAAATTGGCTCAGCCCTCCGATGTTACAGGAGCAGTTCTTTTTTTAGCTTCCGATTTAGCTCAGTTTATAACAGGAGAAACAATTAAAGTAGATGGAGGGTGGACAGCAATATGAGTGTTTCTAAAGAAGAATTAGCAATTATAGGTTCTGGTACAATGGGGCATTCTATCGCTTTATCTGCATCTATAGCAGGCTTCAACGTGAAAATTTGGGGAATAGATGATAATGATATTCACCGTGGGAAGCAAGGTATTGATGAAAAATTGAATTTGTTGACAACGTATGAGGTAGTGGATTCTAATGAGATAAAAAATATAAAAGAACGTATCTACTTTACAAATTCATTAAGAGAGTGTGTAAATAATGCGAGTTTCGTGATTGAAGGAATTCCAGAAAACTTATACTTAAAACAAAAAATGTTTCAAGAGTTAGATGAATTATGTTCCCAAAATGTAATACTTGCGAGTAACACATCCGGTTTGAGTCCAACTGATATTGCTGCTCTTACATCATATCCGGAAAGAACAGTAGTTACACATTTTTGGAATCCAGGACATTTGATCCCTCTTGTAGAAGTAATACGGGGAGAGCAGACGTCAGAACAGACTGTTAATCGATCGCTTGAATTACTTGAAAACTTGAATAAAAAGCCTATTGTGGTTCAAAAAGATATCCTTGGTTCAATTGGAAATCGACTGCAGTATGCTTTATTCCGTGAGGCTCAATATATTCTTGAGCAAGGGGTGGCCTCAATCGAGGATATTGATAAAGCTGTTTGTTACAGTATAGGTAGACGTTTGTCGGTGACAGGCCCATTTATGACAGCTGATATGGGAGGACTAGATGTATTTGATTCTATATCAGCCTATCTATTCCCCGATTTAAGCAATCATAATAAATCGTTTAGCAAGATAAAAAAACTTGTAGATGAGGGAAATTACGGACAAAAAACGGGAAAAGGATTTTATGAATGGTCACAGCAGCAATCAAAAAAAATGAACAAAGAACGTGAACAACAACTTATTTATTGGCTGAAAAGAGATTTAGAAGAGGAAAAAGAACAAAAATAAGTTCCTTTAATGAATAAATGAGCAAGTAAACCTTGAGAGGAAGTTATGAAAAAGAAAAGGATGATCCAAAGGGCCATCCTTTTCTTTTATTTTGATACTAGAAGAGGCTTTGAGGTTTTCGGTTTTATACTGACAAGTATTATACTGAAAATGACTAATAAGAGACCTACTAGTAGATTCATTGTAATTGGTTCTTTTAAAAATAATGAACTTGCTGTAATAGAAATAATAGGGATTAAAAAAGTATAGGTGGAAACTTTGCTTGCTTCTCCTGAACTAACAAGTGTAAAGAAATCAAGCCAACCCAGAGCAATGACGAACACAGATATGAACAACAATACGGCGATAAAAGCCGGATTCCATGAAATAGATGACCAGCTTTCTGTAAGTGTTCCGGAAGCCATTAAAAATAATCCACCAATAATAATGTGCAGTGTAGTAAGCCAAATTCCATCAACTTTATTAGAGGTTTTTTTCATAAATACAGTACCAAAAGCCCAACTTAAAGCAGAACCTAATGCAAGACAAATGCCTGTAATAGAAATATGGCCTTTTAAACCTCCAAGACAAATGACAAGAACGCCCGCAAATCCTAAAATAAGACCTAATATTTTGAAGGGATACATTGATTCACCAAGCCAAATCCAAGAAAATAATCCCATTAAGATTGGTTGAAAGAAAACAATCGCGGTAAAAAGTCCGGCCGGTAAATAATTTAATCCAATCGTCTGAAGTCCATAGAATAAGATGATATTAAATAGTGCGGATATAAAATAAATAGGCCATGTCTCTTTAAAACGAAGCATTTTATATCTAGGAACGGCAATTATGAGTAATATGATTCCGCCGATAAATAATCGTATACCTGCAAATAAAAGTGGTGGAGAGTAGTGCAGCGCGAATTTCGTTAGAGGCCAGTTTATTCCCCACATAAAAACAAGAAATGCAAGAAAAAATCCAATTCGCGTTTTAGAATATTGCTTCATGATAAAACCTCCTTGTTATGATTACATTAAACATGATACGATAGGAAGATGAATAAAGAAAATGAATGTTTTTTATAAGGAGTATAAGTAATCACTTATGATAACAATTACACAACTTCAAGTATTAGTAAAAGCTATTGACACGGGAAGTTTTACAAAGGCTAGTCATGTTTTGAATATGACTCAGCCAGCTGTCAGCCATGCAATATCTAACTTAGAAGCTGATTTGGGCGTTAAATTGCTTCTAAGGGATCGTAAAAGAGGTCTACTTTTAACTGATATTGGGGAACGTATTTTAGTACATATTCGAGCAGTATTAAATCATATTGAAAAAGTGGAACAAGAAGTAGCAGCTGAAAAGGGGTTTGAAGTAGGAACAATAAGAATAGGAAGTTTTCCTAGTGCATCTACGAAATTTTTACCCGGAATCATTAAAGTTTTTAAACAAAAATATCCTTCTCTCCAGCTAATTGTTCATGAAGGAACATTAGATGAAATTAAAAGTTGGCTCAAATCTAAAGCTATCGATATAGGGTTTATCGTTCTTCCAAGCACAAGTATGGATATTGTGCCGATTGCTAAAGATGAAATGGTAGTTTTAGTACCAAAAACTCACGCTTTATCTGAAAAAAATTCTATTAGTATTAATGACTTAGATAATGAGCCATTAATTTTGTGCAGAGGAGGGTTTGAATCTCCCATTATAGATATGTTTAATAAAGCTAAAGTGAAATTAAGAGCTGAATTTACGGTTTCTCATATCAATACTCTATTAAAAATGATTCAAGAAGACTTAGGCTTGGCCATAGCTCCTAAATTTTCATTAACAAGTGTACCTGAAGGAATTGCTATAAAAAAATTAGAACCAAGGTTTTGTAGAGAAATCGCACTAGCAGTTCCAGCGTTAAAAGAAGCGTCCATTGCTGTAAAGTTATTTATTAAGGAAATGAGAAATCTAGATAGTGAAGCTGAATAAGAAAATGAAAAGCCTCTCCAATATTTTACCAAATTAAAGTCTTCTTCAACTAATAGAGAAAAAAAGAATAGCTAATAAAAAACATTTCTTAATTTTGAGGAATCACTTCATTCGATACTTGATTGGATCTTTCACTTATTTACTGGTAACACTTGTTATAGCATGGAATATAGATTTGTCTTGATTATTTCTCTATATGATATGTATGTTAACTTGAAAATCGTGTAATAAATTGAGTAAATAATGATAAGGAAAGCGAGAGAGAATTAGAAGAGGCGAAAGCTCAATTGATTCATAACATACAAAGGAATCTTTATTAATGCAGAGGATAGGAAATATAACGACTCGGCAATAAGAGGCTAGTTTGAACGAATCTAAGATGACTAAAAATGGTTAGTTTTCGTATTCTCTAATAGAGTAGAACTAGTTAAAAGCGTGGATTAAATCTAACCCACACCCTTTTTTAATCTATTAAGAACGCTTGGACAAGAAACTTAAGGATGGTTATCACTTGTTTCCATTTAACGTAAAGCTAACAGATAAAAAAGAGAATAGATGGAAGTGAAGTAAAAAAGCAAAGAGAATATTCTCTTTGCTTTTTTCTTGTTTTCATATTCATAGAAGCTACATAGTAAATTATATATATAACATCTTTGTTCAAATACTTACTGCTCTTTTTCTGATACCATTTCAACTTTACCTGGCCAGAAAGCAAATCTTCCTAAAACCGTAGTAATCGCAGGTACAAGGAATGGTCGCACAATAAATGTATCTAACAGAACACCTAAAGCCGTGATAATTCCAAACTGAACCAGAACTTGAATAGGCAGTGTTGCTAGAACCGCGAAGGTAGCAGCTAAAATGATTCCAGCTGATGTAATAACACCGCTTGTTTCGCTTACGCCTTCTTTAATTGCTTGCTTTAATGGCATGTGCTTCTTTTTCTGCCAGATGCTTGAGATCATAAAGATATTATAATCCTCACCAAGCGCCACTAAAAATACAAATGCATATAAAGGAATCGCTCCTTGTATAGCATCTGCCCCCATGATGTTGTGAATAATGAGCCAGCCTAATCCTAAGGCTGCACTGTAGGATAAGATAACCGTTCCAACCAAGTAAAGCATGGCTACAATGGAACGCAAGTAAGCCAATAGCAGGAGCGATATAAAAATAATAATTAATGGGACAATGATACTGTCGTCTTTATCACTAACTGTCATTGTGTCATACTGTGTTGCTGTTTGACCGCCGATCCATACTTTGGATTTGACTGCGGAAACTCCGGACTGTGACAGTGCCTTTTCAGCTGCATCTCTCAAGTCTGGAATAGCTTTCATTGCTTCTATACTATATGGATTCACATTAAACATAACGTCATATACTTTTAGATCCTCATTATTTGTACCACTTTGAGGTGCAGAAACAGTACTAATAAGGTCATTTTTCTTTAATGCTTTTTCAAGGTCAACCGATTTTCCTTCCGTATCAATGACTACTTGTGCTGGTGCTAGTTCACCAGGAGAGTAAGCATCAGAAATAATCGTAAATCCTTCACGAGAAGGCATATCTTCAGGGAAAGAAGACAATAAATCATATGTGTACTTGATTTGACTAGAGTAAATGGATAAAGCTCCAAAAAAGACTAGACAAGCTACAATGATTGTCCATGGTTTAGTCGTAACCACATTACCAATCCAATTCCCGACACGGTTTTTCGCTTTTCGGTCACGCACCGGTTTTCCTTTCTTTTTCGCCAATTCCTCTTCCATTTCAGGAGTACGAGGGACGAAAGGATAAAAAGAACCTCTTCCCATAACCGAAAGCAGGGCGGGAATAAGTGTTAAACTTGCTAATCCCATAATCAGAATAGATAAGCTAAAAGGGATTGTAAAACGATGGTAAGCACCGTATTTTGCTACGATTAAAGCTAAAAGAGAGATGACAACCGTAAAGCCACTCATCGCTATAGCACCTGAAGCACCTTTAAAGGCGTTGATAAGTGCTTGTCTCTTGTCTTTTACTTTGCGAAGCTCATCGCGATAATGAGAAATTAAAAATAAACAATAGTCTGTTCCGGCTCCAAATAATAAAACAGTCATAATGGATATGGACTGCGAGTCAACCGTAATCCATCCTTTATCTGCTAAAATACCGAGAATTGGACTCAGCACCCCATAGGCAAAACCTACGCCGATTAAAGGAATAATCGCTAAAATTGGGGAACGATAAATGACAAGAAGTAAAATTAAGACCAATAAAACTGTCGCAATTAGTAACGAAACGTCTGCTCCTTCAAATAAGCTCGTTGCATCTACTTGAATTCCTACAGGACCCGTAACGCGCGTGCTTAATTTATCTTTTTCATCGATATCTGTCGCAAAAGAATCGTATGAAACGTTTTCTTTTACTTGTTTTTTAACCGTATCTAGATTTTTTTCTAGTACATCCGTCTCAACGTTTTCTTTAAAGAAAATAGGCTGTACAAGCGTGGTACCATCTTTTGATATCATTTTTTGTAGAGCTGCTAACGGTAATTTGTGCAAAGGCGGAGTAGACGTTTGTTCTTCTAATGGTTTCTTTTCTAAATCTGCCGCCACTTGCTGAATAGATTTTAAGTCATCGGTATTCAAACCTGAATCTTTATGCCATGTAAGCAGGGCAGGAACCCCTGAAGAGTTAGGGAATTCTTTCTTTATAAGATTTTCAGCCTCTACGGAAGGTGAATTCTTACTTAAGTTTGGTGCATTGTTCACTTCCGTTTTATTAACGGCAGGCCAAGCAATTGTTAGAAATGCAGTTGCCAGAATCCATACGGCAATAACAACCCAACGACTCACTTTTCCAGTCATCAATCGACTGAATGTTGCTAAAGGTGATTCTTTCATTAATTCTCCCTCATTTCCAAATCTGTTTGTTTCTATTACAATATATATAGAACCTTCAATAATTATATATACCAGAAGGTTAATTAATCAACTAGTTTAAATGTGCCAATTTCTTGAACTAGAAGGAGGGCCCTTATGAATACTGATAAGACACCGAAAAAAAAGCCTGGCAGACCTAAAATAACAACTGAAAATAATATAACAAGAGAGCAAATTTTAAAAACAGCTGCCCATCTCTTTATGGCATATGGATACGAAAAAGTTTCAATGGAGCAAGTGGCTGAAGCAAGCGATGTGACCAAGGCCAGCGTTTACTACTATTTTAAAAATAAGGCAACTTTGTTTACCGTTTCGGTATCAAGTATGTTCCAACGTATCACAAAACAGACAGAAAAATTATTACAAAACTCCAAAGGGCTGAAACACAGATTATATGAGGTAACATTAGATCATTTAAAAAGACCGCATATTGATTTTGAAACATTATTGCAAGAAGCGACTTCTTCGCTTACAGAAGGTCATATTCATGAAATTCGTGAAGCGGAGAAAGCAATACATGAGGCATTGGAGAACGTATTCAAGCAAGCTGCAAAAAGCGGTGAAATTGTCGTAGCAAGTCCCAGATTGCTTGCGCATACATTTTCCACGGTAACAATGATTCGGAACAAAAAAGAATTAATTACAGAATTAGGAGGCCCTGAAAAAACGGCTCAGGCTCTAGTGGACCTGTTTTGGGTGGGGATTAGTCCTAATTGACGTTTTTATTCCAGCGTAAAAAAAGAAATAAAAAGCGGCTAAAACATATTGATCAATATGTTTTAGCCGCTTTTTATTTGGCCGTAAGTACTTTGTGGAAATCGGTAAATAATAGCGATGATTACATGTTAAGTGACAAACTTATAAATAAATGGTGGTTCAACGTTTTCATTAACAACCCAACAAGGCGAAGTTATATGATGAAAACGTAAAAATTTAATAATTTGGTTTTTATTTGTATTTTAAATAATACTTTATAAAAGGTTAGTGTTAAAATAATGAAAATCCTAGCTTTTAGAGTTGCGTTTAGTATATATGGTTATTCTATTGTAAACAAAACCTTTAGTATAACAGCTTATATTTTGGAAAGGGGAAAATTGGATGGAATCTATTTGGCTTGAATATGTGTGGGCACTATTGATTCTAATCGGGTTAGAGGGGTTATTATCAGCCGATAATGCTCTTGTACTAGCAGTTATAGCTAAACATTTGCCCGAGGATCAGAAAAAAAGAGCGATTAATTACGGAATTCTTATGGCATTTATTTTTCGATTTGGAGCTCTTTTTGCCATTTCATTTATCGCCAACGTCTGGTGGATACAAGCCGTAGGAGCAGTTTATCTTCTGTATTTAGGTTTAAAGCATGTCATTCAGGCGCGGTTTGGGAAACATAATGAGAATATTCATGATGATGATGAGAAGGAGTCTGCTGGAAAGGGGTTCTGGCCGACAGTTGGGAAAATTGCGTTAGCTGACCTTGCTTTTGCCATCGATTCTATTTTAGCTGCAGTGGCCATAGCTCTTGGACTTCCGGATTCACAGTTTGGAGAAATCGGTGGGATGGACGGAGGGCAGTTTGCAGTTGTAGTTCTTGGAGGAGTTGCAGGCCTTATCTTAATCAAGTTTGCAGCAAGCTGGTTTGTAAAACTCCTTGAAAAACGACCTGCCCTAGAAACGACAGCATACGCCATTGTTGCCTGGGTAGGTGTGAAACTTGCTGTTATTACTTTTGCCCATAAAGATATTGGTGTCTTAGATCCCCATTTTCCTCATAGCACCATCTGGACTCTAATTTTCTATGGAGTATTAGTTGGTATTGCTCTATTAGGTTGGTTTGCACCTGGCAATAAGTCATCAGAAAAATCATCGGCCTAGAAGGTAATCGAGTGTGATAATCACCCTGAATTCATCAATTAACCTTACTCTTTCCTTCCAAACGGATCCTCGCTTTAATATTTAAAAGCATGTTTAGATTTTATAGAAAAGTGAGTTTTGGTGATTCAGGTGTAATTATCAAGTGCGTTAATCCAAGCTGGGTTAACGCACTTTTTAATTGAAACTTTTTAATTGAAATGGTTGCGCAAACGAACTTGGTTATTTTATTTCTGATTTTTGTGCCTTTTACGATAGTCAGTAAAGCAGGAAATTAAGAAAATCCCAATAAAAAAACCAATAAAAAGACCGATAAGACTTTCTATTTGAACATCTTTTTCTCCAATTATTTGACCGTAAATTACCCTGAATATAACATCAACAAAAGAGAGAACAACAGCCTTGATGGTAATATGTAAACAATTAATAAAATCACACCTTTTACAAAATGTATTACGCAATTTTAAACGATTAAAAAGGTCTAGAAAGAAAGACTTACAATTTAAGATTCATTGAAGGGTTACATATTACACCTAAAGGGATTTATTCTGCAATACAATAGAAGGTCAATTGCAAAAACAGGTGATTATTTTTGTTAGTTTTAATATTCCTGTTTCTTTTTCTGAAACTTTTAAAAAATAACGAATACTTGTTTAAATGGAATTGATTTGGGAATATAATTCACAAGTCAAAAAAATGACAAGGAGGATGAAAACATGGCAAAGGGACTAGCTATGCACGAAACGCTAGAAGTTCATGAAATCTTAACGCTTAAAACATCATGTGTAACAAAAGGAACAGCGATGTTGGAATTGGTAGAGGATGAGGAATTAAAAAAGATTCTTGAAGAAGATGTCCAAGCATCTACTGAAGCGATTAAAGAATTGAAAAAAATCTTAAAGAAAGCTCAATAAATAGGAGGGGTAGAAAAATGGCCACTAAAAGTACTCTTACTAAAACGTTAGACGATCTTGCTATTGCGACTGATTTATTATTGTCAGCTAAGAGTGGTGTACGAACATATGCTGTAGCGCTTACGGAAACAGCGACGCCGGAAGTTCGAAAGGTATTAAAAAAACAATTAAATGAAACCATCGAGCTTCATGAAAAGATTGCTCAATATATGATTGATAATGAAATGTATCACGCCTATGATGTAGAAGAACAAGTAAATCACGATTTAAAAAAGGCAGATAAAGCGTTAGATTTAGCGAAAGGTTAACTAAAATTCCCCCTCTGACAATAGAGGGGGAATTTTTTAAGGTTACATAAAAAGTTCTCTTTTGATATTTCTACAAAGGAAAAGAAGTCTATATTTTATTCTCTTAGAAGTAGATAACTTACCCCACTTTATACAATATTTAGATGATATTTTATAGTCTTTTATCCCATATCCGAATAAATTGGTTTTAATTGGCTGCTGAAGGATATACCTATTAGTAGAACGACATATTCTATGGGGATAGAGGAGGAGAAAATAGTGAAGGAAATTAAAGTAGCAGAAAATAGTGGTCAGGCAAATAAGTTTATTGAAGAGTTTTTTGCTAACGGGTTTAGTAAAAACGAAATTTATTTATTGACCTATAATAAAGAGCGCTCGGAATATTTAACAAATACAACAAATACAAAAGAATATCGAGCTTCTGAACAAGGAGTTTTTGAATCCGCAGTTAATAAGTTATTTTCTCGTGAAGATGAACTTCATTCTAAAATGGCCTCGTTAGGTTTAACCCAAGAAGAAGCTAAACAGTGTGTCGGTGAAATGAAACAAGAACGTATAATCATTATTGCAAAAAAAGATATGTAATGGTTTTTCCTAGGAATAACTTTCGAAGAAACTAACTGATCGAGAACTATTAGTAAATCATACTAGCATGTTGCTTTATATATAATATTTGTTCTTCTGTACAAAGGGTTTATGAATAGGAAAGCTACTGAACGAAAAGTATATTACTAGAGTCGTTTACTACTCTCATATGGAGGTGAAAGGATAATGATTCAATTTTTTGGTATCCACATAGGGACGTTATACTTTCCTACAAGTATCCTTCTAATTACTTTATTAGTTTTAGTAGGTTTTATTATCTATTTTCTTAGTAGAAGAAAAAGAAATAGAGATCAAACGATTCATTCAAATGAGAATAGAGTAAAGGGCAAAAGAGGAAAAGATAAAACTCTGTAAATGATCTAAAAGAAGAATTAATATATTTCGTCATCAAACAGAATTTCAGTTTGAAGTGAAAGTAAATCATTCTCACCTTACAGTTCCTGATAAGCCTTACACCATATTTAAACCTTGAGAAGGTATGATTTAAATAAATGCAGAGAGGGCCCTTGAATTCATTTCCAAGGGCTGTTTTTATTTGTATTCTGTAAAGGACAGACGACCTTTTAATCTTTTATTTTCTTACTATTTCTTATTTATAACTTCAAAAGAAACTTTATTATCGTTTTTTAAGATCTTAAACAAGCAATTGAACCCTTGATAAATTTGAAATAGTAGTCTAACCTTCATATTAAGGAGTGAAAATTATGAACGAAAACATTTCGGGTATTGATTATCAAGAAGTCATTGAATATGCGTTAGATCCACTCATTATTCATTCAAATCATAAGATTATATATGTTAACCACGCAGCTGAACATTTTTTTAGAGGAAAAAGGGAAGATATCATAGGTGCCAGTCCTTTAGATATATTTCAAGAAACATCTAAAGCAGCAATAAGGAAAAGAATCCAATCTGCTTATGAACGTCCAGCAGAGCTTATTGAGGAAACCATATTTAGATTGGACGGGACAACTGTTAATGTTGAATTATATTGTCATCCCTTGCTGCTGGGAGATAAAAAAGTAATCCAAACCTATGTGAGAGATATTACGGTAAAAAAAGAGAGTGAAACAAGACAAAAAGAAATAATAAAGCAAATAAATGAACTGTCTACAACCCTTGTTCCTCTTTTAGAGGGAATCGCTGTACTTCCCTTAGTAGGATCCATAGATGAGCAAAGAGCAAACCAACTTTTAATGGCTGTTCCAGTAAAAGTGCAGACGCAAAATATAAATTGTTTAATTATAGATTTTTCCGGTATTTATACATTGAATTCAATTGTAACGGAGCATCTTTTTAAAATTAATAGCGTTATGTCACTACTTGGAGTGCAATGTATCTTAACAGGATTAAGGCCAGAATTATCTCGCTCTGCTGTACAGCTAGGTATTAATTTAGATTCTACCCGGACAATGGCTACTGTAAAAAACGCACTTCATTTTTTGGGAATTACTTCTAGTGAATAACCTGTAAAATGAAAATAACTAAAGTAACTTCTACGTTTTTAAAGATACATATGATATGAATCTTTAGATGGTGCTACTTTCAGAGGAAGTTTCTTATTAAAGAAATAGTGGCATCGTCTTTATGGTTTCGTGCTGTTTTAAATATTTTTAGATGGTTTTTTAAAATTAGATTTGTATCTTGTATACATTAGAAAAACAAAAGAAACTCCTGAACATATACCAGGAGTTTCTTTTGTTTAAAATAACATATTGTGCAATCGCACGTTTGTTAAATAAAAGATAGAAGAATCATTGAATCGCTTTCTTCAGTTTAAGATCTTGTATAAAGCTTCAGAAGCGTTATCTATATCATAATCGTTATAATTTAAGGTTTTTTGATCCGTAAGTGTAGTGATTTGAAAAATCTTAGATGTTTTACAATACGACAGTTCCAGTACTTGAGGAATGGTATGAGTAATAGCACTATCCTCATATTGAATCAGAGTATAAAGCGTCTTTTTTATTTCAAGTATATTCATAAAAGTACCTCTTTCCATTATAAGGAAACCCAGGGTACAAAGAGACCATATAATTTTAATTTATGTTCTTTCTCTATTGTAACATATGAACGTATAGAAAAATACCTGTCGAGAACAGACAGTATGGTAACTGCAATTGTAAATTCTATGCACTTCTAATTTTGCTAGCTGGTCAGTTAAAAAGGTGACCATTAACAGAACATGTTCTTCTTATAATAGAATTACCTTGAATAGATTCAGTAATAAAAAAGAGTAGATTATTAATCTACTTTATGGCTTTATAAACAACTGGTGAGGAAAGTTTAATCAATGTAGATGGCTGCCCAAAAGCCATAGATTCATCAATGAATGTTTCAAGAGATTGAACGGAATTAGTTAAAACTTTTACTAAGTAGTTGTATTGACCTGCCAGACGATGACATTCGATAACTTCAGGGTGTTCTTTGCAATATTCTACAAATTGTCTGCAGTTTGTATTGCTGTATAAAATAAAAGCAGTTACAGGTTTGTTAAAATTTTCAGGATTAATTATTGCTCTATATCCATCTATTATATTTTTTTCTTCAAGTTTTTTTACTCTTTCATTAACAGCAGGGGTAGATAAACCAACCAGCTTTCCCAACTGTGTAACGGACAAACGAGCATTCTCTTGTAGATGTAGTAATATATTTTTATCAATTTCATCCATAAAACATACCCCGCTTTAAATTATAAATTAAAATAATAGGTTTTCCGTCAATATTAAAGTTATTATTTAGTAATACAATAAGAAACATATGTAAAAATAGAAATTTATAGAATACAATTTAATTATATCAAAAGGAGGGATTTAATGGCTTTAGAAATGAGAAATACATGCGAAAAGTGCAATAAGAAACTCCATAATAGCTCTGTTGCTTATATCTGTACACATGAATGTACATTTTGTGATAAATGTAGTGAAAACGAGATGTATATTTGTCCTAACTGTGGAGGAGAACTAGTTAAAAGACCAAGGGGTAAAGAACATTCGTTAAGTTGCTCACTGAGCTTGTCATGAATTTAGATGCAACACTACATAGATAGTGCAGTCAAAACAGCTACTATCAATGAGGTGGGCATTCAACAGCGAGCCGCAACAGGTTTAAGTACGGAACAAATTATAAAGCATCATAGTGAAAGTTTACATGGTCATTGCAATGTTGCACACTTTCAATTGTCAGAAATGCAGAAGAAGACTTGCTTCGTCTGACATATTATTCTTATAGGTAATTAATTGCACGAAGACAAAGATTTTTAGAGTACTGAAAATCGAATTCAGTAATCAATTGATTTATAGATAAAACAAAAGGTAATAGCACATAACTAAAACAAAGCCCTAAAAGTGTCTAATCGACGATTCTTAGGGCTTTGTTTCTGCCAATCATTGGGGCTCAATCGGTTTGTATTAAGCAGGAAAGCCTCCTGTTGGCGGTGGCCATGCTCCGTTTAACCTTCTCATAATGACAATTTCACCTAGATGATAGCTGTTGTGAGAAGCAATATTACGCAGTAATCCCCCTGGGGTTTCACTTGGCCAAGCATCCAGAGGTTCTTCGATTGCTAATGTATCAGCTAAGTGACAAGCTTCGTCAATTCCATCACAAAAATGCTGGATTGTCTTTTTCCATTCTTCCTCATCAACCGGAGCAGGGTGTTCAGGCCAGCTTTTACTTACACTTTTCGGTCTTTCAGGGTTTTCTCCTTTAGCAAGGGCAAGTAAAAAGTCTTGCCAATAGCTCATATGCTTCACTAATTGATAAATAGAATAAGGTAATTCTTCTTGTTTATGTGAAGCAAGCTCCATATTAATATCAGTTATTGCGTTAATCGTCGGAAGATGGCCTCTTTCACCTCGCAGTGATTTGATAAGCGCATTACGAAATGCTGTATTCGTTTGTGTCATGTTTTTTCAGCCTTTCTTTTTCAAAGTATTAAGCTTGTAACAGTCTAACACAAATCAGTTTAATATATGTACTTCTGTGATTAACGACTTACTATAACAAAGCCACTAAAATAAATAGTATCAATCACAATTTTTTGTTTGTAAGTCACCTTTATATGAAGAAATATGGTTTAATATAAAATATATAGAAATAAGTAGAAAAAGGTACCCTTTATGGAAAGTGAAAAAGATTATGTGATTTTGAGAAAGACGATAACAACTCTTTCTACAAGCTTTATTTTAGCTTACCTTTTGACAATAACAGGTCTGGTTCAACAGCTAACTGACGGAGAAGAACTATCGTATCATACTGGAAATGACATGGCAGGGTGGTTCCTTGTATATCTTTTTTATGTAGGGGCAGTTATTGCTGTATACGGAAATTTTGTCTCAGTTATACTGGACGCTATTCGAAAGAAATGGCTTCCCAACATGAGATGGCTATTTGTCTTCTTCCACGGCATATTAGGCTTAATTAACGGCTTGTTTTTTCAAGATACATATTTGGCTTATTACGGGATGGCAGCTGCTATGTTATATGCATGTATAGATGTGTGGATAGAAAGAAGAATTGACAGGGAAAAAAGTACAAAAGTATTGCTAATTATACCTCTTATTCTTTTACTTCTCAGTTGGAGTATACTAGAAGCAATATCACCTAGTCTTCCGTCATTTACGAAAGAAGATGCTATAGAGTTTGCGACAAGTGGTGAAGGAACGGATATTGATCTATTTCCTGATAAAGCGGGAACGTGGAAAGGAACGTTTGAGGGATATCACGTTCAAAGAAGCACCCGTGCTAAAAAGTTAAATAAAGAGTTATACCTTGTGACCTTTGAAGAAAACTGGACCAACGGGAAACGAAAAGGACACTATGTAATGTCTTATAAAGTAAATCGCAGCAGTGTCTCAGGGTATGGCGGAAGTGATACAACACGAAAAGGTATTAGAACAATAAAATAGTAAAAATTAAGTTTATGAATAAAGGAGCTTTGATCTATGTCTAAAATTTCCCTAGCAGAGGCTGTGAAATTGAAAAGTGTATTATCAAAACGAATACACGAATTAGAAGAAGAGATGGATCGTGTTGCATTTGTAGAGATTGAAAAAGGGGAGAAGATTCCTCCTCAGGCTCGATCACTATCTGATGTTGAACAGGATTTAGAGGACATTCGAAAGGATTTGCGTCTACTTGATAAATTAATGTATCAGGCCAATATCCAAAATAATATTACTTATAATGAACACAAACTAACAATTGTAGAAGCGATTGAATATGCCACTCAATTACGTGCTAAAGCAAGAAAATACAAAGAGTTTGGATCATCGTCTAAAGAAGAATATCCCTACTATGGAGAAGGGGTATCCATTATTAAAGTGGCTACATTTGATCCTGAAGAATATCGTCTAAGAGGGCTAGAGGTTGAAAAGAAAGCAAATAGATTATCAAATTTAATTAACGCTAAAAACTATCAAATAGAGTTAGAGTTTGATGGAGATAAATATTTTTAACCCTTGAAGAGGTGAGACTCCCTTCAAGGCATAGAAGGAGAATGTTTAGTGTACTCAAAGTACTATTGTGATGGCGAGTGATAAAACCAATAATCCAATGACCCATTACACTGTTACTATTTACCAATAACTAACTATAGCAATGGACGGTCGATGACCAATACCTCCTTGTTTTTAACTCCTTCTATGGTGCCCTTACTTGTAAGTTAAGTAAGGGCCTTATTTATCTTATTTTTATTAGAAAGCTTTCAGTATAATAACACCTGTAATAATAAGAGTAACCGAGATAATCTTTCTTTTGTTTTTTGATTCCTTAAATATATAAATACCTAACAGCGTTGTACTAACAATCGTCAGCCCTGCCCATATAGCAAAAACGATTCCAATTTCAAAATAGTGCGTCGTTAGAGAAATAAAATAAATACAAGCAATGAAGAGTAGAAATGCGCCTATCGTGGGAACAGTTTGTCTAAGGCCTTTAGATAGTTTTACACACATTTGGCCTGCAATGCCTAAAACTAAGCCCATCGTTAAAAATACGTATCCCATTACGCTGTCCTTCTTTCTTTAGAGCTCCCTTTAATGTTAAGAGAAACTGCACCGATTATAATAAGAGAAACTCCTAAAATTTTAGATAAAGAAATAGTTTCATCAAAAAAGATAATACCTGTGACAACAACAAGTACAGTTGCTCCTCCTGCATACAAAGCACTTGCTACTCCTACTTCACCTTTGGCGTTAATTAGCATATAAGCAGCAATTGAAGAACAATAAAATAGTATGGCGAGAACAGTAGGAACAAAGTTTGTGAATCCATTTGTAAGATTAAGAAAAAATACTGCGATTACCTCCAAGATGATGGCAAGAAACAATAGTAAATAAAACACTCAGATCTCCTCCTTTCAGTCACCTGATTTTAAGAACTTTACGTAATTGCTACTAAATAATTGCAATAGCACTCGGATGTCATTATTTTATCTAGAGCTTGATATCTTGTAAAATAATGATAAATGATTATAGATATCACTATTATTAATACCTAAATCAATGTAAGTGGAAAGGAGGATGTTTATGGAAGTAGAAGATATACGCATATTTATGGCTGTAGCAGAATACGGCAGTGTAAGCCTTGCCGCTGATAAGCTAGGCTATGTCCAACCAAATGTAACAGCACGTATTCGGTCTCTTGAACGAAAAATTGGACACCCATTGTTTCATCGTCACAGACGAGGAATGACATTAAATGTAGAAGGTCGAAAACTTTTAACATATGGAGAACAAATGATGCGGCTGATGGATGAAATACAGAAAGCATTTCAAGATGAGCGTAACCTTGTTGGATCATTATGTATTGGATTAGTTGAAACGGTAGTAGGGTTTCCTGAAATCATTTCTTCCTATCATAATAAGCACAAAAATGTGGATATTTCTCTAGTGTCAGGAGTAAGTACACAATTAATAGAGAAAGTTCTTAAGTTTCAGTTAGACGGGGCATTTGTAGCAGAACCAGTAAATGTGTCAACGCTTGATCAAATTCCAGCTTTTGATGAAGAAATTGTACTTGTATGCAGTGCAAATGAAAAAGGGAAGAAGCAGATTCAGTCTGCCAAAGAGTTGCTGCACTTACCATTCATTTTATTTAATGAAGGCTGCCAATATAGAGAAAGACTACAGCAGTGGTTAAAAGACGAACAAATAGTATCACCAAAAATCATGGAATTTGCTACACTTGAAACGATTATGGGGACAGTAGTTTCTGGTCTTGGTGTGACACTTATAGCCCGATCATTAGCGGAAAGATATGAGCGGGAAGGGTTAGTACAACTCTTTTCAATACCTGAGCCTTACAGAAACCTCAGGATTGTGTATGTTCGTCGCTCCGACTCCTATCTAGGAGTAACTGAGGGTGAATTTATAAAGACAATCAGCGAAGTAAGAGAAGGGAAAAAGCAGAAATAAACAGACGGTTTTTTCATACAGAGCTTTTTTATTTACCCTATGTTTAATATGAATGCACCAAGTGTTAACTAGAAAGGTAAAAGTGAGTTTTTTAGCTCACTTTTTATATGGCATAAATCATAAATGCTTTTAAAGGAGCCAGCACAGTGAAAATAGAGGACCAAAAATTTGCAGAACGAGTGCTGAAAGACTTACTTATTGGCAGTCAAATAGACGGCCTGAAATTTGGGATTAATAGTTCTACAACTCTATTGTATTTTACTAATTATAATAGAAAAGATGATGGTGATTTTGTTTTAAACATCGAAACAAATTGGACTGTATATCCTGAAGCCTGTGATACATACCCATCATCAGAGGGTGAAGTGCCCTTTAATACAGAAGAGCAACATTTTAAGCATATTTGGGATATTAGGAGACAAAAAGTAGTAAACGTTCAGCTAGATACTGTATCGCCTCATCTTATCATTTCTCTAGAATCGGGGAGAGTTTTATTTGTGAATGGCTACGATCCTACCTACGAATGCTGGCAATTAGGAGACCCTTTTGGAGGAGTTGATTGGCTTTTAGTTGCAACTCCGGGCGGTGACATAGCTATTTGGTGTCTTAGTGAATTTGAATGAGCGTTATGTTAACTATTCTTGTATATAGTGTACAAAAAAATCACTTAGGAAAATGGTAAAACATATGGAGGAAACATGCATGAATACTATCTTAGAGAGCTTTTATGATTTAAAGGAAATAGTAAGTTCTTTTAATAATCTCCATGAGAAGTACAATTGGTTGTTGAGTGATTTAGATGGATCTTTTCCAGATAAGTATCTTCATTACTTTACTGACTACAGAATTTACAACAACAGAACGAACACTAGTACATACTGGATTACAGGTGAAAAGCTCACGGAGCTTGCTAATAAAGAGGATATCTATTTTATATGGGGAGTTTTCTCAGCCTTTGATAAGAAAGAAATTATAAATTTAGATGTGCTTAAAGAAGAGCCTTATGCTGATGGTAATCCGGATTTTTGGATTGAAGCACCAATAATTCAGCACCCTAAAGCAATTATAGAATTAGTTTTTTGGGACTCATCTTTAATTTTACTTCTGAGCAAGGACGAAGAAATATCTAGGTATTTTAGAAACAAGTTTGCAAAATGGAAAGACCTAGAGGAGTACAATAACGAGTAGTCTTATAACTTATATATACTATAAAAGAAAAAACATCTATCGGAACTATCCTCAGGAAACAGCCACGGTTAAATGGATAAATGACGAAACAGTTGAAATCAGTGACCATACATTAAACGTTAAACAAGGTACATTTAATGCTAATGATCGGAGTAACTAAATACTATTTTTAAACAATTAAGAGCTTTTGGTATTAATTATTTAAAAACGGGCTTAATAAACAAGCAAAGCTGAAGCATCAAGCTACACTTATTTACTGTTGCTAAAATCGTTTCCTAGCGTTCGTCTAGAAAACAGCAGAGTAGACATTATTTACATGTAAAAGAATAAACATTGGTAATTGGATTATGTATTCAAAAGGGGGGAGAACGGAAGAGGCAGCTGAATATGCTTTACATATTCAATGTTCTTGGCGTATTGCCAAAGGTAATAAAATTGAAGATATAAACGAACACACGATTGTAGAAAGAGTTGACTCGGACGAAGTAGGAGGGCTAAAGATTTTTTTACCTCAAGGTTATTTATTAGAGGTGTTTCCAGATACGTCAGAAGACGATGAATACAGCGAGTTCTCGAGACTTTTCAAACGGAAGGAAGACAGCTCTCACTTTGTTGTCACAGGAAATGGTCTTAAAAACGAGTAATCCTATAATTAAAGAAATGAAAAAAGCACAAACCCGTTGGAAACGAACGTTTTTGTGCTTTTTTCTTATTTTATAGTGAGTTACATATAATCATAAGCGGAATCATCAAAATAGAGCCAGTGATAATATTCAACCTGCGGATCTGTCATCTTCGAAACTTCTTCTTCATTGAATTTTTGATACTCAACTAATTTCTGCACTTTAGAATTTCTTTCCACTTGGCTCATTTTAAATCCTCCTTATAGTTTGAGAAGTAACAATGTATTTAAATGTAGAAAGCGTTTTCTTTTTCTTGTTTTTATTATATATCTCAATATGAGATTAAAACAATATCAATTATAGATGATTTTTCAAAAAACAATATAGAAATGGTATCATGGCGTCGGATAGGGACAACAAGGCTTCTGCAACCGAAATTAAATAATAGGTGACTCCCAATGGCAAGGCTAAAAATTTTTTGTTAGTATCGTTGCTTAATCCCTAAAAAACATTATGATAACTAGCTCTATAAATTAGAAATAAAGCTAACTGTGTTAAGCTAGCTTTATATTTTTTATGCTGTTTTCCAGAGCTGTAAATTTTCAACTATCGTTCACTTTGTTATAAAAACTCTTTAACATTTTCATCATGTTACGCCCTGAAGTTCTTGACATTTGATTATTATCTTCATCATCATGAGAACTCAGGTACCAACTTCCTTTGTTATCTTCATTTAATCTATATACCTTATTCGTTCTACTATCTGTATAAAAGTTTCCATCCTTCAGTCTCACACAATCCCCCCTCTACCAAGTGTCTATCCTGTATTATGCCCAAGATATCAATTTTATGAAAAAATTCATATACACAAAAACAGCAGATTTCTTAATACGCTTATTATTTTGTAAGTAATATACACAGGCGCAAAAAAGGATAAGAGCTATGAGTGAGAAAATATTTAGTGATGGAGAAATAGTAAATAGAAGAGTATGGAATGAATTAGTGACAATTTTAAAAAGTCATTATGTAAAAAAACACGAACTATAATTATTGATGAATAAGTGTTGATATAAAAATCTTTTTAAGTAAAAACAGACTCTGAAAATAGAGTCTGTTTTTTAGTATGGTTTCTTATGCTTTATTTACGTTTGTCGCTTGTGGTCCACGTTGTCCCTCTTCGATATCAAAAGTCACTTCTTGCCCTTCATCCAAGGATTTAAAGCCTTCACCTTGAATAGCTGAGAAGTGAACAAATACATCTTCTCCACCTTCGCGCTCAATAAATCCAAAACCTTTGTCAGCATTAAACCATTTCACTTTACCATGTTCCATTTTTTGTTGCCTCCTAAAATGTAGAAAATAAACCAGATTATCATTAAATCTAGCTTATTTATATATTATCCCAATGGAGACATCTTAAACTTAAATTAATTTGATCTTTTTAACTTTCTTTATCATCACTCATTCCATTAACATGTAACAAGTGTATGACTATAACATCATAGTGAGGTTCTCGTGCAAAAACTTCAAATAAACATGGAAATGATAGAAGTCGAGTATTAGCCACTGTTCACCCAATCATTCAGGGCATTGCATTCATAAATATGAACCTCAATTAGATACGAGAGCATAATGGGAGCTGTCTGTCCAAAAGAAAGGGAAGTTCACTCAAAAAATTTTTGAATAGTGGTGTAAAAATACATTCGATTAGATAGAAATCTATATACCTTTTTCATATAAATACAACCTTCGCACTAGAATCAATAAACTTGTTTCCAAATAAAAAATGACGCCGTTGGAGGCGCCATTTTTTATAGAATAGAGAAGGACACACCCTATGCACGGGCGGTACTCTTAACACATCGTCTTGATTTGATAATACCCAGCGTTTAAATTTACTAAACCTTTGGTTATGATGCTTTATGCAGAATATCTACGTTTACCTATTAAAATTATTTATTAAATTTCTTTGGAAACTGCTTCACAACTCCCGCAGATATAGTATCTGCCATTAAGATAATATGTGATACTCCTTCATCAATTGCAACGATTCTCGCCTCCCAATCTCTTTCTAAGCTTGCAGATAAATCATTTGTCACTAATTTTAGATGCATATACAGTAATTTTTTCAAATCTTCATTTTTTAAATAAGGGTTGGCCTGGCTAAGGAACGCTGCTATGTCATCAGCATTTCTATACCATTCTTGGTTTAATTGATTCACCAAGGCTTTCTTTCCCGTTTTAGCCGCATCTACAATCTTGCCAGCAATCACAATATGTTCCTTGAGCAAATCCGTAAGTTTATTCCCAGCTTTTTCTCCGTATATCGGCTTCACAGCATTCCCGATATCTTCTTGATTTTTTAATAACCTTGTCAACACTTGTTTTTGGTCTTCTGATCCTGCTGTTGTTGCACTTGTAATATAATTGCTTGTCCACAGTACATGATCCATCCAAAGTCTTCTGAATTCATTTTCAAACTTTACCTGAGATTGACTAACACGATGTTCTTGTGTTTCAGCACGAGCACTACTTGGTTCAACTAGCATGTTTAGCGAAAATAATAACATAAATCCCATCAATAATAATCTTTTCATAAAAAGCTCCCTCCAATTTAAACGAGTATGCGCCTTATTATTTGTATATGGGATTTTTTACATTCCTCAAAATGTTACATTCTAATAGTGATTTTTTATAGGGTATCTCCATACTTTCAATCAGCCAACATAGAGGAAGGGGGAGAGAGGATACCTTTTTGTAAGGTTAGAGCAGAAAAAATAAAGCTTTTTTTGTTCACTAACAAAGAAACAATCATTGAGGTCTAATTTCCTTCCAAGTTTTTTGACTCATTCAATTATTTATACATTCTCTAAAAAATGTCTTTAACATAAGAACCTAATGGCAACACTATAAACAATAGTTAGTGAATAGGATTTCTTTGCATAAATTTGGGGTTTTTTCCAGCTGAAACTCAAAAAATGAGATAAAGATTAATGAGCTATCCCTTTCACATAAGCTTGTCAGAATACTATCTAGAGAGAGGTCGAACAATATGAAAGTGACGGATACACTTGTTCAATGTTTAGAAAATGAGGGAGTTGAATATATTTTCGGAATACCCGGTAAAGAGACCTTGGACTTTATTGATTCCTTATCCAACTCTAAACAGATTCAATTCGTGAATGTGAGGCATGAGCAAGGAGCTGCTTTTATGGCAGATGTATACGGAAGGTTAACAAACAAAGTAGGGGTATGTTTATCAACATTAGGCCCTGGAGCTACTAATTTATTGACAGGTATATCTAGTGCAAAGCTAGACCATTCTCCTGTTGTTGCTTTAACAGGACAGGCTGCTTTGGGAAGGCAGCATAAAGATTCGCATCAGTATATGGACATTATCAAAATGGTGGAACCGGCAACGAAGTGGGGTGTTCAGATAAAAGATGCACAAACGATTCCTGAGATTATTCGAAAAGCATTTAAAATTGCACAAATGGAAAAGCCAGGACCCGTAGTAGTAGAATTGCCAGAAGACTTAGCAACTCAAATCGTTCCCATTAAACCTATTTCACTTACATCTATACCCGTAAGTATACCTATAATGGAGTCCATTCAGGCTGCCAATACTCTTATTGAGCAGTATGAGAGACCTTTTGTTATTATCGGTAACGGCGCTATTAGACAGGAAGCCGTGGATGAGCTTCAACGATTTATTGAACGCCTTCAATCACCGGTTACCCATAGTTATATGGCTAAAGGTGTACTGTCTAAAGATCATCCACAAAATTTCTTTACGTTTGGATTTAATGAAAAAGATGAAGTGCTCGCAGGCTTAAAGGAAGCTGATCTACTTATTGTAATTGGGTTTGATCTTGTCGAAAGGTTACCCAAAGAATGGAACACAGAAAAAACACCAATTTTACATATAGATACTTTACCGGCAGAAGTAGATGAATATTACCCTATAGAGGTCGAATTGGTTGGAGATATAAAGCAGACTTTACGAGTATTCAATCAGCTTGATATTCCTTCTAAACCATGGATTCCCTCTGGTAATCTCCAGAAACAAATTAAGCAATCTTATCACATTGAAGAGAAAAAGATAGATAGCGATTTGCTGCCTTTGACAATCGAGAATATCTTGCATATTATTGACAAGCTCTCTTCAGAGAAAACAATTGTGATTTCAGATGTGGGAGCTCATAAAGTATCTATAGCCCGAACTTATCAACCTAAAAACCCTAACAGGCTCATTATATCAAATGGTCTAGCTTCCATGGGTATTGCTCTACCAGGCTCAATTGGAGCTAAGTTAGCCTGCCCTAATGATCCAGCTATTTGTATTACTGGAGATGGAGGAGTTTTAATGAATTTTGCTGAAATAGAGACGGCAAAGCGCTTAGGGCTTTCATTCATCATTATTGTTTTAAACGACTCTACATTAAAAATAGAGCAGGAAATGATGAACAAAAAGTTTGGTAAGAGCTATGGAATAACTTTTACAAACCCAGATTTTGTTCAACTGGCAAAAAGCTTTGGAATTAAAGGCGAACAGGCAAATAGTTTAGTTGGATTTGAAAATATAATGAAAAGAGCCTTACAAAGTTTAGATGAGATTGTCCTAATTGACGTTCTTCTAAAAAGCTGATTGCGATTTCACCATTATTTTAACGAGTTATCTTTGTTAAGGGATTAATTTGTAGATTCACTAGGAAATAAATGTTTTTAATTTTTTGAAATAAGCTAAGCTGAGTTCAACCCAAATCCAACTATAAAGGAAAGTAAATACAAAAATTAAACCAGTAGTAGAAAGAGAAAAATTTTTAGAAATCACGGGACCTAGTACTGGGAATTTGAAACCGTACAATAGGGTAATAATCCCAACAGTTAATAGAGTGGTCCCACTTATAATAATGTACAATCTCTTTTTTAAAAAGTAAAAAGCGGCTCCTATGCCCATTCCCAATATTCCTGTTGTAAAAGGAAAAATAATAAGTTCACTTGGCTGGATAATCAGAAGAAGCAGATTTGTTAGTATATAGGTAATAAACCCTAGAGGGAGCGAAAGTATAAAACAAAAAAGAATGGGTGCAGTAGAGAATGGACTAATAAAAACTCCTATTCCTGGTAAGAAACCTCCTGCTGATTGAAAAAGGGCTGCTAAGCTGGCGAAAAGAGCGCCTGAGACAAGCTGCTTAGTTTTAGATAGTCTATTAAAAAAAAGCTGCGCAGATTTTACTTCACTTGAAAGAGACTTTAAAAAGTACATGAATTTCACCTCGGTTAACTGTTTTTACATTATAAGGGGTTAAAGAGAGATTTAGATCATTGCCTGATATATCAACTCTTACATGTAATATATAAAGAAATTAAGCGGGAGGACTAATAAGTCGCATTTACTTTTAAAGGAATAGGCCATATCCGTTAAGATAAATTTCTTTATCTTTCTAAAGGTATGTACTGTAGCCCATAAAATGAATCTTTTATGGGCTTTATTGATTAAAGGCTTTTTTATTTTCTAGAAAGTTCATTTGTTCATTCCTACAAAATAGCTGGTAAAAAAATTAAGCTATAATTTTTAGGAGAAAATCAATACCCACTCGAATTTTATAAATATAAATCATGGAACAATTTCAAAAACAGTACCTTGATTAAAGTCAGACACTTTCATAGAGCCATAAACTCCTAAATAAAGCTTGGTTTGATCCAGGTTCGTTCCCAAACTAACGTAGTAAGCTGATTGGGAACCAAAATTATAATCAACTTCCACAACACTAAAATCATTTAGCTTACAATCTGTACCTGCTCTGGTATAAGCTAAAACTCCTCTAATTGGGGATTGAGATTCTTTAACCTGTGCAATATCCGTAAACATAACGCTTCCTGTTAAGCTAGAGATTTTATTCCCCATATATGGCTGAACTCCTGTAAGGGAGGTCCCTCCAAATTTATTGGGGCGGGGATCTTTGTGAAAATAACTTGTTAAAGGCTGAATACGTCTCACTGAAGTTTTTACCGCTTCATTGTAATAAGCAATTATTTTCTCATCCAAGGCCGGATTTTCAGAACACCTTTTTATAAACGAAGTCGGAAAATCTCCTTCCCATCCCCGCCAGCCAAGGTTAATAAATCCTTCTTGGCTGGGTTTGGCTCTCATTAAAGAAGCTTGAACAAGTTGAGGAACAGGTATTGGCTTATAATGAACAAATGAAAAAATCGACTCTACTACGTCTTGTCCAACATTTCCCACATATTTGATGTACTGATTATAAAATTTTTGAAATGAAATACCCGTTATATTGCGAACACCCTTAGCAATGAGCGTAAGAGTTTCCTGAATAGGTGAGGGGAGTTCACTAAAACGTGTGACTACGGGTGGATTATGGATAAATGTATTCTTACCTACATCAATTTCAATTATTTTCCCGTAAATTTCTATATCATCCTGACTTAAGTTAAAGGGGTCATAGCCTGATCCACCATCTCCGGTTGTAAAGATAAGTTTTCCAGTTTCAGGTGAAAAGTTTAAGCTGTTGACACCATTATGATTAAAAAATGGTCTTCTTAAGTTAAGTAACGTCCGTCTTTTTTGAGGCTGAGCATTTGGTTGGAAAACCCATTCTTCCACTGTATCAATATGATCATATTTAGTTTCTCTATTTATCCACCTTAAGTTTGAAGTTTTAGGATCACACGGGTTAGGCCTATAATGTTCGGAAAGTGCACCTGGGCCTTGTGTTCCAGCTGCTGAGTAATGAAGATAAAACAGACCATTATAATAAAATTCTGGATGAAACGCTAGCCCTAGCAATCCTCGTTCATCATATCCTCCGCGGGAAACACCTGGTTCAGACGTACCTAATTTTATGATTCGTGAGCGAATATCTAAAAAAGTCTGTATAGCTTCGTCTCTTATGTAAAAGATCTCTCCTACTTGGGTTGCAATAAATAAACTTTCAAATGAGTCACCAGGAAGTATAGCTGTTTTCAACACAGTAGGTAAATTTATTTTACTAACAATAGGCCGTAAACTAACCTTAGCTTTTATCAACTAACTTGACACTCCTTTTTAATGGTTTCTTTTATAAGAATATGATTGTAACTGTTCTATTAGTATCAATACTATTTTATAAAGTTAGGCAATTTAATGGAATTTGTGCTTTCTATAAATAGAAATAAAGGAAAAATAATGATTAATTCAAAAAAATAGTGATATTATTTTATGAATTGGAAAAGAATATGGCTTATAAAAGGAGTGAATGCAAATGTCTGTGAAAAACTGGTTAATGGGATTAGTCGTTTTGTTTACGATGGTTATCAGTGTGATGACTTCAGGATTACTCGGTGTTTTGGCTGAATCCGACGCGGTAAGACAGAAAGCCATGGAGGTTCAGTTGAACGATGATTTCTTTAATCCAGAAACCATCACTATCCCGAGTGGAAAAACGACAACATTGATATTAAAAAATGAAGGTCAGAAAGAGCATACCTTCACAGTAGAAAAGCTCGGAATTGACGCTGAAGTCCAGCCTGGAAAAGAAAAAACCATTACCGTAAAACCACAAAATCCTGGTACATATGAACTGATATGTAGGTATCATTTTAATAGTGGAATGGTGGGGAAAGTAATAGTCAAATAACAAGCAGGGCCAATCGGTCTCTGCTTTTTGAATTGAATATAACATACTTTCTTAATTAACATAATAGATTTTAAAGGTATAAATAAATCGTTCACAATTTCAAAAAAGTAATAAATATTTATTTCAAATATATACTAAATGAAGAAAAAGCACAGGAAAGTATAGAATAAAAACAGCATTTATATCCAGGTTATTAAAAAATGTATCCTTAATGAGCAATGAGCATTGTTTAATTAAAAGGAGGAATTTTATATGGTCGATAATCAATCAAATAATTTAGAACAGGTATCAGAGAACAATACAGATGAAACCAAATTAGGTGATCTTGAGAAAGAGTTTGTAACAAAGCCTGCTAAGTCGTCTTCTGATCCTTATCCGCATAAATATTATACTGGAGACATTTCTATGGTTTCTAATGCTGTGCCACGAAACGATAAAGAATAAAAGTTTCTCTTATATATTAATATATAAGAGAAACTTTAGACCATTTAAGCTTAAGCTCTGTATTTTTTCAGAACCAAAATACATCTCATAAAAAACAGTTATGTTTCATTTGTTATTTTAAAGGGTTAAATGATAATCAATTAGCTCTAGCAGCTAAAAAAATAGCTGACTATCTCGCAGCACATGAGGAACCACAAAATGAAGAGCAATACTTGTTACATGAGTTATGGAAAGTTGGAAACGAGGAAGAACAACATCATCTTGCTCATATGCTTGTTAAATTAGTCAAAGAATAATCTAAATCAATTATAGATTGCTTTTTGCCATTATTTATTAAGGGGTCAAGCGTATTCAATCAACGTAGCAAAGAGCCACTTGCGTAAAACAAGTGGCTCTTTATAATGGTTAGGTGTCAGGTAATATCGTTGCAAAAGTAAGAATAAGCCGAAATCGAAATATGTTATCTGAAAACTCTTCTATTGTCAACTTAATAAAAATGCATAACTACAGAAAAGAAATAAGGGTCGGTTATTTTCTTCTCTTTTTATTCATTTTCTTTAGAATCTTCTTGATAATGCTCATTTAAGTATGGGTTCTCTGTCGTAGCAAAATTAACAGATTGAAGGCTAGTTTCAGGATCCATTCCATAATAGCCTTTTAGTTCCGCATTTTCTAGCTCGCCACTTCTAAGTTTTGGTTCTTTTTTCTCTTTCATGCTGCACCTCTTTTTTCTTATAAATCAAGGACTGGAACCATACGGTCTTCATCATGTGTTCCTCTCGCATGAACGGTAGCTATACTTGATGTTTCATCTACACTTTTAATCCAAATAGGAACTCCGTGGTAATGAACATCAATTTCCTTGGGGGAAGAAAGAATTTGTTTAGCTCGATTTATTTCCATGTTATCACCTCATTTTTTAGTATGTCCTTGTGATGCATCAATTAAAAGATAAAGCTATATTTCCTCACCAATAACTTGACTACATTCTATAACTCACTTCGTCAAAAATTAATCTATTCCTTAACCTTACAAAAATCGAACATCAATGGGTTTGCTTAACCTCATTTTATTCTTTAATTCGAATACGTATAAATATGAAAAATGAGCACATACTGTACCTAATCAGATTCCTCCTTTTGCTGACGAATCGTTTCTCCTTTAATATGTTAAGTTTACAAAAAACATCTGTCTTCACAGGTGTTTTTTATTTTGAGAAAATATATTATTTGTATACAAACTAAGTTTTATTTTACTTCTAGTAGGGGAATAAAATAGTAAATTAAATCGGAGAGGATGAGGGATTTATGTTAGAGATGGAGGTAAAGAACCTTCAAAGGTCAGAAACTAAATTTAGAAAGGCTGAATCAGAATACTTAAATAAGGCAATCGAAGAATATTTCGTTCGTCGTACATACCATAATGCACCAGTAGTTGATGCACTTCGATATGTACTAACGATTGATAATAAAAGGGAACGTTTAGAAAGTGCCGTTGAACTTTTTGGAGATAATATCAAAGAAGTAAATAACCAAGATATTATAAACTATTTAAATCAATGTAGATGTTATAAGGAAATAAGAGATACAGTCTAAATTTGATGCTATCTTATGAAAAAATTTATAGTTCATAAATAACCAAAAGAGGATTGGAGATATGAACTATAAACAAAAGGATTATTATATTAGCGCAAAAGAAAATGAATATTATAAAGTACTAAATGTAGTCGATTGGATTTGAGTCAATAATCCGGAGGCATTCTCTCAAAAATAAGGGTAAGGACTTAATTACATGGTGTCCATAAAATTATACTTAAATGATTCTTGCGTGAAAGGAAATTTACTGTTATATTAAATTCAATTAAATATTTTCTTATTTCAATATTTTTTGAAGTGAGGATAGAGGTGCAAAGATCATAAGTATACAATTTGAGGAGAATGAGATCCAATGACAATTGTGGAAAGGGGTATTTGCCGAAGCTGAAAGAATCTCATGTTCTTGAAGCTGGTTCTGCTGTTGAATAAATACAGAACTGTCATATGGGAAACTGTATGGAGGGCTATCTTACGCACGGAAACTATTTTTGATAAATATTGTTTCTACTGCAGCAACGAATCCCTCGTTGCTGCTTTTTTGCGTTTCTTATGAATGGCTCTGACCCCTCTAATTTTAAAAATTTTATAAAGGGTGTGTAGTTATGAATTTTGGCCAAGTATTAACAGCAATGGTTACCCCGTTTGATCAGAATGGCGAAATTGACTTTAACGCGACGAAAACGTTGGTTGAGCATTTAATTACAAATGGCACAGACGGCTTAGTTGTAGCTGGTACAACTGGAGAGTCTCCAACATTAACCACAGAAGAAAAAATTGAATTATTCAAATGTGTTGTAGAAGCTGCTGCTGGAAGAGTCCACGTCATCGCTGGAACTGGCTCAAACAACACGCAAGCTTCGATGAGCTTAACGAAACTTGCAGAGGAAACAGGAGTCGATGGTATTATGCTCGTTGCTCCATACTATAATAAGCCGTCTCAAGAAGGCTTGTACCAGCATTTTAAAACGATTGCCGAATCAACCTCTCTACCAGTTATGCTTTATAATATCCCAGGGCGAAGCATAGTTAACATTTCTGTTGAAACAGTTGTTCGTCTATCAGAGATCCCTAATGTTGTGTCAATTAAGGAAGCAAGTGGCAACTTGGATGCCATGGCAGAGATTATTAGCAAAACACCTAGCGACTTTACACTATACAGCGGCGATGATGGGTTAACAATACCAGTATTAGCAATTGGCGGGGCAGGAGTTATTTCAGTTGCTTCCCACATCATTGGCAATGATATGCAAGAAATGATTAATGCCTTCAAAAATGGCGATGTCCAAAAAGCTGCTGCTACACATCGCAATCTGCTTCCAATTATGAGAGCATTATTTATTGAGCCAAGTCCTTCACCAGTAAAAGCTGCATTAAATCTAAATGGAATACAAGTTGGCGGTGTTCGTTTGCCAATGGTTCCTTTAAGCAATAAAGAGCAAAGTGCACTAGAAAAAGTTCTGCAAGCTAGCGGCATTAACGCTACCTGTTGAAATAAATAAAAACAGGTTAGGAGAGAGAGCATAGCTAAAACGACCGATTCAATCGATACATTAAGGCAAGATTGGTACCCAAAGCTCAAGATGGATGAATCATCATTTAGCTAACTTCTAAAAATAGAAAAACTCCCTTAACGCATTGGGGGAGTTTTTCTGTTTTTTTATGTATGTATACTATATACATCTTCAGTTGCCATCCAGAGGGAGACCTATTTCACTATATGTTCATTCTTCTGTCGGTATTGGTGCAAGAACTTATATCTTAGTCAACACGATTCCGCATAGAGTAAGAATAATTCCTATTAATTGATATTTTTTAAGTCTCTCTTTAAAGATAATTAAGCTCCCGATTAAAACAACAATACAATTTAAACTAATGATTGGATAAACCACACTGGATGGACCTTCCTTTAGGGCGAATAAATAACAGCTGTAACCAATCGTACTTAATATACCAACTAGTATACCTATCTTTATTTCAATTTTATGTGCAGTTAATTTTTTAAATTCTTTCCGAGCTAATAAACTTAAATAGACAGCTCCTCCGCCATACATTGAAACAAGCATTTCACCCATACTAAAGTGCTGATACGTGCTGAATTTCATAATAACACCAACTGTGCCGATAGATAGAAGAGCTAAACAGCAGCTCAAAATCCATAATTTATACTCTATGTGTGCCGTTTTGTTTGGTTGATACTGAATAATACAAGCTGCCAATATAATAATGACGATACCAATCCAATTTGTTAAAGGAATGGATTGAGGAAATAATAAGGATGTAGCTATAACAACAATGACTGTATTCATCGCAATAATGGTAGATGTAATACTCGCAGGTCCTTTCTCAAAGGCTTTCGACATTTGGATATTTCCATTGGCATTTAAGATACCGATTAGTGCCCCCGTTAAAATAGGTAAAATGTGAAATTCAAAACTTCCTTTAATAAGAGTAAATAATAAGAGGATAAAAAAAGAAATCCAATAAAAGAAAAGTTGAATACACACTTTAGATAAATGTTGAAGAGCACCCCATTTAAATAAAGTATTGTTTACTCCGAAGCATACAGCTGTCCCTAAAGCAGATATAAACCATAACATAGTGTGTAATTCCTTTCTAGTAGTTTTTATACTACTAAATTATACAATTTATATAATAGTTTTAATATTTCAATTTAATGAAAAATAGTTTCGAATAACTCTTTTGTAAAAGTATAAAGATGAGAAGAAGAAAAGTATAAATTTATTACGAACCAAAGGGCTGTGCTCTTTTATTAAAACCTCGTTCCCTATCATTCTTACACCTTTTTACTGTCCAATAAAATGCGATGAATTTTTCAAATCCATTCACCATTTTCTTCTTATTAAAACCTAAAGCTTTGTATCCTAAAACTCAAATGGACGTTTTAGAAGATGAGGTGCGGGAATCAAGTGAAGTAAGACAATGATTAAATAAAGGAGGAGTTGCTATGAATATAACAGAAGTGATGACTTCTAATATTGAGACAGGTAACCTTAAAAGTTCATGTGGTGAGATAGCTAATATGATGAAGAATGTAGATGTAGGAGTTATTCCAATTTGTGAAGATGATAAGCTAATAGGCCTAATAACGGATCGTGATTTAGTCGTCAAGGGATTAGCTAATAATTTTAATACGAATACACAAATATCTGAAATGATCAATACTGATGTCATTACCGGTACAAAATACATGTCTGTAGAGCAGGCTTCAGATCTCATGTCTCAGCATCAAATACGCAGACTTCCTATTGTAGAAAACGGAAAACTCATTGGGATGGTTTCTTTGGGAGATTTAGCGGTAAGTAATACTTCAAATAAAGAAACAGGAAAAGTTCTTGAGAATATTTCAGCTCCTGCTGAGCTTAATAAATAAAAAAAGCCCTTTTTGTACTTCATCTTATAGATAGGAGCAAGCTAATAAAAATTAGCTTGCTCTTAGTTTATACATAACAACACATGGCTATTACAGCTTTTAAAGATCTTGTATTCAATAGCTCCAGCAGTTTATGGCTTTCTATAGAATTAGCCAAGTTTAAACCCATTTTCGTCCTAGATTTTTTTATCATTCATTTTTTATATCCACAAAAAGTTGCCCGTTTAAAAAACTACAATATAAAATACGTTTCACGTCTTTGTATCCTCTTTGTTTCAATTCGTTGAAAAGCCAAGAAGAATTTTTATTTATTAGATTTAAATGCTTTTCTTGAATGATCCCATCAATAACAAGGGGAAGTAAAAATACAGATCCTGATTTATCTTTGCTTTCTGATTTTTTAAATGCAGATAATGTACCCGAAGGCTCTAATATCGCATAATCCACCTCACGGATATCTCCTATATTTTTATCCCGAAGCTGTAAAAGCAAGTCGTCCAAATTATAACGTGATTTCCTCATTTGCTTTTCATCAATCTTTCCTTGCCTTATTACAATAATAGGTTGCCCATCTAGTACTCTGCGTAATTTTTGACTTTTTAATTGGATATATGTAAGACCTATTTGGATAACTGTTAATATAAGAATAGGTACAAGTTGATAAAGTAAAGAACCTCCCGTATCCTCAATTGCAACAACTCCAAGTTCACTTATCATAAGCACAACAACAAGGTCAATGACATTTAGCTGATTTATGCCTCGTTGGCCGAGAAAACGAAAAATAATAATAATAACAACATATAATAATATTGTACGCCAGCTTACTTCGATGATTTCCACTTTACGTTCTCCTTTCATTAGAATCTTTTTCTCTCTTGGAACAGGGATGAATGTAATATATAGATTTATACACTTAGCTGATTCTCTAGGATGATTATTTCTTTATGTTAGAAATTAAATGAATAACGTACAAAGTGTTTAAAGTGTTATTCATGGCACTAGATTTTTAACAGAAGCATTATATAAACAATTAACTGGGGAGAATCTTCATTATGTTAACTTTGTTTTGTATATCATATGCATTAAAAAAGATGCCGTTTAGGCATCTTGAATAGTTTGCTCAAAGTATTAGTATTTATACGTTTAGCTGTCTAATACCGCAGCCATATTTATACTCTCGTATATATGTGCTAAAATAACCAATGAACCAATCCCTCTAAAAATTAGAGGGATGTACAGTTGATATATTAAAGGCAAATCGTATGTCACTTGTAGAAGAAGTTGTTTTCCAAATCGAATCCTTAAATGAATCTAGAGTATATGGGAAAATGGAAGACAGATCCTTTCTGAAACGAATTTAATGCAACAATTTGAAGTGAGCCGAAATGCATTGAGAGAGGCTATACAATCTGTCGTACATACTGACCGACTACAAGCAAAGCAGGGAAAAGCTTATGAAAAAGCTGACATCCAGCTGCATAAAACAATGTTAGAAGCATCACATAAATCATATGTTAATTGATTTATATAACCATAGGATAGATTTTTTACATACATTTGGTCATCAAATAGTTGAGGTAAATTCTTATACCGATTTTAATTGAACCTACTTTGTAAACTTGTGGATGCTATCATGGCAATCTGCACAGTAAATGAATATATTACTTAATTTTAGAAACTTTAAGATTATATACGGAGGGTCTATAACTACCATGGGTATCCCACACACACCAAATCAACTAGAACAGCCAAAACTAAATATAAATCCTAAAATAGGATTACTGATTATAGGCATTATCCTAATTGGAGCTAATCTCAGAGCCCCTTTAACATCTGTGGGCCCACTGGTAACTTCTATTCGTAACAGTTTAGGAATATCTAATACTTTAGCAGGAACAATAACTACAGTGCCTTTACTAGCTTTTGCATTCCTATCTCCTTTTGCTCCCAAGTTAGCTCGGCGTTTTGGCATGGAGTTTACGCTATTTATTTCTTTAATCTTATTAACAATCGGAATTGGAATACGTTCTTTTGGTGGAGTAGAAACATTATTTGTAGGAACGATTTTAATTGGTTTATCTATTGCTATTGGAAATGTATTGTTACCTAGTCTAATTAAACATAACTTTGCACAAAAGATAGGCATGATGACAGGAATTTATGCAGTTTCTATGAATTTATGCGGCGCTATTGGGTCTGGTATAAGTATTCCCATTTCTTCAGTATCAGGTTTAGGATGGACCGGAGCCCTTGGATGTTGGGGGATTTTATCTCTTCTTACCATTTTCATTTGGCTACCCCAATTGCGAAATCGACATAAGTCTACAAAGTCTCAACAAACAGTGCAAAAGGTGGAATCTATTAACTTATGGCGTTCTAGATTAGCATGGAATGTCACATTATTTATGGGATTTCAATCCTTTATCTTCTATACAGTTATTACATGGATGCCGGAAATTCTTGAACAAAAAGGATTGAATACTCAGGACGCTGGCTGGATGTTATCGTTAATGCAGCTTGCTGTACTTCCTATTACGTTCCTCGTTCCTATTTTAGCCGGCCGTTTGCAAGATCAGCGTTTATTAGTAGTCATTCCAGCTGTTTTGCTTATTGGAGGATTATTCGGTATCTTGCACGGAAATACACTCCTTATCCCATTGTGGATTATTATGGTTGGAATTGGAGTCGGGTTTGTATTTAGTTTGGCAATGATGTTCTTTAGCTTACGCACACAAAGTACTAACGAGGCAGCAGAATTATCCGGTATGGCTCAATCATTCGGTTATCTTTTATCTGCTGTAGGGCCTGTGCTATTTGGAGGACTACACGACATTACACACAGCTGGACTATCCCTTTATTGATGCTAGTTTTAGTTTCAATCTTTATTTTTATCACCGGTATGGGAGCAGGGAAGAATGAATATGTGACTTCTAAATAATAAAGAGGTATAAAAGCCCTTTAGAACTGAGGTTTTAAAGGGCTTTTATACTTGGTATTATTTGACGGCTTCTTTTTCTACCAATCATCCGCAAAGTTATTTTATGATTTCCTACAGGAATTTTTCACTAGATTAGATGATTTTAAGAACTGATTTATACTCAAGAAAAAGCACGTGATTAGCAGAGAAAAGTGATATATTACATTTTTTGTTACCTGGATCCCTTTTTGGGGAATATGAACAAAAAAAATCCCTTGAAAACAAGGGATTTAAGAAAGGCTACGATTATGAATAAGTAAAGTAAGAAATAAGCAAACAGCCGCAGCCAAGTCCTTTCTTAAGAAAGCTTTGGCTTTTTTGCACGTTTCCAAAGTTTAATTCTCTTTTACAAACAATTGTCCTTGCTCTAAAAATATATAGATTTCTACTAAGAAATAAAAAATTCGTTATCTGTCCCGACTGAATAAAAAAATTCCATTCATCATCTTATAATAAATTTCTTTATTGAAAACAGCAATACGAATCTAACGGATTCGTATTTTCCAGTGACATTCCAAATACTTCCCAAGCAATAGAAAGAAGAGGTTTTGAACGTTTATAATTAGGTTAAACATAAGGTAACAAATTATTTTTTATTTATTCTGTATATTTAAATTATTCGTTCGTAGTGGTACAATAAAATGATGGAAAGAAGATATGATGCTTCTTTCTTAATAAAGGATGAAGAAATATGGATATTAAGACTCAGCAAACAAAGCTGGCGAATAATGTGGGCAAATTGTTACGAGATAACTTTGGAAAAGGCCCTGAGGCTGTTCATGTTACGATATATGAACCTTATGTTGTTATTTATGTCAGTGGCTTCGTATCACCTATGGAGCAAGTACTGTTAAACCAAAATGAAGAACTTCAGGTTATGACTACAAGAGAGCTGTTGGTAAAGACTCTTGAACCTCAAATCACTGGGCAAATTAAAGGGATTACAGACCTCGACATACAGCACTTATATTATGATTGGAACTTAGATCACCACTCCGGAATTTTTGTGGGAGTGTGTCTGGACGATTTGAAAGCCGATTTGACTGAGGGGGACCCTTACCCAGGAAAACAAGCAATTCATGATCGAATCATAAAGATGAGTGAGATTGCCCAAAAAGGACCTGAAAAAATTTCTTCATATAAATTAAGCGATCGTACATTGGTCATCGTACGCGAGGGAATACTGGTGGCTATTGAAAAGCAGCTAATTTCGTTAGGTTTTGATGACACCTTACGCATCTCTAAACGTCCTTTGGAAAAAGGAATCTTACGACAAAACGATGACTATGATGAGATATTAAATGCGGACATTCTTGATATTTTTGTAGATTGGGATTTTGAAAAGGATAATAGTATTATTACACTTATCTTAAAACCAAAAAATTAATGAGGCAGTAATGAATTGGACACACTGTGCCAAACATAAGCCGAGGAAGCAAAGGACATACCTTTTCTTTTTCGGCTTATTTTTGTTGTCTAAAAAGAGTAAGTCCTTTTGTAACGGAATAATCCCCTAAAACAGCACCTGAAAATAGGATGTGCCAACAGAAAGGATTTGGTCGGGATGGCTGATAATCATGAGATTGTATTGTTTATGAAAGAGCTTCATCGATTGTTGCAGGATTACCAAAAGTATGACAATGAATTACACAAAGAAGAAATTAGCAAGGATATACTACTTTTAAGTACCATTATCTATGGAAGTAAAATTGGAATTTTAAATAAAAGAAGAATCTTTAAACACAGGAAATACAAAGCTAAACAGAAACCAATCTATTAAAGTTATACTAGTATGCCTCGTTTACACTTTATAAAAAGTGAATTCTTATTGCCGAAAATGATCTTATGAGGAAGAAGGATTTTTCATAAAACATCACGAATAGTATACCTTATGAAACTAGAAACTAGGTGCACCATCTATGGATAAAACGAAACTGGAAAAAGAATTAAGTAGCTATATGGGAAGGTTACTTCGTGAAAACTTTGGAAGAGGTCCTGGAGGTGTATTCACCGTCATTTCTCCTCCTTTTATAACCGTTTATTTTAAAGCCTTTTTATTACCTTTAGAAAAGACTTTGTTAGACAAGGGACAAGTTATCTATGTTCAAAAAACACGTGATTTGTTAATGGAGACTCTAATTGAAGAGATAAAAGGATATATACAATTAAATATACATTTAGATATTGAAGAATTTTATTATGATTGGAATTTAGAGCTGCAGTCTGGGATGTTTATCATGATCCATTCGGATAAAGAAAACATAGCTAATCATTCCTATAAAAATCAGAAATTGCTGCATAAAGAAGTTGAGGAAGTAACTCAAAAAGCAGAAAAGTTCCCTCACAATGTTTCTTCTTATCTATTAGATCAGAGAACACTTCTTATAATCAGGGAAGGTATTATGGTAACTATAGAGAAAGAATTAGTTCAATTAGGATTTGAAGAAAACCTTACTTTGGCTAAAAGAAATCTCGAAAAAAGGCTACTTCATGAACATAGTCAATCGTTAGAAGTAATTTTAGATTCAAAGGTAACAGATATACTAGTAGCATGGGACTTTCATAAAGATAAAAGTACAATTCTTCTGATTTTAAACCCAACTTCATAACGGCATTGATAAGCTAGGCACTGAACTAGATGTAGGCCAAAAAGAAAGGTTATGTAACCTTTCTTTTTGGCCTATTGTTTTTTTACTACTATTAAAATAAAGAAAGTGGTGATAATTATGCTATTTCAATCGGATGAAAGAAAGGAACTTTTAACTGTTGAGATACACACGGAAGTGGATATAGTAGAAGCGCGTCAGAAAGGGCGAATGTTTTCTAACTGCTTAGGCTTCAGCGCACTTGATCAGGCCCGAATTATTACGACTATTTCAGAATTATCCAGAAATATATATAAATATGCCACTACCGGAAAAATTACAATGGAAATAATAGAGAAAAAACCTGAAATAGGACTCAAAATAATAGCTATAGATAAAGGACCAGGCATTAAAAATATTCAAAAAGCGCTAGAAAGTGGCTATACAACGTCAGGAGGGTTAGGCGTTGGTTTATCAGGGGTGAAAAAATTAATGGACGAATTCACCATATCATCTCAAGAAGACCATGGCGTTAACATCCAGGTTATAAAATGGAAAAAAAGAAATAAGTAAAAGGAACACAAGTTAAACTGTAAACATTTATCTACAACAGTAGGTAAAGATTTGTATAGATTTATCAGTAGCTAGACTGAAAAATCTATTTTTCATTAAGCACTATTAAGGTCAAAAAATTTTAAAAAGTTTAAGAAAGAACGGACTTCCTCTTTACAAAAGACTCCTTTATTGAATAGGAGATAGCTTCTAAAAACATCATCCCCTGATGATCCTGCTCTAGGATAAGGTTAAGATATTTCACATGCGTGAGTTGGTACTTTCAGCATGTGTTTCTCCTCTATTAACTCTTAGCAGTAGGACAAAAATGTTTCTTCGTAGTAGTCACAAGAGGCTTAGAAACATGAAAAAAAGGTGTAGAAAAGTATGAATTGTATTTAATCGTTAAAATAATTGATCATAATCAAGCCTCAAAAACCATAGATTCTTGGAAATTATTAATAATGATAATTGTGATATAAACAGTGCAAGTATATAATTGTGTGAAAAAAGGATGGATACTATGCCGATTAATTCGTTTGAAAACTATCCGATGAGCTGGAAACCATCTGTTGATAAAACAAGAAAGCCTATTTACCAAGCCATTGCAGGACAATTGGAACAGGATATTATCAAGGGAGTTTTATTACCTGGAACAAAACTTCCTCCACAGAGAGAGCTAGCCGATTATTTAGATTTAAATTTGAGTACGATTTCAAAAGCATTTAAAGTGTGCGAGCTAAAGGGTTTATTAAGTGCTACTGTTGGAAGCGGTACATTCGTATCGTATGATGCGTTATCCAATGCGTATTTACTCGAAGATATAAAGCCTAGCCACTTAATTGAAATGGGCGCGACACTGCCAGACAATGATTCATACGAGCCACTTCTCCTTCAACTAAAAGATATGCTACAAGAGACTGATTACGAAAAGTGGTTTAGTTATGGGAGGCCAGGTGAAAGTCTTTGGCAAAAAGATGCAGCTGTAAAGCTGATGAGAAGAGGCGGATTCAAAACAACAGTTGATCACATTTTATTTGCAAATGGAGGACAAAATGCAATTGCTGCAATACTAGCGAGTCTTTGTCAGCCTGGAGATCGCATCGGGGTTGATCATCACACTTATCCAGGTTTAAAAACGGTTGCAGCTATGCTTAGTGTGCAATTAGTACCGATAAAATCAAAGAATTATGAAATGAGTCCAACTGCTTTTGAATATGCATGTAAAAATGACAATATTAAAGGCATTTACTTGATACCCGACTATCATAATCCAACTGCTTGCTGTATGTCCGTTAAAAACCGAGAAAGGCTTGCTGTGATTGCAAAAAAATATAACCAATTTATTATTGAAGATGCAACGTATCATCTCCATCATGAGCGACCAATGCCAGCAGTGGCATCATATGCACCAGAACAAGTCATCTATATTGCGAGTTTATCAAAATCAATAGCACCAGGGTTACGACTAGCATATGTAGCAGCACCTAGTCGATTTAAAGAGCCTATTTCAAAGGCACTTTATAATTTAAATATATCAGTTTCACCATTATTAGCAGAGCTAACAGCACGTATTATTGTGTCAAATCAATTTGAACCCTTAGTAGAGAATCATCGTGAACAAGCTATTCTCAGAAATCGAATTGCAAATCAATATTTAGAAAATTACACGTGTTTAGGTATGGAAACTGGTATATTTCGTTGGTTACTATTACCTGAAAAGATTACAGGTGCAGAATTTGAAACATTAGCTGCGCAGCAGGGCGTACAAGTGTATGCAGCAGAACGCTTTGTAGTTGGAAACAGTTGTCCAGACAGAGCTGTAAGAATCGCTATCTGTGCACCAAAAACGATTGGAGAGCTTGAGCAAGGATTGATTATCCTTAAACGTTTACTTAACGACTATTTATAATATTGTTTGCCATACAATTATAATATTGTATGGCTTTTTTATCCATGTTATGATAATCCAAATCTAGTGAGAATATTTTCAAAAATAGAATGAGTTTTCTGAAAGGAAGGTTATGATGGTACACGAGGATCATGTAAAAGCTTCAGACAACCAATCAACTTGTTTACAAGAATATGTTAATTCACCAGAGAAACAAAAAGCTTTATATAAACGCACCTTATTTGTTGTAAGTGTTTCTCAAATCTTTGGCGGTGCAGGATTGACAGCAGGAGTTACTGTCGGTGCACTTATTGCACAACAAATGCTTGGTACAGATGCCTATGCAGGAGTACCGACGGCTCTATTTACTTTAGGATCTGCAGGAGCTGCTTGGTTAGTAGGAAAGCTTTCTCAAAAAAAAGGGCGACGTGCAGGACTTACGACGGGTTTTATTCTAGGGGGAGTTGGAGCGATTGGTGTTATTTTTTCTGCCATTCTTAATAGTATTTTTCTTCTTTTTTTTTCGCTCCTCGTTTATGGATCAGGAACAGCTACTAATCTACAAGCGCGTTATGCAGGAACAGATTTAGCCAAAGCAAAACAACGGGGGATCGCTGTTAGTATGGCCATGGTTTTCACTACATTTGGAGCCGTTGCAGGCCCGAATTTAGTTGATGTGATGGGGAATTTTGCTCTTTCTATTGGTGTCCCAGCACTTGCAGGCCCTTTCATTTTAGCAGCAGTTGCATATATAGTAGCTGGTCTTGTATTTTATATTATGCTGCGTCCGGATCCGTTACTGATTGCAAGAGCAATAGAAGCGAATAAACAAGAACGTAACACTCAAAAAAATTTAAACAATACTGAGCAATCAACGAACAAAAAAGGAGTGGCTGTTGGGGCCACAGTTATGGTCCTTACTCAAATTGTGATGGTTGCTATAATGACCATGACCCCTGTGCACATGAAACATCATGGCCACGGGCTAACTGAAGTAGGAGTTGTAATTGGCTTTCATATTGGTTCTATGTATCTTCCTTCATTATTTACAGGGGTCTTAATTGATAAAATTGGACGAACGGCGATGACAATTGCTTCAGGAATTATCCTTCTTTTAGCTGGGCTGGTAGCAGCTATGGCACCGAGTGATTCAATGGTTCTTCTAGTGGTTGCTCTATCGTTACTTGGATTAGGATGGAACTTAGGGTTAATTAGCGGGACAGCTCAAATAGTGGATGCTACAGAACCATTAACACGTGCGAAAACACAAGGTACTATAGACGTTTTAATTGCTTTAGCAGGAGCTTCAGGAGGAGCTTTATCAGGAATAGTTGTGGCTCAATCAAGTTATGCCGTTTTATCATTAAGTGGAGGAATTCTATCTTTGATATTAATTCCGGTTATCATATGGGCTTATAGGAGTACAGGTGAAAATAAAGTTAAAGTAGGTCAAGGACTTTAATTTATCTGTGGTATGGAAGCTTGGCTCTCAAATAAATGATGTTACTCAAATTTACTTGTATTCTTCCACTTTCGTTTAAATAATAAACTTATTGGCAATCAATAAATTTGTTACCTTTCTTACAGACGATACACTAACATTTCAATCACACGAAAAACCTTCTACCTAACAGAGTAGAAGGTTTTTCGGTTTCAATTATTCATTGAAAATAGGTGTTGTTTTAAGAGATGTTTGGTGAATCCCCCCATGTAAAACTGTTTTAAGACTAAGTTTAATGTTCTCTTTTACTCAGGCAAACGTACACTCGCTATAATTGTGAAAAGCAAACTCCCATGCTAGAGAGCTTGCTCTTTTTACTTCCTAATATATAAATCCTGTTTGACAAAAAACGATCTTTTTCAAGTACACCAAAAACGCACATTTATGATACATAGATTTTGAGTAAGTTTTAAAACAGGAATAAGATATGATTATGAAGGAAAAGAATTGATTATAATCAATTCTCAAAAATCATGACTTGTAATATAGTCTTCTACATTTGAATAAAAAAGTGGTTGACTTTTCAGAATAATTAGTATTATAGTTATATTATAAAATTGTTTGTAATAATAAAAACAAGTTTTATAATATAAAACAAAAGGGTGAAACTCCATGCCTATTATTCAATCAGTAGATCGCGCCCTTCGTATCCTTGACCTATTTGATGAACATACGACAGAATTGAAAATAACAGATATAAGTGATCAAATTGGTCTTCACAAAAGCACTGTTCATTCATTATTGAAAACGCTTCAACAACGTGGCTACATTCATCAGAACCTCGAGAATGGAAAGTATGGACTAGGGATGAAACTTTTTGAAAGAGGAAACTATGTTATTCAGTCTTTAGATATTAGACAATTAGCTAAAAAATATCTGATGGATTTATCAGCAAAAACAGGACAAACTACACATTTAGTCATCTTAGATGGTAAAGAAGGAACGTATATTGATAAAGTTGAAGGTCCTATGGCTGTTATTCTTTATTCTCGCATAGGAAAAAGAATTCCACTTCACTGTTCTGCAGTAGGAAAAGCTTTGATTGCTTTTAAAGAAAAGGATGAACTAGAGAAAATTTTATCTGGGTATGAGTATACTGAGCAAACCGAATTCACCATTACAAATGAAATTGAATTTTTGCAGGAACTTGAAAAAGTTCAAAGTCAGGGTTATGCCGTCGATAATCAAGAGAATGAACCTGGTGTCCGTTGCATTGCAGCACCTATTAGAAATCACGAAAATAAGGTTATTGCCGCTATAAGTCTTTCGACACTTATCGCAGGAGTAGATGACATTCAGTTAGGAATCTTTGTTCAGCAACTGAAACAAGCAGCTTCCGAATTATCAGAGCAGATGGGGTATGGGATACCGATTTAATAAAGAGGTTCCCTTCTCTTTTGTCTATATTAAAAAACTGAGTTTTATATTATAAAACAAATGGAGGTTATTTATATGCGTATTATTCGATATTTAAGTGAAGATTCAAAACCTGTTTTGGCAGCCCTTACATCGGAAGAAACAGTTTACCCTCTTGAGCAGGAAGGGTTTATAGAGCTAATTCATCAAGCGAACGCACAAAAGATTTCTCCTCTTTCTTTTGTTCAAAATATGATTTCTAAGTCTAAGCCTATCTCACAATCTATTGAAGAACTTTCATTACTTGTACCTATTATTGCTCAAGAAGTATGGGCTTCCGGAGTTACTTACGAACGTAGCCGCGATGCTCGAAACTATGAAGCTACAGATGGAAAATTAGACGCTACCACATTTTACGACAAAGTATATGACGCAGAACGTCCAGAAATTTTCTTTAAATCTACAGCTGCTCGCACAGTTGGACCCAATCAGGAAGTTTATATTCGTAGTGACTCTAAATGGCAAATCCCCGAACCAGAACTAGGTTTGATTATTAGTCAGGAAGGTGAAATCCTTGGTTATACAATTGGAAATGATATGAGCTGCCGTGATATTGAGGGAGAAAATCCTCTTTATCTACCACAGGCAAAAATGTGGAAGCATTCTTGTTCTATTGGACCAGCCATTCTCCTCACCGAATCCGTAAAAGATCCATATGACTTTGATATCATATGCCGTATTTATCGCCATGGAAATCTTGCAGTAGAGGGAACAGCTAGTACACGTCAATTAAAAAGAAAATTTGAAGAATTGGTTTCGTTCTTAGTACGTGATAATGAAATTTTTGATGGGACCGTATTATTAACTGGCACATGTATTGTACCACCAAATGACTTTACATTATTAGAAGGGGATCAGATTGAAATTGAAATTCCTAGCATTGGTATATTAAAAAATAGTGTAAGGTTACCAAGCAAAATTTCGGTCTAATTAAATGATTTCAAACTTAATTATTAAACTCAAATTATTTTTTTGATTTTAAATATCAGAAATTTATGAATTTATTAAATTTTGATTCAGATAATATGGAGGGAAATATGATGAATATAACAACAGAAGAGAAAATGTATTTAAACTATATTGATGGAGACTGGGTAACGGGTTCTGTGGAGCAAGTGGATAGCAGTACCAATCCTGCTAATCGACATGATGTAGTCGGTTATGTACAGCATTCTGAAAAAGAAGATTTAGATCGCGCTGTTGCTTCTGCTAAAAAAGCTCAGGTTTCCTGGAATAAACTGTCCGGGGCTGCTCGTGGTGAATATTTGTATAAAGTAGCAAATATGCTTGAGCAGCGCCTAGATGAAATAGCAAAGACAATGACCCGCGAGATGGGAAAAACATTTCCAGAAGCAAAAGGTGAAACTGCAAGAGGGGTCGCAATTCTTCGCTACTATGCAGGAGAAGGTCTAAGAAAAGTGGGAGATGTCCTACCTTCAACAGACTCTGAAGCATTTATGTACACAACCCGTGCTCCTCTTGGGGTAGTGGGTGTTATTACACCTTGGAATTTCCCAGTAGCTATTCCTATTTGGAAGATTGCTCCTGCTCTTATTTATGGAAATACTGTTATTTTGAAGCCAGCTCGAGAAGCAGCAGTTACTGCTGCAAAAGTTATGGAATGTTTTGCAGAGGCAGGTTTGCCACGTGGTGTGATTAATATGGTAACGGGTTCTGGTTCTGTTATCGGACAAGGTATTATTGATCATCCAGATATTAATGGGATTACGTTTACAGGGTCTGATGCAGTCGGTAAACAAGTTGGTTTAGGCGCACTAAAACGTGGTGCAAAATATCAATTAGAGATGGGCGGAAAAAATCCAGTTATCGTTGCTAACGATGCCGATATTGAACAAGCAGTAGAGGCAACTATTAGTGGAGGATTGCGTTCCACTGGACAAAAATGTACAGCTACAAGTCGTGTAATTGTACAAAGTAAAATTTATGATGAATTTAAAGAAAAGCTGATTGAACAAGTGAAAGAAATAAAAGTTGGAAATGGCCTTGAAAAAGATGTTTGGATGGGGCCTTGTGCAAGTGAAGACCAGCTTAACACGGTACTTGCCTACGTAGAAAAAGGTGTTGAAGAAGGGGCTTCGTTAGTTTATGGAGGTAAACGTCTAGTTGAAGGGAATTTGGCTGATGGTTTCTATATGGAGCCTACTATATTCGAAAACGTGACTAGTGGTATGACTATCGCTCAAGAGGAAATCTTTGGTCCAGTACTTGCCCTTATGAAAGTTGAAACGTTAGAAGAAGCACTGAATGTTGCAAATGATGTAAAGTTTGGACTCAGTGCTTCCATTTTCACGAAATCAATTGGGCGTATGCTTTCATTCGTAAATGAGATGGATGCTGGTCTTGTGCGTATCAATGCAGAATCTGCCGGGGTAGAATTACAAGCACCATTCGGAGGAATGAAACAATCTAGCTCTCACTCTCGTGAACAAGGTCAAGCTGCAATTGAATTCTTTACTTCTATTAAAACAGTATTTGTAAAACCGTAACTCCATTCTTTAATCATTGTATGAAATTAAATAATGATAAGGAGGTGCATAACTATCACTTCGTTTGTTTTCATCTATTTTAATTGATTAGGAGATAAACAAATGCAAATTGAAACTAAAGAGCCCGTGCTTTCTACTGCACCAAAAAAAAATTGGAGATGGACGGTTGTAATCTGGTTAATTATAGGTGGGTTTATCAACTACCTAGATAGGGCAAATCTATCCATTGCTGCTCCGCAAATGATGAAAGATTTACATTTAACAAAAACAGATATAGGACTTTTAGGTACAGTTTTTTCCTGGTCTTATGCTTTAATGCAACTTCCTGCTGGTTGGCTAATTGATCGTTTTGGTACAAAAAAGATATATTCAATTGCAGTTTTGTGGTGGAGTGGAGCTACATTTATGATGGGACTCTTTAATAAGCTACCTTCATTTATTATTGTAAGGTTACTACTAGGGGCTGGTGAAGCACCTTGCTGGCCAACAGGTGCAAAAATAACATCTTATTGGTTTCCAAAAAAAGAAAGAGGATTTGCAACAGGCCTCTGGGATTCGTCATCGAAATGGGGTCCTGCTATTGCTCCTCCTCTTTTAGTCGCAATCATGTTGGCTTTTGGATGGAGATCATTATTTTATATTACCGGTATTGCAGGAGTGTTATTTAGTATTGCTTTTTGGATTTTTTATAAAAACCCTGAACATAGCAGAAAACTTTCTAAAGAAGAATTCGAATATATTCAATCAGAAGGTGCTGGCTTTGAGGAAAACCTAGTAAATTCAAAAATTAAATGGAGATCGTTATTTAAATACAAAACTGTTTGGGGAATGATTTTAGGATTCTTCTGTACCATTTGGATTTGGAATATCTTCTTAGTCTTCCTTCCTCTATATCTCGTTGAAGTGCATGGGGTTACGCTTCAAGAGCTAGGCATTTATGCAAGTATCCCGTGGGTGGGTGGAATATTTGGTGCTATTTTTGGAGGGTATCTTACAAAAAAACTAGTAGATAAGGGCATAACGTCTCCAGTTAAGGCAAAACGTGCGCTAATTAGTATCTGTGCTATATTAGCTGCTATTGTGGTGATTTTTGTTCCTTTTGTGGATAGTCTTGCTATGAAAATAACTTTATTCACACTAGCACTTTGTTTTATTTCCGCAATTACAGGAAGTGCTTGGGCTCTTGCTGGTGATATTGCCCCTCCTTCTATGGTTGCATCTGTAGGCGCTATACAAAACTTTGGAGGTTATTTTGGAGGTGCACTCTCACCCTTTATAGCAGGTTTAATTGTAGATAAGACTGGATCTTACTCTCTTGCCTTCATATCAGGTGGTATTATTGCAGGATGTGCAGCACTTTGTTATTGGTTTTTAGTGAAAAACCCTATTCAAGAGAGAGTAGAATAATAAAATGACTATAAATAATGTGATATTAAGGAGGCTAAGCAAAGATTTATAATAACATTGCTTAGCCCATAATAACTAAATTCTTATTAGGTTAATTAAAGCATTTAAAAAGAAACAATTCTAGCTACTACACGTATCTAAAGAGACCCTTTATTAGAAGAAAGTCAATTCTTAACAAATAGAAGATATAGTAATCTCTTATTATCTTTTTGCCAAAATACAAAAAATTATATTTAAACAATTAAGTTAAGTTTTTATATGAGCTTAAAAAATTTGTTTTTATTAAATTTTAAAAGGATGGAAATATAATGAAAAAAACAACAAGGTTTCATGGGGTAATTCCGCCTGTCTCTACAATAGTAGATCAAAATGAATGCTTAGATGAAAAAGGAATGAAAAATTTAATTGACTTTCTAATTGAGTCTAAAGTAAATGGGCTGTTTTTTTTAGGGTCGGGCGGAGAATTTAGTCAAATGTCAACTTCTTTAAGGAAGAAAGTAGCAGAATTTGCAGTTCAGTATGTAAATGGACGTTTGCCAGTTTTAATTGGCACTGGTACTCCAAGCACAAAAGAGACTATCTCACTAAGTATGCATGCAAAAGAAATAGGGGCAGATGGGATCGTAGTTATTAACCCATATTATTGGCCGTTATCCGAGGATAATCTCTTTCAGCATTTTGCTCAAATTGCTGAAAAAGTAGATATGCCCACCCTTTTATATAATTTCCCAGCATTAACAGGCCAAGATTTATCGCCAGAATTTGTTCTTAAACTAGTCGAATCTTATCCTAATGTTGTAGGCATTAAAGAAACCGTTGATGCAGTCTCTCATACAAGGGAAATGATTTTAACTGTAAAGGCTGCCCATCCTGATTTTGCTGTTTTCTCAGGATACGATGATCATTTTTTAAACACGTTATCTCTCGGTGGAGATGGCTCCATTCCCGGCACTGCAAATTTTGCACCAGAGTTTTCTGTAAATATTTATCAATCTTTTATGGACAAAGACTATGCTCGCGCAATTGAATCACATCGTCTATTGTCAGGTTTATTATCCTTATATCAAATAGATAAGCCTTTTGTAAGTGTAATTAAAGAAGCTCTTTCTTTAAGGGGGATAAAAGTTTCTACAAACATGATAGCTCCAGCTCGCGAACTTAGTGAAAGAAAGAAGGAACAAGTAGAACAAATACTAGGCCAGGCACTAGGGACAGAAAAATTTTCATAAATTATTAATGAAAGATGTTTTTTTCGAGGAACCTATATTCTCCAATTAATAGAAGATAGTATGTGCAACATAAAAATATATCTTTTTTTATAAAAAATCTTATTAACGGAGGAATACATATGTCATTGCAATCCATATTTGGCGAAGAGGATGTATCTCTTTATAAAATTCAAACTCATGCGAAGGGAGCAGATGGTTCACTCCCACTTACACCCGAAATGTTGCTAGATTCACCAAGTGGTGACCTTTTTGGATTATCACAAAATGTTGGTATGGGCTGGGCACCTTCAAATCTACTTGGAAAACAAGTTCTAATTCTCGGTACTCAAGGTGGAATCAGGAATCATGATGGTACTCCAATTGCATTAGGCTATCATACTGGGCATTGGGAAATAGGTTTATTAATGAAGGCATCAGCCCAAGAGATCAGTAGACAAGGTGGCGTGCCCTTCGCAGGGTTCGTAAGCGATCCATGTGATGGGCGCTCCCAAGGAACTGCTGGTATGTTTGATTCCCTTCCTTTTCGAAATGACGCGGCTATAGTTTATCGAAGATTAATTCGCTCACTGCCTACTCGCAGGGCAGTTATTGGAGTAGCTACATGTGATAAAGGTCTTCCAGCAATGATGGTAGCTCTGGCATCAATGCATGACTTGCCAACTATCATTGTCCCTGGAGGTGTTACTCTTCCACCTACAAATGGAGAAGATGCAGGAAAGATTCAAACAATTGGGGCAAGATACGCAAACAACGAAATTACTTTGCAAGAAGCTGCTGACCTTGGATGTCGTGCTTGTGCTACACCGGGAGGAGGATGCCAATTTCTTGGGACAGCTGGTACCTCTCAAGTTGTTGCGGAAGCTGTTGGAATGGCTTTACCCCACTCAGCACTAGCACCTTCAGGCCAGTCAGTATGGATGGAGATGGCTAAGCAATCAGCACGTGCAGCTTTAGAAATGGAGAAGAAAAAGATTTTCACCAAAGATATAATTACAGATAAAGCTATAGAGAATGCTATGGTCATTCATGCAGCTTTCGGGGGTTCAACAAATTTATTACTTCATATTCCAGCAATTGCTCATGCAGCTAATTGTAAGATACCTACCGTTGAAGATTGAACTAGAATCAATAAAAAAGTTCCTCGTTTGGTCGATGTACTACCAAACGGTCCTGTAGGCCATACAACTGTTAAGGTATTCTTAGCAGGTGGAGTACCGGAGGTGATGCTTCATTTGAGAAAATTAGGTGTTTTGCATGAAGATGTACTAACAGTTACTGGAGAAACTCTTGGTTCAAACCTCGATTGGTGGGAAAAATCAGAAAGACGTGCAATTATGAAAAAACAATTGTTAGAAGCTGATGGAATCAATCCTGATGATATTATTATGGATCCAGCCAAAGCAAAAGAAAAAGGTCTAACTTCCACAGTTACATTCCCGAAAGGAAATATTGCCCCTGAAGGATCAGTAATTAAATCAACTTCTATTGATCCATCTGTGGTAGGAGAAGATGGGGTATATCGCCATATAGGAAAAGCAAAGGTCTTTACTTCAGAAAAAGCAGCCATAAAATCGATTAAAACAGGAGGCATAGAAGCAGGAGATATAATGGTGGTTATGGGCGGTGGTCCTTCAGGAACCGGAATGGAGGAAACATATCAATTAACATCGGCACTAAAACATTTGTCTTTTGGAAAACATGTCTCCTTACTTACAGACGCGCGTTTCTCTGGTGTCTCTACTGGTGCATGTATCGGACATATTGGACCTGAGGCATTAGCTGGGGGACCAATTGGAAAATTGCGTGATGGAGACATAATTGAAATCATTATTGACCGTAATCAATTAGTGGGTTCAGTTAATTTTGTTGGAACAGAGAATACGAGACTTTCTTTAGAAAAAGCAACTAAAGTCCTGCAAGAACGTGACCTTCATCCAGAACTAAAACCGGATCCGGGTCTTCCAGATGATACTCGTTTGTGGGCTGCGCTTCAATCGGTTAGTGGAGGAACGTGGCGTGGAAATATCTATGACACAGATCGAATTATTGAGGTTCTAAAAGCAGGCGTAGAAGCATTAGACAAAGAAAAAACATTAGTACAGAATTAACCTATTAATATTAATTTAATTTAGGGACTTAATTGAAAGCGTTTACCAAAGGGCGTTTTTTCGAATAATTGTACTTTATGACTAGTAAACAAAATAGCATAAGCGTCCTAGAGTTACTTACTAATTAAAATATAAAGTTAGTGTTTCAATAAGTGGAGCAAGTAAAAATATTTTAATTATTTTTTGGAGGTATATCATGCCATTATTTATAGTAGCGATTGGGATTATTCTGTTGCTAATTTTGATTACTGGATTTAAATTAAATACATTTGTTTCATTGATAATTGTATCTTTTGTTGTATCTTTAGCACTTGGAATGCCTATGGAAAAGGTTGTCACATCCATTGAAGCTGGATTAGGAGGTACACTTGGTCATATAGCTTTAATATTTGGGCTTGGTGCAATGCTTGGGAGATTAATTGCTGACGCAGGGGGAGCTCAGCGTATCGCCATGACTCTAATTAACAAATTTGGAGAAAAAAGAATTCAGTGGGCTGTTGTAGTTGCTTCGTTTATTGTAGGTATAGCTTTATTTTTTGAAGTAGGATTAGTTTTATTAATCCCAATTGTATTTTCGATTGCGAAAGAATTAAGAGCCTCTATCTTGCACTTAGGTATTCCTATGGCTGCAGCTTTATTAGCAACTCATAGTTTCCTTCCCCCACACCCAGGACCAACAGTCATAGCTGGTGAGTATGGTGCTGACATTGGATTAGTTTTACTCTACGGTATTATTGTTGCAATACCAACCGTCATTATAGCAGGTCCTTTATATACTAAGATGGCTAAAAAAATTGTACCTGATGCATTCAAGAAGACGGGTAATATAGCTTCTTTAGGTGAACAAAAAACATTCAAACTTAACGAAACACCAGGTTTCGGCATAAGCGTATTAACTGCAATGTTTCCTGTTTTATTAATGTCTATATCTACAATTCTAGATATGATTCAAAAATCAGTAGGATTTGAAGATGATACAACGATTGAAATAATTCGTCTTATAGGAAACCCTTCATCTGCAATGTTGATATCTTTAATTCTTGCATTTTATACAATGGGAATAGCAAGAAATACTCCTATAAAAGAAGTTATGAACTCTTGTACATCATCAATTGCTGCAATTGGTATGATGCTATTAATTATTGGAGGTGGGGGTGCCTTCAAGCAAGTACTAATTGATGGTGGTGTAGGAGATTATGTAGCAGAATTGTTTAAAGGAACTTCAATGTCACCTATCATACTTGCTTGGGTAGTTGCTGCGTTATTACGTATCTCTTTAGGGTCAGCCACAGTTGCGGCTATATCCACTGCAGGATTAGTTATTCCAATGCTGTCTCAATACGATGCTAATTTAGCCCTAGTCACTCTTGCAACGGGAGCGGGAAGTGCAATTTGCTCACATGTTAATGATGCAGGATTTTGGATGATTAAAGAATATTTTGGATTAAGTATGAAAGAAATATTTTCAACATGGACAATACTTTCCACTATTACTTCCATAGCCGGATTAGGGTTCATTTTGTTATTAGATGCATCCTTAACTATCTCGATAATGTTAATAATTTCCATTAGCCTAGTAGCAATGTATTTCAGTATTTTTAACCAGCCTTTCAAGCAATCTAAGGATAAAAGCGATGTTTTGGATGTATAAAGGTATATATATAAAGCCTTTAAAAAAATAAAAGATTAAAAAGGCAGCCAAATATTTGGCTGCCTTTTTAGCAAAATCGCACAACTAGACTATGCTTTTAATTACCTCTACTTTATGATCCAATCCCAGTTGTTATACTAGCTTTGATCATATTCGGTATTTCTCTGTATAGAAGAAATGATCCATCGTTTTCTGTATGTAAGGTAACCATTTAGATTGTTTTATAAACGCCTGCCTCTTTATGTTATATAAACAAACAATCCTCATATACATTTATTGAATGGCTTCTTTAAACTTGTCACGAAATAAAACATAAGTTGATAAAGATTACATAGGAGGAGAAAACATGTTTGTTCATATAGTTCAACCTGGTGATACCCTGTCTTCAATAAGCAGTAGATATGATTATCCCATTGCGCAGCTTAGGAGGGTAAATGGGTTAGAAGAAACAAATATTGTTCCAGGTCAAGCCTTACTTATAGCTTCTTATGTGTACACAGTTCAACCTGGTGATACGATGAGGAGTATTGCTAAAAAAGCTTATGTATCCTTAGAACAATTAAAAGGAGCTAATCCTTCAGTCCATTATAATTATTTGCAGGTGGGAATGAAAATGAAAATCCCTAATATATCAGACTATATTGCAGGTACACTGGAGTATTATGCCGTTCGAAATCCAGAATTAGATCGCGATTTAATTACTGATTTTGCAACTTATTCCTCGTCCATTTCTATCTTTGAATATCATTTTGGCACCAATGGAGATATTATGAATGATTTAAACGATTTAGTAGCAATTGAAACGACTTGGAAAAACCGAGTTACACCGTTAGTTACGATTACTAATCTAACTTCTGAAGGGTTTAGTTCTGATCTTGCCCATCAAGTTTTAAATAATCCTCAAGCAAGAAACAATCTTGTTAATAATATTTTTTATTTAGTATCTAGAAAAGGATACGGCGGGGTGAATATTGATTTTGAACGTGTAAAGGCCGAGGATAGAGATTTTTTTACAGGATTTTTACGTCAGCTGGGTGAACGTTTAAAACCTGCAGGGTACGTACTGACCATAGCGGTTCCAGCGAAGACAAGCGAAGATATTCCTTGGTTAAAAGGATATGATTACGGGGGAATAGGTGCCGTTGTTAACTATATGTTCATTATGGCATATGATTGGCATCATGCAGGCAGCGAACCAGGGCCTGTTGCACCTATTACTGAAGTAAAAAAAACAATAGAATTTGCGATAAAAAGTGTTCCGCGAAGAAAACTTATCATTGGAGTCCCTTTGTATGGATATAACTGGTCAATTCCTTACAAGCCCGTCACAGTAGCATCTGCTATATCCAATCAAGATGCGATTAAAACAGCGATGAAATATCAGTCTCCCATCCAATATTCTAAGGAGTATAAATCACCATTTTTTCAGTATAGAGATCAAGGGGGACAGATGCACGAAGTATGGTTTGAAGATGTAAGAAGCATGAGTGAAAAAATGGTGTTAGTTCGTAAATTTGGTTTGCAAGCAATAGGAGCTTGGCAATTAACACTTGGATTTACGCCAGGGCCTTGGCTTTTAAAGAAATTTTTCACTATTAGAACGGTATAAATAGCACTAATTTTTATGAATCAATTTAGATATTTTTCAGTTAACAGTTATTCGATATACGTGGTTAATAATAAAAAAATTCTATTTATATTAACTTATAAGAGATTGGAGGTAGTGCTATGGCAAAAAGGATAGATGTCTCAATAAAGCAGCATCAATTAAAACTATATGATGGAGCTAAATTAGTAAAGACATATCCGATTGCTGTAGGGAAAATGATTACTCCAACTCCAACCGGAAAATTTAAAATTATTAATAAAGATACTACCCCTCCAGCTGTATTTGGTCCCTTATGGATGGGACTGTCAAAACCTACATATGGAATACATGGGACTAATGATCCAGCTTCTATTGGCAGAGATATGTCACATGGATGTGTCAGAATGGACAATGAAGATATTCTAGAACTTTCCTCTGTAGTTCCCATTGGAACGCCGGTTTACATACATAAATAATAGTTTAAGAAGAGTGTGACTGTTTACATTTAGTTAATTGTCGAGATCGAGGTTATCAAAGTTTAAGTAGATGCTATACAATCACGGGCTCTTTGTACGAAAACAAAAAAGTACCCCGATTAACAGAGGTACTTTTAGCATTTTAACTTATTTTGATGCTGGAGACGTAGTAACTTCTGGAGACGTTACTTTGTCATAAAAATCTACGAATTTGTCACGATCCTCGCTATCACGGTAAGCCATAGCAACACGTGGATGTTCATTCAGTACACCAGAAATCATGTAAGGAATGATATACCCCCACTCCCACTTTTGACGCATTTCAAGCATATGTTTTTCAATTACTCCAAGAATCGGCTTCATCTCATAGCTTGGTTTTGGGATGTAGCTAACAAGCAGCTCTGTGTTACAGTTACCAGCTGCACGGCCCATACCATAAACAGATGAATCAAGGAATGTAACTCCATTACGCATCGCAGTTAATGTATTAGCAAAAGCTAACTGCATGTTGTTATGCGTATGGATCCCAAGCTGTTTGCTAGGAATCATAGCTTGGAACTTTTTCACTTGATGCTCAATATCCGCAGGGTCTAGGCTTCCAAAGGAGTCAACGATATATACAACATCTACGGGGCTTTTCTTTACCATTTCAAATGCTTCAATAAGCTGATTTTCCGGTACGCTAGACAGTGCCATAATGTTAAGTGAAGTCTCATAGCCCAAATCGTGAAACATTTTTATAAGCTCTAAGCCTTTATCTACTTCGCGAATATAGCATGCCACTCGAATCATATCTAACATACTTTGTTCACTCGGCAGAATGTCGTTTGGATCTACGCGCCCAATATCTACTAAGGCAGATAGCTTCGTAAACTTTTTCTCAGGGATAATTTCTTTGAGAAAGTTATCGTCAAGAAATCTCCATGGATTGGGCTCGGTTGCTTGAAGAAGCTTAGGTGAATTTTTATAACCGACCTCCATATATTCAACGCCGGCTGCGCTTAGGCCGTTATATAAGTCTTGCACAAATTCAACACTAAAATCCCAATTATTAATTAAACCTCCGTCACGAATGGTACAGTCTATAATTTTGCTATTATGTCCCATGGTAGTTGTTTCCTCCTATGTATTCTATTTATATAAATATTGTTTTAAACTTTATCGCTTTTATGCTTTTAAGTGTTAAACTCTCCTATTGTGTTTATACCATGACTAATTCAGAGGCGTCAATGTATTTTCTAAATGTTTCACTGCTTTACTGCATTTCATGGTAGGAGATGCTTCGGCTTTTTATCCGCTTGATGCTCTTAAAACAACACCAAGTTCAGCACTACAACCCCTAGTATATACAAACACAACCTTTATTACATCACTACTTACTGCAATAAAGATTGTTTTTTAAGTGAAACTGTTTATTAGGGAGGGAACTGCCATTAGTATCTAGATTATAGGTTTAGATTGCTCTATAATTAATCCATAAATTTGGGAAGAAATTTAAAACCTGAGAAATAAGAAACTTTTTTTGCATTAACAGTTGTATAGGAAATATTAGTTGTTACTTAATCATTTTAATTTACTTGTCTTTACATCGTCCAAAACGTAAGAAATGATAAGAGTATAGAGGTAATAAACATCGCAATCAACGGCTTTAATGCTTTTGTTCGAAGAGCTTTCAAACTTACATTTAACCCTAGCCCGACCATAGCCATTGTTAAAAGAAAGGTAGTTAGAGTTGAAATATCATTCATGATCGTCTTAGGTATTATAAGGTGCTTACCAACGACATAACTCCCAAAAATACTCATGATTATAAAACCTATTAAAAACCAAGGGAATTCAATCTTGGTATCCTTTTCAATTTTTCCTGTTCGCTTCATCCAGTACATTAAGATAAAGCTTAATGGCACAAGTAAGAGCACTCTGCCTAACTTAGCCAACAGTCCAATAGCTAGAGCATCGCGTCCAGACGGTGCTGCAGCTAGAGCTACATGGGCAATTTCATGGAGACCTACGCCTGACCAAATTCCATATTGAATATTTGTTAAATGTATATAAGGTCTTAAAATGGTATATCCAATCGCAAATAGGGTTCCCACTAAAGCAATAACACCAGCTCCGATAGCTGTATCTTCTTCTTTTGCTTTTACAATTGGAGAAACAGCTGCAATAGCTGCAGCACCGCATATTCCTGTTCCTATCCCTAAAAGAAGGGATAAACCGCTATCAGCCTTCATCCATTTGGCTAGAAAAACCGTTAAAACAATCGCAAATACAGCCGTTCCCACATCGCGAAGCACCAATCCTAACCCATGATGAATAACAACATCAATATTAAGCTTTAGTCCATATAAAACAATCGCATAGCGCAACAGCTTTTTAGAAGAAAACTCGATTCCAAATCTTATTTTTTCAGGGTACCCCCAAATTTGACGATAAATGACTGCTATTATAATTGAACAGGCTAGTGGACCAATATGATCGAATCCCGGGACTTTCGCTAATCCATAAGCCAGTAAAGCAAAAAGAAAAGTAAAAGCAATTCCTCCGGCCCATAAAGAAACATTAGATGACGTCTGGGCATTTGTTCGTGAGAATAGAGTCCGTTTTTGGGCTTTATTTATATTTAACATACATTTCATCTCCAATATGAATTCTTATCAAGTGCAGCTTCACACAAGAAGAGTATACTTTAACTATAAAAGAAGGTTTATTATTAGTAAAATATATATAAATCATAATTTCGATTAAAAATATTAATAACTAATGCGTAAAAGCAGCAAGTTGATCTTCAGATTCACTGAAAATCAACTTGCTGCTTTTATTGGTTTTTTAGTTCTCATTACACGTTTTGATATCTGAAACATAGTCCATCAACTACTAATTTTACAAAACTGCATAAAAATATCGGTTCTTATGAGAGAAAGACAGCCTTACTAGTTGCCAAGCCTTTTTTGCGTCTATACCATAGCAGAATCAAGCTGCCTAGCACACAAAGGAAAGAAACTAATTGAGCTATTCTGATATGAGAGGTTAACATTAAGCTATCTGTACGCAGTCCTTCTATAAAAAATCTTCCTATCGAATACCATAGCAGGTAAGTAAGAAAGACTTCGCCTCTTTTTAACAAGGATTTTCTTAGTACGATTAGAACAAGCACACCTATTATGTTCCAAAGTGATTCATAGAGAAACGTAGGATGATAGTAAGTTCCATTTATATACATTTGGTTAATAATAAAATCAGGCAAATGTAAAGCTTCTAAGAACTGACGTGTAACAGGTCCGCCATGTGCTTCTTGATTCATGAAGTTTCCCCACCGGCCAATAGCTTGGCCTAATAATAAGCTAGGAGCTAAAACATCAGCCATTTTCCAAAAAGAAAGATTCTTTTTTCTGCAAAACCATATAGCTGTTAATACAGAGCCAATAATTCCACCGTGAATAGCTATGCCTCCATGCCAAATTGCTATAATTTCGCCTGGGTGGTCTTTATAATAACTCCATTCAAAAAGTACGTAGTAAATTCGAGCAGTAATGATAGCAATGGGTAGTGCTAGCAGAAGTAAATCAGAGATGGTTTCTGAAGAGATCCCTCGTTTCTTTCCTTCTTTCGAGGCTAACAAGAAGCCTAAGAAAGCTCCTATTCCTATGATAATTCCATACCAATGGACTTCAAGTGGACCAAGATGGAAGGCGATAGGGCTTAAAGGTTGTGTGTGTTGGTTCATGTCTTTTCTCCTTTACTTCATATCGATTTTCTTACATTTTTTAAGAGTAGTATTAAATTAGAGTGCCTTTTTAGTATATCTAATTGGATAAAGAAAGGACAACTTTTGCTTACGAACGATCATGATTTCTTTGCCTACTTTAGTGTAACAGAATAATCTCCTTAGAATAGTCAAAATTAAAATAGACAGTACATTGACTTAATTACCAAAATATACTATTCTCATTTTAGACAATACACTGTCTAAAATGGAGGGTGAATATGGATATTTATAAAGAGCTTTTCTTAATGCAGCAAACTTACGCTACCTTATTTTCTCTGGCAAATAAAATTCAAGTAAAAGGTGATAAATCTCTTGAACTTTTAACATCAAGACAGCATATGGCTATGGTGGCAATTGCTCATTTACCTGAAGATGAAACAACGTTGAATAATATTGCTAGAAAATTAGGAACTACAAAACAAAGCGTCAAACAGTTAATTACCATTATGGAAAAGAAGGGTTATGTTGACGTAGTTCCTAGCAGTAAAGATAAGCGTGCAGTTAACGTAAAAATTACAAAAGCGGGAAAAGAAGCACTGCTTGTTGTCTCAGAAAAAGGAATTTTCTTTTTGGAAGAACTTTTTAAAAAGTTCTCAACTGAAGAGTTGGAAATAATGTGGAAGCTTTTGAAGAAACTCTATAGCTTCGATGGGGAAGAACATGATGGATTTGAAGAAGAAGGCAACATCAAAATGGATGATGATCACGATGAATTACAGTTGAGAGTAATAGGAGAACTTGAAAGTCGAAGAGTTCAAGCAATTGATAATATGAGAAAGAATATAAAAAAAACTCGATAGGCTAATCTAACTTAAAGCATATCGATTAATCCTTTTAAAATTTTAAAAATAAAGGATAAGGGAGAGCAATCATTATGTTTGAAATCAGCGATGAAACATTACGATTAATTAATAAAACCTGCAAAGGAAAAAAGCACTTGAAACTAACCGTTGGCTACTTAACGGACAATCAGTCTATTATAAAAGTCTATAATGAAAGCGGTGAAATTGACTCGGCAAAAAGATATCATTATGAAATTGGTTCTATTACGAAAACTTTCACTGTATCGCTGTTATCAAAATACATATTTGAAAACAAGGTGTCGTCAAACGACTCTATACAAAAATACATAAAAGAACTTAAAGAAGATACGTGTTATCCTACATTGCTCCGCCTCGCTACTCACTCTTCTGGATATTCAGGAAGCTTACCTTTAAATAAACGGGAATATTTTAAAATAATTTTAGGTGTGATTTTTGGAGGAAGCGATTTGAATAAAAATAATCCGTTGCACATGGATTTTAACAAAATGAAAATGCTAATTGAAAGAACTAAATTGAAAGAAGTAGATTATTCGTGGAAATATTCTAATTTCGGTATTTCACTTATTGGATATGTGTTAGGAACTGTTTCAGGCAAAGGATATTGGGACACTATGAATGACTTTCTTCATAATGAGCTTAGACTAAAGGATACTTATTTAGGTACTTCAAATAATAATTTACAAGGTTATGACCGCCAAAATAATGATTGCGGCAACTGGCAGTGGGACAAAGAAAACTTTATATCACCGGCGGGGGCAGTATCCTCAACGGCTGAAGATTTACTTGAATACGCAAAAATAAATATGTACGAAGATAAACCATATCTTTCTTCTTGTCATAAAAAACACGGTAATGGAACAAAGAAATTTGATATGGGTCTTGGATGGTTGCTTTTAAAGAGAAATAATAATGTAATGTTGCACGGCGGTGGAACAGGATGCTTCAGCTCATTTTTAGGGATTGATAAAGAAAATAAAGTTGCGTCCGTCGTTTTAGCTAATTATAGACTAGGTAGAAATAATGATGAACATATAGGAATGTCTTTATTAGAAAGCCTGCAAAAGTCAAAAGATATATAAGAATAGTCTACAAAAAAACGAAGAAAATTAGTCTATTACAGTTCACCTTACCTCTTTACTCTCAATTAATTGAGAGATTATCATCAATATACCGACCTTCAAAAAGCATAGATACCGCTTCTTTTTTTGATGAAACCGTGCTATTATCATTAAGGTTTATAAAGAACAGAAAATTTGTGTCTTTACGTACATTCTTTTGGTATAGTGTTAGAAATAAGGAGTGGGTAAGTTGGTTTTTACTGAATTCTTCCAGCAGTTTCCCGTAAAGGTTTTAACGGTAGCGCTGTTGATTATACTTATCGTTTATTTTATTCGCAAATTCATTAAGCTTTTCTTTGATAAAACGAGCTTTTTAGATGAAAAACGAGAAGAAACCTTAATGCATTTTTCTAATCAGGTGACAAGAGTAGTAGGCCTGGCTTTTTTCTTTATTTATGTGCTTAGCCATTTCTTTGACTTCGGAAAGATTCTCACTAGTTCAGTAGTGTTGGCCAGTGCCCTGGCAATAATCCTCCAGCATATTATTCGTGATTATATAATGGGACTGACTTACTTGTTTGAACGCCAGATCCATCACGGAGATTATGTTATTCTCAACGGAAACCGCCAAGGAAAAATAGAAGAAATCACCATGCGCTACTTAAAGATTCGCCAGTATGACGGCTACCTCTATACCGTCTCATATAGCAACATTACGGAACTTCAGAACGGAACCCGAGGAAGACGCCGGGTAAATGAAAGTCTTATTCTCAACTATAGGCAAAACCCGGACGATGCTTTTAAAGTAATGGAGCAAGTAGCACAAACATGTAACGAGAAATATGGCCAGTATTTGCTGAAAGATGTGAATGGAATTCCTATAGAAAGTTTTCAATTCAATCAAATTACTGAACTGAACGTAGGTTTTAAAGGTCACCAATATTCATTATCAGGCCTTGTGAAGGAAGCTGATTTTGTAGAAGCGGGTCAAAAGGTGAGATATGAACTCGCAATGGCTGCCTACAAAAATGACCTAATGATGGCTGAAAGCTTCGAGACAAGCCATTAAAAATAAAACTCGTATATTGTTTATATACAAGCTTTTATACTTAAGATAAAAACACCCTTTTAATTTTTAAAAAGGGTGTTTTTATTTTTAAAAATATCTATTAAGTACTTCTCCAGTACAGATTAATTATCTGAAACGGAAAAAATTAATTAGTATATCTAAATTATTCTTCTAGCGACATGGTAAAATTAAACAAAATACTAAAAGAGGTAAAGGGGGAGTAACTATGTCACAAAAAGCTAATTATACAAAAATCAACTCAAAAATGTGGGATGAGTGGGCTTCAGCTGGAGGAGAATGGTCATTAGCTATTAATCATCAAGATTTCGCAGATGCAACTCAAGGTATTTTTGATATTTACTTAACACCTTGTAAGCCTGTTCCACATAACTGGTTTATTCCATTTAAAAAAGCAAAAATATTGGGACTTGCTAGCGGAGGAGGACAGCAATGCCCAGTCTTTGCAGCACAGCATGCGGAAGTTACGGTTTTTGACTACTCTGATAAGCAATTAGAATTAGAAAAAATGGTGGCTACTAGAGAAGGCTATTCCATTGATTTAGTTAAAGGAGATATGAGTAAGACATTGCCCTTTGAAGATGAGACGTTCGATATGATTTTTAATCCTGTATCAAACTGTTATATTCAAGATGTTGAACACGTTTGGCAAGAATGTTTCAGAGTTCTTAAAAAAGGTGGCGTTCTGCTATCTGGCTTTGCAAATCCTGCTCTTTATTTATTTGGAGAAGATGAGAAAGCATTGCAAGTGGTTAATAAATTACCTTATGACGGAACTAAAAACACTGTAGAAAATGATGAAGAACTTATAAAGAATGGCGGTGTACAGTTTAGTCATTCTTTAGAAACTCAAATTGGGGGACAGCTAAAAGCTGGATTCACTCTACAAGATCTTTATGAAGATCATCACCACAAAGGGAAAATCACTGAATATATGCCTTGTTATATTGCGACTAAATCTATTAAATAATAGTTGGTTATCATATTGAATGAGCTACCTCAACTTTTTCCAATACGGCGTCATAGTAGAATAATGGCTCAAAAATGAGATGCCATGTTCACCGAGAGAAATGGCAGAAAAAGTGGGCGAGCTTTTAGAAAAAAACTTATAAGCCTATTTTTGGTTGAACAGATGCTTCAAAAGAATGAAATGGTTTACCTCCTATTTTTAATTACAGTATTTTTTGTTTTAACGTGGAAAAAAAGGGTAAATATTCTAATAATCACCTAAAAATAGGAGGAGATCAAATGAGAAAAGCGAAACAAGCTGTTGTAGCTTCTGCCGTAGGCTTAGCTGTGTTAGCGACGCCATTAGCTCTACCGAATTTAGGAGGTTCTGCAGGCTCCGCAGAAGCTGCAGAAGTTGGAGGAGACGTAACAGTTGATCCCGTAGCCATAGGACAAGCGATTGCAGATGCGGCTAAAACAGCCGACAATCGAAATGGTTTCGTCAAGGGAGCAATGGAAAAAGCATTCTTTGAATCAGGTCAACAATACAATGTAATGGTTATGAATTTGAGCCAAGGGTATAATTCAGATCAATTACAAGGTGTTCAATATTTTGACACCGTAGATTATGATGGTATTACCTATGGTGTCTGGGTATTTGAAGAAGGAACATTTATTAATGAAGGCGATGGAGGTTATGATAACTGGGCTTTCAGAGGATGGTTTGAACGAACAGGAGATGACGAGAAAACAGTCAATTTTCATAGACCTTAATTAAAAATAAAGATAAAGATAACAAGAGATTCCCATTAGGGAAGAGCATAGGAAGAGCCTTTACCGCCATGGTAAAGGTTTTTCTCATTGAATAAGTTTGCATTTTCAAGTTAATATAGTTTCGCGGATACTACTTAATTAAGTACTTATATTATAAAAAAACAAGGCGTTATTAATAAAGAAGTAAAATATATTTAAGGAGTTTATTTAAACCGTTACAATCTTTTTAATTCTTCTTCCTGCTGACTTATATAAGCATTGCCCCACTTCTCTAAAGATTTTAGTATTGGAACAAAGCTTTCTCCAAGATCTGTTAAATAATATAAAACCCTTTTAGGGTTATCGTTTGTTTCTTCTCTTTCAATCAATCCGTTTTTTTCCATATCCCTAAGCTGCAGTGTAAGGATACGCTGGGTAATACCCGGTATTTCACGGCGCATTGCATTATAATACATGGGTGATTTTGATAACAAAGATAAAATAATACCTTTCCATTTACCACCCATCATATGCATCGTTAACTCAATTGGACAAGCACGCTTTACAGTTAACGTACAAGGACCGTATTGATCATTTTTAAAGTCTGACATTTTTTCACCTCAATGGCTAGTAACAAAATTGTGCCTTCTTGTTACGTCTATTTTTTCTTACTAAACTTATATTATCAAATAAAACAAAAGAAGGTGCATCAATTGGAATTTGTCCAAATTTCTAGACATATTTACAAACTTACTTACAAAACTGTTGTGGGAATTCCTGTCAAAATTAATACATGGTACGTGCTAGATGGTGAGAGTGTTCATATCATTGATACAGGAATGAAAGACTATGCACATACTCAGTTAAATATAGCAAAATCTTTAGGTATCCCCAAAAGTATTTTACTCACACATGGCCATTTAGATCACATTAATGGCGCCAAGTATTTAAGAGATAATTTAAATATTCCTATTTACGCCCACGAAGTTGAAGCGCCTTTTATCAATGGCGAAAAACCATATCCAAATAAGGCAGAAAAAGAAACAACAGGGGTGGAACATCAAGTCGAAAGTCTAAGTAACAACATCATTAAAAAGTTACCTGTAGATGTGTATTTAACACCCGGTCATACACCAGGACATGTGATATACCACCATAAAGATGACAATGTGCTGCTAACTGGAGACTTATTCTTTTCTAACGCTGAATCCTTACATCCGCCGATTCGAAAGTTTACAGTTGATATGGGTGAAAATATTAATAGCGGACGAATTATAGATAAAATTAAACCTTCTATTATTTCTTCATCACATGGCGAAGATGTCAAATACAACTGTGATTTATATCCTATTTATAAATTTATATATGAAGAAGAGGGAGAAAAATGAAAATACAATTATTTCAAACAGAGATTATAGAAGGTGAAGTTAAGCAAAACGAAAACCGCATTGAGTCCTTATTTGAAGAAAAGCTGCATATAGATACTGAGATTGTTGTGATACCTGAAATGTGGAATACAGGTTATGATTTAAAAAATGTAGCAGAAAAAGCAGATATTGATTTAAAGAGAACTTTTCCCTTTATTCAACGTTTAGCAATTAACCATCAAGTGAATATCATTGCAGGTTCAGTTTCAAATAAAAGAAATGAAAATATTTATAATACAGCCTTTGCTGTATCAAAAACGGGTAAGCTGCTCTATCAAAAAGATAAGATACATCTCGTGCCGATGTTGGATGAACATCATTATTTAACAGGGGGAGATGAAGTCCCAGATGTCTTTGAGATTAACAATATCAAAGCCAGTCAAATTATATGCTATGATTTACGTTTTCCAGAAATCACACGCTACCCAACGTCTCAAGGTGCAAAAGTCATATTCTACGTTGCACAATGGACTACCAGAAATATAGACCATTGGAGAACACTATTGAGGGCAAGAGCTATAGAAAATTGTGTTTATGTCATTGCATGTAACAGCGTGGGAAAAGTGAGTAATGAAAATCATGTCGGCAACACTTACGCAGGGCATTCAATGGTCATTGATCCAAATGGAAACATCGTAGAAGAGGGGGGAGATCAAGAAGAGATTATAACAGCGGAAATTCATATACAGAAAGTTACAGAACAACAAACATACATTCCAATATTTGAAAGCCTGAGACCGGATATTTATAAGCATGCAGAATAGAAATGTATATTATCTCAAATTTGGATGTTATCAGACTATCTTATGAAGGTTTACTAAAAAAAGAGGAAATTCCACCTGAAAATACTATATTTTTTAAAATTAACATATGTATAAAAGGTGCACTTCTTATACATTAGTTTCTCATCCACCTACTGAGAAAACGTTGATCAGTCAACAATGTATAAAAAGCTGCATACTCCGGAAAAAGGGCCCTTGGAAGAACTATCCTTCGTCAAGGGTCCTTTTTTATAATGTTTTCTGGAAGAGTGATTGTGTTAACAAATTATGTACGAATTATACATACGCTTTTATAAGGATTTTAATATATAATTAAGGTAAAAAAGAATTATTTTAGGAAGAGGAAAATGTGTGAAACATAGTCAATTGTTGCTTTTATCGCTAATTAGTAGTTTGTTCGTTATTTTAGTGTCCTTGTTCCAGTGGGATCTGGTTGATATTATAACAGAATTTTTAATGTTACCTATTTGGTTATTTGTATATGCTTTCTTTATCATAATGACTATATGGACATTAATTCATCTTTTTAAAAAGAGAAAGTGGCAGCCGTTTGTTATTCAGCTCATTACTATCTCATTATGGTTTTTCTTTCCATTCAATCAAGTCAACTTAGATCTCAACTTTAAAATCGATCAAGATAAGAGAGAAGAGGTTGCAACTAAAATAGAAAATGGTGTTATTAAACCTAATGTATCTGATAGTCCATCACTTATTCAATTACCTAAAAAGTATACTCAATTGTCTAAAGGTGGGGGTGACATCGTAGTAGAAACGAAAGGAAAGGCTAAATCAATTCTTTTCTTTACATACCGTGGGATGCTAGACAATTTTTCGGGATTTGTATATAACCCAAACGATAACAAACCTTCAAAAAGCGATTTTAACGGGGATTTTAAACAAATAAAAAAAGTACATAAAAACTGGTATTATGTATCTTCTTATTAAAAAGAACCTGCTGTTTTGATAGCAGGTCCTTCTTGTTACTTATTTCTTTTTTAACCTTTTAACAACTTTAAAAGCTAGGAATCCTATTAAACCAATAATTATTAAGAATAATAGCAATCCTGTTGGATTAAATGTACTCATAATACCATCCTTATGATTTCTATAATTTATAATTTACAATTTACAATGTTATCATATTTAAATGGTTTGCACATTTCTCCTTCAGGATTTTTTACTCCTATAATAGAAGCCCAATTTCATTCTTTCTTCTTTTTTTGGTGACCAGGACTCTTATACTAGTTCAACCTTAGTTTTTATTTTTGGTTTGTAAATATTCTTTTTGAAACATACACATTCTTATAGCGTTATGATAGCTTCCATCAACAAAAAATTCATCCTTTAACTCGCCTTCGATAGAAAAACCAACCTTCTTATAGATATGAATTGCTTTTTCATTTTCCTTGTCTACAATTAAGTAAAGTTTATGCATATTCAATACCGAAAAGGCATAATTCATTGCTAGGTTTGTGGCAACCATTGCATAGCCATGACCTTGATACGTAGGGTCGATGATAATTTGAAACTCTGCTCTACGATGAATATAATCAATTTCGACTAATTCCACTAGTCCAAGCATATCCCCGTCCTTTTCAAGGATGAAACGACGCTCACCTTGATCGTGAATATGTTTATCATATAAGTCCTGTAGCTCTACAAAAGCTTCATAAGGCTCTTCAAACCAATAAGACATAATGTTTGCATCATTATTGAGTTCATGGACAAATTTTAAATCTTCTCTTTCCAAAGGACGTAACTTAAGTTCCTTATTCATTTCTCAAACCTCCACATTCTAGCATTACTTTAGCACTTTCCGTTTTAAATGTAAAAGTTGCTGTAGTTTTAAAAAATAACAAGACATGGTGCGATGTTTTACATCCTTATTAAAAGAACCATAGTATAATTTAAAAATCTCGCAAGTGAAATTGATTAACTTTAAGGAGGATCTTATGAAAAAAGCAGTTGGTATTATTCTTATTTTACTGTGCTGTATAAATCAAAGGGTTGAGGCAGCTAATCAACCTTCAGCAGCTCCTATAATACATCATGAAATTTATGTTTCTCCTACAGGGGATGACAAAAACCTGGGTACTAAAAGCAAACCTTTTAGAACATTAAGAAAGGCAAGTGAAGTAGCTCAGCCCGGAACTACCGTTTACATCAGAGGCGGTACCTACTATGAACAATTAATTATTAGCCGTTCAGGTACTAAACAAAAGTCTATTATCTTCAGGAACTATAAAAGTGAAAAGCCTCTTATTAGTGGAGAAAAAATAAAAAGCCGTTCTACAGATGGAGGGCTAGTTAGCATAAAAAATAAGAGCTACATAACAATTCAAGGTTTGAATATAGGTCATTCGTCTACTTCTAAGGCACAAAATACACCATGCGGTATTTTAGTAGAAGGAAGTGGAAAGCACCTTCGAATTATTAATAATCATATTTTCGATATTAAGACTGCACATAAAAATGGAAACGCTCATGGAATAGCTTTTTATGGATCCAAAGCGCCGCGTTCGTTAGAAAACATTGAAATATCGCGAAACCTACTTGAAAACTTGACCTTAGGTTTTAGTGAAGCACTAACTCTAAATGGAAATGTTAAAGATTTTATCGTCAATGCCAATACAATTCGAAACGTTGATAATATTGGGATTGACGTAATTGGCTTTGAAAAAGTAGCTCCTATTGAGAAATATGACCGAGCTCGTGAAGGACTCATTAGTGAGAACCATATTTACAACGTCAGCAGTTATTCAAATCCTGCTTACAAACATGAATACTCCGCTGGGGGAATCTACGTAGACGGAGGAAAAGATGTTATTATTGAGCATAACGTTTCAAGTCATAACGATCTAGGAATAGAAATCGCAAGTGAACACTATGGTAAACAAACTAGCAATGTTCAAGTTATACGAAATATGATTTATAAGAATCGTTTTACAGGAATTTCAATTGGAGGCTATGATAAAAAACGTGGAGGGACGATAAATACTCTTATTGAACATAATATTTTATATGGAAATGATATGATGAACATGGATGGTGGCCAATTACTGATGCAATATCATGCAACTCATAACACTATTAACAATAATGTTATGGTTTCAGTAAAATCTAATTTGCTTCTGGCCAATCTTCATTACTCAAATAAATATAATCAACTTAATCATAATGTGTACCTAAATAAAAGTAGAGATAAAGCGAATCGATGGATATGGAAGGGGAAAGAAATAGAAAGTTCTACTATCGTATCACCTAGGCTTTTTTAATGAAAATTTCTTTTTAGAAGATATTCTTTATTTAGTTGCTCGCTGGGATTCTATTAGAGACCGGAAGATTATTCACTTCACTATCTGCCGATTATACTTTTTATTTCATTGAAACAAAAAGAAAGGTGGGTTTATTGTAAATATACGAATGGGTTGCAAGAAGATTTATGTTGTTTTTCTATATGAATAGCGCTTGTTTAGTTGCAAATCAATAGCCTTGACATAAAAACACCCCGATCATTAGAGTTATTTATCTAACAATTGGGGTGCAGTGCAAGCCTTGGTAAAGGTGTTTTATGCTGTTATTAGTTTTCGTTTTCTCTATCGTTATCAATACCACTATCATTATTAACATTATCACTATATTTGAAATCAATAATTCTTTTTCTAATTTCTTCTCTAATTTCTGGGTTTTCTTTTAAGAAAATCTTAGCGTTTTCTCGCCCTTGTCCTAAACGCTCCTCATTATATGAAAACCAAGATCCAGACTTTTGAACAATATCTACTTCAGAACCGATATCTAAGATTTCTCCTTCTTTTGAGATGCCTTCTCCATACATAATATCTACTTCAGCAATGCGGAAAGGAGGTGCCATTTTATTTTTGACTACTTTAATTCTTGTTTTATTACCAACTATGTCATTTCCTAGTTTAAGTTGTTCAGCACGGCGAACCTCAAGACGAACGGAAGAATAGAATTTTAGTGCTCTTCCACCTGGCGTTGTTTCCGGATTTCCAAACATAACGCCTACTTTCTCCCTGATTTGGTTGATGAAGATGGCAATGGTTTTAGACTTATTGATTGCTCCAGATAGTTTACGAAGAGCTTGAGACATCAAACGAGCTTGTAAACCTACGTGAGAATCTCCCATTTCTCCTTCAATTTCTTTTTGTGGAACTAATGCTGCTACTGAGTCAACAACAATAATGTCTACAGCACCACTTCTAACTAATGCTTCAGCAATTTCAAGTGCCTGTTCACCAGTATCTGGTTGAGATAACAGTAACTCATCAATATCTACACCTAGTTTTCTTGCATAAACTGGATCCAGTGCGTGTTCAGCATCAATAAAGGCAGCGCGACCTCCATTTTTTTGTACTTCTGCAATTGCGTGTAAGGAAACGGTTGTTTTACCTGAACTTTCGGGCCCGTAAACTTCCATAATTCTTCCTTTGGGATAGCCATTAATTCCAAGAGCTATATCTAAAGCTAATGAGCCTGAGCTAGATGCCTCAACTTTTGTATGTGTGCCTTCTCCCATTTTAATAATGGATCCTGTACCAAATTGTTTTTCAATTTGTTTTAGAGCCATATCTAGTGCAGCTTTTTTATCATTCATAATTTGAAACCTCCGATTGTTATTATGTTTACAATAAACGCCAAGGTATTTCGATAAAGAATAAGAGTTGGCTCAAATGTTTTTGCTCCGTGCGAGACAATTTTATGTTTAATTGTCTTAGTTTGTTTTGGTGTTTCTTTATTCATCTCTAAACCCTTAGTATCGAACAAATGTTCCTGTTGTGTAATCATACAATAAACGCATCTAATTGTAAAGGTGAAAGTTTTTCTACAAACTAGCTAAAAGAATATCTTATATTTATAAAAAGTAAGTGTATGCTTTTACTGTTATATAAGTAGAATCGATTACAATCTGCATTTTTAAATTTGTATGTATATGAATCTACGAATCTGGTTAGACTACTAAAGTATTTCTTACATTCCTAGTTGCTATAAAGCAGATTTCAGGAAGAAATAAAGCAGTCTACACAAATAGACTGCTTCTTGATTAATTATTTACCTGTTTCAGCAAAACGCTGAATACGTTCAGCGATTTCATCACGTACACGCTGGAAAAACGCCCATTTTTCTTCTTCTGTTCCTTCAGCTTTTGCTGGGTCATCAAATCCCCAGTGTTCACGCTTCACGTGGGGAGGCGTTACTGGGCAGTGATCTGCTGCATGGCCGCATAATGTAACGACCAAATCCGCATTATTTAGAATTTCAGGATCAATGACATCAGATGTTTGATTTGAAATATCAACACCAGCTTCTTTCATTGCTTTTACAGCGTTAGGATTTAATCCATGAGCTTCTAATCCTGCACTGCGTACATCCCATTCATCATTATTTAGATATTTTTTTGCCCATCCTTCAGCCATTTGACTACGGCAAGAGTTACCTGTACATAAGAAATAAAGTGTTTTTTTAGACATGTGTAAAATCTCCTTTATGATGTGTTAAGAAATAATTGATAACCAAATATATAAACCAACAAGCGTAATAAACAATGTTGGGATGGTTAAGATAATACCTGTTTTAAAATAGGTTCCCCAAGAAATCTTAACTCCTTTTGTCGAAAGAACGTGGAGCCATAAGAGAGTGGCTAGAGAGCCAATAGGTGTAATTTTTGGTCCTAGATCCGAACCAATGACATTTGCATAAATTAAGGCTTCTTTAATTGTACCTGTTGCAGAAGTTGCATCAATGGCCAAAGCATCAATCATCACGGTTGGCATGTTGTTCATAATCGATGAAAGTATGGCTGCAATGAATCCCATGCCAATGGTTGCAGCAAATAATCCATGGTCAGCCGTTGCTTGAATGAGGCTTGCTAATACTTTAGTTAGCCCTACATTACGTAATCCATAGACAACAACATACATACCAATCGAAAAGAAAACAATCGCCCACGGAGCTCCTGCTAACACTTTTTTAGTGTGAACAGCGGGACTCTTTCTTGCTATTCCTAAGAATAAAATCGCAATAATACCTGCGATAATAGAAACAGGAATATCGAAAAACTCACCAATAAAGTAACCAAGAACTAAAATGAATAAAACGATTCCTGATAAACGGAACATTTTCTTATCTTTAATGGCTTCAACCGGTTTCTGTAAATCATCTAGATTGTATTTCTTAGGGATGCTTTTACGAAAGTACAAATATAAGACAGCAATACTTGCCAAAAGTGAGAACAGATCTGGCACAATCATACGTGATGCAAATTCAGAAAAGCGAATACCAAAGAAATCAGCTGATACAATGTTGACCAAGTTACTTACCACAAGAGGTAACGATGTTGTATCTGCAATGAATCCACTGGCGATAATAAAAGGAAAGACCATTTTATCTTCAAATTTAAGTGCTCGTACCATGGCAAGTACAATAGGTGTTAGAATTAAGGCTGCTCCATCGTTTGCGAATAATGCTGCTACTACAGCTCCAAGGAGGGATACATAAACGAACATGCGAACGCCATTGCCTCCTGCAGTACGCGCCATATGTAAAGCTGCCCACTCGAAAAATCCAATTTCATCTAAAATTAAGGAAATAATAATAACTGCAATAAACGTTAATGTTGCATTCCATACAATTTGAGTTACATCCAGCACGTCATGGAAATCAACCACATCTGCTAAAAGAGCTAATACTGCGCCTCCACATGCTGACCAACCAATAGACAAGTTCTTTGGCTGCCAAATGACAAAAATCAATGTCACTAAGAAGATGAGGGAGGCTACTATAACTGATACCACTTTACAGACCTCCTATTATTAGCAACAATTAATACGTAAACCTTGCTTTTCTAGTTCTTTTAATCGTTCATCTTCGTTTGGTAAAGAATCGAGTATATCAAGGACAAACTGATAATAGCTGTTTTCTTTATTTAAGGAATAGAAGATCCAATGTCCTTTTCGTCTTTCACTTACAAGTTCGATATCTCTTAATTTACGCAAGTGTTGGCTAATAGCCGGTTGACTTGCTTTATAAATTTCAACTAGCTCACAAACACAGCACTCGTTATTTTGGAGCAGCTTCATCATTGACAATCTTGTCTTATCTCCAAGCAACTTCAGTATCTGTACTGCTTTTTCCACTTCTACCTGCGCTTTTACATTCATTATGACTCGCCTCCTTATTTTTAAATATAATTATATAAGTATTTTATTATATACTCAACAAAAATATACATTTTAAACATTAATCAAAAAAAGTTGATTAATTCCTTGATTTATCTAAATTTTCCAGATATGATGAATACATCAAAAAAAATTGATTTATAAAAGTGGGGATGAAAGCAGTGAGAGTCAACAACTCTGGAAACTTATCTGTTACGTACTTTCGAGCCTACTTTCATTTAGTTATGAACACCCAAGGGATGAACCAGAAGGAAGCACAAAACCTAATTTTTCAGCGTTTTTTTCATCAAGATCCTATGCTAAGAGGGGAAACTACATATCGTAACTTTAAAAAAGCTGCCGAAAGCTTCAAGCATTAAATCAAAAAAAATTAATGGAGGAGAATGACAATGGAAACAGTTAAGGAAGGAAAGCACCCATTTAAACAGTACGAACAAAAATTTAAAGCACTTGCTGATCAAAAGAGATTAGAAATTATGTATGAGCTCTGCCAGCGAGGACAGACATGCGTATGTGACCTAACTGAATTCTTTGGGATGTCTCAATCTAAACTTTCTTATCATTTAAAAATTTTATTAGAAGCAAACCTTATCACAAAAGAAACAAAAGGGACATGGAACTATTATGATTTACATGATAAAGAGGTAAATCACCTGTTATCTGACGAGCTTTGCTGTTTATTTAGAAAAGATACGAGTAAAAGCTGTTCATGCTCTTAATCTAAGGAATTCAAGTTAATAGTGTCTATAAGACGAAGGAGGAATTTTAAATGAAATATGTTCATGTAGGAATTAATGTAACCAATCTAGAGGCATCCATTGAATTTTATCAAAAAGTATTTGGTGCTAGCCCTGTAAAGGTTAAAGAGGATTATGCAAAATTCTTATTAGATGAACCAAGATTAAACTTCACATTAAATATACGTGACGAGGTACGTGGAAACCAAGTTAATCATTTTGGATTCCACGTAGATACTCAGGAAGAAATATCTTCTCATAAAACACGATTAGAAAAAGAGGGCTTCTTTGCTCGTGAAGAAATGGATACGACTTGCTGCTACGCTGTGCAAGATAAGTTTTGGGTAACAGATCCGGACGGAAACGAATGGGAATTCTTTTATACGAAATCTGATAGTGAGGTTCACAAGAACAGCGATGGGCTAAATGAAAAGCTACCTGTAACTAATGCTTGTTGTTAATCATTAGTTAACATAAAACCATTTATCGGTAAAAAATAAAAAGCAGACCTTTAATTAAAGATCTGCTTCTTTTCTTTAGCAAAAACTAAATATGTTCCCACTAAAAACATGATGCCCAAACCTATAAACATTAACCAGTACGTTAAAGGGAAACTATAGGAAACTTTCATAACTCCAGTGTTTCTATTTAATATTCTAACGATGTAAGGAGTATATGCTGGCTTAATAGTTAAGTACGTTAATAAAGCTTGAGCAATAAGAACTATCCCTATTGCACATTTCATTATATTGCCTCCAGACTCATACATGTTTCTGTGTACAGTTTAACACAAAGGGGCTTACTTAATATGCTAGATACATTTATAAAAAATCTGAATAAAAATAACCCAGTAAATATTGAATATAGAGATTGAGTAAGCATGAACAAAGACTAAAAGAACAAATCAAATTTACCTACTTTAAAATAAATCCTTGCGCATTTCCCGTGTTCTAACACCATCTTCCATTTTTTCTGCAATATCCATTAACCTTTCAATGTCGGAAAAGGAATACATTCGGGTACCTGAAGAGTTTCGTTTTGGAAAAATAAGCTCTCGCTCTTCATAATAACGAACTTGTCTTTCTGATAAACCTGTCATTTCAGTAACGATTTTTATAGTCATAACTTTCTCATCTAAATATGGATGATTTTTAGTCAAGATTATCCTCTCCTATTTCCATTCTTTATCAGTATATATGTTATTAACTTTTGGTCTGTATATAGAAATGAAGTTTATTAAAAATAGCACGTTATAAACACTTCTTGATGAAAGGCGTTTGTAGTTATTGAGAGTGACAGTAGGTTAACTAATTTCAAAACAAGTGTTTCAAAATCAATAATAAGAAGAAAATAAGAGCTTCTAAATTGCTCAAATTTACGTCGAACTATTTATTCTATTATATGTAAAACCAAAGTTCATTCCCTCAGAGAGCGTTTTTCTGTATATTTGAAATATATTTTAATCTGATTACTAATGAAATATATGGATACGGTGCAACCTATATCATTCTAGTCATTTTCATTCCTATAAATAAAAAGACTTGCTTTAGATAGAAAGCAAGTTGAAAGAAGGATAATCACTTTGGTGATTCCATTATAATCCAATGATTATAGTGAATCATTAAAATATGGTTAAAAATAAATTAAAAGTAAATTAATTCATTAAAAGTATTAATTAACCTTTTGTTTAAGGTTCGTTAAAGCAATTTTATTAATTCCAATAAATTTTTTAACTTTATTTCTTTAGTGTTTGAATAAAGTTAAAAATTAGGAGTCCGTAAAAGTATACTTTTTCGAATGGGATAGCTGTTTTTTAAGTCGTTTTTTCACAATCCCAAAAAGTGTACTTTTTAAGACTATCTATATTAGAAAACTTAACCATAAATTAACTATACCTAGTTAAAGGGATTCTGGTGCATAAGTGTTGAAATGTTGTACTGAGAAGCCATCAGAAGAAGATATTCTTTATTTCGCGGGTGATTGTCCACTCGTTGCAATTCTGAGCGTTTCTCATAATACTGTTTTTAGTGAAGAATGAAAAAAAGCAATTATTTGCTATCAATATCTCTATGTGTTACACTATGTTTAACTTGTTTTTGTTCGGTATAAGATTGAGAGAAGAAAAAACCTTAAACAGAAGTTTTTATCTTGAAATAGTATGATTGGGCAAGAAAGGTAATACATTTGTGGAGTATTCCACAGCAGGAGGCAACATTATGACACAAGGTACAGTAAAATGGTTTAATGCAGACAAAGGTTTCGGTTTCATTGAAATCGAAGGCGGAGACGATGTATTCGTTCATTTCAGTGCTATTCAAGGTGAAGGTTTCAAATCATTAGAAGAAGGTCAAAAAGTTACTTTTGATATCGAGCAAGGTCAACGTGGAGCACAAGCTGCTAACGTTCACAAAGCATAATTAAAAGTGATAACAAAAAGGACTCCTTATGAAGGAGTCTTTTTTTATGGTCTTATAATTAGAAAACCATGATTTATCTACTATTAGTTCAATAGAAAACCCAAGCTTTAAAAAAAAGCCTGGGTTTTAGACAAGACGATCGATACAAGGTATAACTAGTTATAACATACATTAGAAATAGAAAGCAAATGCAAATAAATTAACTATATTTTCAATTAAATAATATAGTAGTAATTTTTAATCTATGCGATAGCATTGGTACAAATTATCTTCGATGGGGATTAAGGGGGATTTTATTAATAAGCCGTTCTCCAGCTTCCATGTGATTTCCACACAAAGGGCATTTTTGGTGGTTGTCGTAAGAGAAATCTTTTCTCATCCAGCCCTTACAATCTTCTACTGTACATTCCCAAACCTCTGTTTGTTCTTGAGCTAAAGGTTCTTGATTTCTTTTGCCGTAATAATACATACTAACATCACTACTCCTCATATTACATTATAACTTATAAAAGAGTAATAATCATTTATATCAATTAGTGTTTCTTACCATTTTATTTTCATGGGATAATGCACGGAATTTTTTATATGAGAATTTCTAAACACTTGGTAATAATGTTCATATCTTCTTCTTTTGCTTTTTAATTGTACCACTTACTGTAGTAGTACATCCCTAAACTAAGCCTCCAACGTCATGAGGGTTAGTTTAATGGTGGAATCATTTCGCTTATCACCAGTAATCAAATGGTTATTTATAGGGACTTTCCAGAAGTTTCATGACTTGTTGGAGACTTTTATTTTGAGTTATTGTAAACAACAAAACTTCATTTTACCTCAAATTAAAATATATTGTCAATGAAAAATTTGTAATGTTTTCAAAAAATGTTATAATAGTTTTACAATTGTTTTTTCGATCGTATTCTGAATTCCGCTGTGTTTTTTTCAGATAGAATTATGGATGCATTTTTTCAATACCCTTTTTTAAACTGAAAAAAAACTCAAACAGTTGTGTGAGCTTTAAAGGTAAGTTAGTTGAATAAAATTATTAATTTACTATCTAATAGTAACCGAGTTTTTATTCTACAAGGAGGCCTAGAATAATGAATCTAATCAATAAGAAAGTTACACACAAGCTTTTTGGGATAGGCAGTATAGTTAAATGTAATGATTCCAGTATTGAAATACATTTCGCATCGGAAAATAAAAAATTTGTTTTCCCCGATGTATTTGGAAAGCATCTAAAACTGCATGATAAAAGTGTTGCTCATTCACTCGAAAAAATTATAGAAAAAAAGGAAATGGAACACAACGAGGAAGAACGGAAGAAGGAAGAGGAAAAAAAACTACAACGAAAAAACCAAGAACTTCGCTGGGGACTTGAAAAACTTATGAAAAATCATAAACTTCATTCTGAATCACAAATGGTTTTTTGGTGTGACACAGAAGAACAGAATAGTTCTTTTTTAGAGTGGAAGGTTTTTTCAGGTGTAATAAAAAGCGGTAATAACAAGGGGAAGCCCACCAAACCCATTCGTTTGCACCAAAATAGTGCTGTCTTGTTAACAGCAATAGATTCCAGTATGCCTGAAAAAGACAGACGTATCTTAGGCGTCTATATGGTGAATGAAGATTTTATCGGTAAGCTTTGTGAAGATGGATATATTCCTGCTCATTCAAAATACAGACTCCAGCTTACAGAACAGGAATCGGATCAGATGCCTTTCTGGAAATATTATGTAAATGAAAGAACATCCCAAAAAATGACATGGAATACAGGTAAATACCGTTATTTTGATAATTTATGGATGGCTCAAATTTTACTTGATATAGCTGAGTTGAAAAATGACCCAAAGGAAAGAGAGCTGGCACAACAATTTTTTGAACATTTTTGTAAAATGAATCTGATAACAGCTGAGGAGTTACCAAAGCCTAATGGCGCATTGATGCGTATGTAAACGTTAGCCCAAAGGTAATAGGAATGACTAAGGACTGACCCATTTTTCTCACCCATCATTAATAGCGAACGTTCCTTGGCTCTGTTCGCTATTAAAAAGGCAAGAACAGAACATAGGAGAGGTAGAAAAGTGACGGTAGGTGATTAAAATCTATATAAAATAATCCTTTACTATTTTATAACTATATACTTTTTGAGCTCATATACCAGAATGAGGAAAATCTGTACAGATTGATGTAAGCTTTTCTCAGCTCTATTATAAGAATAATACGATAACCTTATTATTTTTAATAGGAGAGAAGATGAAGGATATAACGTGAAAATATTTAGTAATGGAAAAACAGTAACTATAAGAGTATCGAATGAATTAGTAACAATCTTAAAAAGTCATTATGTAAAAAACATGAAAAGATACTCTTATACGGTTACTAAATATCCAAGTATTTTTTTCTTTGAAGAAGAATTGATGAAACAAGAATAATAAGTAGATAATGAGGAGATACACCTATGCTTAAATTTAAAGTTATTTTCGAATTTATAAATGGCAGGACAAAGGAATTAAAATTCGAAGCCGCATCAAAGAAAGAAGTCATTAGTCATATAACAAAATATGAAAGATTCATTTCGAATGAAAAAGAGTTAGTGCACATCAATTTAAATAACGTGGTACAGTTTATGATTACAGAAGAAAAATAATAATAAAAACTAGGCATCTATTAATTGAGGTGCTTTTTATTTTAATAAATAGACTGATTTAAGAAATAAGCAGCACTATAAGATTTAGAGCCTCTTGATTCCATGAGGTGTCATCAGTGGCAAGCACTTACGAAGCTATTGTGATTGGGTAAAATATTCATTCTGAGTTCATATAATGTGATTTTTCAACACACATGCAAAAATAGATTAAGATTCGATAGGGAAGATTAACTGCCAAAATGCATAAAAAGTTTGCGTTTTACGAATGTATTTATGAGGTAGAGAATAGTTTTTATAGGAAAAATATACTATACTTTATAATTCCATATTAAGTTTCTCTTGTAAGCTACCTTTCCTGACAATTCGAGGTGGCTTTTAAGTTTATTTTTTAAAATAAAGGGCTTTATTAATCCTACATATAAAATCGAACAATTACTTAATGTTTAAGTGAAAAAAGTTACTTATAAACTATAAAAACTAAAAAATTTGGAGAAAAATACATGAGCACTAACACTCTACCTTCATTTTTAGAAAAATACTTTGAAGGATTAACTTTAAGTCCAGCTCTGTTTTATTCGTGGAAATATAGCATTCGCTTTGAAATATCAGATCCATTAATTTCATCTCACGAAAAAGATTGTTTGAATCAAGCTTTTCATCGATCAATCACATTATTTCACAGAGTATTTGAAGAGGGAGATGAGATTCTTTTTATTACGGATGTGCATACTACGAACAAAGATCGTTTCCTTCAAAAAAGACCTTTAAACGTTTATTTAAAATACATAAAAGATAAACAGCGGCTATATCAATTAAACCATCACTGTGTGCCGAGTGTATTTCAGGATGAAGACGAAGACGATGATCAATCTTTGACTCATCGCTATGTACTTTCTTGTAAGAAAACAGAATTAAGATATGCGCAACTTTTAAAGGCTATTAATTATGAAGATTTTGCTCATCCATCTACTATTCTGAAGAGTAATTCCCAAAGTAGTTATGATATTTACTTTATTAATCTCTCTAAAAAAAAGATTTTTCATTTGTATGATGATCGCGGATGTGATGTCTTAGCCTCAAGTAAAGAATCTATACGCTTTCTTTATGAAGAATATAATAATTGGATTTTGGATTATGATCGAGAAGAAATTGACCTTTTATTTAAGTGAAAAGTAGGATTCATCCACTAATTAGCACATTTTTTATATCCATAATCACCTGTCTCACAGTAACTAAAAATAAAAAAGGTATCTACAATCTTCTAGGTTAATTTTGTTATATAATCAGATTAGCATTAGGCTTATAGCTAAATGGAAATCCAAATAAGATTAAGGTGATAATACAATGATGGAAGAACTAAAAAATAATAAACCGACAGCAGCTTGGCAACAAAGAATGGAAGATGATGAGATTTTCACTGTAGAGAATATTAAAGCCACTGATGAAATCCTTGATACTTATATTAATAGACTTGAAGGTTCTGTAGATAAAATGTCAGAACAAGATATCTTAGAATATGTACAAGAGATAGTTATAGGATTAAATGAGTTAAATGAACAATTTGATTATTTCATTGAAACGTTAGAAAGAGAAGAACTTTGCGAGTTTATCATCAAAGCTGCAAATGCAGCTGGCTTAGAGACTGAAGAGGATATCACAGAAGAGTGGAGAGAGTGGTAACATACAGATGCTTATATATAAGAGAATGAAATATGGATTCTAAGCAGTTATTTCTAGTTACCATAATCATGACCCTAGGAAGTAATGTAAAAGAAGAACATTCTATGAAATGTTCTTCTTTTATAAATGATCACAGTGAGGTATAGCTGCATACAATTGTAGGTGTCTTTTTGACACTTAAATTTAATCATTCTAATGGCCATGAAATAATGAAAGAGAATATTGATAAACATAAATAATTACGAATCCTAGCGAAATTAATAGCCATACATGCAATTTCCTGAAGTGCTTGATGGTATTTCCAATTATTTCATGAAAGATAACAAAAGACAGTGTACCGATTGCTGCGCCAGTCGACAAAGCTTGTAGTTTAAGTGAGGAAACTTGTACACTTTCACCAATGAATAAACTGCCTCCTAAAGACAGCGACAGAATGGCTATAATTAGTAAAAAGAAGGTGTTAGGTATTTTTGCTATAGAGAGGACTGTCATAATTGCCATCCCCTCTGGGACCTGATGTAAAAGGGTAGCTGCGAATACAGAAGCTGATTGGTGCATATCTGTTATTCCAAAGGTAACACCTGTGATGACATTATGAAAAAAGATAGCAACCGTTAATAAGATAAGTGCCTGTAAGGGTGAAATTTCGCTGTTTTGTTTATGCAAAAAGAGGTCAATGCATAGCATGATGATATATCCGACTACAATCCCTAATAAAACGCCTCTTAAATCATATAGATGCCAAGTAGACGGAAGGATATCAAAAAACAATAAGCCCAATAAGATTCCACCGCATATAGCATACATAAATTGGATTCTTCCCCTTGCCAGATGGTTTACTAATTTGAGAAGTCCTCCACCTGCTAATAAACCCAGTAAAGAACCTAAAGTAAATAAGATATTCATTTCTATATGCATAATTGCTACTTCCTTTCGGCTATATGGTTTTGTACAACTAACCTATTCAAAGGAAAGGCAATCATACCTATGTTTTATAAATGGTTAAAAAAAATAAAAGCACATGATATTAACTTGGGAGTAACTTTTAGGTAAATCACTAATAAAAAAGGACATACTAACGTTATCTAAAAAAGAGGTGTTACTATGGAATCTCCTTTTGAAATGATAACCAGTGTGGACAAGGTCGAAAATGCTTATTATATAGAAGTGAAACCAGGGGAGTACAATGCAAAGTATTGGAATAAAGAATCGGTCTATTTTGCTGATGAAGCTTTTGCTTATTTCTACACCACTATTTGCAAGTATGTGCCACAGTATCAACCTACCCAAGTGACAGAAATCAAAGCAGAAACATGGCTGAGGATCAGTAATCAGCTGCAAGAACTCGCATATTTTTTGAGCACTAATCCGCCTATGATTAAACTAAAGAAATGGATTGATTTTAGCAAAGTAAAGGAAACGTACAAACAGTTTGATCATCACAAAAACAAGTACATTCGTGAGTTAATTAACATGATTAACGAATTTACAGTGTGGATAACAAAGGTATGTCAAACACAATCGTACATCACCATTTTGGGCACTTAACGGGAATCGATGTTGCTTATTTTAATCTACAAGCTATGCAGAAAATGAAAGAATTGCTCAAAACGAATATGGCATATTACGCTAAAGGAATAAACGACACTCACAGCGAAAAGAGCTATAAGAAGATGCAAAGAGTATCTTGCATGAAACCTTAGAGGCTTGGAATGAAGAGCAAAAATCCCAAAAACAAATCGTGAGTTAAATCACTAAAAATGCTCTCAAATGAAGCAAGTGATTCTATAAATCAAAAAAAGATACTTTATAAAGTATCTTTTTTTGATTTAAGTTTTTGAAGAATGTAAAATCTAATTGGTATCATTCGGTACTTCAAGAGAAGTAGGTTTGGTGTTCTTTTTGAAAAATGAAAGAATTACCATTACAAGAACGAATGCTACACAAACTATAGAGCTTAACCTATTCGCACTGTCTATGAGAAAGACTATGAAGCTAATAATTAATGTACATGCGGCAAAGAGCGTTAAATAAGGGAAGCCCCAAAGTTTAAAATATGGTTTTTCTTTATATTGAGGACGTAGCTTTAGCTGAGCTAAGCAAATACTAATCCATATAAGAGAAACTGTAAATCCAGGAATAGCTAATAAATAAGAAAAAGCTTTTTCAGGATATAAGTATACGAGGTACGTTCCCAATAATAAAAATAGGACACTGAAAGCTAAACTGTAAACAGGTACGCCTTGTTTATTTACATAGGACAAACTTTTAGGAGCATCTCCCGACTGAGATAAAGAATGAAGCATCCTTGTACAGCCATAAATACCTGAATTGGCTGCTGAAAGGACAGCTGTTAATAAAATAAAGTTCATAACATGAGAAGCACCTTGAAGCCCGGCTGTTTCAAATACCTGCACAAAAGGGCTAGCATTTGCATCAATTTTATCCCATGGTATCAAGCCACAGATAATAAAAATAGGCAAAGTATAAAACAGAACTACTCTCCACATAACGCCTTTAACTACCCCTGGTAATACCTTTTCAGCATCTTTCGTTTCTGTAATAGTTAAACCAATGAGTTCTGATCCTCCATACGAGAAAATGACTACAAGTAATGTAGAGAAAACGGCTTTCCAGCCATTTGGTATAAAATCACTATAATTATGAAGATAATGAGAAGATGAATTATTGCTTGGCATAATTCCAAATAGTATCGCTATACCTAATAAAATAAAAGCAATAATAACAAAGATTTTAATACCAGCAAACCAAAACTCAATTTCTCCAAAAGACTTTACGCTTGTAGCATTAATTAAAATAAGTACAATTGAACAAATAAGACAAAGAATCCATAAAGGGATAGAAGAAAACCAATATTGCAGAAAACTACCTGCAGCGATGACTTCAATAACACACACAGTAAGCCACATAAAGCAATAAGTAGCTCCCGTTACAAAAGAAAAACGTCTTCCAAAAGCTTTTTGAATTAGATCTTTCATATTGTGCGATGGGTATACAATAGCCATTTCAGCCAAAGCCCCCATTACAATGAGAAGCAATAGTCCAGCAAATAGATACGAAAAGATAACCGAAGGTCCTGCTAATCCAATTGTATCAGCACTCCCTTTGAAAATCCCTGTTCCAATCATTCCTCCAATAGCAATCATTCGAATGTGCCGCGGTAATAATTGCTTTTTTAACGTATTCTTTGATGCAGTATTTTCTTTCATGATGCCCTCCTTTTAACATAAAAAAGTCCCTGCTGAATTATTCAGCAGGGACGAAAATTTCGCGGTACCACCCTATATTGTAAAAACATCTTACCTCTTAATTAGCATAACGGTTTTATCCGTCCTCTCTAAAATACCATTAGAAGAGGAAGCTCTAGGAGTGAATTTCATCTCTAATCTTTGTACTGACTTCCACCAATTATCAGCTCTCTATAACAGGGAGATTAGGATTACTTAAGATCCTATCTTAGCTTTTGTTTATTAAATTAAAGTGTATGTAATGTATATCATCATAGTTAGTTTGAAATTAAATGTCAATATGTTTTTATCTATTTACAGCTATAAGAAGAGTTATTAGATTTTACACAAAGATAACAATTACCATTATTCAGTATTTAATCATTCCTTTTCCCATCTTTTGTACTGTGATTGAATTGTACGCTTTTCTATAATAGAAAACCTACTGTGCAAACAAGAGTACAGTAGGTTTTTAAATCAGAATAAAAATGGTGAGAAAATATCTCAGTATTGTATTTTGTCCTAAAGAATATAACAAGGCAAGAGTTATTCTTTTCTTTTACAACATTTGAATTATGAATATACAAAACCTTTAATAATAGGAATTTTAAAAGTTTGTTACTTCTTATAATTCATATTAAGTGAACAAAAAACTCCTCTAAATAAAAGGTCTGGAGGATATTTTTATAGAAGTATAGTTAAGTTGACTACTGATACCTTGTGTAATGTCGATAATGAATTGGGAAATAGGGGGAGTTTCAAATGTCACATCACTCATTAAAATTGTACGATTACCATGTATGGGTAAACCAAAAAATTTTCGACCGATTAAAAGAACTTTCTGAGGACATTTACGAAAAGGAAATTCAGAGCGTTTTTTCTTCTATATCAAAGGTGATGGCGCACATTTATGTCTCTGACAACATATGGTTAAATTGTATTTCTGGTGAAAAGTTTGATGAAGCATCTGCGTCGGCTAATCAATTGAGAGAACAGATTGAAACGAAAAGGATCGAGGAAGTAGAAACGATGTTTTTCGATTTATCTGACAGGTACAAAGCATTTCTCAATCCTCAAGAAGATATAGAAACCGCCTTTGTGCTGGAAACTTCAATTGCTGGACGACTCGAAACCCGTTTATCTGATGTAGTACAACATGTTGTCAATCATGGAACATATCATCGTGGCAATATTACAGCTATGCTACGGCAATTGGGCCATCCCGGTGTTATGACTGATTATATTTTATATTTATATGAAAGGGATACAAAAGAGTAGTTTCTCCTCTATCTAAAAGGGGTAGGGTCAGGAAATGCGGATTTACAATGTTAAGGGAATTCTAATATTAAAAGGTCCAATTCCTAAGTATTAAACTAGAGAAATTGAGCTTTTTTTCGTTCCTCCATTTTTATATTTTTATAAGAAACGAAAAAGCACCTCCCGTACAAATAGAAAGTTGCTTTCTCGTCACAATCATTTATAAATAAAAACCTAGTTAATCAAAGACTTTAAAATGCAGAGAAATGCTCGCTGACAAAATTAACTTTTGTTTTTCATATAACTCCTGATTCAACGCAAACTTCGGCATTATAGAAACCTTTATTTTCTTGTTATCAATTTATTTTTCAAACTGAAGCCAGAGCTTTTATATCTTCAACAATTTAAAGATATGGACCATTTTGAGAGAGAACTAGAAGGATATATACACTATTACAATAACACTCGAATTAAGAGAGAATTGAAAGGCATGAGTCCAGTCGAATACCGTACTCATGCCAACTACGTTGCTTAAATATAAATTGTCTAACTTTTTGGGTTCAGTTCATTTCTAAGGGTTCTCTTTTTGCGTGTGTTCCGGAAGAGTGTTTATGTTAACTAAATGCCTGTAAGGTATACAGTTATAAAACAGAAAAAACTCCCATCGGTGAAGAGGCAGTTCTTCTATTCTTGTTTAATGGTTGTTTTTTATTAAATATAACGATGCTTTTTTGATAAAACGAGAGTAGAGATACCAATCAATACCACACCCATGATGGCTGGAGTAGTGTGGCTAACTACTGAATACAACTGACCGCCAATAATTGGTCCAATTAACCGAGCTAGAGATTGAATGCTCTGAGCTCCCCCTAGTATATGCCCTTGCTCACTGTCACTAAGGGATTTTGAAAGCATACCATTAAATGATGGCCCAAAGACCGAATCACCCAGGCCGAAGAAAATCATCCCAACAATAAAGACGAAATAAAAAGCTGTAAGGGCTGAAATTGAAATAAGGATAAAACCAATAATTTGACTTATCATGCCTAAAAGAGCAATTTTTTTATCTGTCAAAAATTTGAGTAATCGTGGCATAATGATTGTTTGTGAAAAGATATCAAGTACGCCTATTATAGAAAATGTCAGACCAATAAATATAGGCTGCCATGCAAAGGTATCTATTGAAAACTGAGAGAAGATAGCTTGTAATGATCCGTTAGGAATCCAAACTAGGAACCCAGCAATTAACAGCCATTTAACAGATTTAAAGGAAAAAACCTTGGATAATTGTATAAATGGATTAAGCTCTCTAACAGAAATACTGGAAGAGCGTCTGGACTTCTCAAGACTCTCAGGCATAAAAAAATAGCCATATATGGCATTAAGCAATGTGATAACCGTACCAGCATACATAGGAACACTGTTTCCGAAAGTCGCAAGTTCACCTCCAATTATAGGGCCAAGAGCAGTGCCAGCCCCAACAACAGCACTAATCCAACCAAAGTACTTAGTGCGTTCATTTGAAGAGGTAATATCTGCAAAGTAAGCAAAAATCGCTGAAATTTCGCCACCTGTCAAACCTTCAATGGTACGGCCAAGGAAGAGAATCCACAGTGCACCTCCAAGTCCAAAGATAAAATAACCAAAGGCAGAGCCGATAAGACTAATAATTAATACTGGACGACGACCATACCTATCGCTTAACGCACCTAAAACTGGGGCAGCCAAAAAGACAGAAAGAGCGTATATAGACGTAAGTAATGTTACTGCAGTAGCCTGACCGCTGGGACCACTAGTATAAGTCTTTACCAAAAAAGGTAAAACGGGGCTAACTATAGTCAATCCAAGACCCATTAAGAAGACAGTGATAAGCCCAAACGTTAGGGCATGTTTATTTATTGAAGTATCCATGATAATTCTCCTTTGAAGTTATTGTTTCTTAAGAAACAAACATAAGTTTACCGCTTTATTGTTTCCTCGTCAACAATAAAGCGGCATAAAAAAATACCACTTACTCAGTGATATTTTTCAGATGATGTCTATATCGACCAATGAAACGAAAAATGGTGTCAAATTCTTCATCGGTCATGTGCTTAAATACTTCTTTATCACGTTCAAGAAAAGATTGGTGTAATTTTTGATGGATATCATTTATTTTTTGTCCATGGGTTGTTAGTCGAAAATATATTTCCTTTTTATTTGCGACACTTTGATAACTCTCTATAATATTTTTAGCTATCAGCTTCTTGGTAAGCTTGCTTATAGCACCTCGAGTCATGTAGCTTGCAGCTGCAAGTTTTGTTACATTTGCATTTGGGATTAGAGAGATATTTTCAATTAATTCTATTTCACTCAACGTATAGTCCTTTAAGGCCAATTCTACTTCAGGTTTATTACGCCAAATTATTTCATTACACAAATCCATAAGTTCACTCATTAACTGCTGTCGTTTATCCATAATAACTCCTCCCTGATTTGTATACAGTATAACGAGTTTTTGTTTCTTTCACAACAAAACGACCAAATCACTTTAATGTTTATTACGAATACGTAATAAACGTTATTATTAATAAGAAGTAAATGATCAAACTCTTTTATTAAAACTAAATTTTTATCATTTACTTAAAGTAACAGCAAATATATTGTTTTTCTGATTGTTATATACAAATCTTATAGTTTTATAAAAAATGATGTAAATCTAAAATATATAATAATTTTGATATAAAAATAATTTAATCTTATTAAGAAAAGTAATATTTAACATATTCCATTGAAAATAGTGTTAAATTTTACACATCCTGTAGAAAAGGAACTAATTTGTCGTCACTAAGTATAAATATTAAAACATAAATAATATAAAAAACACTTTAGCATTTACCTAAATAACAACACAACTTAAATAAAGTTATATTCTAAGATAATGTTTAATCCTAACATTCATTTTTAAAAATATATGTATATGAATCTACAAATCTGGCCAGACTAATAACTTATTCCCTCTATTCCGATAAATTTAAAAAACCCTTTACCTATATAGGCAAAGGGTTCTTTGTTCGAGCCTCTTATATTTCTTACCCCACCCAACCGAATACTGTAGACAGCAAAAGCTATCTTAGTGGCTTTTCATTTTTTAGTAAAGAGCCTTCTTTGGATGCCATTGAAATATCGCATTTATATATGAACATCCAAACCCATATCAGTGGCAGTAAGCTAGCTCTTAGTTTTGCTCAAACATTTCAAAGAGAAAAGATTCAAAATTGGATGTTAAGGGAGACTGAAATCTCGGAAAAACATGCGCAGATATTTGGAGAAGCACTTCTAGAAAATCATATTCGACTACCGGTTCCCCATGATATTGCGATTAGTGACTTAACGACATCTATCTTCTCGGATCGACTAGCGATGTTTCAAATGAATTTTTTGAGCGCAGCAGGAACAGGTAACTACGCAACCGCAGCAGCTACAAGTTAACGAAGTGATCTCGTTGTCGATCATCAAAGGCTATCAATTGAGATCGGTCGATATGCGAAAGATGGAGCTGATATCATGATCCATCATAAATGGCTTAAACAACCACCTCGAACACAAGACAAAGAACAACTCGCTAAGAAAAAGGATAATCTCCAACCCCCATTATTAGTTCTTATCTAACAATTGGGGTGTAGTTCATTTTTTAATAGCTTGTTGTCTTTTTAATATATACCTTATACAGATTTAGCTCCACTTGCATACAAATTCCATTATTATACATAATAATAAAAAATCGCTTTCTCAAAAGGGGCTTTCGATAGTGAATAAAGAACAAGTCATTGAAATTTATCAAGATGTTCTAGACAAGAGAAGAAAAAGATTTCCTAATTATTTCTTTGCAGGTAATGAAGGAAAAAAATACATGCGTTATATGACATGCTATTTACTTGAGCAACACTTATCAATTCCGATCGATGAAATTCCTTTTCAAGTAGGCGCCAATACATTGTGGTCTCATCGTCTCAGACCCCCTGCTATGCTATATGGATGGAATTATTATGAAGTCATTGATAATGCCTATCCAGGAAAATTTAAACCTTGGCAATTCCAACAAACTCCTGATAAATATTGGGAGGGAGAAGAAGGAAAGAGAAGAGCTATTGAGGCAGTAAGATATGTAATAGAGGAAAAAATGAAGATCCATATGGAAGAAATACCCTTTCAAGTTAATTTTAATTTTTTTAGACAACATGGTTTAGGTGGCGCCTTTACGCTTTTAGGTTATTCCCCTTTTCAAATAGTTGAAGCTATTTATCCTAGCGTCTTTAGGCCTTGGCAATTTGCTCATGTTCCCATGAATTGTTGGAAAAATGAAGAATATATTCGAGAGGCAATGGATGATTTCTTATTCAAACAGCTTCATTTCTCTTCTTATCACGAGGCTTTTCTCCAATTAAAGAGAAGTCATTTTACCGATTTTCAGTTAACCGGTCTCTTTCAAATGGTCTTTGATTCCAGAATGAATAATGTAAGGAAATGGATAAATGAACAACTAAATAACACAGATGATGAATTATTTTATATGAATCTTGATTAACGAAAGAACTGATTGAAACGGGTAGCCTGAACTAAATTACCATTATGTCCATTTCCTATTTTTAAAAATGATAATGGGTGAGTATATGGTTACTTGCTTTGATTTTTCTTCTTCATAAAAAGATATAAAGATTCAGCAAAAAAAAGAAAAAGAAGAAAAAAGAGTACAAATAATTCAGCGACTTCCATTACCCTAAATGGACTCACAGCGTTGTACAACGCCTGAGAAACATCAAATCCTTGAACCATATCAATACCTAAAGAAAAGCCCATTAAACATCCCAACATTAAAAGGCTAATACCTATGATTTTCATATCTATCACGCTCCATATAATAGGTTCTTCCCTTTCTTCTATAATGATACATAAATATTTATTGTTAATTTTTACATAAAAAACTCTTATATGGTTAAAGTAATAAAAACTGAAAGAAGGGTGCTTAAATCTATGCCTTCGTTTTTTAAAGATCGCAAACCAAAAAAGAAACGGCCACAGGGTGACGAGAATCAACCTACTGATCATCAAATAGAACGGATACAGATTTCGTTATCAGGCAACCTTAACATAATTAAGCAGAAAACGGGAAATAGTTCAGATGTTGTTATTCGTGAGATAAAAATGGGGGGGGATTCTGACATTAAAACGGCGATTGTCTATGTAGAAGGAATTGTAGACAATCAGTCAATTCAAGAGTATCTACTGCAATCTATGATGAAGGATGATCATAAAGAAGTAATAAATCAGCAAAATGCGATAGACCTGCTTTCTAAAGATATAATGACAATTGGAAACATATCTTCCATCACTAACTTGGATGATTTATTTGCATCTTTAATGGCAGGAGATACTCTTATTTTAGTGGATGGAGTAGATCAGGCACTGAGCGCTAGTACCCAAGGTGGAGAGAAGCGTTCCATTGCGGAATCTACTACCCAAATGGTAGTACGAGGACCAAAAGGAGCATTTACCGAGTCTCTTGGGACCAACACAGCTATGGTACGCCGCATCATTAAGACCCCAGATTTATGGATGGAGTCTTTAAAAGTTGGACGTGTAACAAAGACGGATGTGACGCTTATGTACATACATGGCATTGCCAATGATAAAGTCGTCAAAGAAATTCGTCAGCGATTACATCGAATTGATATCGACAGCATTTTGGAATCAGGATATATTGAACAACTAATAGAGGATCAAACATTGACTCCTTTTCCAACTATGTACAACACGGAAAGACCTGACGTTGTAGCAGGGAACCTGTTAGAAGGGCGAATTGCTATATTTGTGGATGGAACCCCATTTGTGCTGATTGCGCCTGCTGTGTTCATGCAATTCTTCCAATCGGCTGAAGATTATTATGCTCGTTTTGACATTGCAACCTCAATTCGTCTTTTGCGTATTTTTATGTTTATGATTTCGTTAATCGCGCCAGCTACCTATGTCGCCGTTACAACCTTCCATCAAGAAATGGTTCCGACCATGCTCATTGTAGCTATTGCGGCACAGAGGGAATCCGTTCCTTTTCCCGCGTTTGTGGAAGCCGTGCTTATGGAAATAACCTTTGAAATCTTACGCGAAGCAGGGATACGCTTACCTAAAGCTATTGGTTCAGCCGTATCCATTGTCGGGGCCCTTGTAATTGGTCAAGCAGCCGTTCAAGCAAGTATTGTGTCACCAGCAATGGTTATTATTGTATCAATCACAGCCATTGCTAGTTTTGCCACCCCATCTTTTGATATGGCGATTTCGGCCCGTTTAATTCGTTTTTTATTTATGATTGGTGCAGCAACATTTGGTTTCTATGGCATCATTTTGTGCCTTTTAATGATGGTTGTCCATCTATGCGGCTTACGATCATTTGGAGTACCCTATATGGCTCCATTTGCTCCCTTCATCCCCGTAAACAATGGAGATACCGTTGTGAGATTACCATGGTGGTCACTGAGACAAAGACCGAGATTAATTACTGCTAATACGATTCGAGAAGGGACAAATCAACACCCACACCCTCCTGCATCTCGAGGTATGGTGAATCGCGATTTTGAAGAGGGTAACAACAATGAAGCGTAAAGGGGTTTTTCTTTTATTAATGATAGCAATGACGCTCTTGCTTACAAGTTGCTGGAGTAAAAAAGAATTAACGGACCTTGCTATTGTATCAGCCATGGGTATCGACAAAACGAAAGATGGAAGATTTCACTTAACACTTCAAATTATTAATCCAGGAAACGTGGCAGGAGGTATGCAAGGAGGAGGAGGCAGTCAAAGCCCTCCTATTACCATCTATTCGGCTTCAGGGGATAATATAGTAGAAGCAAGTAGACGGGCTTCAGGCAGAATCTCTCGACGATTGTATTATGCTCATACAAACTTAGTCGTAGTTGGGGAAGGACTGGCCAGAAAAGAAGGGCTTAATACGTTAATCGATGGTCTAGATCGGGATCCGGAATTTCGAAATACTTCCACTCTTGTGATTGCGAGAAACTCCACCGCAGCTGACCTTGTCAAAACATTAACGCCAGTTGATAAAATTCCAGCGAATAAAGTGCTAAAAACCTTAGAATTTACGGAAAGAAAGTGGGGAGAGAATGTAAAAACATCACTCCAAGAAGTGATGAAGAGCATTGAGTCCCCTGGAAGAGGAACTGTCGTATCAGGATTTCGTCTAGTTGGTAATCCCCAGCAAGCACAAAAGCTAGATAACCTTCAGGAAAGTGCACCCGCGGCAACGCTTCGTGCTTCCGGAATTGCTGTCTTAAAACAGGGGAAGCTAGTGGACTGGCTGTATGGAAAACCAGCAAGAGGGACGGTATGGATCCTCGATAAAATTCAAGGAACGGATATTAATATTGATTGGGCAGGAAAGAAAGAGGCTATTGCTTATCAAAGTGTACGACAAAAAACAAGTGTATCTGCGCAAGTGAAGAATGGGAAACCTCATATTTCTATTCATACACGTGTTGAAGGAGATATCGGCGACATGGAGGTACCTGTTGATATTACCAATCCGAAGGTTATTACAAAAATCGAACAATCTGTGAGGAAAGAAATTAAAAAAGAGCTAAGGGTAGCTATTGAGCATGCACAAAAAAACAAAACGGATATTTTGGGATTTGGCGAAGTAGTTCACCGTACTAGACCGAATCAATTTAAAAAATTAAAAACAGAATGGAATGATGTCTACTTTCCAAAGTTAGATGTAGATATCGCAGTAGAAGCCTATGTACGTCGAGCTGGCTTACGAAATAAATCGTTTCTTTCAGGAGTAAAGGAGAATCAAAAGTAAGGAAAAGGAGGTGCCAGTTAAATGGAGAAAGCAAAAATTAGTGCCAGTCAGCTCTTTATTTTAATGGTCCTGTTTGAGCTGGGGAGTGCTTTACTGGTACCTCTCGCCATCAGAGCTAAACAGGATGCATGGCTTGGAATTCTGCTGGGTATGTTAGGAAGTTTTGTTTTATTTTTAGTTTATCATAAACTTTATACCTATTATCCTAACCTCTTACCCACAGAATATATGCGAAAGATCTTAGGGAAAGTGATGGGTACTGCACTTGCCTTTGTTTACATTCTTTACTTTATGTACGATGCCTCAAGGGTTCTACGGGATTTTGGTGAAATGTTGTTAACTTTTGCCTATCCTGACACACCTTTATTCATTGCCAATGCATTATTAATGCTTGTCATTATTTATACAATCAGAAAAGGAATTGAGGTCATAGCTCGATCCGGAGAACTGCTTTTTATTTTTATGTATGTCCTTGCAGTTGCTGGCTTTATCTTAATTATATCTTCTGGATTAATCGAGATTAAAAATTTACAACCTGTTTTGGAAGAAGGGTTATTACCATCGGTAAAGGTTGCATTGTCTGAAACGTTATATTTTCCGTTTACTGAAGCTATTGTGTTTACAATGATTTTGCCGTACTTAAATGATTCTAAGAAAGCAAAGGTGACTATGCTTTGTGCAACAGGATTAAGTGGCATCAATTTAACTATCACCATGCTTATTAATATTAGTGTACTAGGAGTTGATTTGACTGCACGTTCACAGTTTCCTCTTCTTACTACGGTACAAAGCATTCAGGTAGCTGATTTTTTAGAACGGCTTGATGTGTTTTTTATGCTTGCTATGGTGATTGGGATTTTTTTTAAGGTTACCATATTATTTTATGCAGCCACCATAGGAACAGCTAACTTATTCAAAATTACATCACCTTCAATGTTAGCGTATCCTTTAGGTATTGTTGTTCTATTTTTATCTGTCACAATCGCGAGTAATTTCCAAGAACATCTCCATGAAGGATTATATATAGCCAAGTTTATTCTGCATATTCCTCTATTCACCATAATTCCTCCTATCCTTCTTTTTATAGCTTTCTTACAAAAAAGAAAGGTTCATGGGAGTAAACATAGTTGATCAGCTAATTTTTATGTAGAATATAGTCTCTACATTAGAGTTACCTTTAGAACAAATCTCATCTTTATTACATAACGTTCAAAAGCGATAGAAAGTTAAATAACCATTCAAAAAAGCAAAAGGAAGCTTTAATAAAACCGAAAAGGAGGTCTCAATTGAATGGAAAAAGCTAAGATTAGTTCTAGCCAGCTCTTTATCTTAATGGTTCTGTTCGAATTGGGGAGCGCTTTACTGGTACCTCTTGCAATAGATGCAAAACAAGACGCTTGGCTTGCAATTCTCCTTGGAATGGTATTCAGTTTCGTTCTATTGTTAATCTACCACAAGCTTTATACCTATTATCCTGACCTTTTGCCTACAGAATATATCCAAAAGATTTTAGGGAAAGTATTAGGTACCGTACTCGCTTTTGTTTACATTCTTTATTTTATGTACGATGCCTCAAGGGTTCTACGTGATTTTGGCGAAATGTTGTTAACTTTTGCCTATCCTGACACACCTTTATTTATTGCCAATGCATTATTAATGCTTGTCATTATTTATACAATTAGAAAAGGAATTGAGGTCATAGCTCGATCCGGAGAACTGCTTTTTATTTTTATGTATGTCCTTGCGGTTGCTGGTTTTATATTAATTATATCTTCTGGATTAATCGAGATTAAAAATTTACAACCTATTTTGGAAGAAGGTTTATTTCCTGTCCTAAAAGTGGTATTTACTCAAACTTTGTATTTTCCATTTACAGAAGTCATTGTATTTACCATGATTTTACCGTATTTAAATAATCCTAAGAAAGCAAAGGTGACCATGCTATGTGCAAGTGGATTAAGTGGAATCAATTTAATTATTACAATGCTCATTAATGTTTGTGTATTGGGAGTTGATTTAACTGCACGTTCACAGTATCCACTTCTTAGCACAGTGGAGAGCATCCAAGTAGCTAATTTTTTAGAAAGGCTTGATGTATTTTTTATGCTTGCTTCAATTATCACTATCTTCTTTAAAATCTGCTTGTTATTTTATGCAGCTGTCATAGGTACAGCAAATTTATTCAAGGTTAAATCACCTTCAAGGTTATCGTATCCTTTGGGGCTAATCATTCTCTTTTTGTCTATTACCATTGCGAGCAATGTTCAAGAACATAACCACGAAGGACTGAAGGTGGCAATGTTTACTATACACATTCCTCTTATTGGGATTATTCCTCCTTTTCTTCTTCTTGTAGCTTTCTTGAAAAATAGGAAGAAGCATGGAAAGAACACATTGAACTAGTTAATTTTTATATAGAATATTGTCATTCACATTGAGATTCCTAGTGAAATCCTTAACCGGGCAAAGAATAATTTTATTCCAGAAAGAACCTTAAAGTAAACTTAATTTCTACTACATAATGTAAAAAGGAATTCAAGTGACGAAAAGGTCAAAGAATAATTCAAAAGAAACAGAAAATCGCTTTAATAAAATCGAAAAGGAGTCCGGTTGAATGGAAAAAGCCAAAATTAGTGCTAGTCAGCTCTTTATCCTAATGGTTCTGTTTGAACTAGGTACTTCCTTACTGTTACCTGTCGCAATGGAAGCAAAACAGGACGCATGGTTGGCTATCTTACTTGGGATGCTTGGTAGCTTGGTTCTATTTGTAATTTATCATAAACTTTATTCGTATTATCCAGATCTTTTACCTACAGAATATATGCAAAAAATCTTAGGTAAAGCAATAGGAAGCGTACTGGCCTTTCTTTACATCTGTTATTTCATCTATGATATAGCAAGGGTTTTACGTGACATTGGAGAGATGTTGTTGACATTTGCCTATTCTGATACTCCTTTATTTATTGCCAATGCTTTACTAATTCTAGTTATTATTTATACGGTTCGAAAAGGGATTGAAATAGTAGCTCGATCAGGCGAGATATTTTTTATATTTATGTATGTACTTGCTGTCACAGGGTTTCTACTAATTGTGTGTTCAGGATTAATTGATTTTAAAAACTTACAACCAGTACTTGAAGAAGGGATTTTACCCGTTTTAAAAGTCGTTTTTATTCAAACCTTGTATTTTCCTTTTGGTGAAGCAATTGTGTTTACCATGCTTTTACCTTATTTAAACAATCCTAAGAAGGCAAAAGCGACTATGTTATGTGCAACAGGATTAAGTGGGATTAATTTAGCTATCACCATGCTTATTAATATTAGTGTACTAGGAGTTGATTTGACTGCACGTTCACAGTTTCCTCTTCTTAGTACGGTACAAAGCATTCAGGTAGCAGATTTTTTAGAACGGCTTGATGTGTTTTTTATGCTTGCTTTAGTCATTGGTGGCTTCTCTAAAATCAGTGTACTGTTCTATGCTTCTATGATAGGAACAGCCAACTTATTTAAAATTAAATCACCTTCATCGCTTTCTTACCCTATTGGGTTAATCGTGCTTTTTATGTCTCTGACGATTTCTAGCAATTTTCAAGAGCACCTTCATGAAGGAATAGGGGTAGAGATGTTTTTCTTGCAAATTCCCTTCCTCGCGGTTATTCCTATTCTGCTTTTCCTTGTTGCATTCTTGAAAAATAGAAGGAAGCAGAAAGCATGACAGGTTTGTTTGCTGACTCTTTGAATAATATAAATATTCCAGCCCCTTGAACCATTATAAGCTACTAGTACATATCAAAATGGATGTAAATTATGTGAGGTGATTTTTTTGTATACTTGGTTTTATGATCATTTTATCAACACAATTCTATTTCCTCTTACTTGTATAGTGATGGTAGCTATCATGTTAAGCGCATATGCGTACTTTAAATTAAAAAAATAAATGATTAATAGTCCCCAGGGCTTATTGATTTCAAATATGGATATTTCTCCTTTGAAACTTGATTATTTAGACAAAATATAGTCATCACTTATATTAATGATTTTAAAAGAGATCGTAGCTATCAACAGGAGGTAATAGTCTAGTGGAAAAAGCAAAGATTAGTGGAAGTCAACTATTTACCTTAATGATATTGTTTGAATTCGGAAGTGCTTTTATTCTTCCTATTGCTATAGAAGCGAAGCAAGATGCTTGGCTTTCCATTATGTTTGGAATGATAGGCGGTTTCCTTCTATTTTTAGTCTACTATCAACTCTACCGTTACTACCCTGACTTATTACTTGTCGAATTTACACAAAAGATCATGGGGAAGTGGATTGGTCGTTTTATTTCATTTCTTTATATTTTTTACTTTGCAAACATTGCTTCCAGAGTAATCCGAGATTTTGGAGACATGTTATTGACATTTGCCTATCCAGATACGCCTTTATTTATTGTAAATGCCTTACTGGTGCTTGTTGTTATCTATACCGTAAGCAAAGGAATCGAAGTTTTGGCAAGATCCAGTCAACTTCTGTTTATTCTGTTCTACCTATCTGCTATTTCTGGACTCATTCTTATTGTATGTGCTGGTATAATTGATTTTACAAATTTACAACCTGTATTAGAAGAAGGTATCTGGCTTCCTTTAAAATCTGCTCTGACTCAAAATATATACTTTCCATTTGGAGAAACGGTTGTATTTTTGATGATTTTACCGTATGTAAAAAACATGAGCAAAGGAATTGGATTAAGCGCTATTGGATTAACAGGTATCAATTTAATGATTACCATGATTATAAATGTCAGTGTATTGGGAGTAAGTCTTACTGCTCGCTCACAGTTTCCTCTTCTAAGTACAGTAGAAAGTATTCAGGTGGCTGATTTTTTAGAGCGTCTTGACGTGTTTTTCATGCTTACAGCAGTTATTGGGGGATTTTTTAAAATAAGTGTGTTTTTCTACGCTACTGTAATAGGTGCTGCAAGTTTATTTAAAATTAAATCTCCATCTAAGATATGCTTTCCCTTAGGGCTTGTTATTCTACTTTATTCTCTAAGCTTAGCAAATAATTATGAAGAACTTATACAAGAAGCGCTTAAAATACTACCATTTTCTTTAAATATACATTTTCAAGTCATACTTCCTCTTTTGCTCCTTATTGTAGCTTTCTTCAAAAATAGAGCAAAGCTTAAGAAATCTGATGTTACTCTACATCAACGTTAAGTTTAAAAAATAGAAAGTAAGAAATATAAAATACACTAAGGAACTATCGGCCTGATCTTTCCTTAAGAGAAAACAATCCAACTCCCACGGATCGTTTTTTCTCTTTTTAAGCTGTTATGATATACATCTTTAGTTACATAATGTGCCTTCTAGGCACTCTTAACAAAAAAATGAAGCTCACCTAACAAAATTGTAAGCCCGTCTTACATTATTGTTAGGTGAGCTTTATTAAATCTCGTATTATAATTAATTGTAGAAAATATTTACAATTAACTAAAGGGATGAAATATATTGAAGGTAAAAAAAGATAATCAACCTATTATTATGTTTGATGGTATATGTAACGTATGTAATCATTGGGTCCAATTTGTGATAAAAAGAGATCCTAAAGGCATATTTAAATTTTTGTCTCTTCAATCAGATTTAGCACGTTCGTTGATAATAAATGACAATCCGAATAATATGCAATTGAATTCCATTATCTTAATTGATAAAGGTCAAATATATACGGAATCTACAGCAATCTTACATATCATAAATAAGCTTACCGGACCTATAAGGTTTTTCATTCTCTTTCGGATAATACCTAAAAAAATCCGAGATAGAGCGTACCGTTTTATTGCAAAAAATCGATATCGATTCTTTGGAAAAAAAGAAAATTGTCTCGTCCCTAGCAAAGAAATACAAAATAGGTTTATTAAAACGAAAATAGAAAGTGGGAAAATCAATGAATAGAAGTACATTTCTAAAAAAGCTTAGAACGACAATTATCACTACATTTAGATGGTCTTTAGCATTAACTTTCTTGATTTATGGCATTGCCAAAATCTATCCAGGCCAGTTTTCTACTGGCGACTTTATATATGACTCGACAAAGGACTCAGCTATGCAATTGGCTTGGCACTTCTTTGGATACTCGGATACCTATAATCTTTTTATTGCTTTTGGAGAAATAACAGCAGCCTTATTATTAGTAATTCCAAAGACAGCAACTTTAGGAAACATTATTTATTTACCTATCACAGTAAATATTACTATTCTTGATTTTTGTTTTGAGATACCAGCTCGTTCTGTTACCATATTGCTAACCTTTATGAGTATAGCTTTACTTTTCTTTGAATATAAAAAATTAAAAAGAGTATTTTTTGACTCCCCAGTAACAGCTGAAACGTCTATCCAAACAGGCATTATGAAAAAGAAGGTGAACATACAATGATTGTGCTACCTATTATATTGATCAGTTTGGGAATTTCTTCTTTTTACTATTTTATTCTTAAAAAAGAAGCTTGAAATGAATACAATATACAGATCCGGTTAACATAATGTGATGTATCAAAAATGTTTTGAAGAACATAAAATGCCCTACATTAATTTCTTAGAGGTAATATTCTTTCAATAAGCCATCTACCTATTAATGCTACTAAGAAAAACCCAATAAGAGAAAGCCAATGATGAAAGTTATATTTTTGATACATATTTGCCCAGGCAAAAAAGGGTTCAATTACATAAGCAAATAAAAAGGAAATGATTATACTATATACAGTATATCTCCTCCACGCTTTTCCATAATGGTAAGCTAAGCTAAACTAAATACAACTGGAATAATAGTTAAATCTGCAGGAAATAAAGGAGGCACCATAAAAAATAATTTTGTAGGGTATCCCCATAATAGAATATCTGCACCTATTACATCTAATATACTCGAAACAATACCTATGAACATCGCAAATGCAAATACATGTAGACGGTCTTTTTTCTTAACAAGATAGCCCCATATAATCCAAGGGAAAATAGTAGCTATAAGTAGAATCCACCATTGCCATGTAAATAAATTATTATGAAGCCAGTGTTCATATCCAGCTGCCTTTAGTTCATAACGGATTTGTTGTACATCATTATAAGAAGGATGTGCCAAAAAAATTGTTCTCTCCTCTCTACATACACGTGAAAAATATCCCTACTTTTATCTTTCCAAAGTCTCTAAATATTATAAATGAATACCTTTTTATAATTTGAGCAAACTATCCAAGATGTAATAGAGCATCAGTTTAACATCTATATTTAAACGACTAGGAAAACTACTGAAACAGGATCAGTAGTTTTTTCGTTTTTAGGCTTTATACGTTATTTATTTTTAGTTCATGTAATGAATGTCCTTAAAAATAACAAAGGATTAGATGTATATCAGTTGATTGAATCAGCATAAATAAATAAGAGCATATTAAATATGGATAATGGGTACAACAAGTATATTTTTTTCGAATCTATAGAAGATAAATCCATAGGAGATTGTAAATGAATAATTATAAAAACGACAATACTGCAAGACGCTATATTGCTCATGTCAGTATATTTGGAACGACTCAAATCCATTTAAGAAACCCTTATATTATCGCTTGGTGGTCAGCGGCTTTTCCAGGGTTTGGGCACCTACTACTGTCTAAATACCTTCGCGGCTTTGTGTTATTTATATGGGAAGTCGTCATAAATATTAAATCTCATGTAAATTTAGCGATGATTTATTCTTTTCAAGGAAATATTGATATGGCCAAAGAAGTGCTTAATACAAGGTGGCTTCTTATTTATATTCCCGTGTATATTTTTGCTATATGGGACAGTTACCGAACAACGGTTGATTTAAATAAAATATACGTATTAGCTGAACGAGAAAATCATAACTTCAACTCCTTCAGTATAGGCGCTATGGAAATAAACTATTTAGACAAACGGAATCCCATCCTGTCCGTTTTCTGGTCCTTGGTAATGCCAGGTCTAGGACAACTCTATATTCATCGGATCATTGCTGCTTTCTTTGTTATTATCTGGGCAGTTGTTTTCTTTTATTATTCTCACTTGCTTGAAGGAATTTCTCTTCTATTTTTAGGAGAAATAAAACAGGCTACTGCCGTTTTAAATAAAGAATGGCTGTTATTTTTCCCTTCCCTATATGGTTTTGCTACCTTTGACTCTTATATAAATACGGTGGAGAATAATAAACTTGTCGAAAGAGAACAGAAAAACTTCTTCGAGAAAACGTATCAACATCCAAGCTTTTGTATTGTGAAAGGAAAAAAGGTGGAGTGAAATATGCAGGTTTTTTCTACATTTGAATACTCCAGTTACATAGAATTAGCTGTTTCAGAGCTAGAAAAAAAGGCATAAAGAAAGAAGATATATTTATTGTTTCTCTTAATAATCGCACAGAAAATCGCCGGCTTTTTGATAGTCTTCATCGAGCAGATGGGGTTTCTCTTATTGATTTAGGAATGGCTCTAGCCACAGCCTTTTCAGTTATTGGTACAAGTATTGGTTTTAAACTAAACTGGGGCCCTATTTATTGGGGAATTATTAGTGCTTTTATCGGATTTATCTTAGGATTAGGAATTAAGTTATTTATGTTTAAAGTAATCAGGAAAAACCAACGGCTTTTACGCGGCAAACATTCGGAAGTTAAACTCATTGTTGATTGTCATACGTTGGACGCCGAAGTCGTTGAACAAACTTTGTGGAAAAATCTTGCCTTGGGTGTCTCTAAAGTTAAACCAGATGGCTTATAAAGCCACGGCATGATCGTACAATATACTAATGAAAGATAAAATAATGAAAATTTTCTAAGGGAAGATTGCATATCTATTGTAACGTTTGAGCAAACTACTCAGGATACTGAAAAGTATCTCCAATCTAGAATCTCATTAGCCTATAGAAAAACTCCCTATATGAACAGGGAGTTTTTCTATTTTCCTACTATATATGATAACAACCTTAGTTAACGTAAAACAGATTACCGGAAATTATCATTCTTCCATCGTCTCCTCTAAATTTCAGCTTGATACTTAGGAGTGGGAATTCTATAATATAAGTTATTAAAATAACTAAAAGCTGTAAAAGTCTGTTTACAGCAGGTGGATTTTTCGTTTGAATTTATTCTTTTACTTTTCGCCACCCATCTCATATTTGAGATGGGTGGCTTTATTGTATTTTAGGGAGGATTTAACAATGAAAATTTCGAACTATGCTTTACTTGTTTTTCTGGGTGGTTGTTCTTATGGAGTCGTATCAACGTTTGTTAAATTAGGGTACAGTGAGGGATTTAGACTAAGTGAAGTAACAGGAAGTCAATATTTCTTTGGTGCTATCATGTTGTAGGCTATTGCAATCTTTGTTCCAAAGGACCGTTTAAAATGTAAACATTGGCTTACTTTGGCCATAGGAGGCATAACGATGGGACTAACGGGTATTTTTTACAATCAAGCACTTGGTTATATTAATGCCTCATTTGCTATCATTCTACTACTGCAATTTACATGGATAAGTATTGTTTTGCAATATGTCTTTACTAAGGAAGCACCAAGTCGAAAAAGCTTCATCTCAACGATAATTATTCTTCTCGGTTCTGTCCTTGCTTCTGGCTTTTTGCAAACGGGTATCATTTTTTCTTTTGCTGGAATCAGCTGGGGGATGCTTGCTGCTGTCTCCTTTGCTTTCTTTATTTATATAAGTGGGAACACAACTATACCTGTGCATCCTATTTATAAAAGCGCTATTATGACAACCGGAGCGTCATTGCTTATATTTATTTCGTTACCACCAGTATTTCTTATAAACGATGTACTTACAGATGGGCTATTCATGTATGGTCTTCTTACTGGATTCTTTGGTTCACTTGTTCCACCTATTTTATTTAATATTGGCATGCCTAAAATAGGGGGAAGCTTAGGCACGATTCTAAGGACATCAGAGTTACCAACGGCCGTAATTATGTCTATACTTGTTCTCCACGAAACCGTCACCTTCCTTCAATGGATCGGTGTGATCATCATTCTAGGTGGAATTGCGTATCCAAACGTTCAGATTCATAAGAACACTCGTTTAATAAAGAAAAACGTGTAACATTTATACTTATTATTTCTATAATTGAAAAGTTAGTTTTCCAAACAATCTATTTTGGCAGGCTAACTTTTCTCCTTAATGATATATAATATTCCATTCTAGCTCATATTGGGTAGGAGCTTTATTTTCTTCGCGATTATATACACGGCATAATAATGATGGAATATGCACAAATTAATCAATAAAACTAATTTAAAGTTTGCTATAAGTGCCTATTTGTTCGTTATTGTTTTAATCGCACCGTCCTATGCATTTATTCCATTTTGTAAGGTAGCAGGTGCTGGATCAGTTTGTTTTTATTTATCAAAAAAACTCAATAAAAAAACTAAAGTTAATTAGCTTTAACCTTTATATAATATACATCCGTAGAATAGACAAGAAGGATGTGTTTACTCATTGACATTTAAAGAGCTTTTACCATATCATGCGTTAACAGTTATTAGCTCTAGCGTCTCTTATTCCATATTTCTTATCATCATTGAGCCTAGTTATAGAGCTGTTATTGCATTTTTTATGATCTCACTTATTACAATCATTGCTTATTCTGTTGCAGCCGTACCACTGCAGCTATTTCTAAATAAATGGCCTAAGAAGTTCAGTATTCTCTACTTATTTACCTATTGTGTCGTAGCAACCCTATTCCTTTATACCTCTTATAAGCTTCAAGGAAATTGGTCTGATCCAATATGGAATTATCGTAAGATGCTTATATTTGCAGTAGGGGTAGCCATCATATACTGGTTTTGGGATTCCATCATCATGAACAAGTAGGCGTTTTTTCTGAACGTAAACATAATGTAAAAAAGTTTAATTTTATACATATGTTGTAACTTGTCTGACATAGTCCTGTCATAAAGATATGTTATGATTTAAGGGCATTATACAACTAAATAAAAAATATAAGTAACTTACCATTTCATCATTATCAATACACTTTTCAATATGCTTAGTCCTCTAATCCTCATCTATTAGAGGACTATTTGTTTTTTAAGATAAAAGGAGGGACACCGTTGCACTATATACATCAAGAAAAATTATATGATATTAGAGAGACCATTCTAGAAAGAAAAGAAGAGTTAGCTGAAAATAAAAGACAAGATCTTGCAAAGTCTCATAATACCTATACGGAGTTGACTACTTTTCGCTTTGACCTTCTTACCACTTATGCCGATTCTCTTTTGATGGAAAAAGGGGAAGCAAATGAGGTCATGGAACAGTGGGGAAACAATATGGCTAATTTATTAGTTGATCACGGACTTCCTTTAAACCTAGCCTTAGAGGAGATTAGTCATTATCGACATGTTATTGGAGAAATAATAAAAGAAGAAGCAAAGAGTAATGATTTTTCTTTTGATGCTTTTTATCAAATCATTTCTCACTTTAATAGCATTGTAGACAATGCTATCCAATTCGTAAGTAAATCATACGTGAAAGATTACAGTGAAAAAATAAATTATGCTCAATATGCCATTGATGAGTTATCTGTTCCCGTTGTCCGTATGACAGAAGAAATAGGTATCCTTCCTCTAGTAGGTGATTTAGATACTAAACGAGCACAATATTTGATGGAGAGTGCCTTAGAAAAGGGAAGTCAGTATAAATTAAAGTGGCTTATTTTAGATCTATCAGCTGTTCCAATTATTGATACAATGGTAGCCGATCAACTTTTTAAAGTAATAGCTGGGCTACAGTTATTGGGAATTGAAGTCGTTATTAGTGGCATACGTCCAGAGATTGCCCAAACCATGGTTAGTTTAGGGATAAAAATGGAAGAAATTAGAAGCTTTTCTAGTTTACATCAAGCTGTGCAATATACAAATTCATTTACAAGATCTTTAATTTGAATATTCACCTTTATTTTGAGAAAACTACTTATGATGTGAAGTACTATCTATACTAACTTCTAATTACGTTATCAAAAAAGCTACTGATTTAGGCACCAGTAGCTTTTTGGGGGTAAGTGTTACCAAAACGAAAACACCCTAACTATGTTCTAAATAGTTAGGGTGTTTTCTCTCCACTTCTGAAGGTTGAGTTCCAAAAGAAGATTAGCTTTCCGGGTTCTATAGTATATGAAAATCATTATTTTTAAGAACCAATATAGATAATACAACATGTATTTGTGCAACCTATTCAGGATGCTATAATGCATTAAATAAATACACCTCGTATAAAGCCAGTGAAAGAATCATCCTTTCTACTGGTTTTATATGTGAGTACAGGTTATAAGAAGAGTGTATGTACATATTATTATAATAAGCAATAAAATTAACTTCGAGGTTTTATAATTGAACGAAAAGAAAGTCTACTGAGGATCTCAGTAGGCTTTCTTTTTTATTATGTATAGTTATTGACTATATTAAGCAAACTATTCTAGACGCCGTGAGGCATCACATAAGTAATTCTCCTATTTCCATTTCCTTACGAGGACGGAAAAAGCCACTAATACGCTAGTGGTTTTTTCTGATTTTAAGGCTCTATATGCATAAAATAATAGTATTTTGAGCAAACTACTCACATGTAGATTTTCTAAAAGACAAACCTACCTTTGACAAATCAGGTGGGCTTGTCTTTTAATACATAAGTTATTCATAACTTGAGCAAACTACTCATGATATCGTAAGATATCATCCCGACGTGATACATGTATATGACAGAAAAACTCCTGAACAGGTCACAGGAGTTTTTCTGTTTTTAAGCTGTATATCGTATGCATATGTAGTTACCATATTGGAATTTGTAGAAAATAAAAAAGATGTTTCTTAGCAAATAGAAACATCTTTTTGTTGATAGACAGTTAGATCTAATGGTTAATAATCCGTGTGTTTAGATTTATGAAGTGGTGGAGGAACTAACCAGCCTTTTTCTTTATTAAGTCGTAAAAACTTTCCACCAAGAGCTACTTTTTGCGCGTGAATTTGAGCAAACATAGCTGCAATATCTTCACGAATGGATTGGCCGATCAATTGGCTACAAGCAACTAGACCAGCAGCAATATCCATTGAGATAGCAGTAGCGACTTCTGGATCTTGAACACGTGCTCCTACTGGAATATCATCTAAACATGCTTCTGGGCGTTCAGGCGGAGTTGGAGGTAAAGCCACACCATTCTCTTTTAGCAGTGTCTCCACACCTTTCATTTCTTGCTGGCATTGTTCAATTGTTTCTTGTACTAACTTATGTAGATCCTTGTCTCCTACATGATTTAGAAACGTTTGATAACCAGCTACTAATCCCTTTGAAGCAGAAAGAAACGACCATGTTCCAAATACTTCACCGTAATGCATCGGTTCATCTGTAGGATTTCCACTTAAAATACCCATTGTTATCCTCCTTAACATATCTAAGAACTTATTTTATCTTTATATGTTAAAATATGGTTATAACTTAATGGCATGGTAAAGGGGGAAAACAAATATGACTTTATCTCGTAATCTGAAATTAGTTTTACTTAGTTTATTAATCATAATAGGGATTAGTAGTTATTTTTTATATAGCAGTAACAATTATAAGGTACTATCTAAAAGAGAAATTAATGATTTCATAGAGGATAAAAGAAAGTCTAACTTATCTATTCTTAAAGAAGAGAATGTTAAATCTAAGGCTGTCCTCATGCCCTTATCTTATATAAAAATGACACTAAATTGGGCACTTACATACTTACAAAAAACAGACAAGGAATTGAAGAATACAAGGGGGTGGAAGTGCCCATAGATAAAACTCTACCAATACAGGTTACAGGTGCCTTATCAGGGGTTCCATATCTCGGTATATATATTACAAATAATAAATTAATTCAAGAAGGAAAATATATAGAAATGGAATTTCAAGACGGAACAAAAGTAAGAAAAAACATATCATTAAATCAAAAAGGATATATTCTTTCAGAAAAAACAACTCCTGAAGTACCTAGAGAATCTGTCCAGGTCTCAGTCATAAAAGATAGTCAAGTTCTATATACAAATGAGTATTAAATAGCTGTTAACCTATATACTACATAAAATTTTAGTTACCATAATTCAGATTCGCGGAACCAAATAAAAAAAGGAACCCATGTAGTAGGGATCAGTAGATGGTGATGGAAGAACGCGGATTATCGATTTCTCACCCACGATTATGCGTTGAGTTCATCAATATGGTCCTGAACTAGATGAACGAGTACGGCGTCACCTTAAGCTAATCAATGATTCTTGGAGAGTGGATGAAACGTATATTAAGTTAAAAGGTCAATGGATGTACCTATATCGTGCCGTTGATCCAAAAGAAAATACGATTGATTTTTATTTAAGCAAAACAAGAGATTATAAGGCTGCAAAACGCTTTTTCAAGAAAGCTTTGCGCTCTTTTCATGTTTCAATGACCCGTGTCATAACAGTCGATAAGAATCCGGCCTATCCTGTGGCTATTGAAGAGTTGAAGAAAGAGAAAAAGATGTCCGTAGGCATCCAAATAAGGCGGATAAAATATCTAAATAACACCGTGGAACAAGATCACCGTTTTATTAAGAAGCGTGTTCGTTCGATGTTAGGGTTGAAATTATTTCGTACAGCCACTTACATACTGAGTGGCATAGAAATCATGCATATGCTGAAAAAGAAGCAAGTTTACCAATAGGTGAAGTCCGCCCAAGGTAGAAAAGTGTTCATCCATCAACTATTTGGTTTAGCCTCATAAGCTAGTAATTCAAGGGAACCTAACGCTTTATTTTTCTAGCGAATGTTTTTTGCATCAGAACCAGTATGTCCAAGTTTTAGAGAGTAGTTTCAAGTCGGCTGAAATTTTGCATCAGAACCAAAATATTTAACCTTCATCTGCAAGCTGAATTTTTAATTGTTTACCCCGAAATGATAAAAGGTTATAATCAGAACTATGTATTTCGGGTATCGAATTAAATCTACATTTTGGTCCCTTTGTGCCTAATGTAGGATGGGAGCTTGTAGCCTACATTTCTGTAGTGAAATGAAATACAAACTATATAGAAAGGCGAGGAAAAATTGAATACACTTAGTGGAAAAAAAAGAATTCAACTTGCGATGCTTTTGGGATCACTTGGACTCTTAGGCCCTTTTACAATTGATACGTATTTACCTTCCTTCCCCACAATCGTAAAAGATTTTCATACTACGGCATCACTCGTACAAATTAGTTTGACAGCATGCTTATTAGGATTGGGAGCAGGACAATTATTTATTGGCCCATTGAGTGATGTGAAAGGCCGTCGTAAACCTTTACTATTATTTCTTTGCTTATACTTATTAGCTTCTTTAACTTGCTCGTTTTCACCAAATATCTATTTCCTTATTGTGGCTCGTTTTGTCCAGGGTTTTTCGGCAGCAGGCGGGCTTGTGGTTTCAAGAGCTATTGTCAGGGACCTTTTCAGTGGAAAGGAACTGACCAAATTTTTTACTTTAATTGTATTAGTCGGTAACCTCGGCCCAATCGTTGCACCAATTGCTGGGGGAGCCATTCTTTCGTTTACCAAGTGGAATGGAGTTTTTATTGTTTTAGCTTGTATTGGAGCTATATTAATCTTCATGGTTTCTCTAAAACTACCAGAAACGTTACCACCTGAAAAACGTGTGCCTAGTAATCTGCCACAGCTCATGAGCAATTTTGGTTCCTTATTTAAGGAGCGAGAATTCATGGGATACGCATTCACACAAGGATTCACGACAGCTGGAATATTTGCTTATGTATCTGGTATTCCGTTTGTCTATCAAAATATTTACCATGTTTCTCCGCAACAGTTCAGTCTACTCTTTGGAGTTAATGGTTTAGGCTTGATTATTGGAAGTCAGTTGGTTGGACGCTTGGCCGATCACATTTCGGAGCGAACATTCTTAAAGATAGGACTAGGAATTTCTATTGCGGCAGGAGCAATCCTACTCATCGCTCTTCTTTTAAAAGCTCCATTAATTGCCGTGGCGATCCCGATTTTCTTTTTTGTCTCATCAATCAGTATTATTGGTACGACGTCCTTTGCATTAGCCATTGAATCACAAGGGCATATTGCGGGCAGCGCCTCCGCATTATTAGGCTTATTGCCTTTTGTACTCGGATCACTATCAGCACCTCTTGTTGGAATAGCAGGATCGTATACGGGTGTTCCAATGGGCGTCACGATCTTTGGTGCTAGCTTGTTGGCGTTTCTTTCCTATTTTGTTTTAGTTCGAAAGCGTTCGGTTAAGATGCAGAGGCCCAATGATGCTGAACAAGGTTCTAAGCTATAATGTGGATACGTATGTTATTTAAGTCAATTAGACAGTTGACACCTAAGAAGAAAAAAACATTAATGTTATTAACAACACGCCCCAAGTGATGAGCCATCGCTTGGGGCTGTTTTCGTTTTGATGCATTGTTTCTATAACAAACAGTATTTTTTTCTGTTTTTAAGCTGTATATCATATACAAAGATAGTTAACATAAAACACGTTTCAGGAACCTATTTTGTTACCAGAGAAAGAATATCGAGCTCTTTTTTCAAATTGCTTTTTTCATCATCATAATTAACAGGGCGAAACCATGTTTTTTCTAGCTTTAATAGAGCAAATTTAATATACATTCAAAAATAAATAAAGTTTATGAATGATAACTCTGTAAAAGCGAGTGAGTCCTTGAAGATAAGGGCTCGTTTTTGTTAGGATTCCGCAAATTGTATAAGCTAAAAGCGAGATGTAAATATCTTTTAAATACTTAACATCCAATTCAACTTGTTATATATTTAAAGGTTTTGTTCAAAAAAAGTGAGGAGAAGCATGGAGAAATTAAATGATGAAACATTATTAGCATCGTATTTTAAAGCAATTGAATTAAAGTTAGATCAAGATTTCATTCTTATTCTTGAAGAAGAATTAAAAAGAAGAGATCTACCCTTCATTACTAAAACAGATAGGAGTAAGTAATTCAGAATTACGCTTCTATCTGTTTTTCCTTTTTTACGACCCACATTAAGAATTCCTTTTCTTGATTAGTTAGCTTTCTATTTAAAGATTGTTCAAATTTTAAAACTAACTCTATAAAACGTGGCATGTTATCCATTTATGTTATAACTCCTTGAGTTTATTTTTATGTATAGAATAGGGTTAAGGTTTTATTTTTGTCAAACTTTGTTTGGTTTTAACACTGGGGTTTTTAAAAAGCATAAAAGATAAATGGAGACTAGTGATTTTATAGAAAAGAAAAGCCCCAAAGCAGTTCTGAAAACTGACAATAGGACTTTTCCTAGAAAAGGTTAAGATGTACATTCTTATGTGTTATGCAACGTTGGACTTTTGCATGAATCTATTTTAACACAAAAAAGTTAGGTAAGTAAATGTTTCAGTTGGTGAATATTTGTAGTTTAGAAGCAGGATAAATAAGTTAAACTTTGTGCAAGAAGGCAAGTTTTGTGCAAAGAAATGGAGCTTAGACATAGTATAAATATATGTAAATAAACAATATATAAAAATCTGTACAATAGAGAAAGATTGAAAAAAATACAAAAAGAAATATTGATTCAGGGTTGCTATGCAATTTTTTGATTTCAATATCTTATAAATATCATAAATAAAAGGGGAAATGGTTGATGATTATTGTTACAACTGAAAATGTACCAAACTATAAAACGGTAGAAGTAAAGGGGCCTGTATTTGGATTAACTGTACGAGCGAGAGGGATTGGGAATGATATTCTTGCTGGGTTAAAGGGACTCATTGGTGGTGAAATTAGTCAATATACAGAAATGCTTGAAGACGCAAGGAAGCATGCGTTAGACCGTATGGTGAAAAACGCCCAAGTGATGGGTGCCAATGCAATCATTATGATGCGCTTTGATTCTGGTGAAATTGGAAACAATATGAGTGAAATTGTGGCATATGGAACCGCAGTTATTGTAGAAGAGATGCAATAGTGGTGAATATAATCATTATTTATTATGTAGTGATGAGTATTGGTATCTTGATTTTAGTTCTACTATCATGGCTTATTTGGGATAAACGCTTTCGAAACCGACATGGGCAGGGTATACCGAATGGGTTTATCCGCACGGATGAAGTTATGGTTGATCCAACGACAAACAAAAAATTGCGTGTATACTATAATCATCATACAGGAGAACGGTTTTATAAGGAAGAACAATGAACTCTGTTTCTACTTTGCATAATGCTGTTTATCATTGAGAAAAATATACCCGAAAGGAGTGTACTAAATGAAAAAACAAAAAAATTCAACTGATAAGCCAACAATTGCAGAAGGAATGAATACTGAAGATGAATTGCAAAAAGATGCAACTCCAGAGGAGATTTCTAAAGGAGAATATACTAACGTAACGACTCTCTCATTAGACGAAAATGATCCAAGTTAAATTAACTTAAAACAAGTTTTTCACACTAGAAAGTCCTGTGGGTCATATATATTGTCTATTTACATAATACCGTTTTAGGAAAGAAAAAAAGCTGAAAGAACTCAATTTTTGAGCTTTCAGCTTTTTCTTTTATTAATTAAGTTAATATCCAGGGAACGTAACATATAAATACTGTCTCTTCTAATTCTGGTCGAGCAGTAGCTTCTTCATGAAAGAAATAATCATGTTTATATACTAATCCTACCCCTTTTTTATTTAAAAAATTGAGTAGTACATTTGTTTCTCTATTTCTCCAAGGTTGTAATTCCTCATTTTTTAAATAATCGACTATTAAATTTTCACGAATCTCTTCCTTAGAAAATAAGATGACTGTGTCGTTATCCCCATCAAATAAATCTAAAGTGAATGGACTATCATCCTTAGTTAAACTTTTATAACAATACTTAATGGTTTGAATGTCTGCTGATACATAATAAGGTGTATAGCTCTTTTCGTCCCTTATACAAGAGTAATGTAGGTCTTGAAATCCATTCTTTTGAAGATTTCTTTCACAGAACAGTTTTTGTATTTTATTATGACCCTCAATAGGCTTTACAACATAAAAATAAGAATTTTCACTATTTAAAAATAGGGAGAGCTTATCTTCTTTAATTAGATATCGGTTTACTAAATTTGCTCCTTCAATGCTATTATCAAATTTGTAGTCCCAGTTATATGAACCTACGCGAGATGCGGGTTCATATTTGGCTAAATACCATTTATCATTTACACTCATCTATGTATTTCCTTTTACAATCTTTATTGGGATAAATAAAAAGACGCTCTGCCAGGAGCATCTGTGTGATAAAAAAGAATTTTCTACAAGGTAGTCTCATTATACACTAATACTTGTGGAATTGAACTAGGAATCTTTTTCCAGTAGACCTAATGCAAAAGACTTAGCCGCTGTTTCTTTCTTCTTCACATTATCCCTCTTATAATATGTAAAACCAAAGTTAATTTCCTTAGGTAGTGTTTCCCTACACATTCATATATTTGGTATTCTGCTGCTGAACCCTTCATAGCTCATGGTAGAGGGCTTATACATAAAAACAACTCAATAGGTTATCTTAACGAATAATGTTTTAAAGAAGGTGATGCTTATGAGTCGGATGGTTTTATTGGTTGGAGTATCTTTATTTACCTTGTTTGTGATGAGTGAAAAAACAGTTAATGCCTGTTCATTGATGAGTCCTTTATTTTCTATCTCTCTACCTCAAGAGCATGTCATTCATTCTATTCCTATCCAAAAGAAGAAAATAGCTCTTACATTTGATGATGGACCAACATCAGATGAAACGGTACAAATTTTAGATCTTTTGAAAGAATACGATGCAAAAGCGACTTTCTTCGTTGTAGGGTCTCGTGTAGAACGTTATGCATCTATTGTTGAAAGGGAAATACGAGAAGGTCATGAAGTTGGAAACCATACATTTCATCATTTGATTTGGACTCGCAATGTTTCCCACAAACAATTGATCAAGGAAATTGAATTAACTCAGAAAGCTATTTCTAATATAAGTGGGTATCAGCCTTCATTATTTCGACCTGTTCAAGGGTTTTACAACAAAAAGCTCGTGGACGTGGTGGAAGATTCTAACTTGAAAGTTGTGTTGTGGTCTCAAAAGCATGATACGCGTGATTGGGATCGACCTGGGGTGGAATATATTGTTCAAAATGTATTAGATGATATAGAAAATGGAGACATCATTCTTTTACACGACCATGTGAATGGAAAAAGCCAGACTATTTCAGCTCTCAAACGTATTTTGCCCGCCTTAAAAGAAAAAGGGTATGAATGTGTCACAATTTCAGAGCTATTAAAAACGTTTGAAAGTACGCACTAATATTTATGCATTCCCTCAATTTGCTATGAGCCTAGTCTATTGTGAACATCTTCCTTTTGTGGATTATGTAAAGAGACATTTGTAAATAAAATGAGGATTATGAGAAAAAAGCTCACCTTTTAAGGCAAGCTTGAAAATGGAAAGGGGAATATCTATAGAAAATGCTTTATAGCATGATTAACACTTAAGTTATCATTTAATAGTGAAAAAAAGATGAAAAAGTAAACACACTATAAATATAGTCGCATTAAAGGATTAAGATTTTATCCTAAATGAAGAGAACAAAACTAATAGATAATACAAACAGCAACATACTTTACCACCTTAGAGTTTAATATAATCTTCCTTTATAAATATTAAAAGTGACAGGAATGGTTTCTCTAGAAAGTCTATATATCCGTTATCATATTTAATCTATATTTTCTTTGCTTGTTCAAAGTGTTTCATA
>NZ_JAPCIN010000013.1:0-49090 GCF_025910025.1 Priestia sp. JV24
GTTTCATAGTTACCTCCTAACTGTTGCCTTAAAATATAGTACTACGGTAAATTATATTTCAATATGTAAAAACATAGTTAGAATACAACTTAAATATGAGCTTACTCGTTTGGTACATAATACTCTAGTTGCGTGGATATGATAACGGTGAATCTTGTTGAAAGTAGAGGATCCTATGCCAATTACTTTGAAACGAATTTTACATGTTGGGAAATTTTTATTTCCGTTTTTTATACTAGTTATTATAGCTATTGAGGCTCGAAAGGAACTTGCAACGTTATCCATTCGTAATGCTGTACATGTTATTAAGAACATTCCTACAGGTGGTTTTTTTTTAGCTATCACAGTAGGTATACTTGCCGTCTCCATGATGTTTTTTTATGATTTTCTTATGATACGTTCTATGAAGATTGATATAACTATACGGAAAATATTCCGTGTATCATGGATTGCAAATTCATTTAACGGTATTTTTGGCTTTGGCGGCCTTGTAGGTGCTGGCTTGCGCGTCATGCTTTATCGTTCTTACGTGCAAGATAACGGAAGGCTGGTTAAAAATATCGCATGGATGACTACTGCATTTATTACCGGACTTTCTTTTCTGTCATTCTTAGGATTAATCGGTGTATTAAATATAGGGTTTTTATTACAGGAGAAGCCTTGGCTTTGGCCTGCTTTACTCATTTTCGCCTTTCTTGTCCCTGTATACATTGGAATTTCAAAGGTGAAGCGCAAGAAAGAAAAGGATAGAGAAGGAAAAGCTAGCACAGCTGTTTTATACTCTCTCGTATCACTTGTAGAATGGTTGTCAGCCAGTATTGTTATGTATGTTATTGTTTTATTGCTGGGTATAGAGATGAGCTTTAGGCAAACCCTAGGTGTGTATGTTATATCTGCCATTGCAGGCAGCATTAGTCTTGTACCAGGTGGCCTCGGGTCATTTGACCTCATTTTTTTAATGGGATTGAAGCAATATGGAATAAGTGCAGAAACAACCTTATCTGTTCTTTTGTTATATCGTCTCGTTTACACTTTATTCCCGTTTGGAATAGGACTTGCGTTTGCAGCATTCGAAATGACTGGGTTAACATTGAAGAAAATCGAGGATAGGCCATTTATTGCCCCTACTTTAGAGACAACCGGTGTCCTATGGGCATTAAGACGACGTTTTTTCTCTACGTTAAGTTCATGGTCTTTAGCAACGTTGACAGCCTTGACGGGATGTATCATCATTTTATCCGTTTTACTCCCTACTGCGGCTAATAGAGCACATGAACTACGTATTCTTGTGCCTAAGCAGCTTATACAGATTTCATTCGGTTTGTCTCTTTCATTTGGAGTACTTCTTATTCTTTTAACAAAGGGAGTCTATCATCAAACGAAACGATCCTATTACATGATATGTTTTGTGCTGATAGGTGGGGCAGTGTTTAATGCATTAAAAGGAATCGATTTAGAAGAAACATTTCTACTACTCATCATTCTTACAGTGTTTTACGCACTAAGAACACGATTTGTAAAAGAACGGATAGAGCTTACATTAGTTGACGTAGGAAAGGCTATTGTTGCTTTACTTGTTATTTTATATATATACGATTCACTTGGAACCTGGATTTCTGAAATAACAAATACATTTGAACCGCATTATGTTGTCCGAACTACAGACCAAGTACATAGAAGTACCCTATTAACCGCAATTGTTGTGCCTGTTTTTTTACTCGGAGGATTATTATCTTTTAAACGTTCACGAACGAAAATGGTGGGACAGCCAGCTTCTTCTGTCAGTTTACAAAACTTTTTAGAGAAATATGGGGGGAATGTATTAAGTCATCTTGGGTTTCTCGGAGATAAACGCTTTTTCTTCAGTAGTGATGGACAGGCTTTGATTCAATTTACTCGTTCAGGTGATCGACTCGTTGTATTAGGAGATCCTAGTGGCAATTCCTTGTCCTTTTCAAAGGCGGTTGCAGAGTTTCTTCATGAAGCAGACCAGTTTGGATATACTTGTATTTTCTATCAAATTGAGAGCAAATGGATGGGGTTGTATCATGACTTTGGATATAATTTCTTTAAACTTGGAGAAGAAGCTACTGTAGATGTAAATACATTTACCCTTTCGGGGAAAAAACGAGCGAGCCTTCGTGCGACAGTAAACAAATTTAAACGAGAAGGTTATGTGTTTTCTGTGATTCCCCCTCCATTTACAAATGAGTTATATACACAGTTAAAAGGCGTATCAGATGCATGGCTCAATGGTAAAAAGGAAAAAGGATTTTCACTTGGCTATTTTAGTTTAGATTATATTAATCGTGCACCAGTTGCCATACTTGCAGATAAAGATGGTTATATTGTTGCGTTTTATACTCTTATGCCGGTTTACCAGCCAAATGAAATTTCTATCGATTTAATGCGATACATTCCTAATGCCCCTAGTGGTGTAATGGATGCTATGCTGATTCATCTTTTAGAATGGGTGAAGCAAGAAGGCTATCTCTATTTGAACATAGGAATGGCTCCTCTTTCCAATGTAGGTATTTCCCCTCATTCTTTTTGGTATGAGCGCGTAGCAGCAGCTATTTTTAATAACGTACGTTATATGTACAGCTTTAATGGTTTACGATTTTTTAAAGACAAATATAAGCCTGTATGGAACGGCAAGTATTTAGCCTATCGAAAAACTCGTTCGCTACCAGGTACTATGCTTGTTGTAACACGATTAATAGGAAAGCGAAAAAAGCAGTAAGGAAATGAACCTTTACCGCTTTTTTCATTTTTCTATATTAGACAGGTAATTCAGGTAATTCAGATAATGTTTAATTATATAAATATGAGGTTCCCTGTTCTTTTGGTTAAGATTATCCGGGACATGCCTATTACATAATAGAGATAAATATAGTTTTAAAAGATGAAAATATGTCAATTAAATAACAGGGATAAAAACAAAATAAGTGTTTTGTCTATTACTTACATTATGGTCAAAGAACCAATTTGTCATCACTAAGAGTAAATTGTGAAACTTTAATAATACACCAAGTACTTTAGTATTTACTTAACAAGTAATGATAATTAGATGAAAGAAAGTGTTTGTTTTTTTCTAAGTAGAGTCGATTATAAAATTCGTTTTTAAATTTATATGTATTAGTATATCTCTTAGGTACTTGGAACAAAATGTAATTAGAATACCTTCCGACGTTGGTATTCGTAACACGATTTTCTAATTGTCTGTATGAGAAAAAACTACTGTTGGCGAGGGACAGTAGTTTTTTCTATTTTAGACTGTATATAATATGCACTTTTAGTTAACATAAAACACATTCTAGGCACCAATCAGGGATAGCACATACGAAATCAGCAAAGAATATAACAAAAACAGGAGGATTTAACTAATGAATAAATCTCTGATAGCTACTTGTTTATCTATTGTGTTTGTTTTCGTACTCTTTTTAGATAAGCCTATTGGCATCAATACAGTACATGCAGAAAAACCTAATCCTTCACATGCAAAGTGGGGGAAAATTGCTATGAAGAAAACTGCTGAAAAATATCCTTCGGCTAAAATTTATGATTATTTACATGTGAAGCGAGAACAGCGAGGAAATTATTCTATCGAGACATTTAAACTGTGGCTCGATGAAAATAACAATAAATTTGAAGTTATAGTTAATATCAGTTTTGATACAAAATCAGAAAAAATTACAAATGTAAGATTGCAAAAAGGTTCCAATAGTTAAAACGCACGTGTATACGATATACATCCGCAGTTAACATAATGGACTTTCTAGGACCAAAACAAGCTCTGACGATATAACGTTAGAGCTTGTTTTATTAGGGTTTCTCCTTAATATCAAATTCAAATATAGATTTCTTCTCTTCTTTAGACATTCCAGTAAAAAACTTTTTATGTACTCTTAATTTTCTCGTCTTTTTAGGCAATATTGTTTCTAACCATGTGGCTCCCATAGGAGTATGTTCTGGTTGAGCGTTTACTTTTTGAAGAAATTCTTCATATTGTTTTAAAATCTCTTCATCTATGAGCGAAACATCTTGTTTTCTACTTTCATAATCAAGCCTAGCAAGATCTTCTGCTGTAACATGCCCTTCAATCCTTTTCACAACCCCAATTTCAGAAGGCATACGTTCACTATTTAAAGATACAAAGAAGTAAAGATAGTTTGGTAAACGAAAAAGTCCCTTTTTTGTATCTTTTTTATTTGCAATATAAAGCCAATCTCCTTGGTTGCCATAACAATTTAACTCTTTATCATTGAGCCCAACTAGCATTTTTTCGTACTTTTTTATAAGAGTAACCTCCTTATAGACTTATTAATTAAATTATATCTTTTAATTTATAAATGTTATATATATTTTCAGTTAACATAGTCACTCTTTCCGGTACACATCACAAAAACGATTCCATGGTACACAAGGGCTGGTTCGCCTCTCATATTTATCGTTTATATAACTTTTTGTATTTATTCTCTTACCCTTTTTCATTAGCTTCGTTGTAGTATGTATAAATTAACTATTCTAATGAATTATTAATTTATTTTTCATACATATTTAAGAGTAGTCCCATACAATTATCTTAACTTTAAAAACATATTGGATATGAGGTGTTTTTTGAATTCTAAAATGTATGGCAATGCTATAGAACAATCAGTTTGTTCTTTTAAAAAAAGTTGTGGGAAACCACTGTAAAGAAGGGGCATGTGTATGCAAGAGAACCAAAATAAATTGGGTATTTCACTTAACAAAGTGCCAGAAGTCACAATTTTCTTCTGGATAATAAAAGTTTTGTGCACAACTGTAGGTGAAACATTTGCTGATTTTCTAAATTTCAACCTTGGATTTGGGTTAACTCTCACTACTATAATTATGGGAATAGCATTTTTTATTTTATTATACCTTCAATTTAAAGCAACTAAATATGTCCCAGGGATTTATTGGACAACGGTTGTGCTTATAAGCGTATTTGGAACATTAGTAACTGATAATTTGACAGATGCAATGGGAGTACCTCTTGAAGTTAGTGCAATTGTTTTTTCCGTTCTACTTGGCTTAACTTTTCTTTTTTGGTATCTTAGTGAAAAAACACTCTCTATACACTCAATTTATACAAGAAGAAGAGAAGTTTTCTATTGGCTTACTATTCTCTTCACATTTGCACTTGGAACAGCAGTAGGTGATTTATACTCTGAACAACTAGGTTTTGGCTACCTTAAAACGGGAGTAACAGTCATCATTATCATAGGCTGTATCTTTTTGGCATACAAATCGAAACTTAATGGGATTTTAGCATTCTGGATTGCCTATATTCTTACTCGTCCACTGGGAGCATCATTAGGAGATTACCTATCACAAACAAAAGTTAATGGTGGATTAGGTTTGGGAACAACTGTTACTAGTGTTATTTTTCTTATAGGTATTTTAGCAATAATTATTTTTCTCGCCATTACAAAAATTGATATAACTTCAAAAAGTGAAATGGTGGATACAAACCCAACACGTGCAAGTAACAGAAATGTTTTGACACAAACCATTGTAGTGCTCTGTATTTTCTTAGTTCTAAGTATAGGTGGTTATATCTGGCGCAGTAATGATTTAGCATCGCAATCCACTGCTTCACAAGCTACATTATCTGGGCAATTAAAGGATTTTATTAACATCGAAAATGATATGCTCAAGGATGTAAATTCAAAAAACTTTACTGCAACGAAAAAAGGAGCAGATGATTTAGAACATCAGTGGGACTCATCAGAAGCTAAACTTAGAAAAATAGACGGTTCTAAATGGACCAAGATCGATGGAACTATTGATGTTGTATTAGCAGCAGCTCGTTCATCCAACCCTGATGTCAATAAGTGCAAATCAGCACTTAATAATTCACTGACTGCACTAAACGCAGCTAATAAATAAAAAAGGGATTCTAGCCTTTCTTTTATGGGAGGCTAGAGTCTCTTTTCTCTATAATCATACTTAACATAATCACTCTTGTTAGGAACAAAATAGCTTATACGACTCTATATATTATCTTGTCTAATTCCAATGAGATAGGTATCTATAAATAGTTGTCGAACTAATTAATACTCCCCTAAAAAAAGAGACAAACTGAAAAAATACAGTAAACGGAGGAATTAGTTTGCAAACTATGTTTCATTATAACTGGTTGGTTAGAGAAGAATGGTATAAATGGTGTGAGAATATCCCACTAGAGGAATTGCTTCGGAAACGAACAGGAGGAGTAGGGGGAATATTACATACTCTCTTTCACATTGTTGATGTAGAATGGAGTTGGATTCGTGTTCTTCAGGAAAAAGATGATTTCCAGGAGAATTTTGAGGAATATCAAAGCTTAGAAAAAGTTCGCCATCTAGATACAAACTTTCAGTTTGAGGTAAGAGAGTTTGTTAGGTCTTGGAATGCAGAAAAAGAAAAGAATGTTCTTTATGATCCACAACCAGACGGAAGTATAGCAACTGACACTTGGGGAGAAGTTATGCGTCATGTGATTGCTCATGAAATACATCATATTGGACAATTATCGGTATGGGCTAGGGAGATAGGGGAGAAACCAGTTTCAGCCAATCTTATTGGTAAAGAACTGAGTCATACATTGCCGAAAATTTAAATTAATAAACTTTATTGATAAAACTCATGCTTGTAATTAAGAAAGTATGAATTTTTAATTTTCGACATATTCTAGTATATATAATAAATTTTGTAGGAAGGCATTCTTAAGGATGCCTTCCTGCCTAACTACACTAAAATTCGTATGATATGCTCCACTAATTTGTCTTTTTTAGTTTCCATAAAATGGATTCTAACAAACAAAAAAAGGTGTCCCTTGGTAAATTAGGACATCTTTTAATTATTTCATCAATTAGTTCTTCTTCATGAAACAAATTAGTTCTTTTCTGCCACGATTATTAAAAACATAGGGCTTCTCGTTTCATCTACCATTTCAGGGGTACTTTCTAACAGTTCATTTCTTTATAAAACCATTAATGTGATGATACAATTTCTCAGGATGGGTGAGATTGACCATATGGTCAGCACCTGGAATTTCTATGATGCGAGCATCTGAGTGCTCGCGAAAGTAATCAGCAACACGAAGGTTATCAGATGAATCCTCCTTACCAACTATCACCAATGTTTTAGTCGTCAATTCTCCTAATCTTTCGATTGCCAATGGTTGCTGCCAAATCAATTTAACGGCTGGCCATTCAAACATTCGATTCATATGGTGCTTGAGCATTTGAACCATTAAACTCTGGTGAGGACTCATCGTTAAAACGCTATACGATGAGTCGCTGAGCAAAAGCTCAACCATCTTATCTATATCTGGAGCAGCTTGATGAATCTTTTTCATGTTCTCTTCAAATTCTTTGGAATAGGTAAACCCAGATAATCCAGGGGCAAGCAAAATAAGTTTTGAAACCCTTTTGGGATAACTCAGAGCGAGTTCAGTAGCAATTTGGCCACCCATTGAGTGACCGATAAGTGTTGCCTGGCTGATTTCTAGATGATCAAGTAGTGACAGCAAATCTTTAACAGGGTTGACATCTTCTAAAGGGATCGGTGATTTCCCCGTCCCACGTCCATCACAAGCAACAACCTTATAGTGTTTAGCTAAAAGAGGTACCATAAATGTCCAGTTCCGTACATCAGCACCGCCAGTTAAGAGAACAACAGGATGGCCATGCCCGTTAACTTCGTAATACAGATCCATTAAAATTCCTCCACCCATTACAATTTAATATTATTTTATTGTCGAATGGAATTTTATTCACTGTTCAAAAGTGATAGTAGGGTATGTTTATTTTAAAGAACCAATCACCTTGACTTATAGCCATTCAAATAATTTACTTCGTCTCATTTACAAAAAACCCTTTATAGACTCGGTCCATTTTATATTTTTAGGTTGTATATAGTACTTATTCTTAGCTACCATAATGTGCTTTATAGGAACTTATTTACATATCAATTATAATTATACTTAAAATACACTTTAAGTATTGGAGGAGAATTAATGGATATTGAAGTGGGGTTTATTTCCAAAAGCTACATAAGTGATATTCCCTCATGGGGTGGTATGTTTCCCTTCGGAATAGATAGCGATGCCCCTTACATTGTAGAGTATGAAGATCATGATGTAGACATGGAAACCTTTATTAATAACTGGATGAAAGAGTTAAACAGGTTTCCAATATATACACTTTTTACATATATAAGCTACGATGCAGAAGAAATAGGTGCTGTATTTTCATCTGCTAATATTGAATATGTAAAACTAAAAGTAGACAAAGAGACTTTTATTAAAGCTAAAATTGAAGATTATACACAATTTAAAGTCGTTATGCCTTTTTTATATAGCCAAGGAAGTATGAATTGCTTTGCTGCTTGGTCTCTTTCTGAAGATTTATTTAGCTTTGAAAAACGGGATATGAAAACCTTATTTGGGAGAAGAAAGGTTCAAATGCCTATTGTTACATTACGAAAAGATTGCACAATGTTTTGGGTTTTTTACGATGGTGCATCTGTCATTTCCCTATCTAATGAAGATTTATTTTCTTCAACTAATTCAATTATTAGCTCATTTCCTCAGAATATTAAAGGAGCTGAGGTTGAATATGAAGAGTAATCCTTATATTTTATAGGCTTTACAAATATAGTTACCATAACGGGTATTATAGGTAGCAGATAAAATCCTAAAATCTAATTATTTAAATGAATTTTGATAATTAGGGGAAAATAAATATATCTTTTAAAAAAGAGGTATCTAATTATGCACTCAATCATCAAAAATTTAGATTTATCTGCAAGAGGAATTTGGTTTCCCATCTCTGTAGCTTTTCTATTATTATTATTTGCCCTTTTCATGCCTAAAAGAGAAATTAACTGGCTAGAATTTTATATTACTTTTGGAGTTGTAGGTTATGTAGCTTGGAATTCTGATACGGTAGTGGGGAGAATGTTAGACTGGGTGGATCTAGGTAACCCTAAAATTACGGGACTTGGTGAATTTGTGAGTTATAATTTTATTCCTACATCACTTTCTGTTATCTATCTAAACTACTTCAAAAAAAACAACAAACGGATCCTTGTTCTTCTTTTCACCTTATTATCAACTCTAATTGAATGGCTAATGATACAAACAGGGTATTTGAAAATGAAAAATTGGAGCTTTTTTATTCTTTCTATAATTGCCTATTTGATTGTATTCAGTATTATTCTTCCTATTCACATAAAAGTTATAAAGAAAAACTTACTCCATAACAAATAAAATTCTTTAAAATTCTTTATTTATGAGTAAACTACTCAAGATGCAATAGAGCACCATCTAACGACTATTATTAATTCAACTTAAAGAAAAAGGCTATCTCTTTTGACTGGGAAGAGATGGTCTTTTTCTATTTTCAGACTGTATAGGCTATACAATCTTAGTTAACATAATGTTTTTTATGAGAAATCGATTATTCCACATATTCTTCAGTTAAAGTAGGATTTAAGTATGGAGCTATGGCAGTTTTCAACTTACTGAATCCTACTTTACGATAAAATTCCTCATTACCTGTTGTAGCAACAAGATGAACACAAGAAATCTCCTTAAGTTGCGCAAGTAAGTTACCTATAATTTGCTGTCCAAATCCTTTATTTTGATGGATGTCTTCAATCACAACATCATATATGGCAGCATTAAATACACCATCTGAAATGGCTCTTCCAAACCCTACAATTTTATCCTCATCATGTTTCTTTTAGTCTACAGAATGATAAATTGCTTTTATTCTTGACCAATTAACATTCTCTATATTATTTGAAATTGAAATATTCATAGGATCTACTCCCTTTGTTTTTACATAACGTATTTAGTGCTACTTCTACTTACAAAAACACAACTCCTATATTGTATACTGCATATATTTTTAGTTACCATAATCAGATTTATCGCAAAACAAGTGTCAGTATGTGTCGAAAAGGGGTAATGTAAAAGAAATAACATCAGGAGGGGAGGACATGCTTGATAATTATGAACGTCTCCTATTCTATAGGGAAATCAAATATTTAATTGCGGATTATGATAAGTGTAGGCATTTACCTACTAAGAACGAGTTATACAATCAGATAGTGTTTCTAAAAAAAGTACTTAAATATGGATCTGAAAAAAGGATATCTAGATAGTAGATGTTATATATTTGTCGAGAAAAACAATGTGTCTTTAAATCAGATTGTTTTTCTCTTTTTTATATAAAAGAGTAGATCATGACAGATTATTACTAATATGCATAACAGTAGCGATGATACCTTAGTGATCTCTAGTTAACCTAAAATGAATGATGCCATTCATAGAAGCAAGCAAACTTATAATGTGTGACTTATTTTCATTTAGGAAATTCATATGATAAATAGGAATAGCACTTAGTAACCATTTAAAGGAATCTGTATGGAATTTTCTACTTTGCTGAGAGAAAAATCTCTAAACAAGAAAAAAACCCCATGGTTAATGCGTCCCATTTAGGGGTAAAGTCAACTAAATCTTTTAATAAGGAGACGATTCTTAATGGAAATCCTATGGATGCTAATTGTTGGAGGAATTATCGGTTGGCTTGCTAGTTTAATTACTGGACGAGATGTTCCTGGCGGAATTATTGGTAACATTATTGCTGGTTTTGTTGGTGCCTGGTTAGGTGGACTTATCTTAGGTGATTGGGGACCAGTCATAGGTGGATTTGCAATTATTCCAGCTATTATTGGATCGATTATTTTAGTGTTAATTGTAAGCTTTATTATGCGTAAAATGGGACAGAAGAATAATCATGGTCATCATGCATAAGAAAGAGACAAAATGTAAATTAGAGTGATTACTAATACTAGCCTAATATTGTCTGACTTTATTGTAGAGAAGCGATTCAAACTAAATTCTTACCTTATTTACCTAGTACGATTGATAAATATGTGAAAAATGAGACGAGGAATTAATGATAAAACAATTGCTTTGCAATAAAAGAACGGTAAAAATACAAAATTTGAATCAGAATATCTTATAAGCGACCTTATAATTCTAATTGGAATCAATGAGGTCGCTTATTATTGGTGTAAACCTTTAAAAATTATGAGTCAGTATATTTTCCTACAGTTAATGTTAATGAGTAATAAACGCATGATAATATTTGTTTATATACATTATTTATCATAGTAAGTAGTGAAAAATGCTGTTTCCTTTCGATGGTTTGTTATAATGGAAGTATGCATTGCGCGGAAAGGGAAGAGAAATTAAATATGATACTCATTAAAAACAGCGAAGAAGTAATAAGAGAAGCAAAACATCAACTTCATACAACCATGGATGATTATCAAACCAACATTATCTCTATTTTTGATAAACCACGTATTCATGTGAATCAACGAATTAGATTGATGATTCTACTATCCGATATAAAAGAACAGGCTGTATTAATTGGAAAACACTCTGCAGCCAAAGGGAGATTAGAATATGAAGGACAGGATCAACTAATTGCAGAAGTTGTAGATGAAGTTCCTTTCCAATACAGTAAAGAGACAGTAACTGATTTGGAAAATAACATACAAATTAGTAAAGGCGAAATTGAAGAGCTAGCAAAAGAGTGCGGATTAGATACTGAAGAAACAATTAACCTCAAGGCTCTTTTACTTAATTTAAAAGTATCTAGTTACATAAATGGGCATTATGAAATGTATGTAAAAGATAATACTTTATCTGACACAAGGTCTTAGAATGTTAGATAAAAAGGCATTATCTTACAGTTATAAGTCAAACTAATCAAGACGCCATGAGGCATCGATCACATATCTCTTTTCAACGAACAGAAAAAAACTACTTCCAGGACTCAGAAGTAGTTTTTTCTATTTCATCCGGGCTGGACATAGTATACAAGTGTAGTTAACATAAAACATTTTATCAAGGGCTTTTTGTATACTGTAAACTTAAGTCCTTCATTAAGGCAAAAAGATTACATAGCTTTTTCTACCTCTAGGTACCGTCCTGCTTTTCTTTTTATTCGTTGAATAGCATTATCAATAGACTTTTCAGACACACTTAACAATTCGGAAATTTCTGTATATGAATAGTCGTTTATATATAAAGCCCATACCCTTTGTTCTAATTTACTAAGTAATTTGGCTATTTTTTGTTTCTTTTCTTCGAATTCTTCTTGATTGATAAGTAGTAATTCTGGATTTGTTGTATTTTTTTCGGCTATCATATCCAGAAGCATATAAGCTGATTCTTGATATGATAAAGGCTTGTATAGGGAAACATAGGTATTTAAAGGTCCATGTTTTTGACGAGCAGCTGCTTTAACCGCGGTAAACATCTGTCTCTTGATACAGAGATCAGCAAATGTTTTAAAAGAGGACATTTTATCCCCTTTAAAATTACGAATGGCCTTATATAGACCAATCATTCCTTCTTGAACAAGATCTTCCTTATCCGCCCCTCTTAAAAAATAGGTTGATGCCTTCGCTTGAACATTCCCCCGAAATTTTTCAATTAAAAAGTTTAATGCCTCTTCGTTCCCATAATGAATTAGGTTGAGCAGATCTTCATCGTTATATCTATCGTAATTTTCGATTAATTCAGTTTCGATAATTGTACTCACTTATATCCCTCCGCCAGTCTTAGGTGAATTTTAAAAGTATTCTTAGAATAGCAAACCTAATTCTTTTAAGATTATCTTAGTCAGTAAAAAAATTGTAAAACAAAAAACGCCTATTATAGCCTGGCGCTTTTCTATATACCTTTGATTTTTGGTTATTATTTCTCCATCCCTCTAAAGTATAAGAAACTAGAAATAAAAATGTTGTCGAACCTTGGTGGTGCTTTTAAAAATCTAATCTTTTGTCCTTTACAATGATGTATAAGATAAATAAAAATCCTTCTCTAATGTAAGGGAGGGATTGTTAATTTATTAATTGTTTTTAACTTTAAATAACATTTTTGAAGTTATAAATGAAATAGGCACTGCTATAACAGTAGTTAAAAATGCAGAGTTCACGTAATGAGGTTTATCGAAAAAATAAGTGTCAGTATGTGTCGAATGGGTAATATAAAAGAAATAACATCAGGAGGGGAGGACATGCTGGATAATTATGAAAGTTCCCTATTCCATAGGGAGATTAAAGGTTTAATTGCAGATTATAGTAAGTGTAGAGATTTAGCCACTAAGAATGAATTATACCATCAGATAGTACTTCTAAAAAAAGCACTTAAATATAAACGAAATAAGGTCTCAAGATAAAATAGGCCATCTATTTATTGTGGAAAACGATTTATCTTTCGAATTGAATTGTTTTCCTTTTTTTTATACAGATAGACTTTTAGTCTTTCAAACGAAATAAGGAAGTCAAAAAGATGAAATAAAATATCATCTCTAAACATGCCTATTCTAGATAATATTTAAATGCTTTCTAGTTAACATAAAACGTATTTATAGGAAATTGTATGCTAAAAAGCTTTTTTATCAGGGGCTTTTTGCAGCTTATAAATTGTAACTTTCTGAATGAGCATAAAAAAATCAATAATAAAGCTTACAGGTAAGGTTCTTTTTATAGTGTTTAATTTGTTTAAAAAAAGAGTCTGTTCTACCCTTATCATAAAAAATTTTTATTAGGAGAAACTATTTTAGATAAATTTACAGGAGGGAATTAAATGGAGGGTATTACACATAGTGGAAGGATGAGTTCTTCGGAACTTGCAAACCTTTGGTCACAGTATCTTAATGACAGCTTATCACGTTGTATGCTTCACTATTTTATTGAGAATGTTCAAGATAAAGACATAAGTAAGGTACTTCAATTTGCTCTTGAATTGTCGGAACGCCACCTTCAAAAGATAGAAGAATTTTTGACAAAAGAAAGTTATCCACTACCCAAGGGGTTTACAGATGAGGATATCACACTAGAGGCACCTGCTTTATTTACAGATACATATATTATTGTTTTTATTCAAATAATGTCTATTCACGGCATGACTAGATATGCTGGAGCGACAGGCTGTACTATTAAAGAAGATCAAAGAAAATACTTTAAGCAAGTTATTTCTGAAACAGTGGAATTGTATGATCTAGCCACTGGTGTTCTTGTAAGTAAAGGGATTATTAGCAAACCCCCTACTTTTAATAATCACCAGAAAGTCGAGTTTATTAAAAAACAAAATTACTTAACAGGTTGGCTTGGAAAACGTAGACCTATTAGTGCAGTTGAAGTTAGTGGTACTTATCTTAATATGCAAAAGACAATGACAAAAGTAGTACTAGAATTAGGGTTCAGTCAGGTAGCTCAATCTAAAGATGTTCGAAAATATATGGAAAGAGCTAGAAAGGTCTGTAAAAGTCACTTCGAAATCCTAACTTCGATGTTAAAAGAAGATAATTTACATATTCCACGGACTTTTGATTCAGAAGTAACGGATTCAACAACCCCACCTTTTTCTGATAAACTTATGATGTTTTTAATATCTACGCTAATTTCTTCAGCCATTGGGTATTATGGAGAAGCAATGGCAATATCCCAACGAAGGGATTTGGTAGCTAATTACGCAAAAATGATTACCGATATTGGATTGTTGGCAGAAGATGGAATGAATCTTCTAATAGAAAATGAGTGGATGGAACAGCCTCCACTAGCTACAAACCATGAAGATTTGGCAAAAGACAAATGATGTAAGTGAGATGGAAAAGAAAGATAAAATAACAGAGAGTATTTTGTGGAGTATAGCTTTACCTGGTTTTCCCCAAATATTAAACGGTCAACTTCTTAAAGGAATTTTATTTATTATATTAGAGCTTATAATAAATGTAATGGCAAACTTTAATGAAGCCATCCGTTTGAGTTTTATTGGAAATATAGAAGGTGCGGTTTCACAAGCAAATTATCAGTGGCTTATGTTCTATCCCTGTTTATACTTCTTTGCAATGTGGGATGCCTTTAAAGATGCAGGAGGAGGAAAACAGCCTTATTCCTATCTGCCCTTCGTTAGCTCAGCATTTTTTGTTACTGTCGGAACTATATATTCAGCCCAAACAAAAGTTTTTGGGGTATTGTTGGGGGCGGTCTGGTTTCCAATATTGTGGGTTATTCCTGGATTAATAATTGGTTTCTCTATAAAATTAATATTAAACCTAAAAGAAGGATAAACGTCTATTAAAAGTAATAAAAATGAAATATCAAAAATTACTTTTTCATATACAACACCTCTCTAACTAAATTTCACCATAATATGGAATTTTATAAATTATACATAAGTTATTGGTAACTTGAACAAACTACTCAAGACGCCGTGAGGCTTCAGTCCTTTGGTTAAATAAATGTAGCAGAAAAACTCCTGAACAGGTCACAGGAGTTTTTCTGTTTTTAACCTGTATACGCTATTCATTCTTAGTTAACGTAATCACTCTTCCGGAACACGCATCAAAAAAGAACCCTTGTGGCAGTAAGGGTTCCAATTAGAGTGTGTTTCTCTTTTATGCTGCTTTTTATACATCCTTGATATGACGGCATTTACTCGATACCCAAGTGGGAGGCGGATGTATAAAAAGTGCACGTTTTATTCATATACTAGTATTTTAAAATATAGTATCTTTAGGGAAGAAATGAGTATTTTATCTATACTCTAAATAATTTAAAAATTGTTTGCTAGCAAGAGATAAAGTTTGATTTTCCCTGTATGCTAATCCGATTTTTCGGTAAGCAGGTACTTCCAATTCTTTTGTGATAACGTCGTAAGAAATGCGTTGTAAAACCAATTGCGGTAAAATACTAATACCTAAACCACTCTCTACCATAGCCATAATGGCATAGTCATCCCATGTCGTAAAATTGATTTTGGGACAAATATTCCACTTTTTCAGCAGTTTAGCCACATCAGAATTCCCTTCTTTTTCTAACAAGATAAAAGATGACTCAGAAAGTTCAGCAATTGGAATTTTTTCGAGATCTGCAAGAGGATGGCTTTTAGGCAATACAACAATTAGGTTATCTTGTTCTATAAATGTTGTTTCCAATTCTGGAAGAGTAGGAAGTCGTAAAAAACCAAAATCCACACGCCCTTCTAAAATCCACTTTTCTATTTCGTGGTAATCACCTAAAAGTAATTCAAAATCAATATTAGGATAATCAGTTTTAAATTGCTTTATTATTTTTGGGAGCCAATGCGTGGCTACGCTAGAGAAAGTGCCAATCCGAACCACTCCCGATTGTAACCCGTTAATTTCTTCTATCTGATGCTGTAAGTTTTGATATTCTTCAAATAGTCTTTTAGCAGCTGGGAATAAATTTAATCCGTCTGAAGTTAACCGTAAACCAGATCGACCTCGTTCAAGTAAAGTTACTCCCCATTCTTTTTCTAAATCGTTAATCATCCGACTTATGCCAGACTGAGAATAATTTAAATACTTTGCTGCTTTTGTGAAGCTTCCCAATTCAACTGTTTTAACAAAAGCAATATATTTTTGTATATTCATATCCATCGTATCACAACCTTTGCATCTGTTTTTGTCATGCTTAGCATGACAAATATTCGCTTTTGTAATGATATTTTCCATGATAATCTACATTTATTAAATATACAAAGCGAAGGAATGAAAAAATATGTTTTTTATTAGCGAGGTTTATACCATGGCTCCAAAAAAATATTCCACACCTTTACAAGAAAGTACGTATCTTGCTTTACAACAATTTAATATTCCTTTTCAACGTGTTGATACAGATGAAGCCATTACAATGGATGACTGTACGCTTATTAATAATAAGTTGAACATAAAAATGGTTAAAACATTGTTCTTGTGTAATCGACAGCAAACTTCCTTCTATCTATTTATCACTAAAGGAGACAAGCCTTTTTGCTCAAAAGACTTCAGTAGTGCTCTAAATATAGCTAGAGTCTCGTTTGCTCCTGAGGAATTGATGAAAGATATGTTAGGAACAAAAATTGGAGCAGCAACTGTTTTTAGTGCACTGTTTGATAAGGGTAATAATGTACAAATTGTTTTTGATAAAGATGTAACTAATGAAGAATGGTATGGATGCAGTGATGGAACAACAACCGGATATATAAAAGTACGAACGGAGCAAATTATTAATAATTTTTTACCTTATACAAATCATAAGGTATCGATTATAGAGGTGTGATATGTGTCTATATAAAAATAGAATAGCCATAAAAGTTAGAATTTCTACGCTGACAAATGAAATAGAGCAAAATAATCTAAAATCGTTTGATCAAATTGCCTGTGTATTAAGTGGGTGAAGGCAGTGAAATATAAGATACAGTTTGTTTTATCTATGATTATTTTCGGTACAATGGGTTTAATTGTAAGATATATTGATTTATCTTCTAGTGAAACGGCCTTATTAAGTAGTTCAATTGGGTGTTTGTTTTTAATAGTTGTTCTTTTTATGAGAAAGAGAACCATTACATGGAAATTGGTAAAAGCTAATGGTTGTATCTTATTTTTTTCGGGTATTGCATTAGGGGGAAATTGGATGTTTCTTTACCAAGCATATGATCACACAACGCTCACTAATGCTACGCTAGGCTATTATTTTGCACCTGTATTCGTCATGATCCTCTCACCATTTATCCTTAAAGAACAATTACCTGTCAAAAAAATTATTTGTATCGGTATAGCGATAATAGGTATGTTAATGATTGTTGGAAATGGTGTAAGTGCCTCTGGAACAGAAGATTTACTTGGAATCTTTTTTGGATTACTAGCAGCTGCATGTTATGCTGCATTGATGTTACTCAATAAATTTATTCGCCTCATGGGTAGGCTAGAGATTACAATTATCCAACTTGGAATAACAGCTTTACTGCTCTTGCCATATGTATTTTTGACGGAAGGATTCGGTGTCTTTGAAGTATTTAAATCGTCCGTTCCCTTTATAATAATTCTGGGGATTGTGAACACTGGTATTGGATTTTGGTTGTTTTTCTCCGGTATGGAGAAATTAAAAGGCCAAAGTATCGCTATGCTAAGCTATGTAGATCCATTCGTAGCCATATTGATTTCTGCAGTTATCTTGCGAGAACATATGACAATTGTTCAAATAATAGGTGGCGCGCTTCTTTTAGGATCAACATTTATAAGTGAGAATAAGGTGATTATTTTTTCCAAAAGAGGTAAGAGTGTATCGACCCTATAATATGGGAAACAGTAGGAAGTATTAGTTTCCTGCTGCTTTATATATATTTAAAAACTTTTCATGTTAATACTGAGGGATTTTCCGATAATTAAGTCCATAAAAGTATATATTTACGAACTTTTCTCTTATATAGAAAACCTGTCATTTTCATTGTTCGATTAAGTTTGAAAATAAATTACGAACGTCTTCTAAAAACTATGTACTTTTACGAACGTTTCTGAAAGGAAAGTAGATTAAGCTAGTGGTTTGCCGTCATTAAACATGACTGTCAGAACCTATATTCTTAAAGGTTAGTTTGTAGATCTCCTTCAACAAATGAATAAAACAGTTTTGTGCTCACTTTAGGGTTTATAAGTATAAAATAACAATCAGAATAACAAGAGGATTATTAATACATGGGGTAAAAAATATATTCATTATTTCACTTTATCTATTAATCTCGTATAAACAACGTCAGAAAGGAGAATAATGTTTAAAAAGGAGAAAAGATAAAGGGGTTGATTTTTAATGTGAAATAATGGAATTAACAACATCGATCCAGGTTTACGCGATCAAATGCTGGCTGAATTATTTTTGGATCAAACGATGAACGACTTCAAAAGAAATAAGATCCTTAAGGAAATAGACCAGTCTTTAAAGAATAAAGATAAACAAGCTTTTTTACGTTTAACAGAGGAACTTAAATCTGTATCTTAATAAAAACGATGTAATATAGAAGAAATTCATTAAAAAGAAGCCTTCTTTTTTAAAAACTGAGGCTTCTTTTTATTTTACATTTACATATATCTTTTTATAATAAACTAAACTTATAATGAAAGAACTTATTCGTTCCAGTATGAAAATGCTCGGAAGTCTCATGTCAAAAATTAATTACTAATTACTCAATACTTGAATAGAGGAAGTAAACCCATTCTTTTCCGAAAAAGATAAATTAACTTGTAGATGATTAGCGACGAACTGGTGATAGTCCTGTAAATATACTGCAACAGCATCAATGATGTCTTGTTCATGCAATCGCGCTGTACGTCCTAATGCTAAGGTAGAAGCAGCAAACCCAAGAGAGGGATGAAATTCCAAATCTACTTCTACTTGTTGAGGTTCGATTCTTTCTTTTAACGCAATATAAATACAAATACTATCTACAATATCTTGTTCATTAAATAGTACTTCCATCTTAAATTTCTCCTTAATATCTTCTTCTTGTAAAGATGTTTTTAATTACCCAAATGATGACTAAAATCACAAGTATATCTACAAGAATTCCTAAAAAAGAAAATCCATTTGAAGCGTTATTTCCATACGTACCATTATAATTTCCTCCAAATGGATGAAGCATATGGCCCAAAAGTGCCCCCGTTCCAAACGCTGCAGCATGAGTCAGTATACTTTTTGCTCGTGAAGGCGGCGTCTGGTTATACGTCGTGTGAGACCTAGTATACGATGGTGTTTTTGTAACGTTGCTTGACGGAGACTTATATCCAGAATGATAAGTGCCACTTGAATATGTGCCCCTACTTGAATGAGAACTGAACGAAGAACTGTGACTGAAAGAACTATGGCCACTAAATCCTTTTGCCTGAGCAACATTTGGTATAGCTATTGCAAATATTAATACAAATATTAAGGTCAATTTTTTCATTACAATTACTCCTGTCTTTATTAATCTAATATAGCTGATTTATAATAAAGTTTCTTTCTTAGAGAGCTTATGTAGCTGTTACTATACCACTAAATTTATAAAATTCTACTATTTTCATCTATTTTTAATGTGATTTTAAGATGAATTTTAGAGTGATTATGATGATTAGAAAAAGTATAAGGGGTTTCAATATCTAATTGATATGTGAAATTAACATAAAAGACGGTGATATAATTTATAAAAATTAGAAAAGAAAGAAAAAGACGAAAAATAAATGTAGAGTATATTTGAGAAATATAGAGGTAACCCATATTCAGATGGCAGAGCCTAATCCCATGTTTTATAAAAAAGGTTGATGAATTAATTCGTGTCTAATGTTTGTTAGTGTAATTAAAAAGCAGATCTTATCCAAGGATAAAATCTGCTAAAAAATCAAAAAGAGGTAATGAAAATATCGTGATTTACTCAATGATCCATTAATTAAAGGAAGAATGTAATTCCCACTAGGTCTATTCCCCAGAACTTCTCTTTAATATTATTGTATCTTTTTCCTTATCTATTTTCTTATGAATACGTAAGTAATAGTAGGCATAGCACCCAATTGCAAATGGGAGACCGCAATATAAAGCAGCCCTGAGAGAATCAACAAAAGCCATACTAACAATGACTACTAAACAGAGTACAAAGCAAGTAATTGGAACAATAGGATACAGAGGTGTACGGAAGTTTAATTGATTAATATCATTTCCTTCCGCAATATAAGCTTTACGGAAATTTAATTGAGATAGGGCAGTTAACATCCAAACAGTGATGCCAGCTAGGCCAGCGATTGATACTAAAATTAGAAAAACAGTATTAGCAGCAATGAAGCTTGTTAAAAGAGATAGACATGCTACTAAAAAAGTTACACTTAATGCGCGTAATGGTACCCCCTTTTGGCTTAATTTTGAAAAAGATTTCCCAGCAAATCCTTCGAGGCTCATAGCCCATAGCATTCGTGTGGATGCATATAACCCTGAATTTGCAACCGATAAAACCGCAGTAAGAATAACAAAATTCATCACATCTGCTGCATACGGTATCCCAACATTGTCGAAAACATAGACAAATGGGCTATCTACTGATCCTGCTTTTTTCCAGGAGACTAAACTAACGAGGATAAGCATGGAAATTACATAAAAAAATACTGTTCGCCAAACCGTATTTTTAATAGCTCTAGGGATTTCCCTATGTGGATTTTCAGATTCTCCAGCTGCAATACCAATCAATTCGGTTCCCTGAAAAGAAAAAACAACTCCAATCATGGCAAAGAAAACACTACTAAATCCATTTGGAAAAAGTCCTCCATTATTCATTATGGTAGAAACACTTTGAACTGGATTTTTTGCCCCATGAGTATCAAGAAATCCAAAAATTATACCTGCCCCAATTATAATAAATAATAAAATGGTTACGATTTTAATACTTGAAAACCAAAATTCTGTTTCTGCAAAACTGCGAGTAGACAGAGAGTTAATGATAAACAAAGAAGTTCCAAAAATAGCACACCAAACCCAAACAGGAATATCAGGAAACCAGCGCTGCATTAATAATCCAGATGCTGTGAATTCAACACTTACTGTAACTGCCCAATTCAACCAGTACATCCATCCCACAGTAAAACCTGTTCCAGGTCCTATATATTTTGTTGCGTAGGCTTGAAATGATCCTGTCACCGGCATAGATACGGTCAATTCACCAAGACAAAGCATAACTAAGTACATTAAGAAACCCACAACAAGGTAAGCTAATACAGCCCCACCAGGACCTGCTTCATTGATAATATGACCCGAATTTAGAAAAAGGCCTGTTCCAATTACTCCACCAATTGAAATCATAAATAAATGTCTGCTTTTCATATTTCTTTGAAGCTCATTGGATACTTCTATTTTTTTACTATGCATGTATAACCCTCTTCCTAATAGTATGATTTAATTATTTTTATGTTATAAGCAGGGTTCTCCTTTAAACTAAAAATTTAAATGAGCAGATCGGTTGGACATAATTTAAAATATGTTTTGAATGAATATAGTTTCTTTATGATTTTTAAAATATCTATTAAAACCTCAAAAAATATAATCTAGCTTTCCTTTCCAAGTTACTATAAGTCTTTCCAACACAAAAAAACTTCGCAAAAATAATAATTTCCTTTTTGCCAAGTTCCATTCTATAAACTAATAACTAAATTGGAGTCTTGTCTTATTTACTTAACTACGCCTAAATAAACTTATATAAGTAATATTTTTAAGTCTGATAGGTATCTGATCTACTCTCTTGGAGAAAACCCTATTCTAAAAAATAACATCATACCTGATTTTTATATTTCCATCTTTTTGTTAAGATCCTCCATTAACTAAAATTTAATTCATCCACTAAAGGCTATATTATCTAGAATTTTCAGAATTATATTTAGTATATCTACCGAATAAATAGTTGTCAACGCAGAAATGTATGCGCTACCAAAAGGTGGGTTGACATCTAATATACTCTTCAGTATATACTAATCTAGTAGTAAGGGAAGCACAAAGGGGGAACATCTTATGAGCAATCAGGTCAAACAAAAGAATAATTTTTCAATGGGTAAGTTAACTTCTTTATTGGTTCTCTTGCATAATACTGAACTGGTGAAAGAAGTTGAACAAGAACTGGACTCAAGGGGTTATAACTATACAGTTGGAAAAGTTGGGGCTATGGAGCTATCAAAAGTAGTTGCTGCTGTTGAAACAAGTGCTAAAAATAACCATATTATAAATGCTAATTCGTATAGGGAAGTCCATGCTCTTTATCATGCCATATTGGAGGCAATTCAGGGAGTAAGTAGGGGGACTTTACAGTTAGGCGATATTTTACGTACAGTTGGTTTAACTTTTTCAATTGTCAGAGGAAATATTGACTCCTCTGGTTATGGGGGAGAATGGATTAGTGTATGTGTCTATGGAACTATAGGGGCTCCAAAAAAAGGGTTTGAACATGATGCATTAGGTTTTGGGTTTAACCATATCTAAAAAAATCTATTCAAAGCAATTTAAATAAATAATTTTAAATTTTTCAAAAAACAATTGACAAATTATTCAGATAAAGAGATACTAGTTTCAGACACATTAGTTGCTTTAAGCTTTAGACCTTAAAGTATAGATTCATTTAGCATTGTTAGTTATGTTTGTTTTAGATATTTAAAATTGTATTTAAAGCCCATAGTTTATTCAGTTTAGTTTATAGGGGGCTATATCAAAAAAGATTTGTTTCTTTTTTGATATAGCCCCTTTTTATGTTCAAAAACAATAAGACTTTTTAATTTAAGAAGGAGTGATTAGAATGTTTGTTCAAATAGACGGTAACTCATTAACGTATGAACAAATTCATCAAGTTATTTATGAAGGTTATTCTGTTAAAATTAGTGATCACGCTCTAGAAAATATCAAAAAAAGTAGAGCTTTAGTGGAGGATAGTATTACCAATAACAAGGTAATTTACGGTGTAAACACAGGGTTTGGGAAATTCAGTGACACAGTTATTTCAAAGCATGATTTAGCTGACTTACAAATCAATTTAATTCGAAGCCATGCTTGTGGGCTTGGGGAGCCATTTCCTATAGAAGTAAGCCAGGTTATGTTACTTCTAAGAGCTAATGCATTAGCGAAAGGCTATTCAGGAATTCGTCTAGAAACACTGCAGTTATTAATAGATTGTTTAAATCAAAATATCGTTCCAGTTATTCCTAGTCAAGGATCGCTAGGAGCAAGTGGTGATCTAGCTCCTCTATCGCACTTAGCCCTATTATTAGTTGGAGAAGGAGAAGCCATTTTTAATGGTGAAAAAATGTCAGGTGCAGAAGCATTGAAATTAGCAGGTCTTCAACCAATCAAATTGCAAGCTAAGGAAGGGCTTGCTTTAATCAATGGAACCCAAGCTATGACTGCTGTAGGTGTGGTTGCTTACATGGAGGCTCAAAAGTTAGCTGATCTTTCAGATGGAATTGCTTCCCTGACATTAGAAGGTTTACAAGGAATTGTTGACGCTTTCACACCAGAATCTCATTCTGTAAGACCTTACCCTGAACAGAAACAAGTGGCTGAACGGATTCTTTCTTACCTTGACGGTAGTCAACTAACCACTACTCAGGGACAAATTCGAGTTCAAGATGCCTATTCATTACGATGTATCCCACAAGTCCATGGTGCTATTCAACAAGTTTTAAATTATGTAAAAGAGAAACTATCGATTGAGATAAACTCAGCAACAGATAATCCACTAATCTTCTCGGACAGTGGAAATGTTATTTCCGGTGGAAACTTTCATGGACAACCTATTGCTTTTGCGATGGACTTTCTTGGAATTGCAATGTCTGAAGTAGGAAATATTTCTGAAAGACGTATCGAACGATTGGTGAATCCCCAACTAAGTGATTTACCGGCATTTTTAAGTCCTGACCCTGGTCTTCAATCAGGCTTAATGATTACTCAATATGCTGCTGCTTCATTAGTTTCGGAAAATAAGACATTAGCTCATCCTTCTAGTGTAGACTCTATTCCATCTTCTGCTAATCAAGAAGATCATGTGAGTATGGGAACAACTGCTGCTCGCCATGCTTATCAAATTATTCAAAATAGTAGAAGGGTTCTTGCCATCGAAGCTATCTGTGCTGCTCAGGCTGCTGATATTAGAGGTGTAAGTAAGTTAGCTCCAGAAACAACGAAACTTTATTCAAGAATTAGAAAATCTGTTCCAACAATTACGAAAGATCGAATCTTCTCACGTGATATTGAAAAATTGGCTGCTGATTTAAAAGGGGTTGTAAAAGAAGTTAATTACGAAATGGTACGTTAATGAACGTGTAAAGTCGTTTTTATTATAAAACTCTAGCATAGACTTATTAAAATATTAGGGTATCAACCTTTCTTTTTCTCAATTATAAAGATTTATGAGATTTCCTGCGTAAAGTAAACCCGTATGAAATATGGCCAGATTATAAGTAATTATCTATAAGAATAAATTTTTAAAAAACGTTTAAAATTATTTAAATTTATTTACAGGGGGAAGAAATATGACTACTGAACAAAAGATAATTAAGGCACCTCATGGAAAAGAATTAAATACAAAAGGTTGGGTACAAGAGGCTGTTCTTCGTATGTTAATGAACAATTTAGATCCAGAAGTGGCAGAACATCCGGAGAAATTAGTTGTATATGGGGGAATAGGGAAGGCAGCTCGAAATTGGGATGCATTCGATCGTATCGTAGCCACTTTGAAAGATCTAGAAGAGGATGAAACACTATTAGTACAGTCTGGAAAACCAGTAGCTGTTTTTAAAACTCATAAAGATGCACCACGTGTACTTTTAGCTAACTCCAATATTGTTCCGGCCTTTGCAAATTGGGAAAAATTCCATGAACTCGATAAAAAAGGATTAATGATGTATGGGCAAATGACAGCCGGTAGCTGGATTTATATTGGAAGTCAAGGAATTGTACAAGGTACATATGAAACATTTGCTGAATGTGCAAAACAACATTTTAATGGTAGTCTCGAAGGTACCATTACCGTAACAGCTGGATTAGGAGGCATGGGAGGCGCTCAGCCATTAGCAGTTACAATGGCAGGGGGCGTAGTCATTGGAATTGATGTTGACCGAACACGTATTGAAAAACGAATTGAAACACGCTATTGTGACGTTGTGTTAGAAAGCCTAGATGATGCGATTGCTTTAGCACAAGAAGCAAAGGACTCAGGAAAAGCGCTCTCGATTGGTTTGGTTGGAAACGCAGCTGAAGTGCTTCCTCAAATGATTAAACGTGGATTTATTCCAGATATTGTAACGGATCAGACATCTGCGCATGATCCATTAAATGGATATCTTCCAGTAGGCTTTACCTTAGAGCAAGGAGAAGTATTACGTACTGAAAATCCTGAAGAATATGTAAGGAAATCTAAGGCGAGTATGGCTGTTCATGTTCAGGCTATGTTAGATATGCAGAAAGAAGGAGCCATTGCTTTCGACTACGGAAATAATATTCGTCAAGTAGCGTTAGATGAAGGCGTAAAAGACGCGTTCAACTTTCCAGGTTTTGTACCTGCTTATATCCGTCCTCAATTCTGTGAAGGAAAAGGACCTTTCCGTTGGGTAGCTTTATCAGGTGATCCAGAAGATATTTATAAAACAGACGAAGTTATTTTACGTGAATTCTCATATAATACCCATCTTTGTAACTGGATTAAAATGGCGAGAGAAAAAATTGAATTTCAAGGATTACCGGCACGTATCTGTTGGTTAGGATATGGAGAACGTGCACGATTTGGAAAAATTATTAATGAAATGGTTGCATCTGGAGAACTTTCAGCACCTATTGTTATTGGTAGAGATCATTTAGACGCGGGATCTGTTGCTTCACCAAACCGTGAAACAGAAGCGATGAGAGACGGCAGTGATGCTGTAGCAGATTGGCCTATTTTAAATGCACTAGTTAATACAGCCGCAGGGGCAAGTTGGGTATCTGTTCACCATGGTGGTGGCGTAGGCATGGGATATTCTCTTCACGCAGGTATGGTCGTAGTAGCAGATGGTACGGAAGATGCAGCTAAACGTCTTGAACGCGTATTAACAACAGATCCTGGTATGGGCGTAGTTCGTCATTTAGATGCAGGCTATGAATTAGCCATTCAAACTGCCAAAGAAAAGGGCATGAACATTCCAACATTAGACTAAAAGAAAAGGAGTGAGCATTATGTCATGTATTACGTATATTAAATGTGCCTCACAACTGATTACAGTTAGAGGCGGAACTAAAGAACCAAAACGCGCTCAAGATATGTCCGATATCGGTATTATCGAACATGGCAGTGTTGTAGTAGAAAATGGATTGATTACATTTGTTGGATCAGATGTTGAAGCAGAACGCTATGTTCATACTTTGAATGGACATATAAATACGATTGATGCTTCAGGAAAGATTGTTACTCCAGGTCTAATTGATGCTCATACTCACATTGTGTTTGGGGGCAGTCGTGAAAAAGAACTAGAGATGCGATTAAACGGAGCTAAATATATTGATATCCTAAAAGCAGGCGGAGGAATTCTCCAAACAACAACAAGTACAAGAGAAGCTACAGAAGAACAACTGATCCAAGAAACCTCTAAACGCCTGAATCGTTTTCTACAATATGGAGTTACGACGGTTGAAGCGAAAAGTGGATATGGTTTGACACTGGAAGATGAATTGAAACAGCTACGAGCAGCAAAAAAGCTAAACGAAAAACACCCTGTTGATTTAGTTTCTACCTTCATGGGAGCGCATGCTGTTCCAGTTGAATATAAAGAAAACCCAGACGAATTTGTTCGTTTAGTGATAGAGGAAATGATTCCAAGAGTTGCAGAAGAAAATTTAGCTGAGTTTTGCGATGTTTTTTGTGAAGAAGGAGTTTTTACAGTTGAACAGTCGGAGCAAATTCTTGAGGCAGGAAAAGTCTACGGATTAAAGCCAAAAATACATGCAGATGAAATTGTTCAATTTGGCGGTGCAGAACTTGCAGCAAAAGTAGGGGCTGTTTCAGCCGACCATTTATTACAGGTATCTGATGAAGGTATTAAACAAATGGCTAAAAGTGGTGTTATTGCAGTCTTGTTGCCAGGTACAGCGTTCTTTTTAATGGAGAAGCCTGCGAATGCAAGAAAGATGATTGAAGCTGGAGTTCCGGTTGCCCTTTCAACTGATCGTAACCCAGGGTCATCACCTACTGAATCATTACCTTTTATTATGAATCTAGCTTGTCTTACGATGAAGATGACGCCAGCCGAAGTCCTAACAGCATGTACAATTAATGCAGCTCATGCCATTGGAAGAGCTGATGAAGTTGGGAGTATCGAAGTAGGAAAGAAAGGGGACCTTGTTTTATTTGATGCACCAAATTATCAAACGTTGCAATATAACTATGCAGTAAACCTTGTAGATACTGTGATTAAAGAAGGACAAGTGATTGTAGAAGGTGGGGTTTTACGTGACGTACCCGTACCCACAACTTAATCGTCCCTCTTTTCATTGGGGAAGACAGCGTTCAACTGAACCTAAGGTAAGTGATTGGATCGAGACTTTTGAAGGGCAAGATGAAATAGATTTTCAAGCTGTAGATGTAACCATTTTGGGAGTCCCTCTTTCGAGATCTTCTATTAGTGCCTCAGGAGCAAGTGAAACACCCCTTGCTATGAGACAACTATGGAAATCGTTTAATCCGTATCATATTGAATATGATACGGATTTGACCTCCTTATCGGTTTTAGATTTAGGCGATGTCAAACAGCATGTAACAGATATTTCACTTTCTCATCAGTATATTAAAGAAGCAATGATTTCAATGAGGAAATATCACCCCCATACCCTCCCTATCATGTTAGGGGGAGATCATTCGATTACGGCTATGTTAGTAAAAGGCTGGAAAGCATCACATCCAGAACAACGTATAGGAATTCTTCAATTCGATACACATTTTGATTTACGCAGTTTAGAAGATAACGGACCATCAAATGGAACACCCATTCGAAACTTGATTGAGAGTGGTACAATTGAAGGCAAAAACGTTTGGAATATTGGCTTGCATGGGTTTTATAACTCTAAATCTCTCAAAGAGTATGCAGATACCCACAAGGTTAATTATGTGACCTTACTTCAAGCTAGAAAAACAGGAATCTCTAATACAGTTGAAAAAGCCTTAGACGATTTAGCTAAGAAAGTGGATGCCATTTATCTTACAGTAGATATGGATGTTCTTGATATCGCTTATGCCCCTGGTGTACCAGCAGGAACTACAGGAGGAATGAGAACGGATGAATTGTTCGAAGCGATATATATTGCTGGTTCACACCCATTAGTCCAAGCGATGGATATTGTATGTTTAGATCCCTTACGTGATAAATCAGGAATGACTATTAAAGCAGGAGTTCATGTATTCTTAAATTTTTTAACAGGCTTTGCAAATAGAACATAAAATATTAATTTCCTTATCCTTTTGAAAATAACAAATCTCTAGTGATTTGTTATGAAGCTTTCTTTCTCAGGAAGAAAAGTGAAAAAATGAGAGAGGAGAGAAGTAATTGATGAAACACAATTATCGCTACTTTATTATTTTTATGATTGTTATTATAACAATCATAAACTACATAGATAGAGGAGCACTTTCATACGCTCAAGCTGAAATTATTCAAGAATTCAACTTAAATCCAGTAAGTTGGGGGGCAATTTTGGGGTATTTTGGCTATGGTTATATTTTTGGTGCACTATTTGGAGGAGCGTTGGCAGATAAGAAAGGTCCTAAGTTTATGTGGATTCTTGCTGGCACCACATGGTCTATATTTGAAATTGGGACAATATTTGCTGGTTACTTAGGTGCAACGTTCTTTGGGGGTTCTGCATTAGCTGGTTTTGCGGTATTTCGTGTTTTGTTTGGTCTGGCTGAAGGACCTACTTTATCTACAATGAACCGAACGATGGCAAATTGGGTATCTCCAAAAGAAAAAGGTTTTTCCGTAGCACTTGGCTTAGTTGGAACTCCAATTGGAGCATTGGTCACGGCACCTATTGTAGTGGGTCTTCTCACATTCACTAATTGGAAGATAACATTTATTATTCTTGGCCTATTAGGTTTTATTTGGGTATTAATATGGAGAAAAATATTTACAAATTTACCTGAAGATCATCCGAGAGTTTCAAAAATTGAACTTCAAAAAATTCGAAGCACAGATAATTTAATAAAAGGTGAATTACAATTAGATAATACAAATCCCCAAAATGTTCCTTGGTATTATTTTTTTAAAAACCCTACATTAGTAATGAACGCTATTGGGTACTTTGCATTTTTGTATGTCAATATCCTATTACTAACTTGGACTCCAAAATATCTGCAAGATGAATTTAATTATTCTTTAGCATCTCTTTCATATATAGGTATGATTCCATGGGTAGGTGCTATTGTTACAGGATTAATAGGAGGGAAAATTTCGGATAAATTACGTGAGAAAACAGGAACTTTGCGTATAGCTAGATCCTGGTTCACAGTAGTCTGCTTATTTTTTACAGCTATTTGTTTTATGCTAATCCCAACGGTTGGAAGCGCGGCCTCAGTGCTTTTATTAATGTGTATAGGTAATGCCTTTAATTACCTACCCAATTCGATCTATTGGACAGTTGTTCTTGATACAGAGCCCAATAAAGCAGGAACTTTTGGGGGAGTAACTCATTTTATTGCAAACCTGGCTACTATTATTGCGCCTACGCTAACAGGAAGTCTTGTTGCGGCACATGGGTATAATGCTATGTTTACTGCTGCTGCCATTGCCGTAATAATTGGAATGGTATCTATGATATTTGTGAAACCAGGACAACGAAGTCATATATCGGATATGCATAATGAGGAAAACATTATATTGTAAGAACTATTATTCTTCTATAGGATAAAAAGTTTTTAAAGGAAAAAGATGGTTAATATAAGAATTCAAAAAGATAAAAATAATTATAATCATGCTAAAGAGCACTCCTGTTTTTTGAGTACAGAGGTGCTCTTCTACAATAAAATTTGTATGACAACCTTTCAATTAATATGTTATAATTACTAGTAGACCTAACCTTTCTTATACTTTTGCAAAGTATAACTCAAAATCAAAAAAAGTCACCTCACTCTCCAATGCCAATAGAACGAGGTGCTTTTTATTTTATAGTATCGTTTAATCTTCCTCCGAAATCTTAATTAAAATAGTGATAGCTACTGTTGTCAGAAATATAACCCCTAAATTATCAATAGATTTGTACTCATATCTCCCATCTACCCTTCTACTCTAATCCTTATAATTTCATTGTAACAAAGGAAATAAGTGAATAGAAAAAAATGAAAGCGTTTTATTTAAGTGTTTTATCATATTAAAATACTTAAATTTTTTAAACCAGATTAACGTATGTAATTTTTTTCTTGAGTAGAGCCAAGCTACCTTTTTCTATTTGGAGGTAGCTCTTTTTATTATAAAGAAGGTCGGGTTTAATTATTTAGTTAACCTAATAGAAACCATAAAAACAAAACATAGAAACGCACCGTTCTCTTATATAGCCCTCATAAGAATACCGGTTTTGATAGACGGAAATGTGGAATATCAAATGTAAGACTATTTTAGCATGAAGGGGAGACAGGTATGTTTGGATGGAGTGATATGCCGAAATTATTATTTTCTTTTTTAATTGTCATTCCACTTGTGTCTGTTATTCACCAGCTGGGGCACTCACTTATGGCTATTATTTTAGGTGGAAGGATCGATTTTACCATTGGACAAGGGAGAACGATTTTTAGGTGGAAAAAAATTAAAATAAAATCTATTTATTTTTTGCACTCCTTTTGTATTTACGAAAAATTAAAGTATGATAATCGGTTTACTCATGCTTGTGTTTATGCTGGAGGTACCATAGCTAATTTAGCGTCTATCCTTTTTGTATATGGTTTAATTATGTGGGGTGTTCTCTCAAAGAATCTCTTCTCTTACCAATTTGTTTATTTCTCTATTTATTATATTGTTTTCTCGCTCTTACCCTTTGAATATTCAGAAACGAGTTTAAGCGATGGGCGAGCTATCTATGATGCATTGAGATATGGAAAGATAACGTGTAATCCGGATTAACAAAGGAAAAGTAGCTAATTAAAACTGTACATTCACAACGTATATTAACGCGGCAACGATACTGAAATAGATACTGATTAGTAATCAAGTCGTAATTCTTTAGATACTATGATGCAGCTACTGCAGTAAACTTACCTGTCTACTCAAAAAATAACAAGGAGCTCTTACTGCAGTAGGTAAGGGGTAGATGGTTATATAGGAGGTGCTGGTTTTTTATATGCTGAGGGCTGTCTTAATCGTTTATCTTTTTCATGAAACAGTCGAGAAATGAGAGGGTGTCCTTTTATATACGAGAAAAGCTCTAATCAGGAAAAAAATAACAAGATTAATGAGTTCTAGTGAGGGGTAAAGTTAACTAAACAATTTAGAAGGAGGGAAATATTAATGGAGATTCTATGGATGCTAATTGTAGGTGGAATTATTGGGTGGCTCGCCGGTTTAATTACAGGACGCGACGTTCCTGGAGGTATTATTGGTAATATTATCGCTGGCTTTATTGGTTCTTGGTTAGGCGGCCTTATCTTAGGAAGTTGGGGGCCAGTCATTGGCGGTTTTGCAATCATCCCAGCAATTATTGGATCAATCATTTTAGTATTAATTGTAAGCTTTCTTTTAAGAAAGATGGGTCAAAAAAAGAATCATAGTCATCATGTATAAAAATTGAAAAAACTTAAATTGGAGTGACTAAAAATGAGAGAAGAAAATAATTCTATGCTATATGATTTTGTTGAAGGTAATCAATTTGAACTAGATTCTTATCTTACTTATTTATTCGATCAAATTAATAATGATAGCGAAATTCTGTCAGAAGATTAATGAGATTACAGATATTTTATTATAAAGAAACAGACAAAAAAATAATAAATCAAAATATAGTATAAGCGACCTTATTAACTTTGTTTACGGTATATAGGGTCGCTTATTATTATGGAAAATATTTAAAAATAAAGTGCAGATATGCTTCTTTACTGCAGTAGGTCAGGAGTAAACGGATCTAGAATATGCGCGATTAGGGATTAGCTTCCTCACTTAAACTGAAGTATCTATTACTCAACCTTATTGAACATAAACGAAAGGTTAATATTTAAGTAACAGTTCTTCGTTATTAAAATATCATTCACTTCTATGAGACCTATCTAAATAAAATGTACGCGAAATGAATAATAATTTTCTTGATTTATCTGTTACATATAAATATAATGTAACTGAAGTACGCAAAAAGAGAACATGAAATTAAAAATATACTTTTCGTTATCCTCATTTTTTTGATTCCATTCATTACCTATATACAAGAAAAGTATGTTTATTATAATGAGATTACAGTATGAAGAGATTAAAGGAGATAGCCCAACTTAATGCTATAGTTTCGTTAATTAAGTTACACCTGGAATAAATCCTAAATTCCTTTAGCTTTCGGAGAAGATATGTGTAGTTATTACGATTGAGATTTTTTGAAAGCGATATCATTTCGTTCGAAGAAAAACACTTTAAGAGACTTAATTATTTTAACAAATTATAGAGATATCTAGGGTTATTGCTACCTTATCTCTAGACACTAGGTAAAGAAGAAGATATTTCTTTATCTGAAATGAAGGAATAATAGATTAGGATATTTTGTCTAACATTCATATAAATATAGAAGTGACTGTTACTACATTTATATGAATGTTAGACAATAAACAGGATTTCAAAAAGGTTAAAAGGATAATAGAAAATCTCTTTATGAACGATACTATATGCTCAGGTATATAAGGTGATCAGAAAAAGTGTATTTTTACAATGAAGGTTTTGAAAACGCTTTACTGAAGGGGGGAGTTAATTTCAAATCATATGATTACCAGTTATTTTAAAGATTATTCACACATTGGACTTATTTTTAATTATTGTCTTTTTTATAGACGCTAGCCTAAGCATAGGCTCTCTTTAAGTGTTTTAATGAACCAGAAATTGAAAGGGGTTACAACTATGAAGAAATTGGGATTAGCTACACAAATATTTATTGGACTTGCGTTCGGGATTGCTATAGGCGCTATTTTTTATGGAAATAATACAGTGATGGCGATTCTTCAACCTTTAGGGGATATTTTTCTTCACCTAATTAAAATGATTGTTATTCCTATCGTTGTATCTGCACTAATCGTATCTATAGCTGGTGTAGGTGATATTAAAAAGTTAGGAAGACTAGGTGGAAAAACCATTCTTTATTTTGAAATTGTTACTACAATTGCATTAGCAGTGGGCTTATTAGCCGCAAATTTATTCCATCCAGGTAGTGGTATAGAGATGGGGAACCTAGAGAAAGGTGATATATCCAAATATGAAGAAACATCTAAAACAACTGAGAGTGCAGGTGTAGCAGCTCAAATCGTTCATATTATCCCAACCAATATATTCCAATCTCTGACTGAAGGAAATTTATTAGCGATTATCTTTTTCTCAGTCTTATTTGGCCTAGGAGTTGCAGCAATTGGAGAAAAAGGCAAACCAGTTTTAAACTTTTTTGAAGGCGTACTGGAATCCATGTTTTGGATGACAAACTTAGTTATGAAATTTGCCCCATTTGGCGTATTTGCTTTAATTGGTTTGAATGTGGCGAAGTTTGGAATCGGCTCATTAATTCCTTTAGGAAAGTTAGTACTTGTTATATATCTGACCATGATTTTCTTTGTTTTTGTAGTATTAGGTATTATTGCAAAAATGGCTGGAACGAATGTTTTAGTCCTTATAAAAATCTTAAAAGATGAGTTAATTTTAGCGTTTACAACTGCAAGCTCTGAAGCAGTATTGCCAAGGTTAATGACTAAAATGGAGAACTTTGGTTGTCCAAAAGCTGTCACATCATTTGTTATTCCGACAGGGTATACGTTTAACCTTGATGGATCATCCATTTACCAAGCCATTGCTGCCCTTTTCATCGCACAAATGTATGGCATTCATTTATCTTTCATAGAACAAATTACACTCTTACTTGTGTTGATGTTGACTTCTAAGGGAATGGCAGGTGTTGCAGGAGCATCATTTGTTGTTGTATTAACAACACTGGGATCAATGGGATTACCTCTAGAAGGCATGGCATTCATTGCTGGTATTGATCGTATTTTAGATATGCTTCGTACATCTGTCAACGTAGTAGGTAACGCATTAGCTGCTATTGTGATGTCTAAGTGGGAAGGCGGATTCGATAAAGAAAAAGCAAAGCATTATACAGAGTCTATTAGAAAATCGGACGTAGCATAAAAAATTTCTTTTTATGTAAAGAAGGAGACAATGTTATGGCAAATATAGAAATACCAAAAAAACAAAATGTAAGAATTGAAAAAGATTTCTTAGGAACAAAAGAAGTTCCTACTTATGCTTATTATGGGATTCAAACTTTACGCGCAGTTGAAAACTTCCCAATAACAGGATATCAGATTCACCCAGAGCTTATTAAAGCATTAGGAATCGTTAAAAAGGCTGCTGCTCTTGCTAACATGGAAACAAAAAGGTTATATGATGGGTTGGGTAATGCAATTATTGAAGCAGCAGACGAGGTTATTGAAGGGAAAAGAAACAATCAATTTATTGTTGATCCAATACAGGGTGGTGCGGGGACCTCAATGAATATGAATGCAAATGAGGTTATTGCAAATAGAGCTTTAGAGTTACTTGGTCACAAGAAAGGTTCTTATTCCGATTTAAGCCCTAATAGTCATGTAAACATGTCACAATCAACAAACGACGTATTCCCAACTGCTATCCATATTGCAACGCTTAATCTGTTAAATAAGTTACTGAAAACAATGAATTATATGCACAGTGTATTTCAGAAAAAGGCAGAACAATTTGATTCTATTATAAAGATGGGACGTACTCACCTACAGGATGCGGTTCCAATCCGTCTTGGTCAAGAATTTGAATCATATAGTCGTGTTCTTGAGCGCGATATGAAACGTATTAAGCAATCTTATGGACATTTATATGAGGTTAATATGGGAGCAACTGCAGTTGGGACGGGTTTAAATGCAGATCCACGTTATATCGAAAATGTTGTAAGATATCTAGCAAATATCAGTGGTTTACCACTTAAGAAGGCCAATCATCTTGTAGACGCGACTCAAAATACAGATGCTTATACAGAAGTCTCTGCTAGCTTAAAAGTTTGCATGATTAATATGTCTAAAATTGCGAATGATATCCGATTAATGGCATCTGGTCCTCGTGCTGGATTAGCTGAACTTATATTACCAGCTCGTCAACCTGGTTCATCTATTATGCCTGGAAAGGTCAATCCTGTCATGCCTGAAATGATTAATCAAGTAGCTTTTCAAGTTATAGGTAATGATCATACAATTTGCCTGGCATCGGAAGCAGGTCAACTTGAACTAAATGTGATGGAGCCTGTTCTTGTGTTTAACTTGCTTCAGTCAATCAGTATTATGAATAACGCATTTCACGTCTTCACAGAACATTGTCTAAGAGGCATTGAAGCAAACGAGGGACGTTTAAAAGAGTATGTAGAAAAAAGTGTAGGGATTATTACAGCCGTAAATCCACATATCGGATATGAAGTAGCGGCTCGAATTGCTAGAGAGGCTATTTTAAATGGAAAGTCGGTACGAGAACTATGTTTGCAATATGACGTATTGACTGAGGAGGAGCTGGAATTAATTTTAAATCCCTATGAAATGACGAACCCAGGTATATCTGGTAGCTCTCTTTTTTACAGAAATTAACTTTTAAAAGCGTACTCCATATTAAGTTTACAGTATAAGCCACCTACTTTCGATATCCCTAGGTGGCTTATTTTCTATATACACATCAAGAGATTACGGATTATATGGTGTCAAAGGGGTACTATCACCCTCAAAATATGCAAGAACAGCTAAAGATAGACTTGCAAGCAACTGATACAGCCTTACATCTTCCTCAACAATAATAATGAGACATATTCATTAGCAAAAAAGCTATCCACTTTATATAGTGGATAGCTTTTTTGCTTTTACCCTTATGATTCGGCTCGAACTCTCTTGTAAAGAGACGTTCCAAACCTACCTACCATTTAACCTTTTGCTAAATCTAATGCTTTATCTGCCTTTTTCAAATCGTGATTTACTTGTTCTTCAACATCGTAGGCATGATACATTTCATTATCAATCATGTATTGAGCGATTTTTTCATGAAGATCGATCGCTTCATCTAATTGTTTTTTTAATACTTTGCGCACTTCTGGTGTTGCCGTTTCTGTAAGCGCTACCGCATACGTTCGTACACCATTTTTCGCTGATAATAATAAATCTGTTGCGATAGCAAGATCATCTAATGTTTTGTTAAGCGTACTTTTAGTAGCCATTCCTCGACCCCTCCTGTTATTGAGCTTTCTTTAAAATTTTTTGTAATTCATCAATTGCCTTAGTAGACGTTTCCACGTCTTCTTCAAGAATCTTTTTTAATTTTTCATCCTCTACCAGCTCCAACATCGCTGTACCTTTCGTTACACATGATGTTTTAAGCGTTAAGATTTCATGGACTTCTAGCGTCTCATGCATAGCTAATTTTTTTGTCATGTCTCAATTCCTCCATGTCATCGTATTTTTTGAAGACCCTATGCGTATAAATCAGTACCTAGCTAAGCTATTTTGTAGAGATTTTAATTGTTAGAATTTTTATTGCTAGCTTTTCCGCCTTTTTCACCAATTTCTCGAAAAAACTCTTTGCTTTGGTTCTTAGATGTAGCCTTTCCACCCTTTTCTCCAATCTCCTGGAAAAACTCCTTATCATGATTTTTAGATGTAGTTTCTCCACCTTTTCGTCCAGCTTCTTCTCTACTCATTTTTTCATTTTCCTTATTCTTTTCCATGTTTGTTTCCTCCTTATGATTTTTTTGACTTGTGAGTTATATTCCCAGCTCACTTCCATTTAAACAAGGATTGGCTAATTTTTTGAATGTTTTAGAAAAAGAACCTGGGGTATTACAAATAGCATAAATGAATCCATTTATATAAACCATTTTCTATATTAGGAGGAGGAACTACTCATGACAAAAAATGTAATAGGTACGTATGATAATGAAGAAGCTATTATCACAGCTATTCAAAACTTAAAAACACAAGGATTTCAGGAGAAGGATCTTTCTCTGGTAACCAGCAAAGATATCGATAAAGAGGAATATTTGGAAGTAGAGAGCAAAGAAGGAATTGACGTAAAGAAGATTGAAACCACAGAACAAACTCATCATGATGAGTCAATTATGGATAAAATTAAACATATGTTTTCACCAAATCATCATCAAGAGACTCATAAAGATAAAGCAAAAGTAGAAAAGCGTTTAATTAACTTAGGTGTCCCTCTTACAGAAGCAGGACCTTATGCAGATGATCTACAAAAAGGAAAAGTATTATTGTTAGTAAGAGCTAATAGAGAGACAAAAACAAATTCTTTCTTAGGAAATAGAGAGAATTCTGCTTTTGCGAAAGGTGACTCTGTTTATGATAAATCATTATATGGAGAACATCGTGAGCATGAAAGAAATGTTCCTGAAAATGCAGAAGAACATATTGAGCTAAAAGAAGAACAATTAAACGTAGATAAAGAACGAGTCCAAACAGGAGAAGTTCAAGTCGATAAGGACGTTCTTCAAAAAGAAGAAACAGTTAATATCCCTGTCGAGCATGATGAAGTTTACGTAGAACGTCGTCCTGTATCTGATAAAAGAACCAATACGCAGATTAGAGAAGATGAAGAGACAGTTCGTATTCCCCTTGAAGAAGAGAAAGTGACCGTATCAAAAGAGCCTGTGGTAACAGAAGAAGTAGTTGTAGGTAAACGACGAAAAGAAAAAAATGAAAAGATATCGGAAACTTTAAAGAAGGAAGAAGTAAATATTAAAAATCAAGAGAGTCCTTTGACATCAAATAATAACGAAACGTTCAATAAATAGGAGAAGAATAAAATTCAGGTTTTTGAGCAGACTAAGATAATAGGAACCTAAATCCCTTATATTCCCTTAAATGTTTGTTTTTTAGAAAAGCTACTCAGATGAGTAGCTCTTTTTTTAGAATCAAAGCCAATATTAAGTAGCTTACTTAACCTCATTTTATTTTTTAACTCAAATAATTCATCGATAAAAATAAAGAGGTACCCCAGAAACGCTTTATTGGATGAATGCACCATATCTTAAAGTGAGTATCAATGTTTTGAATAGTAGTTAGGTTTTCTATACTCAATAAAAGGGAAAGGTAAAGTTATCTATCACCAAAGGGGAAAACACTATGGATAAAATGACTCAAGAATTACATGATTTTTTATTACAACATGTGAATGAAATGGCTCAAGAGTGGTTAGATTCTCGAGAGATAGAAGAGAATTCTGTTTATACAGCTGATGCTTCTTTAGAGGTAACTGAATACCTTCGAGAACAAAATCACTATTTTACCCGTACGATAGTAAAGGTCCTAAAGGATGGATCTTTTAAAAATCTTAGTGGTTGGGCCCAAGAGATTGCAACCAAACGAGCTCGCTTAGGGAATCCTCTGTATCAAAGTATCCAGCATTTTAAAAAATTCCGTTTCATTTTTCTTAAAAGGGTTGAAGTATTTGTAGATCTCCATCAGTCTAGTATTACGCAAAGAGATATTCTTTTATGGAATAGAACTTTAAACGAAGCATTTGATCGGATGATTGAACTTTTTACCATGTATTATGGGCAAGTAGCAGAGGCGCAAATATATGCTCAAAAAATGCTAATTTCGGAACTTAGTACACCAGTTATCAGTATTTCAGATACAGTTGGTGTCCTTCCCATAATTGGTCAGATTGATGACTATAAGAGCAATAACTTTGTAGAAAAAATTATGGTGCAGGCAAAAGACCTTGAATTGTCTTGCCTAATAATTGATTTATCAGGCGTACCTTCCATTGATACAATGATGACGAATGAATTGTTTCAAGTGGTAACCATGTTAGAATTGCTAGGAATCGATACAACGATCACAGGTATCCGTCCAGAGATCGCTTTAACAGCCGTTCAATTGGGTATAGACTTCAGTAAAATAAGAACCTATGGAAAACTAAAGGACGCAGTAAGTGACCTTTTGCATATAAGGTAAAGGAATTATAGTAGCAGGAAGACTACCAATGGAAGGTAGTCTTCTTGTTGTTGGATAGAAAGCAGAATATTTGACATATCACAGCCCAACTAACTTTTGAAAGACCTTCGTGTCAGTAATTAGTTATAAATGGCTATTCTGTCCGAGCATAAACAAAATTTGATTCATAAAGACTCAGCCTTGCCGTAGATAGGCTTGCGATTGAATGCGGTGGAAAACGGTATCATTCTTTAATAGGGAAAAAATCATATAATTGAAAGAAAGGTGCTTTTTTGAGGAAACGAGGATATAAAGTAATGCGCATCAGTGGTAGCAGCATTGTAAATTGTATACCTTAAGTTCTAAAGAGAGTTAAAAAAACATTAAATAAAAAAAGAAGGGAAAAATAAGCAGCCTTTTCGATTTGTTATGGAAGATGACCGGCCATTCGCATTTGCTGGACTTTGGGATGAATGGGATAAAAATGGTGATCCCCTTTATTCGTGTACAATTATAACCACAATCCCAAATGAAATCACGCAAGAAGTTCATAATAGAATGCCTGTAATTCTTGAAGAAAATGCATATGATGTATGGATGGACTCTAAGATGTATGATATAGAGTATCTTAAATCTCTGCTAATTCCTTTTCCTGCTCAAAAGATGAAATCATACCCTGTATCTACAATTGTTAATTCACCGAAAAATGATGTTGCGGAGTGTCTATTTCCGATTAACAGTTTATAAAGTAATACAGTCCAATTCTCAATGTTGCTAATATATAATTTCCGTACTTCTAGGGGGTTATTACATAAATCCGTGCAGATTGGTAGCAATAATATTGTAAATCGAATGCCTCAAGTTTTAAAAATAAGTCTTTGCAATAAATATAATCTCTCAGCCTGTACTACCTACAAATCTGTCACTGATTCATTTGTACAATTTACTAATATTAAGCTTTTAAGGAGAGAGAAAATGGGAACATTATTCAATCAAATACCCCGAAAACATTATTTTGATAATGATGCTGTTAAATTTCTTGATACAGTAAAAACTCTTGCAAGAGATCATGGTCTGACAGTTGAAGAGACCTGTCGTATTTTAGAATTATCTATGAAAATTGATGATTATGATCGCAAAGATGAGCAATTAGCAGGATTGGGACGATTAATAAAGGATTTGATTGATGAAATTTCTATGCTAAGAGAAAAGTTATAACAGGACAAATTAGAAAAAGGGTTAAAACACAGTCTAACCAAAAAAGAGAAGGTATTTACCCCTCCTTTTTCCGTATCATCTATGCTTAAATACTCTTCTTCATCCCGCATTCTCGACATTCACGTAAGAATACGCCATCCTTTACAGAAATTTTGAAGTAAGCTGAGTTGCAGTTATCGCAACGGCCACTAACTTTATCCGGAAATTCAGCATAGTCGTAAACTTTATCAAGGATGATTTTTTGCTACTCTTTCTCTTCTATATAGTAAGAAAGCAGTCTTTTAATAGTTAAAGGACTGCTTTTTTACTTCATTCTATAATGAAGCTAACTCTTTCTTCTTCGTTCCCATGTGAAAAATAATTTCAAATCTGTATAGCAGAAAGGAATTTGTAGAAAAGCTGTTAGGATTTATTTCCTTTAAATATGATCTTTCTTTTCTCCTGTTTAATCCGTTTTAACCGTAGTTCTATCTTTTTATCTAACGCTCTATACAGTATTTCGCTAGTTGCACATATCAAAAATAAGATTAGAGTAATAATTGCAGCCTTTGGTACATGAAAATAGAAACAAAGTACAACTACAAGCAGGGACATAGCGTAAATGGAGTTGGTTACCCATCTTCTACTTCTATGAGCTTCTAGGTTTCTCTCAAGTAATTCTTTTTGCCCTTCTTCTTTTTTTGTATCTTTTAAATGATGGTATGTAGAATTCATCGCTTTTTCTCCTCCATGAAAACTAATTGTAAATTATCTTTGTATTAAATATCCTATATGTTTCAATTAAGGAAAAATATGAGGTTTTTCCTTTTTCATATTATATACGAACGAATGTTCTTTTTCAATAAAAACTCTAAAGTTTTCCCGAATATGGATATTGCCTCTACTTCATCTTTCTACATTTTATGATTTAGGTGTCATTTACATAGTCATCCGTATTAAGTTTTAAATAGAAGCCCACTGGGTACATGATATACACAATAAGGATGGAATTAAATGTGAAAAGAAGTTTTCGTTTAATTAAAATTTAAGGAGATGGGAAAATGGAAGCGAGAAAACGAGTTGTAGGGACTTTTCATTCGGAGCAAGAAGCAATACATGCAATTAAGGGGTTAAAAAGTCAGGGATATCGTGAAACAGATATATTGGTAGTAGCAAAGGATAGAAGTAAAACTCTACAGTTAGGAGCCGAGACGAATGTAATGATAGAAGCTGGAACGTCAGCTGTAAGTTCGTTGGCAGGTGTGATGATGGATAGCTTTCTTACCATAATGACAGGTGGAATGGCTACTACTACCCAAGCTGGTGGCCTAACTTCAAAACTTATTAGAATGGGCATTCAAAACTTTACTGCAAAACAGTGTGAAATGGATGTAAAAGAAGGGAAAATCCTTATCCTAATTGATGTGGATGAAACTCAAACAATTCCTTCATATACTACGGTTAGGGAGTTGCCATACGAGACAGAGGGGCATAGGTCAGTGCTACTTCGTGAAGAGCAACTTAATGTAAGGAAAGAGCGAGTTCAGACTGGGGAAATACAACTTCGTAAGGGAATTGTAGAAGAACTACGAACTATCAAGGTTCCAGTTATGCGTGAGGAAATCTACGTAGAACGTCGCCCGGTCATAGACTGTCAGTATGATGGTAGCCCATTGACAGAGAACGAGATCATTCGTATTCCTATTATGGAGGAGCGAATTGAAGTAACCAAGAGGCCTGTAGTTGTGGAAGAAGTCATCATTGGTAAGCGTAAAATTCAAGAGATTAAAGAGATGAAAGATACTGTTCTAAAGGAAGAAGCAAAAATTGAACAGTCAGAACTTCCCGCAATTCCTGAACTTGCTGACTCTGAAATCTATCAAAACATGGATAATTACGTAGACCAAAGTTACCAAGAAGTTGCTGCCGCAATTGCCTCTGATGCTCCAAAAGAGGAAAAAGTTAAACTTTCACCCAACAAGAAACAAGAAGCTCAACTTAAAGTGACAACTTCTCCTGTTATCAAAGAGATTGAAGAGGTTACAGCCTCAGTAAACAATCAGAAACCAGAAAGTCATGTTGAAGATGCGGATATTACTACTTCTGAAAAAGGGAAGAATAATGAGAAATCAACAAACAAGCAAAAGAAATAAGTATATCTCCTCTATGGTTTATAGCAGAGAGAATAATTAGGGATATTTAAGGAAGGGCTGCCTAGCTGTATTGGCAGCTTTTTTTATTTTTCTTTAAATTAACATAAGTAATGTTTTTAAAATCAAAAAGAATTAAAATAACTCATTAAAATGAGCATAAACAGGTAATAAAATAAAAGAAATGACTTTCATTACTGGAGGTCATTTCTTTTATTCCTAAAAGTCCTGGAGATTATATCAAATTTCAACAGGTATTCTCACTAAATTCTAGAAATATTACTTATCGAAATAACTTAAAAATATTTCCAAATTTGATAAAAGAAGGTGATTAAATGGAACGAAAGAAATTTATTGAATACATTGATAAGTTACTGGAACAATCTGATGCGTGGAGAAAGGATGCGGAGAAAAGAGAAGACTGGAACAGTGCATGTTTTTACCAAGGTGAGGTCAAAGCTTATGAGAAAGTAAAGAGATTGGTTAATCAGCAGTTACATGTATAAATAAAAATTACAACCCTAACTTAGAAATGAGTAGGGTTGTAATTTTTATTTTTCTAGTTTCCATAAGTTTGATTATAGGAAGTAGACTTTTTAATCTATTACTTTGCTAAGAACGTTCATAAAACTACGTGAATTTTAAAGAACGTTCTTAAAATGTTTTTAAATTTGAACGAACGTCGAGAATAATAAATTTTTCATACAAACCCACAGTTCGTAAAAGTATACTTTTGCGAACTTTTTATTATGGCTATCCTTATTAAATTTAATTAGAGGATACTTATCTATAAAGCGATATAATTACTTTAGTTGGATAAATTAATTAGAAAGCGAGGGAAGCACATGGGACTTGATATTGAGATGTACGGTAAAGAAGATCGGTATCTTGATTTTAAAGAAATTGAGGAGTCATTACATGATGCTCTATTTCACACAAATAATAACTGGAGAAGTTATTTGTATTTAAGAAAAATTAGAGATTACTATTTGACTAATGTAGAATTTGATCGAGACGAAATTGATAAATTTATAAAGGATTTAGAGAACATAAAAATATTTATCCCAGGAGATTATGATCCGGCATTGAGCGAATTAATAAAAATATTAAGTAGTCATGAAATCCAAAAAATATCTATAGTAGGAGACTAAAAGAAAATTGGAGGTAATCTATGAAAAACTGGGAACTGAAAGATACCGATCAGTTGGAAAAAGAATCTGATTGGAACGCAGCAAGGGATAAGTTATATCATACTTGGAAAGAAAATTCCCAGGACTTAAAGGTTTTTCTCAAACTTAGCTTTTTGTGTTGGTATTTAGGTGTAGAATGGGGCGTAGAAAACACGAGTAAAGTACAAGAAAGTGATTATGATGACTATGAAGAATTGCTACAGGAACTTTATCATTATGGAATCATTCATTTTAAAGAAGATGCATTTTTTAATGCTGTTTTTGGTTTTATGATTGAGTTGTTTCCAGAATACTTTGGAGAAGATTACGATAAAACGAAAGAGTTCGGTGAATCACTGATTAATAAATCCTTCAATTTGAACAAAGAAGATCCATTTATAGAACTTATTTACCTTTCCGGACGAACTCCATCCAGAAATCCGACTTATAGTAACGCAGTAGAAAAGCATTTTACCACTGTTAAGAACAGCCTCAAAGGAACGGGTGTTTTTCAAGAATATTTTAGCTACATGCTGCTACCTAATGGCAATCAACTTTAGCATCCAATCGAGGAGAAATTATGAAGCCAAAAGACTTACTTAATTTTCATATTAAAACTGATCTCCTTCCTCTCTTAGAGCCTTTGGGCTTCAAATATGCCAAAAGCACACCTAAATTCTCTAGAAAGACAGGGCATTTCAGTTTAAGTTTATCTTTTTGTATTAGTCCGTATAGCTCCCAAGATGAATGCATTTTTTGGACTATGTGGGATGTATCGTCAAATGAATATGGGAAATGGTATGAGCAAACTTGGGGTACTCAGTTAGCTAAAGCTAATAATGTAGTTGTTGCCAGCGCAGATTGGAATATTCCTAATTGGTTAGAAGGTAATGAAGAACATTTTACACTTTACAATAAAAAGTCAGATAAAAAAGAGTTTAGTAAATTTGTTCAAAATGTAATAAATATAGGTATTCCTCATTATGAACAGATTATAGATTGGAATACAGCAGCTGAGATGGCTTTGAATGAGGAAGATGTATTTTATGAAAGAGTATGTGATTTTTATCTAATGGCTAATGAGAAAAAGAAAGCGAAAGATGTTCTTACATATGGTCTCGAACGAGCCACCGATGAAAATTATGAAGATTTAAAGCAAAGAATGGACAAGTATTTTAAAGAGAATTGAGATTAGAGAAAAGGAACGCTCATCATAGAGTGTTCCCTCTTCTTGTATCAATAACGCACATTACGTTAACCCGCATAGTATGGAAGGACTCATTGAAACTAAACCAACTTGTCTTTATTGTAGGAGTGTTGTTCACCCATCTATTATAAAGAATGATTTGATTTATTGTGATCTCTGCAATTGTTTATGGATGGGCTATTTAATTTTGTTTCTAAATATTATATGAGGCGCAGCGTATATTTCTGCCTATTATCTACAATAAACTATCTAAATGAAAAATCTCGACATTTTACCATGTCGAGATTTTTATTAGGCGACGATTTCTATATAGTCTTTTTTTACAGCATCCCATTGGAATCTTCCTTCTTCTACAACAAGATGAGCCTCAGGATCCCAAGGGAAATATTGTTTAGCCATATCTAAACGTAAATGTTCAATACTCGCCGGAGGAAGCTCCCTGTCTCGTTTATTTAGTCCGATAAAATAAATACCACCTTGCGCTAATACATCTGGATGTAAATAAACAAAAACCGGCTGTAGTTCTGTTTTTCCCATTCTTACCACTCCTTTCAAGTACTTTTTAATAACTTAGTGTAATAATCAATTAGAATATCTACTTTTTCATGCTATTGATTTAATATTAATTTCTCTTATATTTATTTTCAGTGGAGGATTCATTTTTAGTTTTCTTCCTATTTCTTTCATCTTGCTTTTCTATCTTTAACTCTTCAGTTGGTATTGGATCAACTGTCTCTTCAGTTTTAAATTGATCAAATAGAGTTTTATTCTCCGTAGGATATTGCTCAGCATGATCCCTTCTTTTGGTCTCTTGAGGATGGGGGGATTTCTTTCTTGACTCTGTCATTTTAATACCTCCCTGTTCCGACCATATAAATCCATATACATCTCCTCCTATAGGTGAAATAGTTTATTTACTTTTATCCTAACGAAGATGATCTCAAACCTATGCTTATGGAATTTTCGATTCGATTATAAAGATAAATAAAATGAGAGAAGAGACCTTAAACAAGAAAAAATACATGATTAATTGGTTTTTGCGAAAAAACATTTGAGTTTGAATTAGATATAATTACGAGATAATCTACAAGTTAAATTGAACGATCTGCTTTTAAAATTTAATAGATAGCCTTGAAGCTTGCAAATGATACCTAAAAATACAGGTTTATTAAGCTATCACATAAGGAAAATGGTTTCAAAATAAAACTAAGGAGGAGTAAGTAGAATGCGACAAAAAACACTTATTTCTGGTCTTGCTATTTCAACAGTAAGCGTAGGAATTACAACTTATTTATTGAAGGATAAATCAAACTTAGATAAGGTAAAAGGGTTTGTTCGAAGTGTAAAAAAAGTTATTTCATATGAATCATCGACCAAAAAATTGGCCTCATTTCCCATACACAAAGCAGGTCATCCAGACCCTCTGGACATTGAAGATAATAAAATGGTCTCAGAAGGATCTATGTTCCCTGTGCAATATTATAATGAAAAGAAACAATGAATCATCAGTTCATATTATTGACTATGTTAATACAATTGTAAAACACTTCAGTTGTATCTTGGACAGATATTGCTTTCATCATAATCATATGTATTATTTTAGAGCCAACAAACATATTCATGGGCTTCATACCTTAGTCTAAAATATCTAAAGCGTAGTTAAGATGTTCTAAGAAGGTAGCAAGTTATTCATATTATAAACTTCCATTAAATAGCCTATGATTAAGGAGGTTTTTTAATGAAGAAAATAAGAGTAGTAAAGGACGGCTATGAAGTAAAAGAGGCTATTGAACAATTTTTAAGTCTAGGATTCAGAAAAGATAATATCTACTTATTAGCCCATGAAAAAGATCGTACTGAAGAATTGACAAGTGCGTTGAATATAAACGATATTGGTGTATCCGAATTAAGGGATAACAATCCAATAGCAAATTCATTTCATTTTTACAAAGATGAACTACACTCTAAGCTTTACTCTTTGGGATTATCAGATGAGGAAGTTCAACACTATTTAAAAGAATTAAATTGGGGCCGTATACTAGTTTTTGCATTAAAAACAGATGATTTTACTACTAACGAATAATATCAGTAAAAAAGCTATACAAACTCTCTATAATTAACAGGTAAAGAGAGTTTGTATAGCTTTTTTAGAATTATATACTTTTCTAATAATAGAGCAAACCATATATAGACAGCAACATACCAATAAGGTTCATTCTTCTCGATCACTTAGTTTCTTTAACATTTATTCCATCCGCAAACTATTAAATACTTTTCTTTGCAATAATTACTATACGTTCTTGCTTCATTTCACCTATACATCGTTCAGTTTCTTCTTTTGTTAACCCTAACGAAGTCATTTTAGAACGGAGTTCATCTTCACGAGAAAATAACTTATCAACAGTAGACGTAAAAATCCCTTGTTCAGAAGTTCGATATTCTTTTGTATTTGTTATATCTGTTAAATATTCCGAACGCTCTTTATTATAGGCCAACAAGTAAACTTCACTTTTACTAAAACCAGTGGTAAAAAGATCTTCAATCAACTTATTTGCCTGACCACTATTTTCTGCTACTTTAATTTCTTTCACTATTTTCTCCTCCTCTCCCCCTATAAAATAGGTTGTTCAACTAATAGATATATCCTTCACCAGCTAATTAAAAACAATCTCATACAGATACAGGGTAAAGGTCGTATAAATTGAGTTAAATTATCTGCTTTCAAGGAACTAAGATGTGGATTGTTAAACTCCAAATGTATAGTAGATAAAATTAGTCTTTCCCCTATAGCCTAACTTTCCTAGGCTGAAAGATTAGATAAGATCTTAAAATAAGAAATAAGCTTAAATAATTCCCTTTTGAGTTGTATATCGTAAGCAGGATTAGGTTAGTTACCGTAATGGTTTTTATCGGAATAGAAAAGAAACTTAAAGGCTATATTGGTAGCCCTTAAGCTTCCTTTTTCCAATGGACAAGGGCGTTACGGTGGCTGGGATATGGGGATGACGGTGTGAACTTACCGCGGTGACTATGCGCACATCGGCCAATTTGGCTGGGTCGGACGAAGTGGCACCTCTATCTACGCCGACCCGAACAACCAGATTACCGGAATCCTACTCACTCAAGTTGGGATGTCTATTGCAGATTCTGCGTGGGCTATTCACCACTTTTGGACCATGCTCTACCAAGTAACCGGAGACTCACACCCAGCCCAAAAATTATTTATATTTCCGATAATATTACTTACATTGATTGTATTTTTATATCATAAACAAGCCTTTCTTAACATGTTGAAAATATTACCATTTTCAGATGAACCTTATATTTAGGGATTTCCCTATCCTTCAATGTATTAAGTTCACCCTTTAGATTTAATATCCTTATCATGTGTGCAGTTCGAATCAATACAGGGAAGTCCACCTCTAGATTCGATTTCCTCTATAATTTGACGATGAATTTTTCGACCTTCTTCATTTAAATAGGGAGTTATCTGTTGAAGTGAATGATGAAAGTAAGTAAGTTCATCATCTTTCCATTCTTTTTTTGAAATCATTGACAATCTAGTCATATCTCGACCTCTATACAATTTATAAACACCTCTCTACTTTTTTGTTTGAAAGCAATAAGTTTATTGAAACCAACTGTTTTTCTTCTTCAATCCGGTATTGTTTCCTTCTGAATCACTATTATCATTTAGACAGGCAATAAAGATATTTACTCTTTCTTTCATAAAATAAATAAAAACATCCTTTAGCCTCTCCCAGCTTGGAAAGAAGGGTATTTGGTCATACCG